>JAFZUY010000035.1 GCA_017618075.1 Lachnospiraceae bacterium
GACGATGTATTTTGGTCTTGAAGCGTCACTGCGGTTCAATGTCAGAGCTGACAGACGATGAATGGGAAGAGCTTCGCAATCTGGTTTGTAAAGTGGAGGCGTGTTTAAAGACTGTTTTAGGCGCTACTCTATGTAATTGGAGTTGCTTGATGAATAATTTCTATAAAGAGGCAGTACCGAATCCTCACATTCATATTCATGTAAGGCCAAGATATGATAAGCCTGTAATGCTAAACGAGAGCATTTATACTGATAGCGAGTTTGGACATCATTATGCGTTGAAAAAGAGCGGGGTAATACCTGCTAAAGATAAGGAAGAAGTATTTATTCGACTAAAAGAATGGTTGAATCGCTAAATTCAGGTTTGTCGAGTTGAGCGATAGAACATAAAATCGGAAGTTAATTAACTAAGAAACTTACAGTTTTACTGATTAACAGGGGGAACGTATGAAAAAATGGTATGATGAAGAATATGAATTTAATATTGAAGTGACTGGTTTTTTGCATGGTGATCATACGGAAAGATAAAAAATGTTACCGGAACAGACTGAAAATCTAATCAATATATTTGTTGAACAATCGAAAACAATCCTAAAAGACAATCTGGTCGGAATATATTTACACGGCTCTGCGGTCATGGGTTGTTTTAATCCGTCAAAAAGCGATCTGGATTTAATCGTGGTTGTCGAAAGACCTATGTCAGACGATGTAAAAAGATTGTTCATGGATATGGTAATCAAATGTAATTCATCGGCGCCTGCCAAAGGGATAGAGATGAGCATTGTTCTGAAAGATGTCTGCAATCCGTTTGTTTATCCCACGCCGTTTGAACTGCATTTTTCTGAAATGCATATGAAATGGTACGAAGATAATCCTGAGGATTATATATGCAAGATGAAAGGCGAGGACAAAGATCTCGCTGCACATTTTTCAATTCTTATAAAAAGAGGCAGATGTTTGTACGGTGCTTCGATTGAAGAAGTCTTTTCGGAGGTACCGGCATATTTTTATATGGATTCCATATTGGACGATGTTTCTGATGCGCCGAATGATATTGCAGAGAATACGATGTATCTTATTCTAAATCTGGCAAGGGTGCTGGCATACAAAGAAGAGCAACTTGTGCTGTCTAAAAAAGAAGGCGGAGAGTGGGCTTTAGAACATCTTCCGACGGAATATAAATCTTTAATCGAAACTGCAATGACTGAGTATCTGGAAGGCGACAAGCCTGATTATGATATGGATTTGGCTAAAAGATATGCTGAGTATATGACAGCTCGGATAAAAGGATAGCAAGGGATGGTAAAAAAGATGAACGTTATAGAAACAATAAAAAGCAGACACAGTTATCGCGGAACGTATAAACCGAATAAAGTTCCGAGAGAAGACTTAACAAAGATAATGCAGGCGGGATTGGATGCGCCGTCCGGATGCAACAAACAGACGACAAGTTTAATATGCGTGGATGATTCAGACATCCTAAAAGAAATACATGCTGTCATCAATCCACCCATAGCGGAAACGGCTCCGGCGATGATTTGCGTTTTAACCAAGAGAATTAACGCATACAGAGATAAGTGTTTTGCTATTCAGGATTATTCGGCGGCTATAGAAAATATGCTTTTGGCAATAGTTGAATTGGGATATCAGAGTTGCTGGTTTGAAGGTCATATTACAGATGATGACAGAATATGTGATAAGATTGCAAAGATACTAAATGTACCTGAAGAATATGATTTAGTTTGCGTTCTCCCTGTCGGAATTGCGGAAAACGAACCTCTGCTTCCGAGGAAGAAGGAATTTAGTGAAAGAGCATGGTTTAACTCTTTTATGAGTAAGGAATAATATTACGTATTTATCGATATGAACAAAATTCTCGAAAACAAAAAAGTTATATTTCTTGATGTCGGTTATACGTTAGATGCGCCTGCTTCGGGTGACTGGATGCTTACGAACAAATTTTATGAAATTGTCGGCGACAGAATAAACGGTATAGACCCCGAAGAGATAAGAAGAGCCAAGTATGTCGGAATAGATTTTCTTGAAGAGAACCATCTTTTATATACGATGGAAGAAGAGTACAAACAGGACATTGAATTCTATTCGATTGTATCAAAGGAACTGGGCATGCGATTGTCTTTGAAAGAACTGGAAGAAATCGCTTACGACAGAACCTACAACATGAAAAACTATATCGTTTATCCGGGAACCGTTGATGCCGTAAAAGAACTGTCAAAATCTTTTAAACTGGGTATCATCTCAGATACGTGGCCGAGCATTACTCCTCAGCTGGAATATATCGGAGTTTTGAAGTACATTTCTTTTTATACTTACAGTTGCTCCATTGGAGTCTTTAAACCTGATGAAAGAATGTATCTGGATGCGCTTGGCAAATGCGGAGTTCCCGCCGAAGAAACGGTATTTGTGGATGACAGAGTCGCCAATCTTGAGGGTGCGGCAAAGGTAGGTATTACTCCCGTTCTGATTACGGTCAATCCGGGATCTGATCGGGAAACATCTTTTACGAAAATAAAAGAATTAAGAGATTTATTATAAAAGAATAAAAAAATGATAGGTAAATTATATGCCGTCGGAGTCGGACCGGGGGACCCGAAGCTTCTGACTTTGAAGGCTGTTGAAACAATTAAAAATGCAGACTGTATAGCATGTCCTAAGAGTAAGGGAGAGCCGGGGATTGCGTATAAAATTGCGCAGGGTGCCGTAGATGAAATCGCTTCAAAAGAATTGCTGCTGTTGGATTTTCCCATGCGTGAAGACGACATAAAAGAGTTTCACGAGAAGGCAGCTAAGCAGATAATGGAGTACCTTGCAAGGGGCATGAGTGTTGCGTTCCTAACATTGGGTGATCCACAGTTTTATTCGACATTTTATTATGTTGCAGACATCATAAAAGATAGCGGATACGACTATGAAATTATCAATGGCATTACATCATTCAGCGCCGCTTCAGCCGGCTTGAAACTGCCTCTTTCCTTAGGCGATGCAGCAGTGATGATAACTTCAGGAGAGTATTGCGAATTCGACGGAACGCTGGTGATTTTAAAGGTTGGAAAGAATCTTAAAGAAATAAAAGAAAAGGTATCTGCGAGCGGCAGAAATGCATTTTTGGTTGAAAATTGCGGAATGGAAAATGAGCGTATCTTTTATGATCTTAAATCCATACCTGATGAAGCAGGATACTTTTCAGTTTTAATCGTAAAATAAGGAAAATTAGTTTGAAAAGACACATTATGAATTTAACGCCTTCTCCGCTTAAGATGATTAGGGAAGGCACTAAAACAATTGAACTAAGATTGCTCGATGAAAAAAGAAAAGACATTTCCGTCGGAGACACAATTGTATTTAATAACACCGAAGATGAGAATGATTCTTTGTGTGTGATGGTTGAGGATTTGTTTGTCTTTGATTCGTTTGAAGAACTGTATGCGAACCTTCCTTTGCTCGAGTGCGGTTATACAGAGGAAGACATAGATTCTGCATCTCCCGAGGATATGGAATTGTATTATCCAAAGGAAAAACAGGCGCAGTACGGTGTAGTCGGCATTAAGGTAAAGCCGATAGTCGGAATGACTGTCAAGGGCATAATTGACCGCCCGATTGGAAGTCATCACCCGAGACACCCGGAAAATGTTTACCCTGTTAACTACGGATTTGTCGAAGGAATCATAGCTCCTGACGGCGCAGAACAGGATGTGTATGTGCTTGGCACCGACAAGCCGTTATGGACCTTCGAAGGAAAGGTCATTGCAGTTTATCATCGTTTCAATGACGTGGAAGACAAATGGATTGTATCACTCGACGAAAGCGATTATTCAGACGAAGAAATCCTCAAGATGATTGATTTTCAGGAGCGATATTTCAAAGGAAAGTTGGTAAGATAGGATATAAAATGAAAACATATTTTGATGACGGAAAAATAAAAGTTAGAAGCATGATTTCGGAAGATGCTAAGATTTTGTACGATACATATTTATCGTACGGATGGCACCCGAATATCGAAACATACGAAAATTATTTTAAAGATCAGGAAGAAGGAAAAAGACTCGTTTTTATAGCTGAGTATAAAGGCAGAGTTTCGGGCCAGTGTACGCTTGTTTTGAATCCTGATGAAGGCTACTTAGCCAACAAAGGAATTCCCGAAATAGTGGATTTGACTGTGTTCTTTGATGTTCACAACAAAGGCATCGGAACTAAGATTTTAGACGCAGCTGAAAAAGAAGCTTCTAAAATATCAAAGCAGGTTTATCTGGCAGTCGGAGTCCATTCGGGATATGGCGCTGCGCAAAGACTGTATGTTAAAAGAGGCTATGTTTTCGACGGCAGCGGAGTATGGTATCAGGGTAAACAGCTTGAACAATATGCACCCTGCGTTAATGACGATGATTTGGTTCTTTTTATGATAAAAGATTTGTAATTCAGGGGAAGAGATGAGTATCAGAACAAATTATGAAAAATGGTATGAAGGCGACGAATATTACTGGGGACTGGAACCCGGTGATTTTCTTGATGAACTGATTCGTCTTTGCCCGCCTTCCGAAGATAAAAAGGTGCTTGATATCGGCTGTGGTGAAGGAAAAGATGCAGTCTATATGGCTGAAAAGGGCTATGATGTAACGGCCTTTGATTTGACAGAAAACGGCATCAAAAAGACTATTGCATTGGCTGAAAAAAGAAACGTGAAAATCAATGCATATGTTGATGATATCAATACCTTCAGTACCGATGAAAAGTTCGACATTATTTACTCGACAGGAACAGTTCAATATCTCTTCGACGAGAACATAAAAGGTTTCTTTGAAAAACTTGAAAACATAACAAAACCCAACGGTATTGTTTTCATAAATGTTTTTGTAGAAAAGTCGTTTCTTGAATTACCGCCTGACTGGGACATAGAAGAAAAAATGTGGAAGTCGGGTGTATTATTTACTTACTTTGCGGACTGGAAAGTTGAACGTATCGACGAAGTTATTTTCGAAGATAACAGTGGCGGAATTCCGCATTTTCACTGCATGGATACAATCATCTGCAGACGGATATGCGAATGAGTTTGAATATTATATAGATGGCGAAAAAGTCAGCATGGAAGAATAAATTAATCCGCCAAGCGAAAGCAATGATGAATATTACGATATAAATGATGATTTTATGACAATAGAATAGATTTTTGGAACATTACGGGTGTAAATGCAAAAACCTCAAAAAAGCCCGTAAATTCTTCTCGTCGCTATTTTATTGCAAGAACACGTGAAAATGTGCTAAAATAAAGCGGTATATGGGCAGGCGGGATAATAGTCTCTTGACCTGCTTGTTTTGCATGTAAAAAATCAGTGTGGTTTAGCTTTAATCTGAGGGGAATAAATGAGTCTTGCAACAGTACTGAACATGCACAATCTGCTTAATATTCTGTTATTCGGAGTTCTGGTGGTATTGGTAATAATACTGCTTGTTCTTCTGTATGCCATAGCAATGTACGGCAGAAAGAAAAATAAAACCGGCAGAGTAAGTGACAGAAAGAGAAGATTCAACTTTGTATTTACTCTTTCCATTACTTTTATTCTCATGTTTTTTGCCGTTATTTATACTTCGAGACTTTTTTATGAGGAGTCGGTCTCAACGCTGTACGGAGAGTGCGAGGACAAGGTTTCAAAAATTGCAGACAGCCTTTCGACTTACCTTAACACATCCGAAGCGGTTTTGTGGGTGACGGGAGACTCAGCGGATCAGATGTATCAGGACGGCGCGAGCACGGAAATCATTCATGATTATTTAAGATCCGAAACTTACAGTCAGCAGGTAAAATTCGATGAAAACTTCATGGGATTTTATGCGGTAATAGATGATGTATTTATGTCCGGTATCGACTGGATAGCTCCGGATGATTATAATCCTTACGAGCGTGACTGGTACAAAGCCGCGGTTAAAGCGGACGGCGATGTAGCAATCGTAGAACCTTATCTTGATGCGCAGAGCGGCGACATCATCATTTCTTTTGCGAAGCTTTTATCGGATAAAAAGAACTCGGTATCGCTCGACGTATCACTTAACCATATCCAGGAAACCGTTGAAGAGATCAACATTAACGGCAACGGCTACGGAATGGTAATAGATAAAAACGGCGGAATTATCGCACACAAGGATGCTTCCTTAAACGGTAAGAACTGTTCGGAAGTGTTTGAAGACGATGCGTTTTTAAATGCCGTATTAAACACAAGAAACGGCAGAACCGAAGCGGTTGTTGACGGTTATAAATATACGATTTTCGTAAACGAAGTATTAAATCAGTGGTATACGGTTGTACTTGTCAAAAACATGGAGCTTTTCACCGAAACCAGAGTACAGCTTATCGTAAACGTCTGCGTATACTTAATTATTTTCTTCCTCATCACGTTCTTCTACTACATGAGTTACATGAATGAGCAGAGCGCCAACCAGAAGATGGAAGAGCTCATTTCAAGCAAGCAGAAGCAGGAATACGAGGCGAAAGTGCTTAAGCTCGAAAAGAGCGCCGCTGACGATGCAAACAAAGCCAAGAGCCGTTTCCTAGCAGATATGTCGCATGAGATCAGAACGCCTATCAACGCAGTGCTCGGTATGAACGAAATGATTCTTCGTGAGACCGACAGCGAGAGCATAAAAGAGTATGCAGGCAACATCCGTACTTCGGGACGCGCACTGCTTTCACTTATAAACAGTATTCTTGACTTCTCCAAGATTGAAGACGGCAAGATGGAGATTGTTCCCGTCGATTACAGCGTGGTCGACATGATTCATTATCTTCAGAATTCAATCGCCGAGAGAGCCGCTGCAAAGAGCCTTCAATTTATCGTTGACGTGGATCCTTCGATTCCAAAGACTTTGCACGGCGACGACATGCGAGTAAGTCAGGTCATCATGAACCTTCTTACCAACGCCGTAAAATATACAAAGACCGGCGAAGTAAGACTGACTGTTAAAAACAGCGGTATTACCGACGGAGACCTTTTGCTTTATGTGGAAGTAAAAGATACCGGCGTCGGCATAAAAGAAGAAGACATGCCCAAACTCTTCGAGTCCTTCGAAAGACTCGACAAAGAAAAGAACCGTAACATCGAAGGTACCGGCCTTGGCATGTCAATCGTTACAAGACTGCTTACAATGATGGGCAGCAGACTTTCTGCAGAAAGCAAATACGGAGAAGGCTCAACATTCTCGTTTGTGATTAAACAGGGAATCGTGGACGAAACTCCGATTGACGATACATATGTTAAACTGTCCGAAGGAAGCTTTTCGAAAGAAGTGAAGACTTACCACGAGTCATTCACGGCACCCGAAGGCAGAATACTTATAGTCGATGACACAAAGATGAATCTTAATGTGGCAAAGAATCTTTTAAAGAAGACTCTTTTAATCATCGAAACCGCATTAAGCGGCGACGAAGCATTAACACTTTGCGCATCGAAGAAATACGACGTAATCTTAATGGACCAGCGTATGCCCGGCTTAGACGGCACACAGACGTTGCATTTAATCAAAGAACAGTTTGAAGGCTACAATATCGACACGCCCGTTATCTGCCTCACAGCGGACGCGATAAGCGGCGCCAGAGACAGATATCTGGCAGAGGGCTTTTCGGATTATCTCACGAAGCCCATCGAAGGCAGCGAACTGGAGAAGATGCTTCTGAAATATCTGCCTGAGGAAAAAATCATAAAAGGTGAGAATCAGATCACTTTTGATCTTGAGAGCGATAAGGAATCGGTTAAAGATTCTTTTATGATAAAGCTTTCAGACCTCGGTATCGATACAGACACCGGCCTTTCGTACTGTCAGAATGATTCGGACATTTATAAAAACATTGTCTCCGAATACATAAAAGAAATGCCCGAGCGCTCAGGTCATCTGAAAGAATGCTTTGATGCAGAAGACTGGAAAAACTACTGCGTTTACATTCATTCGCTTAAGAGCACTTCGAAAATGATTGGTGAGAAGAATCTTTTCGAAAAAGCCTTAAAACTTGAAGAAGCGGCGAGCAGAGAAGATGCAGACTTCATAAAAGAAAATCACGCGGAAGCTTTGGAAGAATATACCGGTTTAGTGAATAAAATGGCAGATGTTCTTGACATCGATTTATCGGCAAATGATAAAGACGATGACATCATGGAGTTTTTGCCTGAATAAAAAAATATATAAATCATCATTTTAGGAGGATTTTAAAAATGAAATTAAGTAACATGGTTGGTGAAAGATTCAAAGAGCGTCCCTCGGACTGCGTAATTGATTCACACGCATTTTCCGTAAGAGGAGGTTATATTAAATACGTTTCTAACGGTATTTATTCGCTCTACCCACCCATGAAGAGAGTGACTGCAAAGATAGAGAATATTATCAGAGAAGAAATGGATGCGGCTGATTCGCAGGAAGTTTTATTCCCTGTTGTTTTACCCGGTTCACTCTGGGAAGAATCAGGAAGATTCGAAAGCGTAGGAGATGAACTTTTAAGATTTAAGGACCGTAACAATGCTTCAATGGTTCTCGGTATGACTCACGAGGAAGCCGCAGTTCAGATGGTTCGCGAATGGGGCAATACCTATGCAAAATATCCTTTCTCGATTTATCAGATTCAGACAAAGTTCCGTGATGAGGCGCGCCCCAGAGCAGGTCTTATCCGTGTAAGAGAATTTACGATGAAGGATGCATATTCCTTCCATACTTCACAGGAAGATCTCGAAAAATACTATGACGTAATGGCAAATGCATACTTCAGAGTATTTGAGCGTGCCGGTATCCCCGAGGTTATCTCGGTTAAGTCCGATTCAGGTATGATTGGAGGCAGCGTATCGCACGAATACATGCTTTTAGTTGATGCAGGCGAAGATTCTATCGTTTTATGCGATGAATGCGGTTACAGCGCAAATATGGAAGCTGCAGACACCACTGTAGACAATACAGGCTGCGCACCTGCAGGCGAACTTAAAAAAGTAAATACACCCGACTGCAAGACCATCGAGGAAGTATGCACATTCTTAAACAGCAAAGTAGAGGAATCCTGCAAGGCAGTTATTTATCAGGCTAACATGACTGACGAATACATCGTTGTATTCTTAAGAGGCGATTACGAAGTAAATGAAACCAAGTTAACCAATCTTTTAGGAGAAAAGGTTCACGCCGCAACGATTACCCCCGAGTGCGGACTTTGCGCAGGCTTCTGCGGACCTTACAAGCAGGAAGCAAAGTGCAAAATCATTTATGATAAATCACTTGAGGGAATCGAAAACCTCGTATGTGGTGCAAACGAAGTTGACTACCACTACATAGGACTTAATATAAAGCGTGATATCGGTGATGTAGAGTACGTAGACGTATCCAAAATCAGAACCGGTGATATCTGCCCCTGCTGCGGCAAAAAGACCATCAGAATCAGCCGTGGTATTGAAGTAGGCAACATCTTCCAGCTCGGTACAAAATATTCCAAATCAATGGGAATGACATATACGGACGTTGACGGCAGCGTTAAGACACCTATCATGGGCTGCTACGGCATCGGCGTCGGACGTCTTGCAGCCAGCGTTATGGAAGCAAAGCATGATGATTACGGTCCCATTTGGCCCATCACAATCGCTCCCTGGCAGGTACACTTATGCTGCATGAGACCTGACAAGGCTGAATGCAAAGAGGCAGCAGACAAGATCTACGATGACCTTCTTAAGGCAGGCGTTGAAGTAATCTACGATGACAGAAACGTTCAGGCCGGCGTAATGTTCGCGGATGCGGATCTCCTCGGTGTTCCCGTCAGAGTAACCATAGGACCCAAGAACATTGCCAACGGACAGATAGAAATATCCACCAGAGACAAGAGCGTAAAAGAACTTGTAAACGTTGAAGATGCAAATGCAGAAATCAAAAAAGTAATCGACAAACTCTTCGACGAAATCAATTCAAAGGTCAGAGACAGAATCTAAGATTATTTGGACGGTTCATGATGGTTAACTCCTAAAAGAACCGTCCTTTTTTGACTAAAAAGTGACCCCTAAAAAGGTTGAGTTTAACACGTATAATTTAAAAGGGAAGTATTATAAAATGACAGATGAAGAACTGATGTGGAGTGTGAAAAAGAGCGAACAGATACTTCATACCCCGATATTTGATGTTGAAAAAAGAAACGAAGAATCAGCCACCGGTATAAACGGAGATTACATGGTAATCAATGCAACCGAGTGGGTAACGATTATTCCGATTTATCAGGGCAATTTTGTGCTGGTAAGACAGTTCAGACACGGCCTTGGCAAAATCACCGCAGAGTTTCCGGGAGGAATGTGTGATGTGGGTGAAGACCCCGTAGAAAGCGCATACAGGGAACTTGAGGAGGAGACCGGATTTAAGACGGGCAAGATGACCGTACTCGGAGTATGTTCACCGAACCCTGCAATCTTTTCGAACTCCATTACGGTATGTCTTGCGGAAGATTTGACACCGACGAATGAACTTCATCTTGATGACGACGAAGTATTGATGTATGAGACGGTTCCGATTGATGAAGTCATTGATTCTTTTTGCAAAGGAGAATACGTAAACGCGTTTATGGGTACCGCTCTGGCACTTTATATGCGACACATTCAGTCAGAAAAATAATGGTTTGTGATTTTTTAATCCTGTGAGCATGTGTAAAAGGAGGCCGATATGATAAGGATTAGAAAAAAACTTTCGTTAGCAACAAGTATTTTATTGATTTTTCTTTTATTATTCGCAACGGCTTGTAAAGATAAAAAAATATCCGTGGAAGATTATCCCGAGCCCGAGTCAGTTGTAAAAGAAGAGAAAGAGCGACAGGAATATACGAGTGAAGCGGATTTAAGCGGTGCAATGACCGACGAGGAGTTTGAAGAATTCATCGCCAATCCCGATCCGTTTGAGAAAAACGGTAATTTTATTTATAATCCTGCCAATATTCCGGAGAATCTTTGCAGGAAATACAGAGATAATCCCAAGGTTATTGCGAATGCCAGACACATTCTGTGTGCTATCTATAATTTCGATTCCGAATTTGAAATTCCGACAGAAGATGTTTTGAGTGCGGAGGAATTTTTCCTTGCTTATGAGCTTGCATGTGCGGCAAGCCCGATGACTTACGGTGCGACTGTTGATTCGGAAGATTATCAACACTTCACTGTATCGTATTTGCCAAGTTTTACGGTATATCAGGAGGATGACGGGTCTTTTACGGCAGAAACGATAGAGAATGATAATCCGGCTCATGCCAAGGAAGTATTTGAAGGCTTTATTGAGTATGTTACAAGTACTATAAATAAAAATGTTGACAAAGATGCTCCCCAGATGGAAAAAGCGAAGGCTGTATACAGAGCTTTAGCCAATGATTTTACAATCGACTGGGATCTTTTCGGTATGTCATTAGTCGAAGCTGATGATTTTACCGACGGCTCGGTTGATATTATTTCCAAGAATACATTGATTGAAGGAGTGTGGGAAAAGAAACTGGACCAGTACCAACTCGCACAGTTTTATCAGTTTATGATGTATCAGCTTAATATTGAATGCATGTGCGTCTCGGGTTCAGGAACCTATCATAAAAAGAATATCGAAGAACTTGACAATTATATGGCTGATTTGTGGCAGAATACCTGGAATGTGGTTGTTTCAGACGGTAAAGCTTACAATTGCGATTTGTTTATGGAAATCGCGGTTCTTGAAAATCGTAAAATAACCAATCCGGGCAGCGAGGCTGATTTGACATATTTCGGGATGAGTGATGACACTCACGATAAAACATATACAGTTAACAAGGCAAGCTTAGGCACATATTCAACTTATTACGGATATGGGGCTGTCGACGGAGTGGAAGAAAACAAAGTTCCCGAATGTGTGGAGGATTATTACTTTTAATTAACTGGCATTTATGCTCCAAGAACAGGCAGAAAACAGGGAGGCTCAATATGAACACTGCTAAAAGATTTGTAACCCGGTTAACCGCTTTTATGCTCGCAATTTGCGTAAGTTTTTTATCTTCGTGTGCACCTAAAAAGGTTGAAGTTGAAGAATATCCCGGATTCGAACAGGTTGAAGAAACTGAAACCGAAATTTCTGAAAAAGAAGAGGAGGGAATTCCGGTTGAAGATTTTGATGCTAACCCCGGTGGCATGACAAATAAAGAATTTGAAGATTTTATTGCCATTCCCGATCCTTTCGAGGAAACCGGCAAATTCCAGTTTTGTCACAAGGCTATTCCGGAATACTTAGCCAGACAATACAGAGAAAAACCGGAGATAATTTATGTAGCCAAAGAAATGATGGATGCCGTATATAACGGCAAAACAGAATTTGATATTCCGCCGGAATATGTATTAACTGATTATGACCCTTTCATAGCTGAAGACCTGGCGAAGAAGTCCTGCCCTTTGGCTGATGCCTGCACTTTTGGTATGGATGAAGATGGGCTTCATTATTATATTAATTATTTTCCGAAGGTACAATTCCAATTGGATGAAGATGGCAATTTGGCTGACGAAATATCTGATTATTCTCTGCTTGAACAGGATGAAGCCAAAATAATGGTTGAAGACTTCACGGATTATATTCAGACATTAATAGACAATAATGTTAAGGCTGAAGATTCCGATATGGAAAAAGCGGAGAAAATCTTTGAAGCACTGACAAAAGAAATATCTTACAGGGAAAGAAAAACCGGGGAAGATCAGATGTTTTTTGAATCCAATGAAGAGATGGTTGAAGCTTGGAACAATCAGACTTATCTGGTCGAGGATATTTTAAACGATAAAGCAACGACTCAGCCCAGACTAGCTATGTTGTATCAGTACATCCTGACACAGCTTAATATAGAGTGCATGACAGTTTCTTCATCGGGATTATATAACAATCAGGGCATTGAAAGACTTGATAATGAAATGGGCACCAGAGGACGAAATATCTGGAATGTGGTTGTAGCAGACGGCAAAGCATATAACTGCGATCTGGCATGTGAAATACTTACATATGAATATGATAAGAGTTTTAGTGTTGACTGCGAACCTCAAATGAAGTATTTTGGCATGAGTGATTCCACTATGGCAAAGACATTTATTATATCATCCAGATCAAGTTTGTTTTATTATGATTCCGATTTATGGGCAATGGAAAGCGGCCCGATGAATATGGTTCCGGAATGTGTTGAAGATTATAAACATTAATTGATGGTGAATTATGCGTTATGCGAGGAGGACAGACATGATTGGAAAACGTAAATTTGCTACAGGCACTAAAAGAATTTTCACCTTAATCATCTCGGTAATAACGGTTTTTTCACTTTTGCCGCTTACAGGATGTGAAAAAGAAAAAAAGATAGAGGATTATCCCGAACCCGAGATAATCGAAACAGAGAATACAAGCCCGTCAGAAATGACCAAAATAATGGAAGTGGCAGAGGAATTTTCGGATGAAATGACCGAGGAGGAATTTGAAGAATTAATCGCAATTCCCGATCCTTTTGAATCCGATCATTTTGTTTATTGTCCCGATGCCATTCCGGTTTCGTTAGCAAGGGGTTTCAGAGACAAACCTAAAATAATCATAAATGCGAAATATATTTTGCAGGCTGTGTATGAGGGAAAAAATAATGTGGAAGTTCCCGAAAAAGATGCTATCAGCAACCATGATTTTCAGGCAGCTATTGATTTGGCAAAGCTTTCCAATCCAATAGCAGCAGGTATTGACGGCGGAAATTCGGAAGACGGAACAGCTTTCTTTATAATGAATTTTCCAAGAATCATTTTACATGGAGACGAAGAGGCCGGAGATGAAGTCGAAGTGGAAGAAGCCGATGCAGATGAAATTAAGTCTAAATCCGAAAGCCTTCTTGATTATGTAGTCGATACGATAAATAATAATGTTTCGCCTGAGGATTCGGATATTGAAAAAGCGGAGGCTGTATATAAAGCACTGGCTTCAGATTTCACCCCCGTGATGAGAGAGCAAAATGTAACAGAATATGTTATTGACGACGATGGTACGGCATACGTTCAGCCTACTCTTTCGCATACTTTGATTGAAGATTTTCCCGAAGGAGAACTGGATAATCTGGAAATCTCTCAATTATACCAGTTTATACTGACCCAGCTTAATATCGAATGTATGACGGTTGCTTCATACGGTAATTATACGTCACAAAATGTTGAAGAACTTGACGACTTGATGTCCGACAACTGGTATGAGGTATGGAATGTTGTAGTTTGCGACGGAAAGGCGTATAATTGTGATTTGTTTTTTGAGATTGCGGTACTGCAAAAACAAAGAATAAAGAATCAGTATGCCGATCCCGATATGACATACTTCGGAATGAGCGATGCTTTAAGAAACAAATCGTTTGAAGCGAACAAAGAAAAACTCGCAGAGTATACATTTAAGGACCCGTACGAAACAGAAGCTTGCCAGGTCAAGGGCAGCATAGTCCCTGTTTGCGCTGAAGATTATTACCTTAGGTAATATTTTTCATAAAATAAAAAACAGTGTCTTTCGGGCACGCAAAGGAATTATATGAATAAAAGAAATGCCGGTTACAAAAAAAGTTTAAAAAGACTTTTGTCTTTTATGATGTCTGCTTTATTTGTGTTTTCACTTTTCGCAGGCAGCGGATGTAACAAAGCCAAAACAATTGAGGATTATCCCGAGCCCGTTACGGTAACTGCATCTGTGGATACCGAAGAAGACGGCGAAAGCGAGAATACTGCAGATACAAGCGCAAAGCCTGCCGAAGATGAAGAGGTACTCGATGAAGTATTATCACCCGAGTATGATTCATTAAGGGAAAAGGGTGAGTTTGAATTCAACCCTACAGCGGTTAATCCGTTATACAAAATGGAGATGAAAAAGAACCCCAAGATTATCAGGGTAACCAAGGAAATTCTGGCGGCTGTGCATGATGCAAAACCTTCATTTGAATTAACCGACGAGCTATCGTGCAGTGAAGCTGAATTTAAAATTGCCTGGGCGCTTGCGGAGATTTCAAGTCCCGTTGTGTACGATGTGTATTATGATACCGAAGATTCGGAAACGTATACCCTAACTTATTTCCCTACATTCGAATACAACGAATTTAACGAAAGAAATGTTACCGGCGGAATAAGTGAAGAAGAAGCAAAGGAAAAAATAGACGCATTCAAAGAAGTCTGCGAGAAAATGATTAACGAGACCCTAACCGATAAAGACGATGACATGCAGCGTGCGGCTAAAATATATAAAAAACTTATTGAAACATATGAGTTTAGATACCCGGATTTTGAAAGTGGAAATATAGAAGATTCGGAAGAGGGAATTGTGACTGATTCCTTTGAGACGAACACTTTCCTCGTAGATCAGGTTTTAGAGGGAAAACTTGGCGCATGGCAGTTTTTGGATTTATATGAAGGCCTTTTGGTTCAGCTTAATGTGGAATCCATGATGGTAGGTGCCTTAGGACAGTATCATAAACAGGATTATTCACTGCTTGACGCTACCATGACTTATGATTCAAGTGACAGCAGCTTTGTATGGACTATAGTTTATTACGACGACAAAGCTTACCACTGCGATATTCTGATGGATAAAATGGCACTTGACAGCCAGAGAGAATCCTTCGAAGAATATGAGTCAGATATGCTTTATTTCGGAATGAGTGATGAGAGAAGACAAAAGTCATTCACCATTTATTTCACCAGAGGATTTGAAACCGTCAACCCCGTCAATTCAACGAGCGTTCCGGTATGTGAAGAGGATTACAAACTGGAACTGTAAAAGAAACAAAATATGAGCAAAAAAATTGCAAAAAAAGATATCATCTTCGGATGGTATCTTTTTATTTTTGACCGGTGATAAAAGGGACAAAATATAGGATAAAAAGCATCATTTTTTATTGCTTGAAAATAATCAATATGATATGCTAAATATGTATAAATATAAGCTTTTTTTGGTGTTTAAAATGAAATTCAGAATTGCGTATAACAGTGACATAGGAAATACAAAAAAAGTCAATCAGGATGCAATCGGTTTTAAGGAGATAGAAACCGGTGAAAACCGGTATGCTCTTTCTGTTGTTTGCGATGGTATGGGAGGACTTCAAAAAGGTGAGATGGCTTCTGCAACTGTTGTCAGAAGTTTACTGGATTGGTTTGAAAATGTTTTCCCTTCGATTTGTGATGGTTTTGATTATGCGATTATACAAAAGGAGCTGGAATCAAAGATAGTAAAATGTAATTCCGCTCTTCATGATTACGGCGAAAAAGAAGGATTACAGCTTGGAACGACTTTATCGGCTCTTTTGATAAGAGATGACGGATTGTATCTTATAGCAAATGTCGGAGATTCAAGAATCTATCTTATCAATCGCGACAATGCGATTCAGTTAACGGAAGATCAGACATTTGTTGCACGGGAAATAATGAATAACAGAATGACGATAGAGGAAGCCAGAGAGAGCAAATACAAAAATGTTCTTACACAGTGCATCGGTGTTAATGAAAATCTGGAAATTCTTTTTTACAGAGGAAAAGCAGTTGCAAATGAATTTTTCGTTTCCTGTTCCGACGGCTTCAGACATTATCTGTCGGAAAGTGATTTATATAACTCACTGTATCAAATTAACAACAGTGATGATGAAAATGAGTGGAGCGAAAAATTAAAAGAAATCACCGAGAGCAATAAAGAAAAAGGTGAAAAGGATAACATCACGGCGACTGTTATTAAGATGTGTGAATAACAGTCTGTCGTAGGAGTGAATATGGCTGAGATAGGTACAGTCGTTGAA
Source organism: Lachnospiraceae bacterium (assembly GCA_017618075.1). GTDB lineage: Bacteria > Bacillota > Clostridia > Lachnospirales > Lachnospiraceae > UBA3766. Next base: position 16,787 of record JAFZUY010000035.1, read on the forward strand.
GGCAAGTACGAAATATTAAAATTAATAGGCAAGGGCGGAATGTCCAAGGTTTATTTGGCGATGGATAACAATCTGAATAAGCAGTGGGCAATTAAGGAAATCGTAAAAGAAGCCAGGGACAGGAACAACGAGGTTATAGTTCAAAGTGCTATAGCAGAAGCCAACATGATGAAAAAACTCGATCATCCCTGCCTTCCGAGAATCGTAGATATCATCAACCATGATAATGTTATCTATGTAGTGATGGACTATATTGAAGGGGAGCCTTTAAGTAAAGTATTGCAACAGGAGGGAGCACAACCTCAGGAAGTGGTACTTGAGTGGGCGGAGAGCCTTTGCGGAGTGCTTGATTATCTTCATAATCAGACACCGCCGATTATTTATCGTGACATGAAACCGGCCAATGTAATGCTTCAGCCAAACGGCAATGTCAAACTGATAGATTTTGGTATAGCTCGTGAATACAAAGAGTTTAATCTGGAAGATACCGTTTCGCTTGGAACCAAAGGTTATGCTGCGCCGGAACAGTTTGGAGGAAGAGGACAGACTGACAGAAGAACGGATATTTATTGTCTTGGAGTTACACTTTATCATTTGTTAACCGGGCATAATCCCTGCGATCCGCCTTATGAATTATATCCGATCAGACATTGGAACCCGAATCTTTCCGCAGGATTGGAAAACATAATTATAAAATGCACACAGTTAAATCCCGAGGACAGATTTGATTCCTGCGCAGAACTGCTGTACGCACTTCGCCATTTGGATGAATCCGATGAAGGACACAGAAAAAAACAAAAAAGAAAAATAGCTTTGTTCTTTGGAATGATAGGCATTTCCTTGGCATGTGCTTCTTTGGGAGTTGTATTCAATTATCTTAAGAACAAATTAAACAAGTCGAATTTTGACAATTATATGATTGTTGCTCAAACCTCTGTAACAGATGAGGAAAAAGTTGAAAATTACGAAAAGGCCATAGGAATAAAACCATATTCCGTAGAACCTTACATCGGAATAGTTGATACTTATAAGAGTGATGCATCTTTTACGATTGAAGAAGAAAACAATTTTAAAAGAATCATTAATCCCAATCTGGTTTCATTAAGAGAAAGCAAGGACTACGACAAACTGGCGTATGAAATAGGAAAAACATATTGGTATTATTACGAATACGGCAGAACTGAGGAGGATGACGACAATCAAATTACGCGAATGAAAAGTTCCATTCAATGGTTTCATGATGCTGTGCAATACGGAGAACCGGAGAGTGACGATTACCGGTTATCAAGCACATATGAGCAGATAGGACTTTTCTATAAGAATATAACTGTAAGTGTAAACGAAGCATCCGACAAAGGAATGTATATTGAATATTTCAACAATCTTACTTCGCTGCTTTCGGGAATAGATTTGGAACAAAGTGAAATGCTCAAACTCGAGGCATATAAGCTTTGCATGAATTCACTGGAAACATACGCGTATAAGATTGCTTCCGACGGAGTAAGCAAAGAAAGCGAAATACAAATGCTTGAAGGCATCATTTCCAAAGTTGAGGAAATGGAAACCACTTCCGAGAAAACGGAAAGAATGAAAGAAGAAATACTTGAAAGAAATGAATCTGCGAGAGAGGCTATAGAAAAGGCATATTAGAAAATGAATGCAACGATTTACAACATACTTATGATTGTGTCGTTTTCTTTGAGCGGAATATTTTTGGTCGTTGCCATACTGCTATTTTTCAAATTGAAAATCAAAGCCGCTATTGATGAATTATCGGGTAAAAAATCCAGAAAACAGGTGGCGGAGATTCGTAAGGAAAATGCAGCATCTCAAAGTCGAGGATATGTTCCGGAAATTTTTAGAAAAAGAAATGACAGAATTACAACTTCATTAGCAAGTGAACCCAGCAGGCGTCTGAAAAAAGCTACAGCTCAATTGTCGAGGGATGATGTTGTTCCTGATTTAGATGATTTGGTCGATGAAGCAGGCGGTACGGTGGTGCTCAATGATTCGACGTATGATTCGAGAGCGGAAGAAGGAACCACGGTACTTGGAACAAACAGTGATTATGAGGGTACCACTCTTCTTACTGAGGAAGATGAAGGTACAACATTACTTACCGGGGAATCGGGTAAAAAAGATTACGAAAAGAAAAAATGTAAAGTAATAAAAGAAATAGAGGTTTTTGAGGCAAAAGAATTCATAGAAGTAGAAGATTAATCGAGGGGGCTTAAATGAAAACACAGAATACTTTTAGAAGAATAGGGATTTATCTTTCGTTAACTGTTATTGCAGCAGTTGGCATATTGATGTTTGGAAGAAGTGTTTTTGCTGACAATGAAAAAATAACTTTTTCCGAAAATGAAATAAGGTTAACTATCGATGATAAAAATGCAGTAATATCGGGTTCTGTTGATGATTCGGTTACTGCGCTTTATTGGTCCCTGGACGGTTATCTTGGTAATAATTTTGCTAAAAGTGAAAAAGCATTTAGTGTTAGTATAGATACAGATTATTCGTTTTCACAAAGCATTCCGAAAGCCACAATTAATCCGAATGAAAATGGAGTTAAAGTTTACTTCTATGCTGATTTGGGAAGCGGAAATAATGAGAAAAAATCTATCCCTGTAAAACTGATTAAACCCGTTATCGAAGGTGTATCGGATTCTTTGTTTATATATTCAGATACTCAAGCTTTGACAATCACTCCTTCTATAAAGAATACAACAAGCGCCGCTTCAATTATTTGGTGTAAAACTAAATATGAAGTAGATAATACTATTGATACGGATGAAACGTATATTTCAGGTACTCTTAACGATAACTCAACTGATAGTTATACAATCACTGTAAGTGAACTGGATGCGTTTTCTTCAGGGGATTATGTATATTTGTATGCAATCAATAAAGGGAAAAAAGTTTTAGCAAAAAAAGAAGTCAAGATTAATGTTGAAAAACCCGAATTTGAATTAAGATCTCCCACAACTTCGGAGATAGAGATAGATTTGGAAAATCCATCGGATTTTGATGGTCAACAATTAAAGGTAAGATTTCAAGTGACGGATTATAACTCCAATATGAGAATAGGATATACGTTTAATGAGTATGCCGAAGGAACCGCTGAAGAAACCATAGTAGATGATTTAGTAAATCTAAACAATTCTATTGAAATAACAGAAAGCGGTACGCGTACATTCGTGAAGCTTGATACCATTACACTGGATGCCAAGCCGATATATTTTTATTTATATAAAAATACAGCTGATGGTAAAAAGATTTTTGATACCGAAACAGTCACCTATAAAAGAAAAAAAATGGAAGTTGATAATGACGGAGCATTCATTTTACAAGATGAAGAAGGCAATGCTACGGATTTATTGTATTTAAAAGCTGAAAGCACTTCTGTAAACGCAAAGTTTCTTTTGAAGAATATAACAAAATATTATAAAACCTATTATGAGAATGATGATAATAACAAAGATAACCCGTATAAGGTGAGGATTTTAGATTCTTCAAATAATAGTATTAAAACGGGAACGTACTGGAATCGAAACGGATACTATTGGCACACATATGATACCCAAATTAATATAGGTGATTTGCAAAATCTTCCCAAAGAGGGTGCAAACTATAGTGCTGATCTTGAGTATTCTGTCAACGGATATTATATAAAAATCGGCAAAACACTTAATTTCAGCATTAAACATGAAATACCCGAAATGATTTGGGATGATAAAGAAATACAGGACAGCAAAGTAATGTCTTTCCCTGTTTATTCCGATGAATTAAAGGCCACAATCACGGGAAATAAAGAGAATGATGTTATAGCATGGACGACTGCTGTTCTTGATAATGATGAATTGAAGGATTGGGCCAGAGATGCGAATACGGAAGTCCTTTCAATTAACTCTTCAAACGGAACGAAGACAGTTACGTTTAAAGTTGGGGATTTTCCTTTGACTGATAAGGATTGCTATTTCTACTTAATCAGAGAAAGAGACAATGCAGATCCGGATATGACGGATGTTTATGAATTGGGAAAATATTCTGTAAAATACAGAGAATTAGTAAATTATTACGGAACTGTAATGGGCATTATTCCTCTTAGTGAACAAACCCATGAAATAAACGGAGTAACATATTCTTTCATTGACACAACGGTAACCAAACAAGCTGTAATAAACGGACGTTACGAAAATGGTTTAAAAACTGAGGAGATTATATACTCTTTTAATAATTTGACCGGGGAAGATTTGCAAAACTGGGGAGAAGAAACTTCAGGTATAGTAACTCAGCGAAATAATTATCCGGGATCAAATACCGATTTTTATAATCCATATAGAATAACCACAGAGAACATTACGTTTGATGATGAGAATGATTCCAAAACATTATATATTTACGTTAAAAGAGAAATTGAAGGCGGAAAACATGTAATAATGCCCATAGGTGAAGTGGTTATAAAAGAATCTCATACACCTGAATTGCAAAGTATAGTTTCAAATTCCAGCGAAAAAGACAAGACTATCGAAATAAATGTACAGGCTACAGATATTGATACCGGTGTTAGTGAAATAATATTTTCATACAAAAAAAACGGAGAACCAAAGGAAGATAGAAAATTTAATCCGGGATATAAGCCCAATCAGTCTGTAAGTGAGAAATTTATTCTGGCTGATTATGGCGATGAAGAATTAAAGAGTGCATCTATAACTCTTAAAGACCTTGAAGGCAGAGAAACTACTTACGGAAATATATTGATTGACAAGCCTGAATTGATAATAACCCCTAAGAATGCATTGGAAACATTCGGAAAGGAAAACTATTATTATTCAAATACCAGAAATGTAGATTTTGAAATTAAAGCTAACAAAAGTTCTGAATCCGTAAATGGTGGAACATCAAGAATTAACGGATTAAAGAGTCTTAATGTTACAGTAAACGGAATTATACTGGTTGATAAAAAGTATGATGCAAGCAGCCAAATAGCTACAGATACTATTACCATTAATCTGGCGAACGGTATTATTCCTGACTCCTTTGATTCTGTTTACGAAGTAAAAGTTGTTGCATACAACGATATGGATAACAGAATCGAGGATTCATTTAAACTGGATGTGGATTCAAAAATACCTGAAATCTCTAAATTTGTAGTTAATAATATTGAGAAATCCACCCAGGCCAATACTGAAAAATATACTTATATTACCAATAGCGCGACAGACATTCAGATTTATGCTAAAGATGAAGGCTCGGGCGGAATTAAGAATATCAAGTATTATTGGGAAGGACCTGATGGAAGTAAATCTGCAGAAGTTGTTAAAGATATCGCAGGAAATCCCGGCAACGCTAATATTTCAGTTTCCAAGAATCAGTCTTACAAAGGATTTCTCTATGCGAATGTAGAAGACAGACTCGGAAATAAGGCGGATAAATACGTTACATTTGGAGGAATAATTGTAGATTTACCCAATGATCATAATGCCGAAAATCACATTGATATAGGTGTGCCGAACAGCGGCAATAAAGACAAGAGCGGAAATCCTCTTTACAATAAAGCCGAAACTTTCTCAATAAAAGTAGCGGATACATCATCCGGAATAAAATCCGTGGAATGGAGAGTGTCCGCTCCCAATGATTCATCAGCAGATAAATCCGGTTCATTATCGATTAATGACGGATATTTAAGTGATGGCAGTTGGAAGAAAAACGGAAGCGAAAAGAATATTGTAACTTCCGTATCAAAAGACATTGTAATAGACGGTAACAGCGATGATATGACTCTTTATGTCAGAATGACCGACAATGCCGGTAATGTTTCCGAGAAGAGTGTTAAGTTCAGCATAGATAAGGTTAAACCTACAATTTCCGTTACTTACGGAAATCAGACAGGCGATCCTGATTTCGGCAATTACTATGCTGCATCAAGAACCGCCACAATAGTAGTTAAGGAACGTAACTTTAATCAGGATTCAGCCAATGCGATGGTTTCCAATACGGTAGGAAACAAGGGAACCCTTTCTGCATGGAAAGAGAACAGAGACACTAAGAATCCTGATAACACCACATATACTGCAACTATTACGTTTGAAAAAGATGACAGATATATTCTTTCATATCAGTGTTCCGATCGTGCAGGAAATACATCTGATGCAGTAACTACACCGGAGTTTGTAATCGACACAATAACACCCGAGGTGTCGGTAACATTTGATAACGGAAACGGAAGAAACGGATATTATGCCAACAAAAGAACAGCTACCATTTCGGTAAAGGAAGTTAACTTTGATGCATCAAGACTATCTATAACCGGAGTAAACGGACAGGCGTTCTATTTATCCAATTGGACAAAGAAAGACAATACTTATTCGACTCTGATTTCATTTGAAAAAGACGGAGATTTCTCTTTTGATGTTTCTGTAAAAGATAAAGCCGGAAATGTCGGAAACAGTATCCATGTGCCTAAGTTTACGATAGACCAGAATAAGCCCGAGATTATTATTGAAGGTGTTAAGAATAAGTCAGCCAATAACGGAACAGTTGCTCCGAAGATTACAGTTAAGGATACGAATATTGATAAAGATTCTGTCAAGATAGAACTGACGGGTATTATTAACGGAAGAGTTGATTTGACAGATAAATACAGTGTTTCTGAAGATGGTCTGACATTTACTTTTAAGAACATTGAAAACGTAAAAGAAAACGATGATTTATATACTTTGCGTGTCAGCGTAAAAGACCTGGCAGGAAATGTATCTACTGAAGAAATTACTTTCAGTGTTAACAGATTCGGATCGATTTATATTCTCGGAGATAATCTGAAAAATATAAATGACAAGTATGTAAAGGCAGTAAAGGGATTAGATTTAACAGAGATAAATGTTAATAAAATCAAATCCAATTCAGTAGTAATTACGCTTACGATTAACGGTGTTCCCAAAACTTTGGCTGAAGGAAGCGATTATACAATTGAGGCTGTGGAAAATGATGGTGATTGGAAGCAGTACAAATACGTATTTGAAGATTCTCTTTTCACAAAGGATGGAAGTTATATTCTGACCGTTGTGTCCGAGGACGAAGCCGGAAACAAGAATAATAATGTTAACCAAACAAAAGAAGCTGAAGTTAAATTTGGCGTTGATGCCACGGCTCCTATTATTGCAGCAGTCAACTTTGAAGCCAACAAGTATTATGATGAAAACGGAATGGATTTCAGTATCTCTGTAAAGGATAACATGATTCTTGATTCGGTAAAGGTATATGTTAACGGTACTGAAGTAAGTTGCGTGGAACAGGATGAAATATATACATTCCATGTTGAAGAGTCAAACAAGAGACAGGAAATAAAAGTTGTTGCAACTGACTTAGCCGGAAATGAGGCTATAGAGAGTTACGAAGGCATCCTTATAGCAGGCAACATTTTTGTAAGATTTATTCACAGTAAGCTGGCGATACTTATTACCGCTGTCAGCGGTTCAACAGTACTGCTCGGAGGCGGAATATTACTTCTAGTCAGAAAAATAAGATAAAGGAAAAGCTTAGAAATGCCAGAGGATAATGCTAAAAACGAAAAAGAAAAAAGAATAGAGCGAGAAGAAAACAGAAGGCGTTTGGATAGGACACTTGAGGAAATTGATACTATGAAGAGTGAGCTCAGAAAGTGGAATAACCAATTGCTGGATGATTTGGATTCGACAAGAAGACAGCTGAATGATGTTCTTGAATCGGGAATTCTTACTCCGCAAGAATTTGAACTTTTTTCAATGAGCAAGGAAGAATTGTTTAAAATCGCCAGAGACAGCGATTATGAATACGAATCCTATATTAAGGATTTAAATCGCCGCAAAGCTTCTCAGGAAGAAGCTATAGAAACAATAAAAAACAAAGAGAAGTCTGATAACAAGAAAGAAAAAGATAATAGGGGGGATTAATATGTCAGGCAGTATTCCGGATATTTACATCCAGTATGAATTAATTGGCCATAATTCGGGAGTTATAAATGAGGAAAACGGAGTATTTTCAAATTCCTTATCCCTAGCCGAGACGGATAGTTTAAGCACGATTCCTGCAAATTATAATATTGATAATTGCGTGTCGGATGTCAATTCTGTCCGAAAATTGGTCAGTGATAACTTGATTCTTGACAAAACGATGTGGGACACCTATGGAAAAGTGATGCAGGAAGTGGATTCCAACATGGTTGGTACAAAATAATCTTAAAGAGATATTGTTGTATTATTTTAATGTACGAGGGGAAAAAGTATGAACAAAACTGATTATTTATATCATAATCAAATGATAGTCAAATGCAATAGCGCGATTGCTCTTTTAGATCAGGATATTGCTGACATTGAAACATTAAAAGAAAATCTTAATTCTATTATTAAAGAAGGGAAATTAAAAGGCCAATCAATAGTAGCTCTTAAAGAGAATTTGAGAGACTATTTTATTTGTATTGGTCTTATTTTGTCTGCAGATAAAAGCGATAAAAATGATTTGGGAAGACTTAAGAGCAAACTTGCGAGCGAAACAAACTACGATGGACCTCTAATTTGGAAACATTTTGAAGAAGCAAGAGCAAAAATGAACACTGCCGAAGCAACGGCAAGTGATTTTAGAACAAAAGAAAGATTATATTCACCCCCGTGGTACTATGATGAAGAGTTAGACAAATGGTTACAATCAGATGATCCTAATCCGTATACGTCCAAGGTTAGATATTACGAACATGAAGCGGATGTTGAACGTGGATTAATGGAAGCTGCTCAAAGAAAAATGAAAGCGTTTGACAGTTTCGCCACGGATACCATGGGATATCTGTCTGCAGGAAAAGAAATAAGGAAGACAGTAAGTGAAACTTTTGCTTTAATGAAAACTCAAAAAGAAGGAGGAATCTATTCTCCCGGCGTGGCAAAGGTTTATCTTAATAAACTATTGCTTTCAGACAATTCATATTTGAAAAATATTGCGAATAGTATTATAGGGTCGGAAGAATATGGAGATTACTTGATTGACTCTGAGTTTTATGATGATGAAGATGTAAAAGAATTAGAGTTTATAAATAGTTTGATTAACTATTATTACAATTCACCTAATTTGGGCAATTCTGCAGCTAGCGAAGCAGCGAAGAAGAATATGAATTTAAATGATTTGCTTCTGAAGAAGTCTCAGATTATAGAAAAAATTGTTTCAAAGATGGAACACTCGGAAGAATTTTTGAATGCATTAAAATTTGCAAAGATAAGAAATTATTCCGCGGATCAAATGGAGGAATTAATGTGGCATTGGGCAATAATTGATGATATGGATGTGTCCCAATGCAGTCCGGTTCCTGAATCATGGATGAAGGGAATAGTGCATGATTATAAGATGTCTAAATGGATTGTGAATGATAATCCGGTCATGTCATATTGTTATTATGAGTCTGCAATGGATTATTATTTCTTCAATTCATTTGTAGATGGAGATGGCAAAGAATTGCTTTTGAAGGAATGGATTATAAATACTGTATATCCTGCTTTATGGTATGGTGCCATCTTTAATGATAGTATTTCAGAACAATCTGAAAATAATATATTTACAACAAAAAAGGAATCTTTAAAAAGTTTAGCAAATAATATAAAGAATATGGGCACAGAATTAATATCAGATAAAGAATTACTAAATAAGTTTGTGCTTGGACTGGAAAATGAGAGCGTTCAATTCATCTGGATTTCGGGATTAATGTCAGAGACAATAATGCCCCTAGGCCACCAGCCTATAGATCTTAATCCTTTTGGCGCGAAAGACCATTCATCAACTTATATTTCAAATATAAAAGATACACAAACATGCGCGAATTTTGCTTGGGGAGAATTTTGGGATCACTTAATGAAGGATGTTGAGAAATTACCCGGTGAAGAAATAAATAACTTATACACTCAAGTGAGCCAAATCCCTTTATTAAATATGCTATCAAAGGGAAAAATTGATGCACAATATGAGAGTAATAATCGGGCATGGGATGATTATAAAAAAGTTATTAAAAAAATGCAAACTGACTTTCCCAATAATCCTTATTATAAGAATCCATATGACGATGGCAAATTTTATATAGAATATCAGCATGGATTTGAAAATGAATTTTTGTATGGAAAATATATCCCCCTTGCGTCGGAATGGTTTATGACCAGCGAAACTGATAATGGTGAGAAGATAAAATATTTTGAGATAGGTAAAGGATTACATGGAGCTCATGATTCATGTGAAGTGATTTCTGTTTATAACGTTATGACTTTTTTAGAGGATGAGAATGTGGATTTTGCCCGGATTGTAAAAGACTTTGATTCTAAAGCACCTGCGATAGGGGGCAATTGGGGAACTGCTCCGGATTATATCGAAGAATATCTGGAAATCCAAGGCTATAAAACAGATACAATAGATGTTAATAACTTATATTATAATCCTAATGGCGAAGACGATTTTGATGACTTGTTAGAAGACCATGATGCATTTATTATAAGTGATTGGAACACAATATATGCAGATGAAGCAATGCATACTATGGCCATAACAGTAAAAAAAGGTATTAATGAAATGGGCGAACCTTCATATGAGATAGTTTTACACAATGATTCTGGTGAATGTCATTACACAAAGGTTTATAATTCTGACGATTTTTATAATCTGATTTGCGGGTATACAAAAGAAAAAATTGGTGATGATTATTATCCGGTTTATGATGGTGCAATCAAAATAATAGGGGTAAAAAAATGAAAGAATATATAAAAATAGTTATCATTCTATTGCTGACAGCTTTTTTATGCGGTTGCGTAGAAAGAAATGTGACCGATGTGGAAAGTGATATCCGACCGGATATTTTCGTTAAAAGGTGCTATAAGGATTATTGTAATGCTTTTATTGGGGAAAGTTCATATTTGGCATTGCCTAACTTTGAAGACCACAGCGAAAATTATACATATCTGCCGTATCGAATTTGTGAGAATGATAATGATTTCTATTATGTAATAAATAATTCAGTATATAAGTATTCTGATAATAATTCTAAATTGGTTTATTCTCCTGAGAAAGATATTTATGCACTGATATATGTATATCAAGATAATTTGTTTTATACGACAGATGATTCGATATGGAAATATAATTTGAGGACTCTTAAATCTGAAAAAGTAATTGATGCAAATCGTAAGTATTTCAATACGGTAGTGTTGGGAGATAACATAGTTGTAGAGGGGAATAGATTTCTCTTTTACGATTTGGAAAAGGAGAAGATTACTGAAATAGAGAATGCTTATGATATGGATCAGGAGAATTTGAATGATTTAGTTCCGGATGGGTTTTATGTAATACATAAAGAAAAATATAATTCAATTGATCAAAACATTCTGGAAGTTTTTTATTATTCTGAAAGTGGAATGGAAAAAGCCGGATTTAATTCTATTGTTGTAATTGATAATGTAGAAGATGATTGGTTCAGATTGTTTGACTATCGTACTCATCAAAAGATAAATATAATTGATGATTGTTTATATAGTTTTTATGTTTCAGGTGAAACAGATAGTTATTACCAACCTCCTACTATTTATGGTTCGGCTGAAAGATGCAGAACAAAGTATTGGAAAAAAGATTTTATAACAAAGATAGAAGGCCCGGATTTTTCTTCTCGTTCAAACGAGGAGAAAAAGATATATGAGGATTCGGAGAACAGAATTCTGGGATATAATCCTGACACAAATGAAGTATATTTATATGTCTTTGATAACCATACAATAACATCAAAGAATTTAGATGATCAAAGTGAGATAATAGTTGAAACGTTAGACGAAGCTGACACGATTTATTTTGAATGGCGTGATACGAGGCTTTATTGGATTTATGATAAAAACGGCACCGAAGAATTCGGCGGATGCCATGAGTTTTATTAGAAATTATCCTTTGATTTATTGACGTATAACGTATTATAATGTAAACTTTAATTTAGTAACTTATTTAATCCTATTATTGAAAAAAGGGGGCTTAAGAATGGCAGGAACTAGAATTATTATGAATGCTGAGACATTAAATCAATATGCCCAGCAGTTGTTAAGTGTGAAAAAAGAGATGGAAACAAGTTATGATTCGTTAGACAAAGCTGTTACTGAAGTATTAACGAATTCAGAGGGTGAATCAGTAATTGCCTTTCAGGAGAGATATTTACAGGTTCAGACGATGTATGAAAATATGATAGAGTTATTACAGCAATATTCGGATGCTCTCATCAAAATTAAGGAACAATATCAAGAAGTTGATGCTATGAACGCTGCACAAATCAGAAGTTTATAATAGTATTATTTTGAAAGTATAATATAATGGGAGGATTAAAAATGGCAGAGAATTTTAATATTACTCTAGATTACACAGAATTGGAAAAAGATGCACAGATTATAGATGACGTTTTCGATAATTTACAAACAATTCAATATCCTAGAATCAATGCTTTAAATGATGAGATTTTGAGCGTTTGTGAAGGTATGACATTCGATGCTTTTCATGAGAGACTGGCTAGCTATAACGATACTTGCGTACAGGGCGTAGGTAAGTTTTGTAACCAACTTTCCAGTATTATCAGATCGACTATTAAAACTACGGATTCAGGTGATAACACAATGGCTTCCGCAGTTACGCAAGCATTCTCAGGTTAACATGCTTTAGAATAAGGCTCTACAAAATTGTAGAGCCTTTTAAAATATAGAAATTATCTCATTTTGAGTGGAAGACGTTTCTTATTTGATGTATACTTATAAAAGGTATACATTTTTTATTTTTTTGCAAAGGGGTAAACATGAAATACAAATTAGTATTGTGTGGGACAGGTTTTTTTCAGGAAATGGAACTTCCGGAAGATGATGATTTTCGTTTTATCGGAACTTCTAAAGGGTGCAATATACGATTTGATAAAGATCGCATTGGTGAAGAATTTCAGATAAAAATAATTCGCGATCAAAATTCCGGCCGTTTACTGGCGCTTTCTGGTGTTATTTTTTTGTTCAACGATAAGGAAGTAACAGAAATAGTTGTTAATCCCGGAGACAAAATTCGTGTATATTCAATTGCTACAAAAAAAGAATTGTTCTCATTGGACTATTTTATAGATTATGAATTGAAAAATGTTGACTATGATCTTAAAATCAGCCTTTCTCAAGATAATACAATCAGAATTGGAGAGAAGAATTGCGATATTATTATAAGTGATTCAAATCTTCAAGATAAATGTCTGATTCTTTCTAAAAATGCTAATGATTTGCAAATGGATTCTTCGTTAGTTAGAAATATGGTGACTATCAATGGCTCGCCGGTTCGCAATGATAAATCTCTTGTTAAAAACGGTAGTTTCTTTTCTATTCTCGGATATCAATTCTATTTATATAATAACGAATTATTTACAACAAGTGACGGAACGGTAACAACAAGATTATCAAACTCGAAGATTACATATCAAAAGAATCATTTTGAATATCCCCAATACATAAAAAATGTCAGACAACAATATGTAATTCCTGAAGAAGAAATAGAGGTTCTGGATCCCAAATCTCCGAAAGAACATGAACCTGCCAATATTGTTATGTCTCTTATTCCTACATTGATGTCTACAGGAGTTATGATGTTAATGAGATCCATGATGGGAAGCGGAAAAAGAATGATTTTTATGAGTGCAGGAATGATGATTGCCGGAGTTTCCACTACCATTTTTTCGTTCGTTTCTTCCGCAAAAAGAAGTAAGAAGGATGAGGCTAAACGCGAGAAGGATTATTTTGATTATATAAAAGACAGAGAAGAGTATATTATCGGCATTCGTGAAAAAGAATACGAATTGTCCTGTCAGAAGAACCCTTCTCTGGACGAAGAAATAAAATTTGTAGCCGATTTTGATTCGAGACTGTTTTCCAAGAAAAAAGAACACGATGACTTTCTTTTGGTTAGAATCGGTACAGGTGTAGTTAAAACCAAAAATCCGGTAAGATATAATACTCATGAATATGTGGATACTGAAGATTATCTTATGGATTATCCTAAGAGTATTAAATATAAATACGAGTATATTCAAGATATGCCCGTTATGTTAGATTTGAAAAATTGTAATGCTATAGGTTTTATAGGTTCCAGAACAAAGCTTTACCAGATGGTAAAGAATTTAGCATTGAGCATAGCTATTGAACATTTTTATCAGGATGTTCAATTAATGTTTGTTATGAATGAAGATGAGAAGAGATTGTTTGACTGGGCCAGATGGTTCCATAATACAACCTCTCCGTCCGGCATACTTAGAAATTTCATGTATGATGATGATAGTTCTAAGATTCTTCTTGAGTACATTTATGCAGAATTATCACGAAGAGATGAGATGAAAGAAGAGGAAATATCAAATCTTCCTCATTTTGTAATTTTTGCATACAGATCAGAGAGAATAACATCACATCCGTTAAAAAAGTATTATGACAGAGCCGCTAAACTGGGCTTTACATTCCTTTTCTTTGAAGAGTATGAGGAATTTGTTAATGACAGCTGTACAAAACTTATATTTCTCTCAGATGAAGGAAATAGCGGGTTAATCCGAAATGTCGAAAATGGCGAAATCATCCAGGAGTTTGAATATGAACACATTCCGGGAGATATAGCGGCAAGAGCAGCGTTAAAACTGGGTTGCGTTTATGTAGATGAAGCCAGCCTGGCCGGTTCGCTTACAAAAAATATATCTCTTTTTGAATTACTGGGAATTATGAATATAAATGATCTTGAATTGGAAAAGAGATGGAATGCTTCTAGAATATATGAAAGCATGGCGGCTCCCTTGGGAGTTAAGACAGGAAATGAAATAGTATATCTTGATCTTCATGAAAAGTTTCATGGACCGCATGGCTTAGTTGCCGGTACTACAGGTTCCGGAAAAAGTGAAATCATGCAGACTTACATCTGTTCAATGGCTACTTTGTTTCATCCTTACGAGGTTGGTTTCATTATCATCGACTTTAAGGGTGGCGGAATGGTAAATCAGTTTAGAGATTTGCCACATCTTAACGGTGCCATAACAAATATTGATGGCAGAGAAATAGACAGATCATTGATGTCTATAAAAGCAGAGCTTCTTAAACGTCAGGAATTATTTGCTCAGGCCGGAGTTAACAAGATAGATGATTATATCAGATTATTCAAAAAAGGTGAGGTTAAAACAGCACTTCCTCATCTTATACTTATAGTGGATGAATTTGCTGAACTAAAAAGTGATCAGCCTGAATTCATGAAAGAGTTGATTAGTGCTGCTCGTATAGGACGAAGTCTCGGAGTTCATCTTATTTTGGCAACACAGAAACCTTCCGGCGTTGTAAATGATCAGATTTGGAGTAACTCCAAGTTTAAACTGTGTCTGAAAGTACAAAATAAAGAAGATAGTAATGAAGTTCTTAAATCTCCGCTTGCAGCAGAGATAAGAGAACCCGGACGAGCATATCTTCAGGTAGGAAATAATGAAATATTCCAGCTCTTTCAGTCTGCATATAGTGGGGCTCCTTCGCAGTTTGATACTCTTGGTAATTCACGAAAGTTTAAATTATCTAAAGTAAGTCTTTGCGGAAGAAGAGAAGTTTTCTTTGAACAAAAACCTAAAAGTATCGATGATTCAGCCACACAGCTGGATGCAGTTGTACAATATGTAAATGATTATTGTAAGCAAAACGGAATTGAGAGACTTCCGAATATCTGTCTGCCTTCTTTAAGCGAATACATTACTATTCCTGAAGAAGCTGAATGTGGCAGAGAAAATGGTATTTATATTCCTGTCGGTTTTTATGATGATCCTTCAAGGCAGACTCAGAAAAACTACTATATTGATTTTTCTCAGGGCAATGTATTTGTTCTTGGTTCTTCTCAATTCGGAAAAACAACGTTTCTTCAAACGATAATAAAACAAATTGCCACAAACTACAGTCCATCGGAAGTGTGTATTTATATCATGGATTTTGCCTCCATGTTTCTTAAGAATTTCTCTAAACTGAAACATGTCGGGGGAGTTATAACTGCATCTGATGATGATAAGATTAAGAAATTCTTCAGTATGATGGAAGAAAATCTGGCCATCAGAAAAGAGACTTTTGCTAAATTGGGAGTTACATCTTATTCATCCTACAGAGAAGCCGGATTTACTGAGTTGCCTCAGATTGTGATTATCTTAGAGAATCTTACAGCATTCAGAGAAATATATCCTAATCTGGATGATAATCTTATAATGCTTTGTAGAGACGGTTTGTCTTTGGGAATAACGGTTGTTATAACCAATTCGCAAACGAACGGAATGGGATTTAAATACTTATCAAATTTTGCCACTCGAATTGTCTTTACTTGTAACAATTCAAGTGATTACATTTCTGTTTTTGACAGATGTAAAATTACTCCAAGAGAAATTCCGGGACGAGCTGTAATAGAAATTAATAAATCATATTATGAGTGCCAGATGTACGTGCCGTTTGAAGCACAGAAGGAATACGAAAAGATAGAGCTTATGCGTTCGTTTATTAATGAAGCGAATGAAAAGTATTCTAATTTCAAAAACAGCGGAATTATTCCGGAAGTACCTGATGTTGTCACAAAAGAATTTGTTATGGCACTTGATGATAATTATGGAGAATATGAAATTCCTATAGGAATTACGTACGCTGATGTTTCACCTAAAAAGATATCAATGGATAAGGTTTCCAAGATGGTTATTTCAGGTAAAGAAGAAATAGGCAAAAAAGCGTTTATAACTTATCTTGTTGGAAACATTATTAGTAAATGCTGCGAGAATAAAATGAAATTATTCTTTGTGGATAAGGTGAACAGAGAATTTGAAGAAAAAGTAAAAGACAAAGAAAATGTAGTTTACTCATGCAATGTGGATGATATAAAAACATACATTTCCGAAATAACTGAAGAACTCAAAAATCGTTATGAGAAAATGGTTGGCGGTGATTTGGCATTTATTGAGAATGAACCGTTAATTGTACTTTTGGCGAATACTAAAGAGGCACAGAATATTATTGACGCAGACAGAACAGTAACGACCTATTATAATGATATTGTCAATAAATACAAAAACCAAAAAGTATTTGTTATCTTTTCTGATTTTGAAAATGTATCAACCAGTTTTTCTGTGTCATCGGCAATTATCAAGTCTTTGAAAGAAGAAAGGTATTTGGTTGTTTTCGACAGCGCAGCTGAACAAAAAGTTATAGAAATGTCGTTGCAATATGTTAAAGCCAACAACAAAAAACCTTTATTTGGAGATGCTTTCATATCTGATGGTGCGGATACCTTTAGAGTTAAAACAGTTATAAACGAATAAATGATATTTCATGAGGTGAAAGACATGAAAAAAATAATTAGATTTTGTTTACCATTAATTATATTACTTTTACTACCCCCGTTGGTAACAAAGGCTGAGGGTGAGAAGTTTAAAAACGACAGGTGTGTGGTTCCTTTTGATTTGATAGTATCATGCGATGGCGAAGAAAAATATCTGCGTTCATCATACGGAATACTGGTTGGTATTAGTGATGATGGTGGAGCACCAAATATAATAGCAAATGTTAAGGATGTTTTCGCCACAGGAGAAGAAATCCAAATTTTCTGTGATGAAAAGGCGATAGAAGAGGATAAAAGAGACAAAGTCGAAGCAGTTATAAAAGTTACTGTTGAAAAGGATGTTCAGATAGGGGCAACGATTAATAATGTCAGCGATTCAATGAATTTGGCTGTTCTGAATTTAGAGAAAAAGGTATACAACCATAACAGCGTTTTGTTTGATTTGGATGACGATAATATTAAACCGGCGCAAGAGTTATACATACTGGATAATGAGTCTAATTATCATATTGGATATGCTGTAAATGAGTCTCTGGTAAACGGTATTAAATATGTGCAATTTGATTCCCCTTTGGACTGGGAACAAAGAGGACAGGCTGTTTTTACTGAGAATGAAGAGTTTGTCGGAATGATTCAGGACAGCGTTGATGGAGCACATAAAAATGCGCTTAGTTCAAAAGAAATCGCAGTAGTGCTTAAAACATTAGGCATTGAAATTGATGTTGCGGATCATACTGTTAAGCCCGTGGATAAACAGGTTTTAATAGCTGCTACCGACATGGCGGATAAACTGGATCTGTCTTTATATACGCCGGAAACCGCTGAGGCAATGAAAGAACAAATACAGGTAGCCAGAAGCATAATCATAAGCGAAGAAGCCACTCAGGAAGAAGTTGATGCGGCATACAACAACCTAAATTCGGCTCAGGATTCTTTGGTTATAGAAGAAAAGATGGATACTATTACAATTGTATTAATTATAGTTTCGGGAGTTTTGGCTCTCGGAATCGTGATTTTTGTGATAGTATTGATTATTATCAATAAAAGAAGAAATAAGAAAGAAAAAGAAAAGGCAGAATTAGATGCAAAAAGGGCGCCGGTAAGCAACGGACCATATGTTCCTAACGGCAATAAGAACAAAAAGGAAACAACACTTCCCGGAGGACAGTCAGAGTATTTAACCAGAGTCAAGCTTTCAGGTGAGTTAGACAAAAACGATGCACCCGAAAGCGGTGGAATGAGCGAGAAACTTACGAATCTTTCAGGATTTGCTCCTTCGAGCAAAGCTGTAAGCTTTAATGAAGAAGACACTACGGTATTATCTGTAATAGAGGAAGACGAACATAACAGTTCCAAGATTTTAGCCCATTTAGTCATGCTTAATGACGGAAAGAGAATAGATATTGATAAAGAATTATATACTTTAGGTAAAAGTGAGCAAAAGGCTGATTTTGCGATAGACAATAAATCGGTAAGCCGTGCGCATTTATCCATAATATATAAAGACGGAAAGTTCTACGCCAAGGATTTGAGTTCCTTAAACGGTTCATACTTAAATAATAATAAATTGAATCCGCAGGAAGAAGTTGAAATAAAAAACGAAGACAGTATTAAACTGGCGGATGCAGAAATGAAATTTTATGTTGATTAATTGGGGGTATTATGGAAGATACAATTATTATGGTTTTTGAACGGGCAAAAACAAAGGAAAAAATCGATATTGAAGTTCCTTTGGATATCACAGCAAATGATCTGTTAAACGGTCTTAATACTGGATTAAATTTGGGTCTGAATCTTGAGGATTCCAGTCAGTGCTATTTGTGCACCGAAAACCCAATAGCCTTAATTAAAGGGACTACAATGCTGAAGGATTATAACCTTCATAACGGAACAATAATAAGATTTGAAAAATAAAGAAGAATCCTTTAAAAGGATTCTTCTTTTTTTAATTTATAATACCGTATTTTTGCATAATATTTTCGGGTGGTGTGTAATCGTTCAACAGCATGTTGGATTGTATTATTAAATCGTCATAGCTGTAATGCGGTAATGAAAATATAGCATCATCGTAATAGTAAATATAGAAGTCTTGTGAAGGAATGTATATTACGTCTGATGGAATAAAGGCTGTTGCATCCAGCTCATTGTTAAAGACGTAAGTTTTGTCAGATAAACTTAATGTATAAAAATCTGAGTCGGAATAGTAATAAAATCCGTCAATCTGTACGTAAGAAAGATCCGGGATCTGATTGGTTTTAAAGAGTTCTACAGATTCCCCAAAACGATAGAATTCCATGGTGCCATCTGTATAAACTATCGTAAAAATATTTGTTCCCTGGCAGACCTGGAAATCGTCTAAATCACTTAGAACTCGTTTTGTTGTGTAATAAGGATCTTTTGCATTTCTTTTATATATTTCTAACAAGCCGGACTCTCTTTTGATAGCATAATTATCTTTATCCAAATTATATACTGTTATC
Organism: Lachnospiraceae bacterium; assembly: GCA_017618075.1. GTDB lineage: Bacteria > Bacillota > Clostridia > Lachnospirales > Lachnospiraceae > UBA3766. The sequence continues at coordinate 36,640 of JAFZUY010000035.1, forward strand.
TTTTCTTCTTTAGGAATATCAGGCTCTGAAATATATATAACTTCGCCTGTGGTTAAAGAATAAAGATAATATTTGTTATCTGTCGAACGGTCGCTCATAATATATTCTCTGTCATTAGATACACTGTATTTTCCCAAAAGAGGACAAGCATATAGTTCAATTTCTGCAGCTACGGATCCATCCGAAATGTTATATACTTTCATTCCTGAACCGAAGTCTGCAAAATATTTTGTTCCATCTCCAACAAATGTACACTTGTCATATGTTTGTTCTACTGATAAGAGAGGTTCTTTTGAATCTAAGGAGTATAAACTCAAAGTATGAGCGGAACCGTCTCTTCTGAGGAATTGTCCCAAAGAATTAGTTAGCATAAATGATGAATAAGGGCAATTAATCAACGGATTATCATCATAGGGCTTTTTTTCATAAAGAGAAACATAATTGGTTCCATCAAACATAACATACAGGTAATTATCTACGGGCAGTATTTTTTCGACGCTTATGTTGGGCTTGTAATAAAAAATATTATAGCTAAATAAAGAATCGAGACTTTGAGAAGTCATATACATACCGCAGTCAGTAGTAAATAGTCTGACTGCGTTTTTGCTTGTTGGATATATGTTGCAGATTTTGCCATATGTATTTAAGGCTGATAAAATATTTCCGTCGTCAATATTGATGGTATAGATATAATCATAGCCGGAACCATAAATAATATCTTTATAAGAACTTATTTTAATTTCATAAAGAACACCGGGTGTTTCAGTTTTCCAGTTTATAGTTCCGGTTTTATTGTTTGCGCAAAGCAAAAATTCATCTTTATCGGAAAAATCTTCTTTGTATTTAACACCTGAAATATAGATGTTTTCGCCTGAAGATATTAATGAATAACTAAAGTCCATGGGAATCTCATAACTGGATAGAGAGTCTGTTTCTAAATCAAGGGTTATTATTGAGATATCCGAAAAAGAAGAGGCTGCGTATGTGAATATTATTTCTTTTCCGTCTTCCGAGCCTATAACATTATATATAAACGGGCTGATAAAAGAAGAAGTATAACCCAACTCTTCGTATGAATGATATGATATGCAGTCTGTGCTGTCGAAATTATATACAGCAACACCCTGGCTCGAGAATATTGCGTATTTTTGGGCATAATCAAATCGATATATTTCGCCTTTGTATGAGGATTTTCCGGATGGGTTGGGTAATAAGGCTTCGGTATTGTTTTTATAATCGATTATTTTGATTTGTTCTTCTTCGTTAACAATAATGGTATCTTCATTCAGAAAAGTAAAACTATGCTCGTCATCATCAAAGTAGTTTTTATTCACGTAGACGGACAATAATTCGTTTCCGTTTGAAGTATCCCATACATGAAGATTTTTACAAACGTCCAACGTTGCGATTCTTGTATATTCGGGAGATATTTTCGTGGCGGTGATAGTTGATTCTGATTCAAAGATTCTTCCACCTATATATGTTCCCGAATCGGCATATAATTCCAGAGTGTCGCAAAGCGCAAATTCTGCATCTGCAGAATAAGGATAAGAATCATCTTTTGAAGATGAGGGCATGACTTTTCTTAAGGCGTAAACAGCATCGAATTTTCTTCCTGAATATATTAGTGATTGAGCGTTTAACGTAGTGGAATGAGCCAGGCTTAACTTCGCTTCGGTATACTGCTTTTGAATTTGCTCGTTCTGTTCTTTAATCTGTTCAGACTGAGCTTGTATTTCGTGATACTGCTGAGTGATTTCGGTGTTCTGGTCCAAAATCATTTCGGACTGATTGATTATCTTAAACATAAGTCCCAGACAAACCGCACTAAAAAGCATCAAAGCAGCAGCAACCGCACTAACAACAGAGAGTGTTCGTCTCATTGCACGCTCTTTGTGACGCTGTTTGATTTCATCATAATTAAGACCAAACATTGCGGCACAGATTCGAAGCACTGCATCATTCATGGCCTTCTTGATAGCTTTGTTGTTTTTGCCTCTCACATCGGCTGCAAGAGGTTCAAATACACGATATTTAGTCTCTGTAGTGCCATCCGGATTGGTTACTTCATATGCTTCTCTTGTAAGTGCTTCGGGGAAAGATTCATCGGGCTCGCCCTCTGCAAGAACAGCAAGAACTCTGTCTCTTCCGTGAAGTTTTATAAAGGTTTCGATTTCTTTTTTACACCATTCGGACTGCGGGAGTCTCGGGGTACAGATTACCAAAAGGAAATCGGAATTTTCCAATGCCATGGTGATGGGGTCGCTTAAATTGCTGGCAAGCGGCAGTTCGTCCTGATCGCGGAATACTCTCTCTATTTTCTTTTTGCCCGTAGGGGATTTAACGCCTTTAGGAAGTTTAAAGGCCTCGAGTTTTTTATGAAGAGTCGTAGCGACGAATTTATCGAGTTCTGAATGTCTGTAACTAATAAACGCATCATATTTTAATGTTTTTTCATCCATAACGTTTCCTCTTTTTAAATATGTCTACAAGTAATATTGTATTAAAAATAGCGTAAATATCAAGTTTTTTAAGATTTTATGGTATTATTCGGCAAATATATTTTGTAACAAAAAACAGGCATTTTTTAGCATCATATGATGTATTTTTTTAGATGCATATATGGTAAAATATATGCGTATGGGAAAAGAACAAAATGTATAAAAGAGGGAGGTTATAAAATGAGCATAGACTTAAGCACCATGCCAAAGTTAGGGTTCGGACTTATGCGTCTGCCCGAAAAAGACGGCGTGATCGATCATGAGCAGCTTTGCCGCATGGTTGACAGCTACATGGACGCGGGAATGAATTATTTTGATACCGCATACATTTATCACGGCGGAAATTCTGAAACTGCCGCCAGAGAAGCACTCGTAAAAAGATACCCCAGAGAAAGTTTTATGATTGCAACCAAACTTCCCGCATGGGAGATGAAGTGCGAGGACGATGTTGAGAGAATTTTCAATGATCAGCTTTCAAAGTGTGGTGTCGATTATTTCGATTTATATCTTTTACATTCCGTAGAAGACGGTTCCAACTACGAAACATATGAAAAATATGACTGTTTTTCATGGGGTCTTAAAAAGAAAGAAGAAGGAAAAATCAAGCATTTCGGTTTTTCGTTCCATGGCAGTCCCGAGCTCCTAAAAGAAGTACTCGACAAACATCCCGAGGTTGAGTTCGTACAGATTCAGCTTAACTACCTCGACAGAACAAACCCCGTAGTTCGTTCAGAGGAACTTTATAATATACTTCACGAGAGAAACATTCCGATTATCGTAATGGAGCCCGTACGTGGCGGTATGCTTGCTTCCATGGCTCCCGAAATCGAAGAGAAGTTTAAGAAAGTTCATCCCGACAAATCAATTGCTTCATGGGCGCTTCGTTTTGTCGGATCTCTTCCCGGAGTAATGACAATTCTTTCCGGTATGTCCAACGAAGAGCAGATGAACGATAATATAAATACTTTTAAGAATTTCGAGCCTCTGACAGACGAGGAATTCGCAGTTGTTAACGAAGTTACATCGGATATTTTAAATATGAAGCAGATTGGCTGTACAGCCTGCAGATACTGCTGCGACGGCTGTCCTATGCAGATCAGTATTCCCGATGTATTCAGAACCATCAATACGCTTCGTCGTTACCCCGATGACTGGAGAGCAAAGAACTTCTACTCGGGCGTTGCATCAAGAGGCGGCAAGGCTTCGGACTGTATCGGCTGCGGTCAGTGCGAGAGCGTATGTCCTCAGCATCTGCCAATTATCGAACTCATGCAGGAAGCTGCTTCAATCCTCGATTAGCCACTTGGGGACACATCTCTAAAAAGAAAAATGAATAATTGATTATACAGGAGGTTATCATGGCTTGTTTTTTAGTTCCGGGTACGGAAGCAATTGTTACAACAATCGTTACGGCGGTTGTAAAAAAGAAAGAGAATAATAATTTAAAGAAGGCATCGGTTGATGGAACAAGTGCCGCTGAAAAGATCGGCACAAAGTTTTCCACCAAACTCGGATGGCTCAATAAAATGCTTTGGGGCGGAAGTGCGCTTCTTGCTTTTGAACATGTATGGCACGGTGAAGTTATTCCAACATTTCCTTTCCTTACCGCAGTTAAGGAGGGCGAGGTAGGCGGAATGCTGGCAGAAATGGGAACCGCGGGCGTTACGATGGCTGTGCTTGTTACCGCTGCATGGGTTGGAATGGTAATCGTTTCCAACGTTATCGAAAAACGCCAGGCAGAAAATACAGATTCTAAGGAGGTTAAGGCATGACACTTCTTATTACAATTTTTGCAGCCATTACCGTTACTTTAATCTGGTATAAAAAAGCTCCCGACAATTCAATGAGATACGGCACACTTGCTCTTATGTACTGGGGTGCTTCACTTATGTGGCTCGTGGATGCAATCTTCGAATATGCAGAGCTCGGCGCAGAATTCTTCACTCCTGCCGCAGCAGATATGTTAAACGATTCATATCTCGGTCTTTGCGTAGTTGCACTAGGCCTCATTATCTGGATTGTAATGCTTTTCATAAAAGACCCGAAAGGCATCATCAGAAAAATGTTAGTTAAAAAGAACGCATAAAAGAGTCATTCGGGGACGGTTCTAAAATGGTAAAAAAAGCCAAAACAGAACCGTCCCTAATTGGTTCAATATTATGTAAACCAAAAAGAAAAAGAGACAAAATATGAAAACAGACTTATATCAAATCCTTGAAGATGTAAGAGACAATAAAATATCAGTCAGCGAGGCGGAGCTTCTCATCAAAAAAGAACCCTTCGCTGAACTCGATTTTGCCACTCTGGATTTGCAGAGAAAGAACCGTCAGGGAGCAGGCGAGGTGGTCTACGGAGCAGGAAAAACTCCGGAGCAGATAAAGGCCATCGTCGAGACCCTAAAAGAACACTCAAATGACGGAATTTTGATCACAAAACTGTCAAAAGAGAAGGAAAATACCTTAAAAACAATGTTAAATGCAGATTTAACTTTTTATGAGGAAGCCCAAATTGCAATAGTTGGCAAAAAAAGAGCTGCAGACGGGCTCGGAAAAGTCGTAATTGTGACCGGAGGAACGAGTGATATACCCGTTGCGGAGGAAGCAGCCGTTACGGCGGAGTTTTTTGGTAATGAAATCGAGCGAATTTACGATGTCGGAGTGGCAGGTCTTCACAGACTATTATCTAAAATGGATTCGCTCATGAGCGCCTCGGTCATCATCGCAATCGCGGGTATGGAAGGAGCGCTTGCGAGCGTTGTCGGAGGTCTTGTGGACTGTCCGGTCATAGCTGTTCCGACCAGCGTGGGATATGGGGCATCGTTTGAAGGCCTGTCAGCTCTTTTATCAATGTTAAACTCCTGTGCATCGGGCGTAACCGTAGTAAATATCGATAACGGCTACGGTGCAGGCTACTATGCAAGCCTCATAAATCATATGAATAAGAAACAGTAAAATTATGTAAACCAAAATCGTGTGAAAGGACTCAATATGAAGACACTTTACCTTGAATGTTCAATGGGTGCTGCAGGAGATATGCTCTCGGCTGCTTTATATGAATTACTGGATGACAAAGAAGCTTTTATTAACAAAATAAATAATTCAGGCATACCCAAAGTGACGGTTAATGCCGAGCCCATGACCAAGTGCGGTATACTTGGAACTCATATGAACGTCCTTGTAGACGGTGTGAGCGAGGGAGAGGAGCACGAACACCATCACGACCACGAACATGAGCATAATCATGAGCACCATCATTCAAGTTTAAAAGATATAGAAGATATTATTGACGCTCTGAATATACCTGAGAACGTTAAAACCGACGCAAAGAACGTTTATGCCATGATTGCAGAGGCTGAAAGCAATGCGCACGGCAAGCCTGTATCGGAGATTCATTTCCACGAGGTCGGAACCATGGATGCAATCGCTGACATTACAATGGTCTGCATGCTGATGAATGAGTTAAAGGCTGATAAAATCGTTGCTTCTGAAATTCATGTAGGAAGCGGCCATGTTCACTGCGCACACGGAATTCTTCCCGTACCTGCACCCGCGACGGCGTATATTTTACGAGGTGTTCCTTTCACTGCAGGCCATATCAAAGGTGAACTATGTACGCCCACAGGTGCTGCACTCATTAAATACTTCGCAGCATCATTCGGCGAAATGCCTGTAATGACAGTAGATAAGATTGGTTACGGAATGGGTAAGAAAGATTTCGAGCAGGCTAATTGTGTTCGGGCATTCCTTGGAAGCACGAACGAAAAGGCATCGCAGATAACAGAACTTTCCTGCAATATCGACGATATGACAGGCGAGAAAATTTCATTTGCGATGGAAAAACTCTTTGAAGCAGGCGCTCTGGAAGTTTATACCATTCCCGTAGGAATGAAAAAATCGCGCCCGGGAATACTTCTTTCCGTAATGTGCAACGAAGCTAAAAAAGACGAAATGGTTTCACTTATTTTCAAACACACAACCACGCTCGGCATAAGGGAAAATGTCAGCAAAAGATACACTCTTAAAAGAGAAATCATAAAAAAAGAAACACCTTTCGGAGAAATCAGAATTAAAAAATCCGAAGGTTTCGGAGTTGTGAGAGAAAAGTACGAATACGAAGATCTCGCGCGCATTGCAAACGAGAAAAATATTTCAATCGATGAGATTTTAAAGGAATTGGATAAATAATTTTTTATAGTTAATTTGGAAAAAGATGGAAAGAATAACAAACGAAGAAATAAAAGATATTATTCCTGCCGAATTTCATGAAGATATCTTCGGTGTTGAGATAACGGAATATTCCGTACCCGTAAAAGCACCGAGCGCACTTAAGAAAGAACGCACAATATGGCAATGGAAAAAGGATTGTAAGGTTCATTATCCCAAACAGACAATTGTAACTTTTGTCTCATTCTGCCTTGTTTTTACTGCTACATTAATCATTTCGGCTTTTCTGATGCTGCAATTCAATCCGAGAAGTGTAATAAGCGTAACCTGTTATATTATTTGCGTTATATCATTGATTGCGCTGGCAGTTACCGCAGGATGTTTTAAAGGCCATAATACCTGGCAGTACGCGTTTATTCGGGATGAAAATGGCGATGTTTATTATGTTGATTATACGGACGAGAAATTGGCCAACGCCCTTCACTTTTATGAGCTGATACCATCAGATTACAAACACGATTTAAGAGTTACGCATTCTGATGTCATGAGAGTAGCTGTATTAACATATTATTTTGTGTTCTTCCCCCAAAAATGCAAAAAATGCCTGAATGCAATTCGCGACAACAAGGTTGACGAAAGAGTCGCTGATGCATGCCAAAAGTACGGTTATAAAATAACTTCTGTTCCTGAGATAAAAAAGAAAAGTTATTATACATTCATAAGGTTTAATATCATAAAAGACGGAAAAGAGGCTGAAGTAGAAAATCTTTTCGACAACTGTTATGAAGGGTATGACGAAATGGTTGAATACCTTGATAATCATTTCGAACATGATGATTCTTTTATGAGGGAAAAGAAGGCTGATAAAATACGCAATCTTCTTTTTGCAGGAATTGGAGTTATTCTTTTATCGATTGTTTTGTTTGCGATTAATACTATGATTGACGTTCTGATAATCAATATTATAGCGGCATTCGGAGTGCTTTTGGGAATCGGACTTATAGCAGCGTTTTTCAGTGAAAAAAGTAAACGGTAATCATAAAAGAAACGGAAGAATACGGCGGATGCCATGAGTTCAATTAAATTTTGATTTTCTTCACTAATGATGCTTTATTTTGATGGGAGAAGGATATATAAATGAATTCAAAAAATACGGTTATGGGAATACTTTTTATCATTGTTGGTCTGGCATTTGCAGGCCTCGGTATTTGGGTTCAGTTTATCAGAAACTCAGGATATGTTCCTATTGAGGCTGAAATAACTAAGATTGAGAAAATATCGAATTCTACAAATAATTGGAGCAAGCACAGAACAAGTGCGAACTATGTTGCATATGTACAATATGAAGTCGATGGCAAAACATATGTCGGCCAGAGTGATATATGGGAGTCCGGCATGAGTACAGGTCAGACAGTTACAATCTTTTACAATCCCGATAATCCTGCTGAGATGGGTGGAGATGCGAAATGGCTCGGTTGGTTTATAATTGGCATCGGTGGGATAGCAGTACTCGCCGGGGGTGCTATGATGATTCCAAGCAAGACACATTATTAAGAAACATTAACTTTTATATAAGATAAGAAAAATAAATTTTAATTTTATGTACTAAGACAAATCGGAGGTCTTGTCTGAAAATGACTCCTGCAACTGTTCAAGAAATCTTTCGGCAATCGGTGTGAAAGTCTGATAACGGTTCCAGGCAATATAAAGTTTCGTTTCCGCTGTTGGTGTGAGCGGACGAAACACAAGACCACTGCCTTCAGAAGTATCGATAAGGTGGTTAAATGTCAGCAGATATCCGAGACCTTCTTTTGCAAAGATGGAACCGTTATAGGAAAGACGGAAGGATCCCTCCAGCTTCATTTCAGGAAATGATGCTCCGGCCCACTCTTTGATCTCATTATTCCATGCCTGTTCGGAACAGAAGAGAGACAGTCCGACCAGATCTTTTGCACGGATTGTCTTCTTCTTTGCGAGAGGATCATCTTCAGGTATCACAAGCCCCCACTTATCACTTTCAGGGAATTCAATATATTCATATTTACGACTGTCAGGATATTCAGCCAGAACAAGAAAATCCAGCAGTCCTTTGTCGAGTTTGTCTGCAATCTGTTCTGTATCGCCGCTTGTGATGTGGTAATGAAGGTTCGGATAGCGTGTCTTGAATTCTTTTATAACTCTCGCAAGATATTTAATCTGATAGGATTCCGCAAGACCGAGGTATAGTTCGCCTCCGGTGATGTCATCAAGGGATACGAATTCCTGCTCGATCTTATCAGCCATGCTGATCAGGTCTTCTGCACGGTTCCGAAGAAGGATGCCTTCATCCGTCAGACGGATGCTGAAACTGTGACGGGTAAAGAGCTTCTTTCCCAGTTCATCCTCAAGGGCTTTCAATTGCTTTGAAAGCGTGGGCTGTGTGACATGCAGAAGTTCCGCAGCACGTGTCATATTTTCTTCCCTTGCAACGGCAAGGAAGTATCTAAGGGTTCTTATTTCCATGAGGATCATCCTTTCATACTATCGTTGATATTCCAAAAAGGCATATCACGATATTCATTATAACCATTAGCGAGGATTCGTTCAAGCGTTTATGATAGGAACTGTAAAGAAAAGAATCTATGCAGGATGCGAGGAATACCATGGATCTGAAACGATTGAAGCAAAACCTGTCCGATGCGGGTTGCTGCAAAAAAACAACTGAGGACGTCATAAGGATGTGTGAATCCGGAAACATGGCAGGTGCCCTGCAAATGATGAGGAAAGACCGGTGCAGGCTGATGGATGAGCTGCACGAGAGCGGAAGGAAGGTCGATTGCCTGGATTTTCTGATCCGTACCACGAAAAAGGAAATGAAGCAGGCAGACCGATAGAATTGGAGGTAATCACGATGATAAAGAAAGATGAACTGAATCTTACACAGGAATGGGATAAGACTTTCCCAAAGAGCGATAAGGCAGATCACAGCAAGGTGACTTTTGTGAATCGTTACGGAATCACGCTGGCAGCTGACATGTATGTTCCCAAGAATGCCGAAGGAAAACTTCCTGCAATAGCCGTAAGCGGACCTTTTGGAGCAGTAAAGGAACAGAGTTCCGGCCTGTACGCACAGACTATGGCTGAGAGGGGATTCCTGACGATAGCTTTTGATCCTTCCTTTACGGGTGAGAGCGGAGGATATCCGAGATATATGGCTTCACCTGATATCAATACGGAGGATTTTATGGCGGCGGTAGATTTTCTCTCCCTGAATGAAAAGGTGGATTCGAACAGGATCGGCATTCTGGGAATCTGCGGATGGGGTGGAATGGCGATCAATACCGCGGCACTTGATACCAGGATCAAGGCTACCGTAGCATCTACCATGTATGACATGACTAGAGTAGGGGCAAAGGGCTACTTTGATTCTGAAGACAGTGAAGAAGCCCGTTATAAACAGAGAGCAGCCATTTGCGCACAGAGACTTGAAGACTTAAAAGCCGGTGAATACAAGCGTGCAGGCGGCGTTGTGGATTCTCTTCCTGAAGATGCTCCGTTTTTTGTGAAGGATTACTATGACTATTACAAGACAGACCGCGGATATCACGCAAGAAGCCTTAATTCCAATGATGGCTGGAATGTGATCGGATGCGAGTCATTCATAAATCAGCCAATCCTTAAATACAGTAACGAGATCAGAAGTGCAGTGTTGCTGATACATGGAGAGAAGGCGCATTCCTGCTATTTTTCAAAGGATGCATATTCTGATATGGTGAAGGACAGTAAGTATTCGGACAACAAGGAACTTCTTATCATTCCTGACGCAGTACATACAGATCTTTATGATGGCGGCGATAAAGACTATATTCCTTTTGACAAGCTCCAGAGTTTTTATGAGCAGTATCTGCAGTAAGGGAGGTCATTATGAGTAAGGTGATTGTTATTTCAACCAGCCTGCGGGCAAAGAGCAATTCGGATATCTTGACGGAGCAGCTGATC
>JAFZUY010000036.1 GCA_017618075.1 Lachnospiraceae bacterium
CAGTCGAAGAATATATAGATTATTATAATAACAAAAGAATTCAGGCAAAAACAAAATGGATGCCTCCTGCTGTTTACAGGAAAGCATCCATGTGTTCAACCTAATTCATAAACATGTGTCCAGAATTCTGGGTACATATCATTTAATTCCGGCGCCTTTTTTATTGTATTTTCATAGCAGAAGAGTAATAAAAAAACCTTCCTTAACAGAAGGTTTATTATCTTTAAATCGAAAGTGAATTATTCTTCGTCTAATTTAATAATCTCTTTCTTGTTGTAGCATCCGCAAGCTTTACATACTCTGTGGGGTACGGTCAAAGCGCCGCACTTGGAACATTTTACTAATGTAGTTGCTCCCATCTTCCAGTTTGCTCTTCTTTTATCTCTATGGCTTTTGGATGATTTGTTTTTCGGACAAATAGACATATCTTTACACCTCCAATTCCCTGTATCTTTTTTATTCGTACGTTAAAGAGTATACAGTTTGAAAATAACTTTGTCAACAAAAAAGTTTATATTAAAGAATTTCTTGATTTTTCGCCCGATTTTATGTATATTTAAAGTTGTATTTTTATGGACATCTGCAATATTTTTGAGGTACAAAAATGAGTGATTTTGTTAAGGTTGCACTTGATGCTCACGGCGGTGATAATGCTCCCAAGGAAGTAGTTAAAGGAGCAATTAATGCAATTAAAGATAATCAGAATTTAATAGTTTATCTGGTAGGTGTTGAAGAACTCATAAATAAGGAACTCGAAGGCGTTGAATATGATGCTGAACGTCTTAAAATTGTTAATGCCACAGAGATTATTGCTATGTCTGAAGCGCCTGTATCCGCTATCAGAAAGAAAAAGAATTCTTCTATAGTAATAGGAATGCAGATGGTTAAGAATAAAGAAGCTGATGCTTTTGTATCCTGCGGAAGTACCGGAGCCGTTTTAGTAGGCGGTCAGGTAATCGTAGGCAGAATCAAGGGCGTTGACAGACCGCCTCTTGCTCCGCTTATTCCTACCGCAAAAGGATTTGCGCTTCTCATTGACTGTGGCGCCAATGTGGATTCCAAGCCCCTCAATCTTTTGCAGTTTGCAAAAATGGGCAGTATATATATGAATAAAATGATGGGAGTTGAAAATCCCAAAGTCGGTATCGTTAATATCGGAGCCGAAGAGGAGAAGGGCAATGCTCTCGTAAAAGATTCATTCCCTCTGCTTAAAGGCTGTCCCGATATTAATTTTATCGGAAGCGTGGAAGCAAGAGATATTCCAAGTGGTGACGTGGACGTAATTGTCTGCGATGCATTTGTAGGAAATGTAATCCTTAAATTATATGAAGGTCTTTCCGCGACGCTTATTTCCAAGATAAAAGAATCCATGCTTTCCAACGCAAGAAGCAAGATCGGAGGTGCACTTGTTAAGCCTGCACTTCGCGGAACGGTTAAGAGTTTTTCTTCGTCCGAATACGGTGGGGCACCTTTACTTGGTCTCAAAGGTCTTGTGGTTAAAGGACACGGTAATTCAAAAGCTAAAGAAATAAAGAACGCACTCAACCAGTGCATCAGATTTAAACAGAGCGGAATGCTCGAACTAATGAGTGAAAGTTTTGCCATCACTCAGATCCAGGAGGATTAATTAAGGAAGATGATATTTGATGTTTTAAGGGATAAGATTGTTGAAATATTAAATGTTGACCCTAAGGAAATAACCGAAGAAACTACCTTTATAGGGGATCTCTGTGCCGATTCACTCGATGTTTACCAGATTATTATCGGCGTTGAAGACGCTCTTGATATTTCTCTTGACGGTGAAGATGTCGAAACCATCTCCAATGTCGGAGAAGCTGTATTATTGATTGAAAAGGTAATGGAACGCAAGTAATGAATATAGACGAGAGACTTGAGAAATTACAGGGACTGATCGGTTTGAAGTTTGCTGATACGGCAAACCTTAAAAGCGCTATTTCCCATTCCTCATTTGTTAATGAATTAAAAGTGAATAAATGGGAAGATTATGAAAGACTCGAATTCTTAGGCGATGCCGTTCTTGAAATAGTATCTTCAGACTTTCTTTACAGACATCATCCCGATATGCCTGAAGGCGAACTTTCCAAGCTTCGTGCTTCTTTAGTTTGCGAGCCTTCTTTGGCTTTTACTGCTAAAAGAATGAATCTTTCCGAATACATTCTTTTAGGAAAAGGCGAGGATGCAAGTGGTGGAAGAAACAGAAATTCCATTCTTTCCGACGTTTTCGAAGCCATTATCGGCGCTGTTTATCTTGAATTCGGATATATGGCAGCAAAAGAATATATCGAAAAATTCCTTTTAAACGATATCTCGGAAAACCAGCTTTTTGTTGACTCAAAGAGCCGTATGCAGATTTATGTTCAATCTAAAGACAATATGTCTCTTGAATACAAAGTTATTGAAGAAACAGGTCCCGACCATGATAAGCATTTTGTGGTAGGTCTCTTTATTAATGATGAAATGATCTGCTCCGGAGAAGGCCATAATAAAAAGGAAGCAGAACAGCTCGCTGCCTACAACGGCATAAAAATACTCACAAAGGAAGAATAAAATGTATTTAAAAAGCATTGAAGTCCAGGGCTTCAAGTCTTTTGCAAATAAAATATCGTTCCAGTTTACAAACGGAATCACCGGAATTGTTGGACCTAACGGTTCAGGTAAAAGTAATGTAGCCGACGCCGTAAGATGGGTTCTCGGAGAACAGAGAATCAAACAGTTAAGAGGAGCATCCATGCAGGATGTTATTTTTTCGGGTACTCAGTTAAGAAAACCCGTAGGCTCCGCTTATGTTGCTATTACTCTTGATAATTCGGATCATGCACTGGCAATTGACTTTGACGAAGTTACTGTTGCCAGAAGAATTTACCGTTCAGGCGAGTCCGAATATCTTATCAACGGTACTGTATGCCGTCTAAAAGATGTAAACGAACTCTTTTATGATACAGGTATCGGCAAAGAAGGTTATTCCATCATCGGTCAGGGACAGATTGACAAAATCTTAAGCTCAAAGCCTGAAGATAGAAGAGAACTTTTTGACGAAGCTGCAGGTATCGTTAAATTTAAAAGAAGAAAAGTTGAAACCTTAAAGAAACTGGAAAACGAAAGAGCAAATCTGCTTCGTGTAACGGATATTCTGTCCGAACTCGACAGACAGATCGGACCTCTCGAAAAGCAATCCCAGAAAGCAAAAATATATTTATCCAAAAAGGAAGATTTAAAAAAATACGATATCAACGTATTTTTGCTTGATTCTGCCGCAATTGACAAAAAGATTGCAGATTTAACCGAAAAGGAAGCTATCGCACAGAAAGATTTTGATGAAGCTAATCTTTCGAGTGAAAAGCTTAAGAGAGATTACGAAGAAGTCGAGAATATCTTGGCTCATCTTGAGGAAGAAATCGATTCCAACCGTCAAAACCTTGCGGAAGCTGATGTTTTAAGAGAAAAACTCGAAGGTGAAACTAAATTACTTGACGAACAGATTTCATCGGCTACCGACAATATGGGACATTTGGATTCAAGGTTAAAAGATCTTGAAGGCTTAATTGCGTCCAAAACTGACGAAATCAACAAGGTTGTCGAATTAAAATCAGAAATAGACAAAGAAATAAATGATAAAAAAGAGGCTTCAGACAAAGCCAAGGCAGAACTTGATGAAGTTGAAGCTATGATTGAGACTGTAAGCGCTTATATTGATAAGGGCAATAGTTATATAAGGGAATTATTAAACGAGAGAGCGACCGTTAAGGCTGAAATTTCAGGTATCGAAACCAATATTTCCCAGAAAAACATCAGACTTTCCGAGATTAACGCAAAACTTCTTACCGCAAAGTCCGTAGAAGCAAAGCACAACGAGGAAGTTAAGAAATTCGAAGAAGAATTCAACAAAATCACCGAAGAAATCGCTGATTTAAATAAAAAGAGCAAGGAACTTGACGGCGAAACCGCTAAATTCCATGATGAATTATCAAATTGCGACGATAAATTAAAGGAAGTTCAGTCAAGATATCATCAGGAAAAGTCCAAACTCGAAGCTGTTACCAATATTTCCGAACGTTACGACGGATTTAACTCATCCATTAAAAGAGTGATGGAAGAGAAGTCTTCCGACAAGAAGATTATCGGCGTTGTGGCTGATATTATCAAAGTTGAAAAGAAATACGAAACAGCTATCGAAATAGCACTCGGCGGCAATATTCAGAACATTGTTACAAAGGATGAAGAATGCGCCAAGAGATTAATTGAAATCTTAAAGAAGGAAAAAGCCGGAAGAGCTACATTCCTTCCTTTAACCTCCATTACAAATCCCGAGAAGTTTAAACAGCCTGAGTCCCTAAAAGAAAAAGGCGTGCTCGGCAAAGCTGATGAAATTGTTGAAATAGCCGACGAATACAAAGATGTTGCAAGAACTCTTTTAGGAAGAATTCTTGTTGTAGATACTGTAGGCAATGCTTTAAAGATTGCCAAGAAGTATGAATACGGCATCAGAATGGTTACGCTTGAAGGCGAAATGTTAATCCCCGGCGGCGGAATCAGCGGCGGTCATTTTAAGAACAACTCGAATCTTTTAGGAAGAAGACGAGAAATCGAAGAGCTTGAAAAGAACGTAAAGAAGCTTTCCGACGAACAAAATTCTATTTTAGAAGAAATTGAAAATATCAAGGCTCAGAGAAACGAAGTCAGAGCCGCTATTATCAAGAATAAAGACGATCTGCAGAAGGCGTTCTTAAGACAGAATACCGCCAGAATGAACTGCGACAATGCCAAGGAAAAGATGGGTTCAACCATGTCTGATTATGATGCTTTAAAAGAAGAAGCAGCCATGATCGGTATAGACCTTGAGTCACTTAATAAGCAGAAAGCAGAAAAAGAATGTCTTTTCGACGAGTCAATTAAGAACGAGGAAAAAGAAAACAAGACCATCGAAGAAAAGCAGAAAGAACTTGCTTCTTTAAAGACTGACGAAGGCAATAAGTCTAAGAACGTAAACGATTCCACTCTGGTAATGGAAAAACTCTATCAGAAACAGGAATTCGAACAGTCCAATTTAAACAGACTTAAAGGCGATTTTGACAAATTAACCGCCGAAAAAGAAGAGGTAATCGAAGCAAGAACAAATACCGAAAAGGAAATCGGTATTAAGAAGGAAAATCTTGAAAGCATAAAAGAAACAATCAAGGCAAGCTTTACCTCGCAGTCCGAATCACAGAAGAAATTAAGCGAAGATACAGCGAGAAAAGAAGAACTTCTTGCTAAGAGAAAGTCTTATTTTGACGAGAAAGATGCAATTTCCAATAAGATAAACGAGTTTGACAAGGAACTTTTCAGACTCCGCAGCGCAAAGGAAAAACAGCAGGAAAACCTTGCTAACTTCTCTTCATATATATGGCAGGAATACGATATTACTCTTCAGGATGCAAAGTTACTTCGTGACGAGGAACTTACAAATCTTTCCGAAATGAAGAAAATGATTCATTCATTGAAGGATGATATCAAAAAGCTTGGCGATGTAAACGTTAATGCTATTGAAGAATATAAAGAAGTATTTGAAAGACATTCGTTCCTTTCCGCTCAGCATGCTGATTTACAGCAGGCCGAAAAAGAACTTGTCAAGATAATCGATGAACTCGATGTGGCTATGAGAGTTCAGTTTAAGGAACAGTTCGGACGTATTTCCTCAGAATTCGACAAAGTATTCAGAGAACTCTTCGGAGGCGGAAAAGCAGAACTCGAACTGTTGGATGAAGAAGATATTCTCGAGGCAGGTATTAAGATTATTGCTCAGCCACCGGGAAAGAAACTTCAGAATATGATGCAGTTATCCGGTGGTGAAAAAGCTTTAACAGCGATTTCTCTGCTGTTTGCAATTCAGAATTTAAAACCTTCGCCTTTCTGTCTTTTGGACGAAATTGAGGCTGCGCTTGATGAAAGCAATGTCGACAGATTTGCCAAGTATCTCTTAAAGATGACTAAGAATACACAGTTCATAGTAATTACTCACAGACGAGGAACTATGAAGCAGGCAGACAGACTCTACGGTATCACTATGCAGGAAAAGGGTGTATCAGCACTCGTTTCAGTCGATCTGGTAGACAAACTGCTTGAAGACGAAGAAAAGAAAAAGGCTAAAAAATAATGGAAAAAGAAAAAAGCGGTTTCTTTGCCAAACTGAAAAACGGTTTAAATAAAACCAGAATCAACCTTTTAGACGGTTTAGACAGCGTTTTCCACGGCTTTTCGGAGATAGACGACGATTTTTACGAGGAACTCGAAGAAGTGCTTGTAATGGCCGATATCGGCGTTACAACGACTAGCGAGATAATTGATGAGATTAAGACGCTCGTAAAAATCGAACATATTAAGAAGCCCGAAGACTGCAAGGATTATATTATAAATCTTTTATCGGACAGACTTAATATCGAAGGTGATCAGTATGCTTTCGAGCATGAAAAGTCAATTATCTTTGTGATTGGTGTAAACGGTGTAGGAAAAACCACTTCCATAGGAAAGCTTGCTTACAATTTTAAGGAAGATAAGAAAAAGGTTTTGATTGCCGCAGCAGATACTTTTAGAGCCGCAGCTACGGAACAGCTTGAAAGCTGGGCTGACAGAGTAGGCGTACCTATGATTGGTGCCAAGGAAGGCACGGATCCTGCAAGCGTTATCTATGATGCACTTCAGTCCGCAAGAGCCAGAGACGTTGATATTCTTTTATGCGATACGGCAGGAAGACTTCATAATAAAAAGAACCTGATGGAAGAATTAAAGAAGATGAACAGGATAATCGACAGGGAATTCCCCGGTATAAACCGTGAAAACCTCCTTGTTCTCGATGCATCCACAGGTCAGAATGCACTTAATCAGGCCAAGGAATTCAAAGAAGCCTGTGATATTACAGGCATTATCCTTACCAAGATGGACGGAACCGCAAAGGGCGGTATTGCAATTGCCATCTGGAATGAGCTTAAAATACCGGTTAAATACATCGGTGTAGGCGAAGGAATTGAGGATTTGCAGAAATTTGATTCAAAATCCTTCGTAAAAGCTATATTTGAAGAATAATTTACAGGGTGTCAAGTAAAAAGTCTTGACACCCTTATTATTTTTTGCTATATTTAACAAGCTGCGGTTATTTTGGCCGCATTGTGTAAAGATTTGATTAAATATAAAGTCTATGGACAGAATAAAAGAAAGAGCACTCCTATTTGATATATACGGTAATCTCTTAACCGAACATCAGCAAAAGATTTATTCGGATGTTGTTGAAAATGATTTTTCACTCTCTGAAATCGGTGAAGAGATAGGAATTTCCAGACAGGGTGTGCATGATACTGTAAAAAGAATCGATAAAATCCTTGCGGAATATGAAGAAAAACTTCATTTTGCCGAAAATTATCAGAAAAATATCGAGACCATAGATAAAATTAAGCACGAAATTGACGTTCTTTCCGAAAAAGGTGCTGATACCGCGAATATCGGAAGGCTTATTGATAAATTATCTGAGGACCTGTAATGGCTTTTGAAAATTTAACGGATAAACTTACAAAAGTATTTAAAAATCTTCGTTCTAAGGGACGCCTCACCGAAGAAGACGTTAAGGTTGCCCTAAAAGAAGTAAAATTAGCGCTTCTTGAAGCGGACGTTAACTATAAAGTAGTTAAAAACTTTATTAAGTCTGTAGAAGAAAGAGCTGTCGGCAGCGAAGTTCTCGAAGGCTTAAATCCCGGACAGGCAGTTGTTAAGATTGTAAACGAAGAACTTACCAAGGTTTTAGGAGATGAAACCGTAGAACTTAAATTTGAGCCCGGACAGGCAACTACGGTTATTATGCTCTGCGGTTTAAACGGTGCAGGTAAAACAACCACCGCTGCAAAGCTCGCAGGACAGTTCATTAAAAAAGGCAAGAAACCTTTACTCGTTGCACTTGACGTTTATCGTCCGGCAGCTATCAAACAGTTGCAGGTAAACGGTGAAAAACAGGGCGTTGACGTATTTTCGATGGGAGATAATGTAAATCCCGTAGAAATCGCTAAAAAGAGCCTTGAATACGCAGCCAAGAACAATGAAAATGTTGTAATCTTCGATACTGCAGGACGTCTTCAGATTGATGAAGAATTAATGCAGGAGCTTATTAATATAAAGAAGAACGTAACGGTTCACAAGACTATCCTTGTAGTCGATGCCATGATTGGTCAGGATTCCGTAAATGTGGCTAAAGACTTCAACGAAAAAGTCGGAGTCGACGGTCTGATTCTTTCGAAGATGGACGGCGATACCAGAGGCGGTGCGGCACTTTCCATCAAAGCAGTTACCGGAGTTCCCATTCTTTATGTCGGTATGGGCGAGAAGTTATCCGATCTCGAACAGTTTTATCCCGACAGAATGGCAAACAGAATTCTCGGTATGGGCGATGTCTTAACTCTCATCGATAAAGTAATGGCTGAAAAAGACGAAATCGATGAAGAAAAAGAAAAAGACATGATGGGAAGACTCAAGAAAGGTAAATTCGATTTTAACGATTACCTTGAGAGTATGAACCAGATGAAAAAAATGGGTGGCCTTTCATCAATGCTCGGACTTATGCCTAATATGGGTATTTCCAAGGATGACCTTGAGGGCGCCGTAGATGAAAAGCAGCTTAAACAGATGGAAGCAATTGTTCTTT
This sequence comes from Lachnospiraceae bacterium, assembly GCA_017618075.1. GTDB lineage: Bacteria > Bacillota > Clostridia > Lachnospirales > Lachnospiraceae > UBA3766. The sequence goes on from JAFZUY010000036.1 coordinate 8,684, forward strand.
CCATGACTAAGAAAGAGCGTTCAAATCCCAAGATTTTAAATCCCCAGAGAAAGCACAGAATTGCCAAGGGTGCAGGAGTTGATATCTCTGTAGTGAACAGATTTATCAAACAGTTCGAGCAGACACAGAAACTGATGAAGCAGATGCCTGGCCTTATGGGCGGTAAGAAAAGAGGTCCCTTCGGCGGCTTCGGCGGTTTCCCTAAAATGCCTTTTTAAGTCAACAACTTCTATTTGGAGTTTTGAATAAATAATGATTATATTTTTATATTTTATGGAGGACTAAAAAATGTCAGTTAAAATCAGATTAAGCAGAATGGGTTATAAGAGAAATCCTATTTACAGAATCGTTGTTTCAGATTCAAGAACAGCAAGAAACGGTGGATGCATTGAAGAAATCGGTACATATGATCCTAACAAGAATCCTTCTGAGTTCAAGGTAAACGAAGAAGCAGCTAAGAAATGGTTAAACAACGGCGCTCAGCCTACAGAAACTGTTGCTAAGATTTTCAAGATTGCAGGTATCGAAAAATAGGAGAATGATTCACAGGAGGCGCATAAGTGAAGGAATTAGTTGAAACTATCGCAAAAGCCCTCGTAGATCATCCCGAAGAAGTGACTGTAACTGAAAATATTGACGGAAAGAATGTCGAAATTAACCTTCATGTTGCTAGTAGCGATATGGGTAAGGTTATCGGCAAACAGGGCAGAATTGCCAAAGCAATTAGAGTCGTTGTAAAAGCGGCTTCCGTTAAGGATGATTTGCAGGTCGATGTTAACATCGATTAATGTTTTATTATGTTAATCGTTTTTGTTGACTTATTTGAATTAATGTGGTAATTTATTATAGTTGCGTGTAAAGAGATGGTCCGCTGAGCTTTTTAGACTTAAGAACATCCGATGAAACAAAGGAGATATACAAATGAACGAAATTATCAAAGAGATTGAAAATGCTCAGTTAAAAGAGAGCGTACCCGCTTTCGAAGTCGGTGATACCGTAAGAGTACACAACAGAATTCAGGAAGGTAACAAATCCAGAATCCAGATTTTCGAAGGAACAGTTATTAAGATTCAGGGCGGTTCAAACCGTCAGACATTTACAGTTCGTAAGATTTCTAACGGCTGTGGTGTAGAAAAGACTTGGCCCATTCATTCCCCTAACGTTGCAGACGTTGAGGTTGTTCGTAAGGGTAAGATAAGAAGAGCAAAACTTTTCTACTTAAGAGACAGAGTTGGAAAGAAAGCGAAAGTAAAAGAGAAAATCTAATCTTAAAAACGAGGCAGGATTTAATTCCTGCCTTTTTTAGAAAATATGAAAAAACGCCAGGGACTTACATTTGTAAAAAAAGAAAAGAAAATCAAGCCGCATCATTTCACGGGACTTTTTGTTTTGCTGTTCTGGATGGCGGCGGTTTCTTTTATTGCCTTTGTATTGGTCCTTGTATTCGGAACCAAAACCGCGGTTATCGGCGACGGAATGAATCCTGCACTTTATAATTCAGGCGAAGTTTTGATTAACAAGTCTTCATACGTGCTTTTTAAGCCGAGAGTAGGTCAGATAATTGCCTTTTATCCCAACGGCAACAAGAATTCTTATCTTTATCTTAAAAGAGTCGTAGCCGTCGGCGGAGATGAAGTATTAATAGAAAACGGCCATTTGTATATTAACGGTGAACTTTTTGAAGACGAAGATTTGTACGAACCAATGGAATTTGCCGGTCTTGCTGAAACTCCTATAGTTCTTGCCAAGGACGAATATTTCGTACTGGGGGACAACAGAAACGATTCCGAAGACTCAAGATACGGAAATATCGGGCCCGTTCAAAGAGACGATATCATCGGGCGAGTTTGGTTTAGATATAAAGTAGATGATAAAAAAGCAAAGATTATATTTTAGTTTATGAGCGAAAACAAGAACTCTAAAATAAATATAAACTGGTACCCCGGCCATATGACCAAAGCCAGAAGAATGATGGAAGAAAACATCAAACTTGTTGATCTGGTTATTGAAATAATTGATGCCAGGGCTCCTAAGGCATCCAGAAATCCGGATATAGACACTCTTGCGAAGAATAAATTCAGACTTGTTTTGATGAACAAGTCCGATATGTCCGATAAAAGCGACAATGAAAAATGGAAAGTTTATTTTGAAGAAAAAGGCATTAAATGCATACTTATAAATTCCAGGACCGGTCAGGGTGTCAAAACTCTCGATAATGTTATAAAAGAAGTATGCAAAGAGAAGATAGAGCGCGACAGAAAAAGAGGTATTCTTAAAAGAAGCATTAAATGTATGGTTGTAGGTATTCCGAATGTCGGCAAATCAACTTTTATTAATTCTCTTGCGGGAAAAGCCAAAGCACAGACAGGCAATAAACCCGGTGTAACCAAAGGAAAACAGTGGATTTCGGTCAAAAATGACTTCGAACTCCTCGATACGCCGGGTATTTTATGGCCAAAATTCGAAGATGAAAAAACGGGAATAATACTTGCCCTTATAGGCTCCGTCAATGATGACATTCTGCCTTTTGAGGAACTTGCATATTCCCTTATTGATATATTAAAATCTAAATATCCGGGAATTCTTAATTCCAAATATGAGATTGATGAGTCCGAAGACAGTATAAAAATACTTGAGAGTTATACTGTTAAAAGAAATCTTGTAAAATCCGGCGGAGATGCTGATATTGCAAGAGGCGCCAAGATGTTGATTGATGATTTCAGAAGCTGTAAAATAGGCAATCTTACAATTGAAAATATAGAAGAAAACTAAGGGTAACAATTATGTCTGCTGAAAAAAATAAAAAAATGAATGATACTTTAAAAGAGGTATTAAAAACGGTTATATATTTTCTTATTTTGCTTCTCGTTTCTCTTTTTATAGTGACTTTTATCGGTCAGAGAACCGTTGTTGACGGTAAAAGTATGGAAAACACTCTGTCGGATAAAGATAATCTTATAGTTGATAAGATTTCTTACAGATTTAAAGAGCCCAAGAGATTTGACGTTATTGTATTTCCTTATCAGAAGAGAAATTATTTTATCAAAAGAATCATCGGCCTTCCCGGAGAGACTGTATACATTGACGAAGAAGGCAATATTTTTATAAATGATGTTTTACTTACTGAAAACTTCGGCAAAGAAAGAATTAATGATCCGGGTATCGCTTCAAATCCTATTGTTTTAGGAGAAGACGAGTATTTTGTATTAGGCGATAACAGAAACGATTCCTTCGATTCGAGATATTATGAAGTAGGAAACATCAAAAAAGAGAATATTATCGGCCGTGCTTGGCTTAGAATATATCCTTTCAACAAAATCGGTTTTGTGAAACATTCGGAAGATTAAAATGAGAGAACTTAAGGGCGAAAAGCTTGAAGCCGAGCTTAAAAGAATCGAGGCTATAAAGCAGTATGAAAAAGAATATGAGCATTTAGGTTACGTATGCGGTATAGATGAGGTGGGAAGAGGTCCTTTTGCGGGTCCTGTTGTTGCCTGTGCTGTTATTTTACCCAAAGACTGTAATATTCTTTACATTAACGACTCTAAGAAACTCTCTGAGAAAAGAAGAGAAGAACTCTACGATATCATCATAAAAGAAGCAGTCGCTTACGGTATCGGCATAAAAGACAATAACAGAATCGATGAAATAAATATATTACAGGCTACTTACGAAGCAATGAGAGAAGCTATAAGCAATCTCAAGGTTAAGCCTGATGTTCTTTTAAATGATGCAGTAACAATTCCAGGAGTGAATATTAAGCAGGTCCCCATCATAAAAGGTGACGCTAAAAGTATCTCTATAGGTGCGGCATCCATCGTCGCAAAGGTTACCAGAGACAGAATGATGGCTGAATTTGACGAAAAATATCCCGGCTATGAATTTGCCAAAAATAAAGGCTACGGAACTGCGGCTCACATAGAAGGTCTTAAAAAATTCGGTCCCTGTGAGATTCACAGAAGATCCTTTATTCATAATTATATCTAATTTCTTTAAATTTCTTATTTTTCCCGTTTATTTCAAATATCTAATGTTTGAGTGTTTTTTTGATGCAATGGGGGTGATTTTATAAACAAAAGAACTACAGGCGGAGGTTACGAAATAACTGCCTCGGAATTCCTTAAAAAGCATGATGTTATTATTTTATATATGAATTTCAGATGTAAAATCGGTGAAATCGATATTATTGGCAAAGATAAGGACACTCTTGTCTTTTATGAAGTAAAATACAGAAGTTCCGATTATATGGGCAGTCCGAAAGAGGCGATTAATACTCATAAAATACACAAAATATGCAGAGTGAGTGATTATTACAGACTGATAAACAAAATCGACGAGAATACCAAAATACGATTTGATGTTATTTCGATTAAGGGTGAGGAAATAGAATGGATTAAGGATGCCTTTGAGTATATTTAAATTTGAGGGTAAAATATACAAATTTTACACACTTTAATCGTATTTTTTGTACAAAACAAATATTTCACGTTGTATAATCTGTCCGTTTTTAGTAAAATATACTGAGTGGGGTTAATAGTTTCTAAAGGGGAATTTTTTTATTTAACCCCAAATAAAAACTCGGAGGTTACAACATGAACATTTACACTACTGATAAGATCAGAAACGTCTGTCTGCTCGGTCACGGAGGCGCAGGAAAGACATCACTTGCTGAAGCTATGGCATATCTTGGAGGACTTACTTCAAGAATGGGAAAAATCAGCGATGGCAATACAGTCAGCGACTACGGTAAGGAAGAGATTAAAAGACAGATTTCTATTTATACTTCTCTTATACCGATTGAGTGGAACGGAACAAAGATTAACGTTCTTGACACTCCCGGTTTCTTTGATTTCGTAGGTGAAGCTGAAGAAGCGGCATCCGCAGCTGATGCAGCTATTATCGTTGTTTCCGGTAAGGCCGGTGTTGAAGTCGGCACTGAAAGAGCATGGGAAATCTGCGAAAAATACAAACTTCCCAGAATGTTCTTTGTAACCGATATGGATATCGACAATGCTTCTTACAGACAGGTTGTTGAAGATTTAACAGCTCTTTACGGAAAGAAGATTGCTCCTTTCCATCTTCCTATCAGAGAGAATGAAAAGTTCACAGGTTACGTTAATGTAATCACAGAACAAGCTTACAAGTGGGAAGGCAAGGAAGTTAAGGAATGTGATGTTCCCGAAGCTAACAAGGAATATCTTGAGAGCTACAGAGAAACTCTTATGGAATCCGTAGCTGAGACAAGCGAAGATCTTATGGAAAGATATTTCGGCGGCGAAACATTTACCGAAAACGAAATCCGTCAGGCTTTAAGAGTATCCGTAAATGATTGCAGCATAGTTCCCATTTCAATGGGTTCAAATATCCTTTGCCAGGGTATTTATACATTAATGGATGATATCGTAAAATATCTTCCCGGTCCTGATTCAAGAACAGTTGCCGGTATCGACTTAAAGACTAACGAAGTATTTGAAGCAAACTATGATTTCTCCAAGACGAAATCGGCTTATATCTTCAAGACAATTGTCGATCCTTTCATCGGTAAGTATTCACTTATCAAGGTTATGTCAGGTGTTCTTAAGACAGATGACTTAATGTACAACGATGAGAAGCAGGTTGAAGAGAAAATCGGTAAGATTTATCTTCTTCAGGGCAATAAACCTATCGAAGTTCCCGAACTTCACGCAGGTGATATCGGTGCTCTTGCAAAGATTACAGCAGCAAGAACAGGCAATACACTTTCAACCAAGTCCCATATCATCAGATTTGGTAAAGCTGAACTTCCCAAGCCTTATACATACAAGAGATATCATGCTGTTAACAAGGCAGACGTTGACAAGATTGCTCAGTCACTTCAGAAGATTATGCATGAAGATCAGACAATCAAGGCTGTTAACGATTCCGAGAACAAGCAGATGCTTATCTACGGTATGGGCGATTTACATATTGATGTTATTCAGTCAAGACTTGAGAACGAATACAAAGTTAAGATTGATTTAACAAAACCGAAGGTAGCTTTCAGAGAAACAATTAAGAAGAATTCCGACGTTGAATACAAATATAAGAAACAGTCCGGCGGACATGGTCAGTACGGTCACGTAAAGATGCGTTTCTGTGCATCGGGTGATCTTGAGACTCCTTATGTATTCGAAGAAGAAGTTGTTGGTGGCGCAGTTCCCAAGAACTACTTCCCTGCAGTAGAAAAAGGTTTACAGGAATCAGTTCTTAGAGGCCCTCTTGCTGCATATCCCGTAGTAGGTGTTAAGGCTACTCTTTACGATGGTTCTTATCATCCTGTTGACTCTTCGGAAATGGCATTTAAGATGGCTACAATCCAGGCCTTCAAGAAAGGCTTTATGGAAGCAGGTCCCATTCTTCTTGAGCCTATCGCTTCACTTAAGGTTACTGTTCCCAATGACTTTACAGGTGATGTAATGGGTGACCTTAATAAGAGAAGAGGCCGTGTGCTCGGTATGAATCCCGCAGGAAACGGCAAGACAGTAGTTGAAGCTGATATCCCTATGATGAGCTTATACGGATACTGCACAGACCTTCGTTCCATGACAGGCGGACGTGGTGATTTCGAATATGAATTCGCTCGTTACGAACAGGCTCCTTCAGATATTCAGGAAGCTGAAGTTAAGGAAAGAGCTGACAAGGTTGCTGAAGGCAATGTTGAATAATGTCTGAAAAATTGTTTTAACAATAAACAATACGAAAGGCCGGAGCTTATTGCTTCGGCTTTTTCATTGACTTTTACGCGTAAAATTACTAAAATTATTAAGGTTATTTTTATAAAAAACGGAGATTAATTATGAACAGACCTTACAATCATCATGAAGTTGAGCCTAAGTGGCAGAAATACTGGGAGGATAATGAGACATTTAAAACAGATGTCTGGGATTTTTCAAAGCCTAAATTTTATGCTCTTGATATGTTTCCATACCCTTCGGGTGTAGGCCTTCATGCAGGTCATCCGGAAGGATATACCGCAACAGATATTTCTTCAAGAATGAAGAGAATGCAGGGATACAATGTACTTCATCCCATGGGATATGATTCATTCGGTCTTCCCGCAGAACAGTATGCTGTTACAACCGGTAACAATCCTAACGGCTTTACTCAGGAAAATATAAAGACATTCTCAAAGCAGTTAAAAGAACTCGGCTTTGACTACGACTGGTCTAAGATGATTGCAACAAGCGATCCTTCTTACTACAAATGGACTCAGTGGATTTTTAAGAAACTCTATGAAAAAGGTTATGCAAAACTTATAGACATGCCTGTTAACTGGTGTGAGGAACTTGGTACGGTTCTTTCAAACGACGAAGTTATCGACGGCAAATCGGAGCGTGGCGGTTATCCTGTAGTTCGTAAGAACATGAAACAGTGGGTTATCGATCAGGTTGCTTTTGCTGATGAATTACTTGAAGGTCTTAATGAAATCGACTGGCCCGAATCCACCAAGGATATGCAGCGTCACTGGATCGGACGTTCCGAAGGCGTGGAAGTTAAATTCCAGATTGTAGGAGGCGGAGAGTTCTCCATTTATACAACCTGTATTGAAACGATTTACGGTATTACTTTTATGGTACTTGCTCCGGACGGACAGATCGTAAAAGATTTAATGCCCAGAATCCAGAATAAAGAAGAGGTTCAGGCTTATATCGACGAAACTTTAAAGAAGAACGATATGGACAGAACCGAACTTAATAAAACCAAGTCAGGCTGTGAACTTAAAGGCGTTACATGTATCAATCCCGTAAACGGCAAAGAAGTTCGTATGTTCATCGGTGATTTCGTACTTGCCAACTATGGTACAGGTGCTGTTATGGCAGTTCCTTCACACGATCAGAGAGACTTTGAATATGCAATTGCTCACAATATCGATATGATTCAGGTTATCGACGGAAGAGATGTAAGCGAATGTGCATTTGAAAAATATGATTATCTCGGAAAAGGCTGCAAGCTTATCAATTCTGAAGAATTTACTGGTCTTGTAGTAGAAGATGCTAAAGAAGCAATTACCCAGAAGCTTGAAAAGATGGGTGTTGCGAAGAGAACAGTAAACTATCACTTCCGTGAGTGGATTTTTGCACGTCAGCGTTACTGGGGCGAGCCTGTTCCCGTATGGTATGATGAAGACGGAAACATTCATGTGCTTGATGATGACGAGCTTCCTTTGGTACTTCCCGTACTTGACGATTACAAGGGAAAGAACGGTCAGGCTCCTCTTGAAAATGCCACAGAGTGGAAAGTATATGAAAAAGACGGCGTAAAGGGTAAGAGAGAAACATCTACAATGCCGGGTTCTGCAGGTTCATCATGGTATTACATGAGATATATCGATCCTCAGAACGACAAGGCTATCGCAGATCCCGAGCTCTTAAAGCACTGGCTTCCGGTTGACCTTTATATCGGCGGTCCCGAGCATGCAGTAGGCCATCTGATGTATTCAAGAATTTGGAACAGATTCCTTTACAATGAAGGTATTTCGCCTGTTAAAGAGCCTTTCAAAAAACTTGTTCATCAGGGTATGATATTAGGTGAAAACGGTATTAAGATGGGTAAGAGATTCCCTGAATTCGTTGTTAACCCTTCGGATATCGTAAGAGATTACGGTGCTGATACATTAAGACTCTATGAAATGTTTATGGGACCTCTCGAGGTTTCAAAACCGTGGAGTTCATCAGGTGTTGAAGGTGCAAGAAAATACCTTAACAGGGTATGGAATTACTTTACAAACGAAGAAAATATAACAGATAATAATGATGACAGACTTACCAAGGTTTACAACCAGACGGTTAAGAAAGTTACTTCAGATTTTGAGTCACTTGGCTTTAATACGGCTATTGCTCAGATGATGATATTTATGAACGAAGCTGTAAAAGGTACATGTCCTAAGGAATATGCAGAAGGCTTTATTAAGATGCTTTCATGTATATGTCCTCATATCGGCGAAGAAATCTGGTCCGAATTAGGTCATGACAAAACTATTGCTTATGAAGCATGGCCCAAATTTGACGAAGCTGCTCTTAACGAAGATACAATTGAAATCGGCGTACAGGTTAACGGTAAGGTTAAAGGCGTTGTAGAACTTCTCAAGACTGAAGATAAGGATTCTGCACTTGCCAAGGCTAAAGCTGTTGAAGGTGTAGCAAAGGCTATTGAAGGTAAGACTGTAGTAAAAGAAATTTATGTTCCTGCCAAGATTGTAAATATTGTTGTAAAATAATTTATATCTTGTTTGGATAAATGTAGCGAAAATGTGTAGGTATTGAGGAGGTTAAATTATGTATTATCTTATACCTGTTTTCTTGGGAATAGTTATTGCAATACTTGGTGTTATTATGGCTCTTTTCCCCAGAATTTCTACTAAAGCAAGCAGAAGAGATGATCCTAACGCTGTAAGAAAGACAAGAATTAGTGGTGTAGTAATGATTATTATGGGAATTCTCCTTGCTGTATTAAGATTTATTTTATTAACGCAATAGTAAAAAAATAACTCCCGACTCTTTTATGAGACGGGAGTTTATTTCTTTTATGATTTAATGTTCGTAATTATCTTCCCAGATAATCCAATCGGGAACTACGTAATTCTCTGTATATGAATTTAAGAGTTCTTCATCGGTCATTCCGAGTTCTTCAAGTCTTTCTGCAACTCTTGCATTTAATCCTTCGAAATCCGTCACAACGAATCCACATTGATCATATATTTTCATATATTCCGCATCGGGATAAACAACTCCGCCTTGTCTGTCAGTAAAAACAAATACAAACTGGTCTAAGTATTCGTTGTAATAATCGTCGTCGCCGTCCATTGTATAGTCATATTCCATGAAACTGTATGCATTACATGTGTATTTGCCTGCTGTATCATGAGTTAAAGGATAGTCTTCGGGAAGATCGATGTACGAAGGAATATAATAACCCGCGATAGTTGCTTCTCCTATTTCCTGTTCGTTTGATAAGCTGTAAATAAATTCATGAACACCGTCTTTATTGCATCTTACGTAAGAAGCATATCCTCTGTTTGCTCCGCTGCTTCCGTATTGTGTAAATACACCAAATATATTTAACTCTCCCATAGAGCGGTAATATGCATTGTAAGAATCGATTATACAAAGATTTCCGTTATAGAATTTGAATATATAGTATTCCTGTAATGTGTCGTAATTTCCGTTATCTATAGCCATATATAAAGCCATTTCGGGATATCCGTCATTACCGCAGTCTATGATAGCATAATCGACTTCCTGAACCTTTCTATCGTCCATCCATTCTTCTTCGACTTTGGCGTTAATCTCGTCAATCATCGAGTCGTATGTGTATGTCTTTTCGAATTCAAGATAGTCTGTATTAAGATACGTCACCATTGCATCGATTTCACCGTTTAAGAATTTTAAATAATCATCTTCGGTGGCAGAGTAATCTGCAGTAAAACCGTTATTGCCATTATCAACGTAATTATTGTCAGGTTCAATAACGTTGTTGTTATCAGGCTCTATAATATCCGGTTCAACAGGGCTATCTACCGGTGTAGTAATATCTATATCAATATTGTTTGTAGTAGTGTTGATTTGTGCATTGCTTTCGTTACTGTCTTTTTCATCGGGACTAAGAACAGCCTGATGAACGGGTGGAAGTAATGTACAACTTGCTATTAAAGAACCTGATAAAATTGTTACACCAATTAATTCGATTATTTTATTCCTCTTCATAATTTATTCCTTTCGAATTTCAGATCTATCGAGTTTTCCCCTCTCGACAAATTATTATATCATATTTCACTCTAAAAGTTCCTTTTTTATAGCCATAAGCCATGTTATACTTGAAGAAGAAACGATAAAGGAACTTTCTAGTCGTGAACTTAAAGAAATAGTTAAAAATCTTGATAATATTGAAAAGAGCAAATTTATGACTCCTGCGAAAAACGGTAAGAAAGATAAAGCTATTGAAATCTGCAAAGAAGTGACAGGTTTGGATCAAAATAATGCTGAAAAGATAATCAATTTGAAGCTTTATTATTAATATGCGTTTGAGAATGCATGATTATAGGAGGTTAATTAGATATATGAACAATACATATATAATTAGAGAAGCAGTTCCTGATGATGCAGAGAATATGATTTCATATCTGAATCAGGTAGGCGGTGAATCGGATAATTTGTTACACGGAGAAAATGAGTTTCATGTTCCGGTTGAAGGTGTAAAACGAAAACTTGCCATGAGTAATGACTCTGATAATAACATTATTTTGATAGTACTTGATAATGATGAGATTATTGCAAGAGCGGAGTTGGTTGGATATTATCAATCAAGAATTCATCATAGAGCTATTTTATCGATTTCTGTCAAGAAGGATTATTGGAATCAGGGAATAGGAACAGAAATGTTAAATAGAATTTTTGAAGAAGCGAAGAAGATGAATATCAGGGTAATTGAACTTGAAGTAATATCAGACAATCTTAGAGGCATTAATTTGTACCATAAAATGGGATTTGAAGACATTGGAATATATAAAGATTATTTCTATGTTAATGGTATTTATAAGGATGCTTTCGTAATGCAAAAAATCTTATAGGTATAAAATTTTATTGTGGGCTTTGGAAAATATTTTATGAGCAGGACAATAAAGAAGTACAATAACGAATGGCGAGTTCCTAATGATGAAGAAAAAGAACTGGCTTTATATTGGATAAAAAGAAATCGAACTGGAAACATTATATTGACGCGAAAGTGCAATATGTTGGTCAAAAACGAATGGCAAGGTATGCGTATATGGATGTTGTTGAAGCGTCATATCATACAGGATTCGGTGCAAAGCCTACAACTTTTTCTGCTTCACGAAAGGTGCAAAAAAAGACGAAGGTTGGAGATGATGGCTATGTTATTCGTTTTTTGAACGGTAACTTATGGACGAAAAAATCATTAGTGTTTATTCCAAAAAGCAAATAAATGTATCAGCAGACTAGATTAGACTTAAACGGAGGTACGAAATTATGTGGGGTTTTATTGGATGGAGCGTAATTGCTCTTGCGCTTGTAGTTATTGGTATTGTTTCATGGAATTCGAAGAAACCTGCAGGATTTTTCGCAGGGGTAAAACCTGAGGTTAATGACATTAAAAAATATAATCATTCTGTAGGATTGATATGGTTTGTTTATGCATTTGTTTTTGAATTATGCGGTTTGCCATTATTGTTTATCAAACAGAATTCGTCATTATTCATTGTTATGGTTTTAGGTGTAGTGTTTAGTTCCATTGGCTTGGGTGTAGCATATACTATTATTACAAGCAAATATCAGAAGTGATCTTTTAGGATAAGGGGGATATAAGGTATGTATAAGGATGATGATATTATAGTTGTAGATTTTAAAACTCCTGAAGATGTTCGTGAGTTTATACTTGATGAAGGAATAATTTATAAAAGTGAAAGACAAGTTGACAGTCTTTATATACCAAATTTTGATTTGTTACTTACTCCGAATATTGAACAGATGTCAAATACCGGTATTGGTATCGAGTTTAATATGTACATAAAGAAACTGGATAAATATCTTTATGAATACAGCTCTGGTATGGGAGGGGATATTACTACTGCTGTCGGAATGTCTATGTCTTCATTTCTGATTTCTTTCATGAATACATTTGAAATTATGTATAACAAATGTAATCCAATTAACATTACTACCGAATTTGGGGGCAATGAACATAATTGGGATGTTTATTTGGGCAACGTTACCGGTATGGGAACCCCGGGAGAGGATGGAAAAGGTTCATCTGCAACGTATTATTGGGACATAATAAAAGATGACATTATTAAAAGACTTGGCAATCAAAAAATGGTATACGTAAAAATTTATGCTGCAAGATTACCGGAAAATTCAATAGGCGAAGTCCGATTTGATGATGTTGCAATACCGGAATTAAGTGAACTGGTAAGAAAACTTGCTGAAAAGTGGAATGTGGAACAATTCGGTTCAGAAAAACAGTTTATTTTTATTGAACAGAATCCTTCAACGATTACTCCAAGCCAATACGATGGTCCGGAAGGCCGAAAGAAAATGCGCGATTATGTTTTAGAATATCTTAAAATGTTCAAAAATACGACATCGAAAGAACAGTATTATAATCTCGTAAAAGATTTTGGAGATAAGATTGGCGATAAAGTACTAGCTAATGAATGTTTTGGTTTTCTACCGGAAATTGCAACTATTCGCGCACTCGGAGACCAAATTGTTGTATCGGATCAAATACAATTCAGTTTACCCGATAACAAAACCTTAATGACTTATTCTACACAATTATCCGATTATCTAATGATGGAGAATTGCCTGATTGACATTATTCGAAGCGGAGAACTTGGTGAAGAAACCAAGAAAGTTTGGGAGGATTTAATCTGTAAAAGTGCGATTTATAACGTATTTGTACAAGCTCAGGAGGCTAAAGGTAAGATAACTCCCAAATTGACGACGGTATTGTACAATGTCAATAATGATTTTGTGTTAAGATAGATTTTAAAATATAAATGGCCGAGTTGTTATTTTATAACGAATACGAACAATTTTATAAAATGGCGAATGAATCCAGAGCATTCAGAAGCTTTTGCAAAGAAGCTTATGGTGAGGATTTCTCACAGGACGGTTTTAGCGATATCAATCAGATAAACAGAATACTTAAATATATTCCTCATAAAAAAGACGTTTCAATACTTGATGTTGGATGCGGTAACGGAAAGATGCTCGGATACCTGCATGAAAAGACCAATGCTTTTATTTATGGTTTTGATTATTCGAGCAATGCAATTAATGAAGCAAAGTCTTTATATCCGAACAATTCCGAATTCAAATGTGGATGCATCGGAGAATTAGATTATCCAAAAGAATATTTTGATTTAATTATTTTAATGGATTCTATATATTTTGCACCTGATTTATCTTCATTCGTTGATCAATTGATGGATTGGCTAAAGCCTGGCGGCAAAATCTTTGTCGCATATCAGGAAGGCGATGTTATTCCCAAAACAGAGAATATAAATACTACCATTCTTGGAAAAACATTAAAGGATAAGGGCATTTCTTTTATTATGGAAGATATTACGCGCGAATCATACGATATGCTCTTAAAGAAGAGAGAAGTTGCATTAAAATATGAGAAAATGTTTATAGAAGAAGGCAATGAAGAATGGTATAATCTTTTGATTTGGCAGACTGATTATGCCAATGTCTCTTTTGAAGAATTCTCCAAGAAGATGGCGAGATATATTTTTATTATTGAATAAAGGCGTAAAATTGTCCCTTGCAGTATTTTTTACTTTAATCTATAATAAAAAAGCTTGTAAAATGGCAAATGTATTGTAAAGAAGGTCTTTTAATGAACAACTTATCGTCTGATGTATACGAAAACTTTCAGAATCGTCCGGTTTCTTTGAATCCCAGAAACAATTTACTTGAGATCGAAGAGCATATGTATATTCTTGAGGATGTTGACAAGCCCAACGTTTTCAGAAATATGTTTCCTTATTCTGAGGTTCCCAAGATTCCTTTTAACGATCGTATTGTGCCTCACAATATGCCCAAGGATATCTGGATTACAGATACAACATTCAGAGACGGACAGCAGTCAAGAGCTCCTTATTCGACTGAACAGATTGTAACCATATATGATTATCTTCACAGACTCGGCGGCCCGAACGGTATGATTCGTGCCAGCGAATTCTTTTTATATTCCAAAAAAGACAGAGATGCCGTTGTTAAATGTATGGAACGCGGATATAAGTTCCCTGAGGTTACAAGCTGGATAAGAGCAAGCGAAAAAGATTTTCAGCTCGTAAAAGAAATCGGCATGAAAGAAACAGGTATTCTTGTTTCATGTTCCGATTATCATATATTCCTTAAACTTAAGATGACAAGAAGACAGGCTCTGGATCATTATCTTTCGATAATCCGTCAGTGCCTCGACTGCGGTATTTCTCCGAGATGTCATCTTGAAGATATTACAAGATCTGATATTTACGGTTTCGTTGTTCCTTTTGCAATGGAATTAATGAAACTGATGGATGAATATAAAATTCCCATCAAGATTCGTCTTTGCGATACCATGGGTTACGGTGTAAACTTCCCCGGTGCAGTTATTCCTCGAAGCGTACAGGGTACAATTTATGCACTTCATGTAAATGCAGGTGTGCCTCATGAACTTTTAGAGTGGCACGGACATAATGACTTTTATAAGGCTGTTGTTAACTCCACCACAGCATGGCTTTACGGTTGCTCGGGTGTTAATACATCACTGTTTGGTATCGGTGAGAGAACGGGTAATACGCCTCTTGAAGCCATGGTATTCGAATATGCTCAGCTTAAAGGCGATTTAAACGGTATGGATACAACCGTTATTACCGAACTTGCAGAGTACTATGAAAAGGAAATCGGATATCATATTCCTCCGATGACTCCTTTTGTAGGCAAGAACTTCAATGTAACCCGTGCCGGCATTCATGCTGACGGACTTTTAAAGAACGAAGAGATTTACTCAATCTTTGATACAGATAAATTCCTTAACAGACCTGTTATGTGTGCAATTTCGAACACATCGGGCCTTGCAGGTATTGCTCACTGGATGAATCATCATTATCATTTAAAGGGTGATTCCGAACTTGATAAGAAGGATGATATCGTTGTTAAGTTAAAAGAGTGGGTAGACAAGCAGTACGAAGAAGGCCGTGTAACGGTACTTACCGATAACGAACTTGAAAACCAGATTAATGTAATCTGCGAAGAATACGGCATGCCTTTGTTTATTTAATTATTTTATGAGGTTAGACATGGAAAAAATTAAAATGATCACTCCGTTAGTCGAAATGGACGGAGATGAAATGACCAGAATACTTTGGAAGATGATCAAAGATGATTTGCTTCTTCCTTATATCGATTTAAAAACAGAATATTATGATTTGGGTCTTGTTAAAAGAAACGAAACCAACGATCAGGTTACAATTGACTCCGCTAATGCTACCAAGAAGTATGGTGTAGCAGTTAAATGTGCTACCATTACTCCCAACGCAGCCAGAGTGGAAGAGTATAACTTAAAAGAAATGTGGAAATCTCCCAACGGTACTATCCGTGCTATGCTTGACGGTACTGTTTTCAGAGCTCCTATTATCGTTAAAGGTATCGAACCCTGTGTAAAGAACTGGGAAAAGCCCATTACGCTTGCACGTCATGCATATGGTGATGTATATAAGAACACAGAAATGAAGATTCCCGGACCCGGAAAGGCAGAGCTTGTATTTACCGATGAAAACGGCAACGAAACACGTGCCACAATTCATGAATTCAAGGGTCCCGGAATCATTCAGGGAATTCACAATATCGATAAGTCCATCGAATCTTTTGCGAGAGCATGCTTTAACTATGCACTTGATACAAAGCAGGAACTCTGGTTTGCAACAAAGGATACGATTTCAAAGAAATACGATCACAATTTCAAAGATATTTTCCAGGAAATCTTTGATAATGAGTACAAAGAGAAGTTTGATGCTGCAGGCATTACTTACTTTTACACACTTATTGATGATGCTGTTGCACGTGTAATGAAGTCCAAAGGCGGCTTTATCTGGGCATGCAAGAACTATGACGGCGATGTAATGAGCGATATGGTTTCCTCTGCTTTCGGTTCACTTGCCATGATGACATCCGTACTGGTATCTCCCGACGGAGTATACGAATACGAAGCTGCACACGGAACAGTTCAGAGACATTATTACAAGCATCTTAAAGGCGAAGAAACATCCACCAACTCTGTTGCTACTATTTTTGCATGGACCGGTGCTTTAAGAAAAAGAGGCGAGCTTGACAAGAATGAAGACCTTGTAAAATTTGCAAATCTTCTTGAGAAAGCTACAATAGCTACCATTGAGTCAGGTAAGATGACCAAGGACCTTGCACTTATCACATCACTTAAGGATGTTACGGTTCTTAATTCGGAGGACTTCATAAAAGAAATCAAGAAAACTCTTGATGAAATGATTTAATTATTTGGAAATTTGTTTATAAAAGGCCTGGAGATTATGCATCTTCAGGTCTTTTATGTTTAAAAGGAGTTAATTATGGAAAATTATATTAAAGGAAACAAGGAAGCCTGGGAAGAGGCTTTTGATAAAAGAGATGCTTTGTGGGGAGCGGATATTACCGAAAGAATTAATAACGAAGATTATCCGTTTTTTAACGAAGATACCAAAAATGTTTTAAAAACAATTGACACAGAAGGTAAAGTAATCGGTCAGTTCTGCTGCAATAACGGCAGAGAACTGATGTCTCTTGTAAAATGCGGTAAAGCAAAGAAGGGTATCGGTTTTGATATAGCTGAAAATCAGGTGGCTTTTGCCAATGAAAAGGCTAAAGAACTTAATTTACCCTGCGAATTTGTAGCCATAAATATCTATGATATTGATGACACATATAAAGAGGTGTTTGATGTTGTCATTATAACAATCGGTGCACTTTGCTGGTTTGACGATCTGGATAAATTCTTTGGAATTATCTCAAAGTGCATGAAACCCGGAGCCGAAATTATCATAAACGAACAGCATCCCTGCACCAATATGCTTGCTTCAGAAGGCGAAGAGGTATACAGCGCAGATCATAAAAAAGAATGCCATTATTCCTATTTCGAACACGAATGGAAGGGTAACGGCGGAATGTATTACATGACTCAGAAATGTTATGAATCCAAAACATTTACCGATTACTCACATTCAATGTCACAGATTATTCAGGGAATGTGTAATAACGGAATGGTAATTACCGGATTAAAAGAGTTTGATTATGATATCGGCGCAGGATTTTCCTCGATAGACGGATGCGAATATCCTTTATCCATGATTTTGCAGGGCAAGAAATTATAATCAATAAAAATCCCCGAATGTTTGCAATGCATTCGGGGTTTATTTTATGAGTTAAGTGTTTCCCATTCATCATATAAGGATGAGAGTTTATCGTTTAATTCAGCCTGTTCTGAACAAAGCTTGTTAAGTTTCGCCGAATTAACTGCAGTTTCGGGCTTGGCCATTTCTTCATCAATGGCTGATATTCTTGATTCAGTTTTCTCTATTTCAGCTTCAATCGATTTTATTTTATTTTCAAGCTTTCGTTTTTCGCTCTGGGCCTGTTTCTGTTCTTTCCAGTCAAGTTTTGCAGCAGTGTCGTTTATCGTTGAAGCAGAAACATTAAATGATGAAATTGAATCAACATCGGAATTGCTGGCGTTATTTGCAGGTCCGTTAATCAGTAAATCTATTTTCTCCAGTTCATCACGTTTCTCAAGATAATAATCATAATTTCCAAGATAATTAATGAGCTTACCGTTATTAAGCGACAGTATTCTGTCTGCGGTTTTATTCATAAAATATCTGTCATGAGAGACATATAGACATGTGCCTTCATAATTGTTAAGCGCATCTTCGAGAATTGCCTTTGAAGTCATATCTAAATGGTTTGTAGGCTCATCGAGGATTAGGAAGTTCGCTTTTGAAAGCATGATTTTAGCAAGAACAACCCTGCATTTTTCTCCACCGCTTAATACGCTTATTTTCTTGAATACATCATCGTCGCTGAACAGGAATGCACCGAGAGTATTCCTGATTTCTGTCTGCGTCATATTCGGATATGTGTCCGAGATTTCGTCAAACAAAGTCTTGTTATCGTCAATTACGGTTGACTGCTGGTCAAAATAACCGATTGTAACATTCGAACCAAACTTTATATCACATGCGGAATCTGAAGGCAGCAAATCGTTTAGAATCTTTAGAATTGTGGTTTTACCCGAGCCGTTTGCACCGATAATAGCTACATGTTCGCCTTTTTTGATTTCAAAACCTATATCAGTAAAGAGGTTTCTCTCACCAAAAGATTTGGATATTCCTTTTACGCTTAAAACATCCTTACCGCTTTCCTTGTCGGGAGATAAGAAAAGTTTCATTTCGTTGTCTGCGCTGACAGGCTTATCGAGAATTTCAATTTTATCAAGCATTCGCTGCCTGGAATCGGCTCTTTTTATGCTTTTTTCCCTGTTAAAGGATCTGAGCTTTCTTATAACTTCCATCTGCCTTTTGATTTCACGCTGCTGATTTTCGTATGCTGCGGTCAGGCTGTCGAAGTATTGTTCTTTTTTGACAATAAAATCATCATAATTGCCTTCATAAGCAATGATGGAAGAAGAGAAGATCTCTGCAACTTTATTTGCGATTCTATTAATAAAATATCTGTCGTGCGATACGAAAAGAACCGTGCTTGAAATGCCGGTTAAGTAATTCTCAAGCCATTCAACGGATTTTATGTCAAGATAGTTGGTAGGTTCATCTAAAAGAATAAGGTCAGGTTTTGTTAAAAGAATTTTACCGAGCATAAGCCTTGTTCTTTCACCGCCGGATAAAAGATTTATCCGCTTATTCGGATCATCGGCAAAGGAAAGGCCGTTTAAAACTCCGTTTATTTCGGATTTATAAGTATATCCGCCTTTTTTATCGAAGATTTCGAGCATGGAATGATATCTGTTCATGTAATCATCCATGTCCGATTCTTTTACGGATGACAGATTTTCTTCCATTTCACGTAATTTTGATTCATATTCGATTAAATCTCTTTTACATTCAAGCAGTTCATCATATAGGGTATTGTCTGACTCGTAATCCTGATTCTGGGCAACATATCCGATTGTAATATCTTTTTTAAAGAACAAATCACCGGAATCCTTGGAGTATTCGCCTGTAATGATTTTAAGCAAAGAAGATTTGCCCGTACCGTTATCGCCGATTAGAGCACATTTATCTCCTTCGTTTAGAAGGAGAGATATATTGTTTAAAATTGTATTTTCACCGAATGAGAGTGAAATATTATTTAAATTAAGTATCATTTTTCCTGTATCCGTTTAAAATTGCTTAAAAAAGCACTAAAAATGATTTTATCAGCAAATAAAAATATTTACAAACCCTAATAAATGTGTTTTTATATTTTTTGTTATATAAATAATGGTATTTGTGTTTTTATTATGATATCATTACTATATATGGGTATTTTGGAGGTTTATGACCCATATTTTATGGAGGAGAACTGAAAATGTGTGAAGCGTTATATAAGGAAATTAAGAGTTATAAACGGTTGTTAATCGTTTATGCTTCAATTTTGCTTTTGGTGGCAGTTTTCTGTTCACCGTTTTTTGGCATTCAGGATTTTGTTGTAAGGGCTTCTGAAGAAGGTACTGTGCCTGTAGGAGAGACCATCAGCACTTTGACTGATTTATTCATGGGCAAGTCCTTAAGAAATGTTGCCGGAGCTTATGCTTCTGTAGTAGGTGTTTCTGCCGAGCCCTTTACAGCACTTGTTTATTTGGGACTTATTGAGAATATCAACAGACTTTGCGGAAGTCCGCTTAATATTGTATCAACACCTGCGGGAAATCCGATTGTATTTCTATTGATTGCCATATTCTTTGTAATAAGTAAACTTATGAAATCGTTTGAAACTACCAAGTTGTTTGGACTTTGTACTTTAGGCGAGCTTGAAAAGTATTTGGGCCTTGTATTTATCCTTGCACTCGGTGTTATGAACGTGGTAGGCCTGACTGATAAATTTGCCGTTGCGACCGTAAAAGCAGCTGCGGATGCCGGGACCGGCTCTGCCACAAGTGTTGCAATGGGAGTAGTTGCTACATTATTCTCGGTATTTATGGCACTTGTATCGGTTATCGTTTATCTGGTTGTTAAAACTGTATTTTTCGGACTTGATGCACTTCAGTCATGTTTCTCATTCGTTCCTTTCTCCGGAGCTTTGTTTGAGATATTCAAGACTGTATTTGTAATAGTAATTCTTTCAATAAACGTATTCTTCCCCTGGATTGGTGTGGCATTGAATATTATCGTATTCTTTATCTGCCTCGTTCTTTTCAGATTCTTCTTAAGCGTGGAAGAGTTCTTAAGAAAGATTTACATCAAACCCTTTATTGCAAGACTTCGCGGTTTCAACGACGAAATTCCTTTTACCTACAAAAAGGTGCCTAAATTTATCAAGAAATACTGTGATGCAGAAAATATTGTGTATGATGTTGCAATTCCCGCATATGCGTTCAAGCATAAAGAGGCCAATGATTTCCGTATGAAATTCATGGAGAAAATCTGGGTTATTCATACTGAAAACGGTACTATGTTCCTAAAGAAGAAAGGCTTAAAGAAAATAGAGAAATACGAACTTTTCGGCAAGGAAAAGATGTATTACTTAAGAAAAGACTTCAGATTCCTTGAGATTTTCTCCAATCCCAAAGATGAAAAACTTTCAAAGAAAGATCTTCGTGCGGTTATTTCTGTTGAATATGTATTGAGATTTGATGAGTTATGCGATCTTTTAGGATTTTACAATTATCACGTCGTAAAAGAAAACATCAAGCAGACCAAGAAAGAGCTTAAAGCCGAAAAACGTGAAGCACGTAAAGAGGCTATTAAATTACGAATCAGCACATTTACTGACGGAACCGTTGAAAAATTAAAACCTGTGTATGCTAAGGTTACTGCAGCGCTTCCTTTCGGTAAGGATGAAGATGTGGACTATTTTGATTATGATAAATAATTTAGAAAGATGAGATAAAAAAATGGCTAAAGTAATTCCTTTTAAAGGTATCAGACCCACAGTTGAAAAATGCAGCAAAATCGCTGCGCTTCCTTACGACGTTTACAATCGAGAAGAAGCAAAAGAAGTAGTTTTAAAAAATCCCGACTCATTTCTTGCTATAGACAGAGCCGAAACATCATTTCCCGATGATGTTGATACTTATGATGAGAGAGTATATCAGAAAGCTCATGATATGCTTTGGGAGAGAATCAAACAGGGTGATTTCGTTGAAGAAGACAAAAGAGTTTACTATATTTACGAGCTTATCATGGACGGCCGTTCTCAGACCGGTATTGTAGCATGTGCTTCAATTGATGATTATATCAATAACGTAATTAAGAAACATGAGAATACCAGAGCAGACAAAGAAGTGGACCGTATCAAGCATGTAAGTGCATGTGAAGCTCAGACGGGACCTATTTTCCTTGCATACAGATCAAACGATGTTATTAACGCAATCGTGTCTAAGATTAAAGGTACACCTGCCTTATATGATTTTGTTGCGGAAGACGGCATTACACATAAAGCATGGATTATTTCCGACGAAGCTGATATTGAAGCTATTGAAAAAGCCTTTGAAGGAATGGATTCAATCTATATTGCTGACGGACATCACAGATGTGCTTCAGCCTGCAAGGTTGGAATGAAAAAGAGAGAAGAAAATCCTAACTTTACAGGTGATGAAGAATTTAACTACTTCTTATCGGTACTTTTCCCCGATGATCAGCTTATGATCATGGATTACAACAGAGTCGTTAAAGATTTAAACGGCTTAAACGAAGCAGAATTCGAAGATAAGATTTATAAAGTATTTGATAAGGTTTCTGAAAGCAACGAGCCTATAAAGCCACAGGCTAAGGGACAGGTTTCGATGCTTTTAGGAGGAAAATGGACTTTGCTTAATGTAAAGGACGAATTTAAGTCAGAAGATCCTATTAAGGGCCTCGATGTATCAATTCTTCAGAACGAAATTCTCGATCCCGTACTTGGTATCAAGGATCCCAAGACTGATAAAAGAATCGATTTCGTCGGAGGCATCAGAGGTCTTAAGGAACTTGAAAGAAGATGCAATAAAGACTGCGTGCTTGCATTTGCAATGTATCCGACATCAATAGGCGAACTTTTCAATGTTGCTGATGCACATCTTTTAATGCCGCCCAAGAGCACATGGTTTGAACCGAAGCTTCGAAGCGGAATGTTTATTCATTGTATAAAATAAAAACGGAGCCGGGCACGCTAAGTGAGCCAGGCGCCGATAAATACCCGGGGGTATATTTTATGGATCAGAAACACTACAATATGATGGATTGGGAAGCCATTGAATCGATAGTTTACGCAGACTGCAACAAGCCCTGCGATATACTGTCTGTTTCAAAGAAAGGGAAATCAAAGCTTATACAGGCATTTTATCCTGATGCTGAAAGCGTCACTGCACATTTTGCAGTGAATGGAAAGAATAAAAGCCTTAAACTTGAAAAGGTTGATGAAGCAGGCTTCTTTGCTGAGTTTTTTACCTTTGAATATTCATCATATTATTTCAAGGTTGAATACAAAGAAAACACTTTGGACAAGGTTTATGATCCTTACAGCTTTAAGATTACTCTTGATTCATCCGTAAAAGATGTAATTAAAGGCAAATCAGTAAAGGCCTACGAATCATTCGGCGCTACCAAGAAGAAATATGACGGAATCGAAGGCTACGAGTTCATAGTTTATGCTCCTTCGGCTGATGGCGTTTCTTTAGTCGGAGATTTTAACAACTGGAGAGAAAATGCCAACTTAATGCAGGCTGACAATTCAGCTAAAGGCATTTATAAACTCTTTGTTCCCGGCCTTAAGGATTATTCAAATTATAAATATGTGATTAACTGCAAGGGCCGGAAGGTTTTCAAAAACGATCCTTTTGCTCTCGGAATAGACGGTGACAATTCGGTTTGCGTTCCTTTTAGTTTCGCCGAAAAGGTTCCTAAGAAGAGCAAATGCCCCAAGGATCTTGAACTTCAGATACTTGAAGCAGACTTAAATGCTCTTTACAAAGAATATAAAGATTCCGATAAAGTATGTAATTATCTTTTAAACCATGCAAAGAAGCTTGATTACACTGCGATATCTTTTATACATTTGTTTAAATCAAACAATCCTAACGATATTTACGAAATTCTCAATCCTTATTCGATTGATTTTACGAACGGATTAAACTGCGCAGAATTAAAAGATATTGTAACCAAGTTAAAGAAAGAAGGAATCATATCTTTTATCGAACTTCCTTTGGCATATTCATCGGATTGTGAGAGTGGTCTTTTAAAATTTGACGGCACATCGCTTTTTGAAAATGCAGATGACAGACTCGGAAGACATAATTTCTATAAAGCAATGCTTTATGATTATACGAATCCTTTTACGAAGTCATATCTTTTATCAAGCATTAATTACTTCTTAAATGAGTATGATTTTAACGGATTTGTTTGTCCGAACACAGGCGTTATTCTTTATCACGATTACAATAAGAAGGCAGGAGAGTTTATCACCGAAGAATGGGGCAGCACTTTAAATTCTAAGGGTGTTGAGTTCATAAAAGAAGTAAACAGATTTATCCATAAAGATTTTAAGAATGCCGTATCTATTGCAAGCATTTATGCATATTACAAAAATGTTACCGGCAAAAATCCCGAATCGCTTTGCTTTGATTTTGTAATGAACGCCGGAACAACTAATGAAGTGCTTGATTTCCTTAAGCTCGATCCTACATTCAGAAGAGATAAGCTTGATTCTTTCCTTCTTTATGCGCATTTTACGAAGAAAGATGAAAAGTACATTTATCCGTATTCGTATAAAGAGAATACACAGGATTTTGCATCGATTTACGACAGAATGCCGGGCGATAAGAATCAGAAGTTCTCAAATCTTAAGATGGCTGTAATCTTTAAGCATCTTTTATACGGAGCACAGCTTACAAATCTTGATATTGATGAACTTAAGGGCTGCGATGCAAAGTTAAAAGAAGTATACGAGAAATTCTATGCTGACTTCAGAAGAATCTATACATCTCATAAAATGAGAATGAGAAACTTCAATGAAGACAAGCCTTTCAGTTATAAATGCATTGATAACCAGGTATTTACGAGAGAGTATTTCGACGGTGACAAAGATTACATTATAGTATTCAACTTCTCCAAAGATTCATATCAGAAATACAATATTCCCGTATCGCATGCCGGCGTCTATAAAGAAGTGTTTAATTCTGACAACGTTATTTACGGCGGAGAAGGCGTAGAGAATAAAAAGGCTCTTCAGACCACTGAAAACGAGACAGAGGATAATGAGACATTAACAATTAAGCTTCCTGCACTATCTATCATGGCTTTCGAATACAGAGAGTTTACCGAAAAGGAACTTGAAGCAATCTTCCTAAAAAAGAAGAAAGCAATGATTAAATTCGTTGACGGTGAAAAGAAAAAGATTAAGAATAAACTTAACGAAGATATAGAAGTTCTTAAAAAAGACGCAGACAAGCGTATGAAAGAACTTGATGAATTACTCAAACCTTTTGAAAAATAAGGATAAATTATGGCTGAATTTTTAAAGACTGCTTTTGGCAGTGCAGTAACTGAAACATTCTGGTTAAAGGTATATTCGCTTGCATGGCGTGTTGTTTTGTGCGCTGCACTTGCTATTATCACCATTCAGGCGGTTAAAATAATCAAGAAAGCTTTAAAGAAAGCTTTTAAGAAGGTTAAGGTCGATGACGGTATTGCAGGTTTCCTTACATCCTTAATCTGCGTTGGCATTTACATCGTTGTCGGATTTATAATTGCCCAGAGCATGGGTATTGATGCAGCAAGCATTGTTGCTCTTTTAGGATCTGCAGGTGTTACCGTAGGTCTTGCTATCCAGGGTTCACTTGCAAATATCGCAGGCGGTGTGCTTATCCTTATATTAAAGCCTTTTAAGGTTGGAGATTATATTATTGAGAATTCCCACAGCAACGAAGGTACTGTAATTGAAATAGGCCTTATTTATACCAAATTAAATACGATAGACAACAGAACGGTCATTCTTCCAAACGGTACTTTGGCTAACTCATCCATAGTTAATGTTACGCAGACACCTTACAGAATGATTGATTTAAAGCTTGATATCGCTTATTCTGCAGACTTACAGCTTGCAAAGGATACTATTGCAAAGGTTTTGGAAGAAGATAAAGATGTTTTAAGCGAAAAACCCGTTGTGATCGCTATGGAATCATGGGAAGCAAGTTCGATTCGTCTTTGTGCAAGATTTTATGTGCTTAACGAGAACTTCCTTGCTACCAGATTCAGAGTCAGAGAAAGCATTAAACTTGCTTTTGATGAAAATAATATTGAAATACCATTTACACAGGTTGTTGTGCACAAACCGGACAGAGAGTAAAATTATTTTTGCTGAATAATTAAGTCTTGATTTAACTCGATACAATGTTTATAATATAAAAATGTTTTACATTGTACGCCGGAATAGCTCAGTCGGTAGAGCACTTCACTCGTAATGAAGGGGTCGTCAGTTCAAGTCTGATTTCCGGCTTTTAGTGGAAATGGAAACAATTCTGTTTCCATTTTTTGCAAATTTATGAGAATAGGAGAATATCATGGCAATTCTTTGGGGCGGAAGATTCACAAAAGATAACGATAAAGAAATGTTTGATTTTAACGAATCGCTTTCTTTTGATAAGAGGCTGTATAAAGTTGATATTACAGGCTCTTTAGCTCATGCCGAAATGCTCGGAAAACAGGGCATTATCTCCATTGAAGAAGCCGAAGATATCACTAAAGGACTTAAATCTATTTTAGGAGATATAGAATCAGACAGTTTAAAAATCAATTCTGCTGCTGAAGACATTCATTCGTTTGTGGAAGCCGAACTTATCAAAAGAATCGGCGATACAGGCAAGAAGCTTCACACAGGCAGAAGCCGTAACGACCAGGTGGCTCTTGATATGAAGCTTTATACAAGAGAGCAAATCGATTCTATCACCCTTCTTCTAAAAGATTTTATAGATGTAATCATTTATAAGATGGAAGAAAATACTGATACTTATATGCCCGCTTTCACACATCTTCAGAAAGCTCAGCCTACAAATCTTGCTCATTATCTCGGAGCATATGTAGAAATGTTTTTAAGAGACAAAGACAGATTAAAAGATATAAGAAAGAGAATGAATTTATCACCACTCGGTGCCGGAGCTTTATGCGGAACCACATATGATCTTGACAGAGATTTCGTGGCAGAAAAACTTGGCTTTGATACAGCCACTTTTAACAGCATGGATTCGGTTTCCGACAGGGATTACTTAATCGAGACTCTGAGTGCTATAAGCATTATAATGATGCATTTATCAAGATTTTCCGAAGAAATAATCATCTGGAATTCTAACGAATACAGATTTGTTGAAATCGATGATGCTTATTCGACAGGATCTTCTATTATGCCTCAGAAGAAAAATCCCGATGTGGCTGAACTTGTAAGAGGAAAGACCGGCCGAACTTACGGAGCGCTTATTTCCTTACTTACAACCATGAAAGGCCTGCCTCTTGCATATAACAAAGATATGCAGGAAGACAAAGAGGTTGCATTCGATGCGATGGATACCGTTTCAAAGTGCATCAGTATCTTTACAAAAATGCTTTATACTCTTAAGTTTAACAATGATGTACTTGCAGAAAGCGCAATGAAGGGTTATACTAACGCAACCGATGCTGCAGATTACCTCGTAAAAAAGGGAATGCCTTTCAGGGATGCTCATTCGGTAATCGGAAGACTTGTTCTTTTATGTCTTGAAAAAGACTGTGCAATCGAGGATTTAAGCGTAAGCAAATTAAAGGAACTTTCAGAGCTTTTTGATGAGGATGTTTACGATGCGATTTCTTTAAAGACATGCGTCGAGAGAAGAATGACCAAAGGCGCACCCGGTGAAATCAAAAAAGCAATTGAACATTATAAAGATTTAAATAAATAAAACGGTTAATCCGTTATGGAGGATAAAATAATGAGTGACAAATTACGTGTTGGTATTTTAGGCGGTACGGGTATGGTAGGCCAGAGATTTATTTCTCTTCTTGAGAATCATCCCTGGTTTGAGGTGGTTTTAATAGCAGCTTCACCCAGATCAAAGGGTAAAAGATACGAAGAAGCTGTAGGTGACAGATGGAAAATGAGTACGCCCATGCCTGAAGCCGTTAAAGATATGATTGTTTACGATGTCAACGAAGTAGAAGAGATTTCAAGCAAGGTTGATTTCTGTTTCTCCGCAGTTGATATGACGAAGGACGAAATCAGAGCAATCGAGGAAGCATATGCTAAGGCTGAAACGCCAGTAGTTTCTAATAACTCAGCTCACAGATGGACGAAGGACGTACCCATGGTAGTTCCCGAAATCAACCCCGAGCATATGAAGGTTATTGAAGAACAGAAGAAGAGATTAGGTACAAAGAGAGGCTTTATCGCTGTTAAGCCTAACTGCTCAATTCAGTCATATGCACCTGTTCTTACGGCTTGGAAAGAGTTTGAGCCCTACGAGGTAATCGTTAGTACATATCAGGCAATTTCCGGTGCCGGCAAGACGTTTAAAGACTGGCCTGAGATGGTAGAGAATATTATTCCTTACATCGGAGGCGAGGAAGAAAAGTCCGAAAAAGAGCCTTTAAGAATCTGGGGTAAAGTCGAAAACGGCGAAATCGTTCCCGCAGACAACATCAAGATTACGAGCCAGTGTATCAGAGTACCTGTTTTAAACGGACATACGGCTTCCGTATTCGTTAAGTTTAAAAAGCAGCCTACGAAAGAACAGCTCATCCAGAAACTTTGGGACTTCAAGGGTCTTCCTCAGGAACTCAACCTTCCTTCAGCTCCCAAGCAGTTTATTCAGTATCTCGAAGAAGACAACAGACCTCAGGTAGCACTTGATGTTGACTACGAAAAAGGCATGGGTATCAGTGTAGGACGTATCAGAGAAGACAGTATTTATGACTGGAAATTCGTAGGTCTTTCACACAATACGGTCAGAGGTGCTGCAGGTGGAGCAATCCTTTGCGCAGAACTTCTTAAAGCTCAGGGCTATATCAGCGCTAAATAATTTATTGTAAAATAATTGTCCGAAGTGCTTTATTGCGCTTCGGACAGTGAATTGTATATAAGGGGTTAATTGATGATTATCGGTCGAAGCAGTGAAATCGAGTATTTAAATAAGATATTTAATTCTTCCGACGGTTCTTTAGTCACTTTATACGGACGTGCAGGAGTCGGAACGTCAAGTGTATGGCATGAATTTGTCAAAGACAAAAAATATGTATACATTAAATGCCCCAAAGCTTCCAGCAAACAGATAAGTTTTCTTATTTCCGGAGATCTTACTCTTAAAGGTTTCGAATTCAGCGATGAATTCCCTTCTTTTGATGTTATTCTTGAAAACGTTTCCAATAAATACAAATCAGATAAGTTTGTACTTGTAATCGATGATTTCGAAAACTGTTTTAAAGCTGACGATTTGTATATCGAAACTTTATTTTCCTTTGTAAAAATACATTCTGACAAGCTTTTATGCCTTCTTGTTTCACACGACACAAGATATGTTGAGAATACATTTGTATCCAAAATCGGCAAAAATGCACTTTCTATCAACGGATTTTTAAAGGTACAGCCTGTATCATTTATTGATCTTGTGATGTTTTACAATACGCAGGATACGTCAAAATGCATGGACTTTTATGCTCTTTTAGGAGGAAATATTGCATTTTACAATTATTTTGATATTGAAAAGACCCTAAAAGAAAACATCATCAAGACATTTCTTAAGTCTGATTCCGTATTCAGAAGAGCCGGAAATGACGTAGTGCTTGAATATTTAAGAGAAGTAAACGTATACGGTACGATTCTTTATTGTCTTGCAAACGGTCACAATAAATTAAACGATATTTATCTGCATACAGGCTTTTCAAGAGCTAAAATAAGCGTTTATTTAAAGAATCTTATGAGTCTTGATACCGTTGAAAAGGTTTCTAGCTTTGATACACCGGGTAATGAAAATACGATGAAGGGCGTTTACCGTATTTCCAATCCGATAGTTAATTTCTGGTATAAATTCATTTATCCTCATGAGTCTTATCTTGAACTTATGACTCCCGAGAGATTTTATGATACTTTTATAAACGACAACATTCCTGACTTCCTAAAAGAAGCCCTTCCTTTGATTTGCAAGGAATATCTGACATTACTTAACAAAAAGCACGGTCTGCCCATTAAGATTACCAAATCGGGCGAATGGGTTGGAAAGGCCGGCACAATTCATTTCATCGGTAAAGACGAGCACAGAAACATTCTGGCTGCATACTGTGCGCTTGGTTCAGATCCGATGAATTACTCGGAATTCGAATGGTTTGACTATTGTCTTAAAGAAGCCAAAATCAAGGCTGATTATATCTATCTTTTCTCCAAGAACGGTTTCGATGAAGATTTAAACGAAATGATCTGGGACAGAGAAGTTACATATGTCGACATTCGTAATCTTTAATTCTTAAACTAATCCACTATTTATAAAGGAGTTTTATGGCAAAAGCAGTTTATATTGCCGAAAAACCGTCTGTAGCCAAGGAATTTGCCAAGGCTTTAAAAGAAAGTTTTAAAACGGGCGACGGTTATCTTGAAAGTGATAATTCTATTGTTACATGGTGCGTCGGACATCTTGTAAATATGAGTTATCCTGAAGAATATGATGCAGCTTTAAAGAAATGGTCTTTTGATACAATTCCTTTTATTCCCGAATCTTACAAATATCAGGTTATTTCTTCGGTTTCCAAACAGTTTAATACGGTTAAAAAGCTTTTAACTCGCGACGATGTTGAAAGAATATATGTCTGCACCGACTCGGGACGAGAAGGTGAATATATTTATCGTTTAGTCGAACAGGAAGCGCATGTCACAGGCAAAGAAAGACGTCGTGTGTGGATTGATTCACAGACTGAAGAAGAAATACAGCGCGGTATTCGTGAAGCAAAGGATTTAAGCGAATACGACAATCTTTCGGCTGCTGCATATCTTCGTGCAAAAGAAGATTACCTCATGGGTATCAATTTTTCGCGTGCAATGACGCTTAAATACGGCTATGGAATGAAGAATTTCCTTAAGGCTGATAAATGTGTTATCAGTGTAGGCCGTGTAATGACCTGCGTTCTCGGAATGGTTGTAACCAGAGAGCGTGAGATTAGAGATTTCGTCAAAACTCCGTTCTACAGGGTTCTTGCATCGCTTGATCTTGGCGGAACCGTATATGATGGTGAATTCAGAGCCGTAGAAGGCAGTAAATACTTTGAATCGCCTCTTTTATACAAAGAAAACGGTTTTAAAAAAGAAGAAGATGCTCTTAAATTGATTGAAGAAGTCAAGGCCGGAGACGACGAATTCTTCAATGTATTTTCAATTGAGAAAAAGACAGAGAAAAGAAATCCGCCTCTTTTATACAATCTTGCCGATTTGCAGAATGACTGTTCCAAGTATTTTAAGATAAATCCCGACCAGACTTTGAAATATGTGCAGGATTTGTATGAGAAAAAACTTGTTACTTATCCGAGAACCGACGCAAGAGTACTTTCAACGGCTGTTTCAAAGGAAATATACAAGAATTTAAACGGACTTAAGGTTCATCCTTTGTATAACGAAATCGTAAACGGAATATTCGAGTCCGGAAGCTATAAGAAGATTGGATATACCAAATATACGAATGATAAGCAGATTACAGACCACTATGCGATAATCCCTACAGGCCAGGGCTTTGATAACTTAAAAACCCTTGATAAAACGGGGCTTCATATTTATGAGATTATCTGCAGAAGATTCTTGGGCATTTTCCTTCCGCCCGCGGTTTATGAAAAGGTAAGCCTTGTAACCGAGAGGAACGGAGAGAAGTTTTTCTCTTCTTTTAAGGTGTTAAAAGAAGAAGGGTTTCTTAAATCGACTACATTCTCTTTTATCAAGAAAAAAGAGGAAAAAGCAGGCGAAGAAACTAAAGAATCAGCCGATAATGACAAGGATGTTACCGAAGATACCGAAAAAGGCGATAAAAAGAGTGATGAGAACGAAGATGTTAAATGCTCCGAAGAGACTCTTGAGTTCTTATCCAAGCTCAAAAAGGGCGAGAAAATTCCTTTTAAAGACCTTTACGTTAAAGAAGGCGAGACTTCTCCTCCTAAAAGATACAATTCCGGTAGTATGATTCTTGCAATGGAAAGTGCCGGCCAGCAGATTGAAGACGAGGAGTTAAGAGCACAGCTTAAAGGCTCGGGCATCGGCACTTCGGCAACAAGAGCGGGAATACTTACAAAGCTTTTCAATAACGGATATCTAAAATTAAATAAGAAAACGCAGATTATCACGCCGACACTTCTTGGCGAAATGATAAATGATGCGGTTCTTTTATCAATTCCGTCTCTTTTATACCCGAAGTTAACTGCAAGTTGGGAAAAAGGCCTGACTATGGTTGCTAACGGTGAAGTAGGCGAAAAAGAGTATATGGACAAGCTGACCAAATACGTAACCGACTACACCAATGAAGTTAAGACCAAGGATTACAGCGACAAACTGAACAACAGATATAAGTATATAGCGCAGTTTTACAGGAAATAGTTTACATAATCTTGTTAAGGACAAAATCTTTAGAAATCACAATATTTTTTGTTTAAAAATGCAAAATGTGATGATATAATAAATTGCTGTGAATTATTTAACAAACGGAGAGCAGATATGAAAAAAGTTAAAATTTCTGAACTTTACGATTTAAATGAGACCAGAGCAAAGTCTCTTCTTGAAAGCAAAACATATCCTTGGGAAGTTCTTCCACTTATCAAAGATTTTATTCTTGAATTAGGCGCCACCTTAAGCGAAGATGAATTCGAAAAGAAGGGCGAGGATGTCTGGATTCACAAAACAGCTAAGATTTATCCTACAGCCAATATATACGGTCCCTGCATTATCGATGCAGAAACCGAAGTTCGTCCCGGAGCTTTTATCAGAGGAAATGCTTTGGTTGGCAAGAAATGTGTTGTAGGAAACTCAACAGAACTTAAGAACGTTATTTTATTTAACAATGTTCAGGTTCCTCATTACAACTATGTAGGCGATTCCGTACTCGGATTTAAAGCACATATGGGCGCTGGCTCAATCACATCAAACGTTAAGAGCGACAAAACACTTGTTGTTGTTAAAGGTGAAGAGAATTACGAGACAGGCCTTAAGAAATTCGGAGCTATGCTTGGCGACAGAGTAGAAGTAGGATGTAATTCCGTTCTTAATCCCGGAACAGTCATAGGCAGGGATTCAAATGTATATCCTACAAGCTGTGTCAGAGGAGTTATTCCCGAGAAGTCCATTTATAAGGACAAAGACAACATAGTTTCCAAAATAAGTGATATTTAATTATTTAAATAT
Source organism: Lachnospiraceae bacterium (assembly GCA_017618075.1). Classification (GTDB taxonomy): domain Bacteria; phylum Bacillota; class Clostridia; order Lachnospirales; family Lachnospiraceae; genus UBA3766. The sequence goes on from JAFZUY010000036.1 coordinate 41,794, forward strand.
ATATTTAATTCTTGAAAGGAGAAATTCACATGATTTATTCAAAAGAAGTTGAAGAAATGTGTACCGTTGCTCAGGGCGTGAATCACGGTTGTGCTCCCATACCCGAAGAAGCAAAATGGGTAAAAGCCAAAGAAGTGAAAGACATTTCCGGCTTAACACATGGTATCGGCTGGTGTGCTCCTCAGCAGGGTGCATGTAAACTTACTCTTAACGTTAAGGAAGGTATTATCCAGGAAGCATTGGTTGAGACAATAGGTTGTTCAGGTATGACTCACTCAGCAGCTATGGCAGCTGAAATCCTTCCAGGAAGAACAGTACTTGAAGCTTTAAATACAGACCTTGTTTGTGATGCTATCAACACAGCAATGAGAGAACTTTTCTTACAGATCGTTTACGGCAGATCACAGTCCGCTTTCTCAGAAGACGGTCTTCCTATCGGTGCAGGTCTTGAAGACCTTGGTAAGGGACTTCGTTCTCAGGTTGGTACAATGTACGGTACTCTTAAGAAAGGCCCTCGTTACCTTGAAATGGCAGAAGGCTATGTAACAGGTATCGCACTTGATGCAGACGATCAGATTATCGGTTACAAGTTTGTTAACTTCGGTAAGATGACAGACTTTATGAAAAAAGGCGACGATGCAGCTACAGCATATGAAAAAGCAAGCGGACAGTACGGACGTGTTGCAGATGCTGTTAAGATCATCGATCCCAGAAAAGAATAATTTAAGGAGGAAAAAGAAATGGCTTTATTTGAATCATATGAAAGACGTATCCCTCAGATCGAAAAAGTTCTTGCAAGCTATGGAATTTCTTCCCTTGAAGAAGCTGAAAAGATCACAAAGGACGCAGGTCTTGATGTTTACCACATGGTAGAAAAAATTCAGCCTATTTGCTTCGAAAATGCAAAATGGGCTTACACAGTAGGCGCAGCAATCGCTATTAAGAAGAATGCTCGTCGCGCTGCTGACGCTGCTGCAGCAATCGGTGAAGGTTTACAGGCTTTCTGTATTCCCGGCTCAGTAGCAGATACACGTAAGGTTGGTCTCGGACACGGTAACTTAGGAAAGATGTTACTTGAAGAAGAGACAGAGTGCTTCGCTTTCCTTGCAGGCCACGAATCATTCGCAGCTGCTGAAGGTGCTATCGGTATCGCAGAGAAGGCTAACAAAGTTCGTCAGAAACCTCTTCGTGTTATCCTTAACGGTCTTGGAAAAGACGCAGCTCAGATCATTTCAAGAATTAACGGATTTACTTTTGTTGAAACAGAGTATGATCCTTATACAAACACCGTAAAAGAAGTAAACAGAATCGCTTACTCAGAAGGTCTTCGTGCTAAGGTTAACTGCTATGGTGCAAACGATGTTTGCGAAGGCGTTGCAATCATGCACAAGGAAGGCGTTGACGTTTCCATTACAGGTAACTCAACCAACCCTACAAGATTCCAGCATCCTGTTGCAGGTACATATAAGAAAGAGTGTATAGAGCAGGGTAAGAAGTACTTCTCGGTTGCTTCAGGCGGCGGTACAGGACGTACACTTCATCCCGATAACATGGCTGCAGGTCCTGCTTCATACGGTATGACAGATACAATGGGACGTATGCATTCAGACGCTCAGTTCGCCGGTTCATCTTCGGTTCCCGCTCACGTTGAGATGATGGGTCTTATCGGTGCAGGTAACAATCCTATGGTTGGTATGACAGTTGCAGTAGCAGTTGCTGTTCAGGAAGCTGCTGATGCAGGTAAGTTTTAATTAGAATATTAACTTTTTGTTAATTATTTTAATAAACGTATTGACTTATAAATATATACAAGGTATAGTATTTATAGTTGTTAAACACCACAAGTAAAAATTTTATTTTTATAGTTTAAAAGGAGAAAACAAGTATGAACAAGAAGGTGACAAGTATTTTCGCTAATTTAGGTATTATTTTCTGGCTTATCGGCTTTTTAGCAGGCGATAAGGAAGGTGCTAAGCAGTATCTTAACCAGGGTCTTATTCCTTCAATCTTAATTTGCATTCCCGTAGTTAACATCGTAGGTATCGTATTCTGCGTATGGGGACTTATCTATGCAATTCAGGATAACGAGACACCCCTTCCTTTATTCGGCGGAATCCAGGTTATCAAATAATTTTGTTATTCAATAATTATTCAAATAATAGAAGCATTAAGCCCCTGGGTTTAATGCTTCTAATTATGTAAAAATATAAGAGGAGGTTATATTATGGATTCGAAAACAACATCGATTGTTACTTATCTTACCTTAATCGGATGGATTATTTCTATGGCTGCAGGTACTAAGGATGAGTATTCAGCTCAGCATATGAACAACATGCTCGTAAATATGCTTTTCTGCCTTCCTGTTATTTTAGGATGGGTTCCTATTTTAGGATGGATTTTAGATTTATGGGTATTATTCGTTGGCGTATGTACAATTATCGGATTTATTCATGCATGCATGGGCAAGCCTTTCGAAACACCTTTAATCGGTAAGATTAAGATTATCAAAGCTTAATTATAAAAAATATCCCGGCTCGAAAGAGTCGGGATTTTTTATTTGCTAAATTATTTTTTCTGAAGCACATCGCCCATGTAATTTATACATTTTATTGCTTCGCCGTAATTTGAAACGCCTGCATTAAACATATCTTCATTATATTCTTCATCCAGTGCGTAATGGAAGCAGGTAGAAGAGTTCGCGATATATGTTGAGGCCTTTTCGGAAAGCATTTTACAGTCTTTAAATTCCTTTGGAGGTTCCACCTTTGAAAAGTCATCGAATGCTACCTTTAAATCATCCAGAGAATCGTATAATTCCTGCCTGTAGTCTTCATTTTCAATATCAATTGTATCTATTATCGCTCCGGTTGTAACTATCTGTTCATAGAGCTTTTCTACTTCTTTATGATACTCATCGTATTTGTTCGTCTTCGAAGAGCATGCACACAGGCACATAATGCCAAGTGCGGCACAAATAGCGAGAGCATATTTCTTAATTTTCATATATTCCTCCGATTCACATTACATAGTAATGATACCTTGATAAAAATACCATATTTTGTGTTTTTTTGCAACAAACAATTATTGAATAGGTAATTGTTTTATGATAGTATTAAATAGGTGTTTTATATATTAATTATGTATTTTCGGAGGTATTTATGAACGGCGCAAGCCTTCTTGTAAAATCGCTCGAATGTGAAAACGTAGATGTTCTTTTCGGATATCCCGGTGTTTCTATTTGCCCGTTTTTCGATAAATTAACCGAATCAAAGATTCATCCCGTACTTGTAAGACATGAAGTTAATGCTGCACACGAGGCTAACGGATATTACAGAAGTTCCGGAAAACCCGGTGTATGCGTATCAAGTTCCGGTCCCGGAGCAACCAATCTTATTACAGGTATTGCTACAGCTTTTGCCGACAGTATTCCCTTAATCGTTATTACGGGACAGGTTAAGAGCGAGCATATCGGTTCTGATTTGTTCCAGGAAGCTGACATTGTCGGTGCCTGCGAATCATTCGTAAAATATTCATATCTCGTAAAAAATGCTTCTCTTATTCCCAAAACCGTAAAAGAAGCTTTTCATATAGCAACGACAGGTCGTAAAGGTCCTGTTTTAATTGATATTCCCGTAGACGTTCTTTTAGAAGAAGGCCTTGATTTTAATTATCCCGAAACAGTTAATTTAAGAACATATAAGCCTACGGTAAAAGGTCATGCTGTTCAGATAAAGAAGATTATCAATGAACTTTCGAAAGCCGAGAGACCTATTATTATGGTCGGAGGCGGTGTGAAGCTTTCCGGTGCAAAAGAAGAAGTTCTTGCATTTTCAAAGAAGCATAATATTCCTTTTGTATCGACTTTAATGGGCCTTGGTATCGGTTATGAGGACAATCCTTTATATATCGGCATGGTTGGCAATAACGGCTCTAAATACGCAAATAAAGCTATCAACGACGCAGACTGCCTGATTGTTGCAGGCGCGAGAGTAGCCGACAGAGCTGTAAAGCAGCCTGATCTTATTACAAAAGATAAAACACTTATTCATATAGATGTCGATCCTGCTGAAATAGGCAAGAATGCAGGTCCGAACATTCCTGTAGTTGGTGATTTAAAAGAAGTATTTGATGAACTAAACTGTTTTGAAGAAAAGTTTGATTTTTCAGACTGGGTTCAAAGAATCAATACATATAAACAAACCAGGGTAGGAAACAAGGAGACAACAAATCTTTATGTTGATCCCAAAGAGTTTGTATATGAGCTTTCAAGCCGTCTTAAAAAAGAATCAATTTTAGTTACCGATGTAGGCCAGAATCAGATTTATGCATGCTCCAATTTCGTATCACAGGGCGCTGATTTTATAACATCAGGCGGCTTCGGCTGCATGGGATTTTCACTTCCTGCGTCTATTGGTGCCAAGATAGGTAATCCCGAAAGAAGAGTCATTTCTTTAAACGGCGACGGAGCCTTGCAGATGTCTATGTGCGAGCTTTCGACATTAAAGCAGGAAAATCTGGATATTAAGATAGTTGTATTTAATAACAAATCTCTTGGAATGATAAAAGAGTACCAGCACCTTAAATACAACAACAATTACACTTTTAACGAGCTTAACGGCCTTCCGCATTTTGACAAGATTGCAGAAGCTTATGATATTGAATATAAAGAGTGTCATTCCAATGACGAAATGGAAGAATGCATTGAATGGCTTTTAAATTCCAAAGACACATGCATTCTTGAACTTAATGTAGACAGAGATGCATTTACATGCATGAATATGTAGTTTAGATTTCGGAGTAGATTTTCGTATGAAAAGGATTTTTTCCGTTTCCGTTGAAAACAGATTTGGTGTTTTAAGCAAGGTTTCTTCTTTGTTTGCAAGAAGAGGCTATAATATCGAGAGCCTTACGGTGGGCGAAACTCATGATCCCACAATTTCAAATATGACCATTGTTTCAAGCGGTTCGCCTCATGATTTAGAGCAGATTGAAAAGCAATTAAATAAAAAACTTGATGTCATTAAGGTTCGTACATTTAAAGAAGAAGACTCTGTATCCAGAGAACTTATTCTGGTTAAGATTAAATATACCGCGTCAAACAGAAGTGAAATCATTGAAATATGTCAGATTACAAAGGCTGAAATCGTTGATACTACCGACAGCAACATGATACTTCTTTTATGCGATACTCCCGATCACGTGGATAAATTCATTGATATGCTCAAAAAATTCAGCATAATTGAACTTTCACGTACAGGTACGCTTGCTATGAAAAAGTGCAAGTAAAACTATGAAGAAGCACGATATTATTCTTTTGGCGGTAATTGTAATAGTTTTGCTGCCAATAGCAATCTTTCTTTTGAATACAGGCAAAGGTGCAACAGCCGTTGTAAAATCCGACGGAAAAGTGATTGATACTTTAAGTCTTAATAAAAACGGTACTTACACTTATAAAAATGATAATGGTTACAATATTGTTGAAGTCACAGACGGTAAAGTAAGAGTAATAGAAGCTGACTGTCCCAATCAGGACTGCGTAAATAAAGGTTATATTAAGAGAAACAACGAATCGGTTATTTGTCTTCCTCACAAATTTGAAGTAACAATCAAATCCAAGGATAACGAATACGATGTTATTCAGTAAATAAATGAAAAAAACTACCAAGATAACGTTTTTGGGATTGTTTACGGCAGTAGCTTTAGTTCTTTCTTTCCTGGAAACACTTATTCCGAATATGGTTCCAATTCCCGGATTTAAACTCGGGCTTGCAAACTTTGCAGTGCTTTTAGCTCTTTATTTATTCGGGTTTAAAGAAGCGGTACTGGTAGATTTATGCAGAATTATACTTGCAGCGCTTTTATTCGGTTCATTCTTTTCATTCTGGTATGCTTTATTGGGAGCCGCGTTTGCTCTTTTAATAGAACTTATCATAAAAAAGACCGATAAGTTTTCACCAATAGGAGTATCCGTGTTCGGAGCGATATTCCATAATTTAGGACAGTTTTTGGTGGCTGTAATACTTATTAAATCCCTTGGAATTTTATATTATCTGCCTTTCACTTTGCTTTTCTGCGTACTTTCTGGTGCATTAAACGGATATCTTATACTTATCCTGAAAGACAGGCTTAAATTCCTAAAGAAAAATGACTGATAAAAATGAAAAAGATATATTTAACACTTTGTTTTATACTAATTTTCATCTGCTCGGCGTGCGCTTCCGCATCTGAGTTTACAGAGTTTGTTCCTATAGAAACATTGGAAGAAGATAAGATTTATTATTTCGACAATGCTTTTTATACTTTTGAATTTCCGGGCAAGGCTGTAAATGGGTTTTATGAGGAAAAATTTATTAGAGAAAACGATTACATTCCATTTGAAGGAATGTTTATCGGAGCGCCTGTAACAGGTAAAATGCATTTTGACGAGTCGAAGGACGATCCTGTAATTGAATATATAACATTTGTTGTATATGAAGACGATTTATCACAGGATGACTGCCAGTCGTATTTATATAATACTTACGGAGCTCTTATAGCAGAGGGAGCAGAAGACGATACAGACGGACAGATTTATTGGAGAAGATATTTTACCGGCAGCAAACTCCTGAAATATTCTAAAAAAGCAAAAGATGATTTTTATACAATAACCGTTGAATAAATATGAATTTAAATATTTGATATTAAAGGAAACTAATATTGGATAATAATTTTTTAGATAATGAATTGCCAAAAGAAAACAGAAACAAAAAAGAAATGATCGGAAGGATTTTATCTTTATATCCGATATTGGTAAATATTCTTGCGGTTGCCGCTCTGCCGTGCTCATTGTTTTTTGCGGCAAAATTTAACTGTAATGTATCATTTTTGACAGTTTTGTTTTTTGTGTATATATGTCCTGTTGCGGCTTTTATTTTTTCCTTGATAGTTCGAAAACTTTATTTTGATTATTTTACTCCATTATGGATTGCAGGTCATA
>JAFZUY010000037.1 GCA_017618075.1 Lachnospiraceae bacterium
GTAACGGGCAATCCCTCATTATCCACCGTTGCAACAACAGTCCTATGGATATCCTTGCTGATGGTTCTAAGATAATCTTTCGCTTCCATATACACCGCCTGCTTCTTCTCATTTTGTCACCTTGGCTCGATTATCCAAAATATAATGACAAAAACAGCTTGCATTCTTATATGCTCTTGCACCGTTATTTTGCAGTAAATAGTTTCTTCATATCATTCCCCAATATTTCGAAAAACTGAAAGTTTCTTGCTCAAGTATCTTCGTATTTTCTGTTCCAACACTTTGAGGTCGGATAGTATGTATTTAACGATTGAATAAATAACATCTCTTCATCCCCATTTTCCTGCAACTATCTTTGTAACTCAAACACAGCCTCATAGGTCCACTTCACATTTTCCCGGAAATATGTTTATTTATATGGGATGACAGAATTCGTTCTTCCAGCCAGGCACATAGTAAAAGTAAAACGAGACTGACACCTATCCGCAAAATCCAACTGTCAGTGAGCAGAAATACCAAAACAATGCAGATTGCCCACAGCAGGACCAGCACCAAGGCATTCATTAGGCCGCACAATTCTCCATACTTGTCTTCCATTTTGTCTCCCGTTACATGACTTATCCGAACAAGCCTGTTACGTTTCTTTGGTCAATGCTTCTTTTCCCGGCACTTCAAACAGGCGGTTCGCTTTTACGTTCTCTTTCATTCGGTTCTTGTTCTTCAACACGAAAACAAGGAGAGGATTTCGATAAAGGTAATAGCAATTTATGGCGCCTTCGTCGTCCGGTGTTTTGTTATACGGTCTGTCCTTTGCCGGAACCTTTTTTATTTCATACCACCATTTCAACCCCTGACCCTTAATCTGCCAAATTAAACGCAATGCGGTTTTATGGTCGTTGTGCCGGATGGCTCTGAAAATATTGATCATCGACAGTTCCGTTTCCGTCCGGTAATCCTCTTCGGTAATCTTTTCAATGATCTGCAGCTGCTCCTCAATTACCTTTTCAACTGCCATCTGCAACTCTTCGGTGCTACTGCATTCGACCCAAACCCACTTGTCATGAAGAATCTTCTCCGGTCCCGGAAGCCCGGTAATCCTGTGGCTTGTCGGTTGTTTAGCATGAAATCCGAAGGAAAAATGCTCATTTGTTTCACCGTGAGCCATTTGCGAAGAAAGCTCCCATCTGATTTCATCCGCATAAAGAGGCTTGAAACAGATACCCGCGTATAGTCTGAACTTACCGTCAATCCGCTGCAATTTTGGCCAGAAATGAAAGAGAAGGTCGTCCCTGATCAGCCAGAAATGATCATCTTTCTTTTGCAGATTGTATTTCTTCTTGCATTCCTTGATGACTGCATCGTAATCAAACAGATTAAACAAAAGTCCGCTCATGGCCGTCTGCCCCCTTAGTTCCCTCTCAGATTTATCAGAACCCATTGCTTCGAAATCAGTTTTAGGTTTGCCCTTATGGATGCCTTTACCTCCGGGTCAATCGTGAACGCATAGTACGAATTCCCGAAGTTCCGTTACATCCTTGATTTGATATGTGGCAAAGTCATTAACATCCGGTGCGTTTTTCCGATTAATCCACACGCTTTTAAGACCGGCATTATGAGCACCTGTTATATCAGTTTCATAGGTATCTCCGATGAACAGCATGAGAATCAAGATGGAAAATGAAATATTTAAGGATATCCTGATAGCTTTTAGTATTCAAATTTACTTGCCTATGTTAGAGCATAAAACTTTCATTTTCTTTACTAACATATATTGGTCAGGCATCTATTATTCATCATAATATCCTTTAATGCCAATCAGAATACTTTCCGGTTCGTCATCCGGAGCATATATACCGATTGACAACGAATAGCTGGTCAGCCCGTCATCATCA
>JAFZUY010000005.1 GCA_017618075.1 Lachnospiraceae bacterium
AATGCTTCTACTATTGAGGTCTTACCTGAACTGGTAACACCATTTAAATATATTATTTTTCCTTTTTCCATACTATACCTCTTTAAATAAAACTCTTGTGTTTCTGATCTGTAAACGGAAATTATACTTTTAAACATACATCAATGCAAGATTCTGTTCATTTAATAGTTCACACTTCATATCATCCGCCCCCAAACTTCGATTTTTAAGTCTCCTATCTGTAGTCACATTTAGTTAAATACCTTAATTATTTATCCCTGAATAATGCCGACACATGCGTTACACCATTATCTTTGTCTTCATAATCGAGATAAGGCTTCATACCAATAGATTCCGCAGTTTTAATTGACAGGATATTCGTATATTTGCAATATGAATAAAGTGCCGGATAGGATGTGGTCTTAAAAGCCCAGTCTCTTACAGCAGCTGCTGCTTCTTTTGCATAACCTTTATGCTGCATATCCTTTCGGATATGATATCCGATCTCTGGTAATTCCTTTCCATCAATATTCTGCAGGGTAAGTCCGCAGTCTCCTATCATCTCACCGGTGTCCTTAAGGCATACAGCCCAAAGACCGAACCCGTATTGCTGATAAAGAGCTCTGTTTCTATCAATCCAAGCTTGTACCCTTTCCTCATCAAAAGTATAAGGATAATGCTGCATGATATCAGGATCTGAAAGAACAGCATATAAAGAATTGAAATCCTCAACTGTCATCTCCCGAAAGAAAAGGCGTTCTGTTTCTAACTTAAATGCTGAGACATAATCTTCAAGATCCGAGTGTTCTGCAAGTGCCTTTTTCGTATCAATAGTGTAATCCACTACATTACAATGTGCATCTACATCATCGTAATACTCTCTGATCCTTTTACCTCCCAGAGCTTCCATAGTCTTCCAGGATGCGGGATTCTCAAGGTCCGCATCCATAAATACAGTCTCTATGCCATATTGATTGCATACCTTAAGTCCAAGGTAAAGGTTTATCTTATTATATCCTTTTCCCCGCTCAGTAGGTCTGATCCCATAACCGATATGTCCGCCGTACTTTTTTAATTTCTCATTTAATGCGATACGGATATTGATCATTCCTATGATCTTGTTATCACTTTCGCGTACAAAAAAGAACTCTCTCGCCGGAACCTTTTCCTCCGAAGGCTCAATTGTATTACGTTCTTCGGACATTTTAAGCCAGCCCTCATAATCCTCAAGATAGCGATGTAATCCACCGACACCATTTATCTTAGAATTATATACTTTAAATTCATTTATGAATTCGATAGCTTCCTCTTTCCTTTTAGGTCCGGGTACTTCAAAAAAGAATTTTTCCATAATCTATACCTCTGATAACTAACAGCTCACAAATTAATATGAGTCAGATCATATTTCTTAGATTTTAAAATAACTGCATGATCTTCAAAAACCTCATGTATGATTCTGAGCTCAAGATTCTTTCGATGCTCCAAATGTCTTATCAGATCATCAAATCCCTCAAGTTCGTGATGAATGCCGTAAGGACATTCTTTTAAAAATCCAAGCATTAACTGATACCATATCTCATTTCCTTTATCATCTAAACGTTCTTTACGGATAACATTGATCGTCTCTGCAGTGTTTTCAGGTTCAAGATACAGGATTTTATAATCCCTGTTTCCCAAAATTACTTTTAGATTTTTGTAAAAATCAATAATCTCATCATCTGTCATTTCATAAAATAATATCTGATTTTCAACGATATTCTGAAATATTGAACATTCAAGGATCTGATCACTTTCAGCCCATTTGGAATATCTTGAGAATATAATATCTTCAAAACTCTTTTTATCTATACGGCCGTTATATATCTCATATTGTTCCAGATCCTTATGAAAACCCGGTATGTCTGTAAGAATCCGAGTGTATGTAACTACATAACGAATTTCAGTCCCATACATTTCTTCAGTCGTATTCTGCTTTATCTCGTCAGCAATTTCAAAATACTTTTCAAGTATC
>JAFZUY010000038.1 GCA_017618075.1 Lachnospiraceae bacterium
TCAGCCAGATAATTATAACCACCTTTTCCGGATAAATACTCAAGTACAACTCGTTTTTTAAAATCGAAACTGTATTTAGCCATAAAAAATCGACCTCCAATCGTTAGATTTTTTGGTCTAACTTTTGGGGGTCGGTTCAATTTCGGGGCTTTTTAAATTCTCATAAAAGATATTATTTCTTAGTTTTAATTCCTGCCACAATTCCGAATGCCAGATAAAAGAGTGTTGTTAAAATCACGAAGATTAAAACAAAATAATTGATTTCCTCACTCCACTTAAAGAGAACTGCCGAGCCGGAAAGGATAAGCATTATAAGCGGATAAACGAACGAGAAACTCGTTACACCGTCTTTATAAAACTTAAGAAGCATAATTCCAAATACGGGAATTAAAACGAATGCTGCGGCAAATTCCGCAATATAAAAGAGATAAAACTGCGGAGCCGGAAGCTTAAGTGCTATATAGCACACAGGCACGGTCATCGAAAACAGTGTAAGGTAAATCACCGATACTATCGAAGGAAACGCACTTTTTTTATCTTCGATGCATTTCTCGACACATCTTACGACCATGGTTGCGATTAAAAAGCCGTATGCCACGAATTGTATCGGAGCAATTGTCATTCCGGTATGCATCATTCCACCGTAGAGGAGAGCCATAGCAGCAATTACGATTGCTTTGTAATTGTTTTCAAAATCATACAAATCTTTTGAAAAGAGTTTGCCAAGCATTCCGATTATCGGTTTTATTGCAAGAACCGTTCCGACGATAAGGCTTATTATCGTTACGCCGTACGCAACGTAATTAAAATAACTGCCTGATTTTAACGCATATACTCCGCCGTTGTTGAAGCTGAAAATTACAGCTAAAAGACGCTCCGCAAAGAGTATCACAAAATAAAGTACCAGTCCGATAATCTTAAATTTGTTTCCAAGCATTCCTTTTTTCATTTCCAAAACCTCTTTTCGATTACAATCGGTTATTAAAATAAGGCGGACATGATGCCCGCCTTAATCGTTATATCATTAGAAATTAATTACCTCGGGAGCAGCTGTAAATGATGAGAATGTTGCGGTTGCGTTCTTAAAATATAATACTTCCGTATTGTCATCATCTTCTGAGTACATTCCGCGAAGCTCGGGATAATCATCAAGCATTGCTTTCTTTACTTCCTTGCGTTCATCCCTTACAAGTTCGCCTGCAACACGAAGCCATGTGCCTTCGGCAAAGCAGCAGATTTCAACTTTGGGATTGGCCTGAATCTGTCTGGATACATCTTTACTCTTGCCTGTCTGGATGTAAAGCTTGTCTTCAAAAAGAAGAATTGTTCCGAAAGGTCTTACTCTGGGCTGATCGCCGTCAACTGTTGCAAGATAGTAAGTTCCGCATTTTTTGATAAAATCATAAACTTTTTTCATAATAAAACCTCCGTATAATAATATTTTTTATTCCTGAACTTTCCATGGATTACCGGGATCGGAATCCGTGGGATCCCAGTTATGTCTCGGATCGTTTCCGTCAAGTTTAATGGGTTCGGGTTTTCCGAGAGGTCCGGGGTTATCCGGATCGTCATATATTTCAATCTGGGTGCCTGTTTCGCAGTTCTCGTATATCCACTGTGCGTCTGCTGCACAAAGTCTTACGCAGCCGTGTGAACAAACTGTTCCGAGCTTGTTGTACTCACCCCAGAGCAGTGTGTCGGGATAACGCTTGTAGTACATTACGGAATGGAACCAGATGTGACCTGTGATTCTTCTTGCATACTGACCTACAGTTCCTTCCTCAAACTGCAGCCATCTTGCCTGCTGACCCATTGAAAATACTCCGATAGGTGTTGCGTTTCCTGTTGAGCAGACCATAGCCTTGTAGGGCACGGTATAGTTGCCTGCTTCGTCTTTTGAATATATAGTAATACAGCATGCTTTACGGTTGATTTTGATGTAATATGTTGCATCTCCCGTAACAGCTTTTGGCGGTGCGGTCGCATTTACCACCTGGCCTTCGAAAGCCATGCGGCCTTCTTTTTTGCCGTACTTCTTGTAATGGTTGTAAAGTTTGTTTTCGTTTGTTCCGAAAACAGCCACAACGTCAGGGTAAGCCGCAGCATAAAAGGTCGGGTCAAAAAGAGTTTTATCCTTCATGACCTTTACGGTGCCGACAGTTTCATCGGATCCGGTGCACACACGTCCTTCTTTTCTTCCGTAGTTGACATAGTGAGACCAGAGATCCTTTTCGTTATAGCCGAACGCAGCCTTTAAATCTCCATATGTATCCGCATAGTAAATCGGATCAAATATTGTGCCGTCAGGCATGTTTAAAGGCGCTGCTTTTGACTCAAATTTAAGAGTCGAAAAAAGCCCGATTGTTGCCATAATTAAAAAAAACAACCGGAAAAAACTAATTTTTTTCATTACATATCCCCTCCACTTAACGTGTAAGAGAATTTTATCACAATTAATATAAATATACAATTACAGTTAAATATATATAATGGACTGAAAAATCAGTTTATGATATCATAAAAGCGCTTGTTTAAAACTTGAAGAAAAACGAAAAAGGGATATAAAAATGGCTGATATTGAAAAAAGACCGATACTTAAAAACAGAGTTTATCTTTACTTAACCGAGTTTTTTGCCGGAATGTCTGTAATGGCTGTAGAGCTTGGGGCATCGAGACTCCTAGCACCGTATTTTTCGTCATCGCAGATTGTATGGACAATTATCATCGGAACCATCATGATAGCTATGGCTCTCGGCAATATTTACGGCGGAAGAACCGCTGATAAAAACCCCAATCCCGACAGACTCTACGCGAGAATAATCATTGCAGCTATCTGGATTGCTCTTATTCCTGTGCTCGGCAAATACATTATCATTCTTATTTCCGGAATTCTTATTTTCGCTGTTAACAAAAATTTCCTTATCATAGCAGGCTTTGTGGCATGCATGGTAATCTTTGTATTTCCGCTTTTCTTACTCGGAACGGTTACACCTTCGCTCGTAAAATACACGGTCGACAATCTTGACGACAACGGAAAACTCGTCGGAAATCTTAACGCCGCTAATACCATCGGAAGCATCATCGGTACATTTGTGCCGACATTCATCAGTATCCCTGCTGTAGGAACATCAATTACGTTTTTAATCTTTGCAGGCATTCTTTTAATCCTTTCGGCGGTTTATTTTATAACATCCAAAATCAGCATGAAGAAAATCAAAAGACTCCCTGCAGGCATGGTGATTTTCGCGCTTTGCTGCGCTCTAGGGTGGAAGAGTAATTTTGCTTTCTGGCAGAACAATCTTTTATACGAGGGCGAGTCGATTTACAACTATCTTCAGGTTTATGATGACGACAGAGCAATCTATTTCTCAACTAACGTACTTTTCGGAATTCAGTCCGTTTACCTAAAAGAAAAAGGCCTCACAGGCTACTATTATGATTTCGCGATGGCTGCTCCTTTTATGAGCGGTGTCAATGAAAAGGATGCGCTCGACATTCTTATATTAGGCAACGGAACAGGCACATTTGCGACACAGTGCGAAAGATATTTTGACAAGGATCTTCATATCACCGGTGTTGAAATTGATGATAAAATCACGAAGCTTGCAAAGGAATATTTCGAACTTCCCGAAGACATTGAAGTTATCACATACGACGGCAGAGCGTATTTAAACGCAATAGATAAAAAATACGACGTAATCATGGTGGATGCATATCAGGACATCACAATTCCTTTTCAGATGTCTTCGATTGAATTCTTTACGCTCGTAAAAGATCACTTAAAAGACGATGGCGTAATGGTCGTAAACATGAACATGAAAAGCAACGCCGAAGGCGGTATAAACGATTATCTTTCCGACACAATCTGTCAGGTATTTTCAGAGAGTTACTACGCCGATACATCGGCACTCGGAAACCGCGAATTCTTCGCTTCCAATAATCCCGAAATGCTTGATGTGTTTGCAAAAAATATCGCAATGGAAGAAGACGAAAGTCTTTTGTATATGATGAACAGAGTTTCCGACCGACTCACCGATTATGAGGCCGGAGACCTTGTTATGACCGATGACAAAGCGCCCGTGGAACTTTTGGGCATGAGAGTTATCGACGAAATCATTCAGACAGAAATGGCTTATTACAAAGGAGTTTTCAAAGAGGGCGGAATCAAAGCCGTTATTGAAAATCTGTAAATATGACGCAGGAAGAAAAATTTATTAAAATGACAACAGAGCCCATACCCGGATTAGTCGGACGTCTTGCCGTACCGACTATTATAAGCATGCTCGTCACCTCCTTTTACAACATGGTTGACACATACTTCGTGGGCAAAATAAATACATCCGCTTCGGGTGCCGTAGGTATTGTTTTTTCGCTGATGGCAATCATTCAGGCATTCGGATTTATGTTCGGACACGGCTCGGGCAATTTCCTTGCAAGAAAGCTCGGCGAACAGAAGGAAGACGAGGCTGAAGTAATCGCCAACGCAGGTTTTGCTTTTGCGTTTACATTCGGTATTATTTTCGCCGCTGTCGGCCTTTTAAATCTTGACAGACTTGCGTATCTTTTAGGATCGACAGACACTATCCTTCCGTATGCGCGTTCCTACATGGGACCGATTTTAATCGGCGCTCCGTGGATGATGGCATCAATTGTTTTAAACAACGAAATCAGATATCAGGGCAACGCGAAGACCGCGATGTTCGGTATCATGGCGGGTGCGATAATCAATATCGGACTCGATCCGCTTTTAATGTTTACATTTAAACTCGGCATTATGGGCGCCGCAATCGCAACGATTTCGGGACAGCTCATAAGTTTTATCATTCTTCTTTTAACCACGCGAAGAGCGGGTAATATAAAGATTACTCTTAAAAGAAACCCGTTCGCATTCCGATATCTCTGGGAGATAGTATCCGGCGGACTTCCTTCGCTTTTCAGACAGGGACTCGCAAGTATCTCGGGCATCATGTTAAATGTTGTGGCTAAAAGAGTCGCAGGCCCCGAGTTTGCCGATGCAACCATTGCAGGTATGGCCATAGTCGGCAAAATCAGCATGTCGTTAAACTCCACCGTTATCGGTTTCGGTCAGGGCTTTCAGCCCGTGTGCAGTTTCAATTTCGGCGCGGCCAAATATAAGCGTGTAAAAGAAGCATTCCTTTTCTCCGTCAAAGTCTGTGCGGGTCTTATGGTTGTTGTAGGCGCCGCCTGTTTCGTCTTCGCTCCGCAGATAGTCGAACTTTTCAGAAAAGGCGATGCAATGGTAGTCGAGGTCGGTGCTTTCGCATTAAGAGCGCAGTGTGTAACATATGTTTTCGGAGTATGGATTATCCTTACAAACATGCTTTTGCAGGCATCGGGCAGAGCGTTCGGCGCGACCGTTATTTCATCCTGCCGTTCGGGACTCTGTTTCATCCCGGTGATACTTGTTCTTCCGCTTTTCCTTGGAATTACGGGTGTCCAGATATCGCAGGCTGTAGCGGATATGATAGCGTTTTTCATATCACTCGGAGGCGGACTCTACTTCTTAAGAAAATTAGACCAAAGCGAAGGCTCGGTAATTAAATAAATCAGAAAAATAAGGCTTTTAAATTGCCGTAAAATCAATGTTTTTTTGAGACTTGCAAATATATAATATAAAGTGAGTAAAAAGGGTGTTTTCAGAACTTAACGGTTTTGGAGGGATGATATGAATATTAAGTGCAATTACTGCGGTTCCGAATTCGATGAAACTCTCGAAAAGTGCCCAAATTGTGGCGCTTCCAACGTTAATATAAAACGTTCTGTCATCGATCAGCCGACCACTATCGAAGAATTAAAAGACTGGTATCAATCAAAAGGACTGCCTCCTTATGAGACTACCAGATTTTTTATTGGAATAGATTATAAAAATCCGAGAGCATTCGGTATCTACAAGGACATGTATACCGGCAATTATGTGGTATACAAAAACAAAGACAATGGTCAGCGTGCGGTAAGATACGAAGGTACCGATGAGGCGTATGCCGTAAACGAGCTCTTTATGCGCTTAAAGCAGGAGATTCTTGAACAGAAGTCAAGAAACATTGACAGCAGAAAAGCACCCTACCTAGCAGCTGAAGAAAAGAAAGCCTTAGAGGAAGAAAAAGACGAGGCATATAAAACTTTTATTCCAAAAGACACCAAAGAGGAAGCCGCGAGGCAGGAATATCTTCGTTTAAAAGGGGAAGCCGAATACGCACGAAAACGAAATATAACCATTGCTGCAGGTGTAATCGTAGCAGTAATCATCTGTATTATTTTCGGCATTGGTTCTTTTAAGGCATATGTTAACAGCTTAACAATCAATCCGGGTTATTATAAATATAACGACGAAGTTTATTATCACAGAAATACCTATGAAGATTCCGGATGGTTTAAGTACGATCCGGTTGAGAATGACTGGCATAAAGAGTATGTTGTGGGTCTGCCCCTGACAGATAAACTTAAGTCACAAAATCTTTTTGTCACTGAGGACGATTATTCGGCTCTCGGTTGTTCGGATGCATGCGACTCAATCGATTATAAGATTGAAATCTATGGCAGCTCAATAACAAAAGGATACTATAAAGTTGGCGAAGATTATTATTTCCACCAGGATGACGACAACACACTGGGCTGGTTTAAATATGACCGTCAGAAAAAGGACTGGGTGTATTCCGTATTTTATTATCTGCCGGAAGAACTTAAGGAACAATATACTGCCCAAGCCTATTTTTATGAAACAGATGGTGAACAGCTTCCCTTCAAAGACATAATGAAGTCGGAAGTATTTATAACCATGTATCCGAAAGAGTCTGCATCTTATCCTGAAGAAGATAAAGGTGAGGGTTATTTCGAAAAAGACGGTAAAATATATTATCATAATGATTCCGATGACCCCGAAGACTGGTATGAATATGACAGTGGCACAGCAAAATGGAATCATACTTATCAGGTACCGGAGGATGTTGAATCCAACGAATCGAGTTATGTCGGTGCAAAGGACTTTACACAAACGGAATACTATACCAAAACTCATCCTGTCACCGATTATTCATACAGTTCGGATTCGAATTATAACAAGACATCTTCGGACAGCTGGTGGGATAGTTACGATGATGATTCCTGGAGCTCTTCGGATTCGTCATGGGACTGGAGCAGTTCTGATTCGTGGGATTCGGGTTCCACCGACTGGGGCAGCGACTGGTAATTCTTAAAAGATAAAAAAATACGAAGATCAAATTTTGAAAGGACAGATAAATGAGTCAGGATAATAAGAAAACTCCAGTGCTTTCCACGCTCTGCCACATCATAAAAGATGACAGCTATCTTATGATGCACAGGGTTAAAAAGGAGAACGACATCAACAAAGACAAGTGGATCGGAGTGGGCGGTAAATTCGAATACGGAGAAAGTCCCGAAGAATGCCTTTTACGAGAAGTAAAAGAGGAGACCGGCCTCACACTTACCAAATATAAATTCAGAGGAATTGTGACATTCTGCTACGGCGAGGATGTGGTCGAATACATGCATATTTTCGACGGATATGAATTTGAGGGCGAGCTTATCGAATGCGATGAAGGAGAACTGGTCTGGGTTCCCATAAAAGACGTATGCAGCCTGCCCATCTGGGAAGGCGATAAAATCTTTTTTAAGCTTTTGGCCGAAAATGCGGATTTCTTTTCATTAAAACTTGTTTACGATACCGATGATACGCTAAAGGAAGCAGTTGTTTACTGATTGGCGTAAAAATGGTAAAATAAATATATTGTGGGTATGTAAAAACCTTGGAGGTTATTTATGGAAGAGAAGAATTCAAGTATAGTCTTTTATATCCTGATTACGATTATCGTGACGGGATTGTCTATTTTGCTTGCGCCGAAGTTAATCAATGTATGTTCGTCGTATATTTATAAAAAGCAGAAACCCAAAGTAAACGTAAAATTTGATAAGAACTACGGACCCAGAATTGTGAAGAAGAGAAAGTAGGAGGCAGAAGTGGCATGGATGCTTTAATGACGGATAATGTAGCGGAGAGAATAATGGCAGCAATCAGAGATGTTCAAAAGAATATGACCAAACTGAATATCATGGTTATGGGAAAGACGGGTGCCGGAAAAAGTACCCTTATTAACAATGTGTTCAGCAGAAATCTCGCACAGACTGGTATAGGAAAACCTGTCACCCAGTCCATTCGCAAATACGAGATAGAGGATTTTCCTCTGGCAATCTATGATACGCCCGGTCTTGAACTCGGTGGCGAAAATGCAATAGATGAGCTCCTAAAAGAATCAAAAGAAGTTCTTGCAAAGGGTGCAATGCGCGGTATTTCCGAATCGATTCACTGTATCTGGTACTGTGTTTCCACACCTTCGCATCGTTTCGAAGAGGCAGAGGTGGAGTTTATAAAGAAATTCCTCGATGAAGCAAACGAGTTCTGCGTACCCGTAATCATCGTGCTTACACAGTCTTATTCGAAGAAAGATGCCAAGGCGCTGATGTCTGAAATCGAAAAAGAGAACTTAAATGTGGTTCAGGTTGTTCCCGTTCTTGCGCAGGACGTTGATATAGACGAAGATTATATTATTAAGGGTTACGGCCTTGATACACTTATAGATATCGTTAACAATGTAATACCCGAGGCGTTAAGGAATACTCTTGCGGCTGTTCAGAAGGCTAATCTTAAGATGAAATTAAGAAAAGCCAACGCCATAGTTGCTACGGCAGCGGCAGCAGCAGCGGCTACGGGTGCCATTCCCATTCCGTTTACGGATGCAGCTGTGCTTGTACCCGAGCAGATCGGTATGATTGCATCGATTACCGCTGTATTCGGTATTCCCATCGAAAAAGCAACCCTTACGGCTCTTTTATCAGCTACCATCGGTACGGTTGGAACCACAGTAATGGGTAAAACCGTTGTTTCCGGTCTTCTTAAAATGATTCCCGGTGTCGGAACTGTGGCAGGCGGCGTTATTTCCGCATCCGTTGCGGCAGCACTTACAGCAGCTCTCGGCGAAGCCTATATCGCTATCATGATGATGGTTTCAAAGGGCGAAATGAGTGTATCCGAACTTGATACCGACGAAGGAAAAGCTAAGATTGCCAGCATATTCAAATCAAAACTCGGACTTAAGAGAAACGCAAAAGGCAAGCCCGTTGACGAGGAAGAAGAATAAAAAAGTATTGACTATTCTTATGTAGACGGATTAAGATATGTTTGTTTGGAGAAAAACAATGAACGCTATCGGCAATAATTCCAAATTAAACAACGGTTTCTATTACTTTATTCAGGCCTACTTTTACGTAAGCCTTTTTGCCTTTTACTTTTCTAAGAATAATTATGGGCGTACCGAATAAAGAATAGATGCTGACTGAATGTGATTATGTTTGCACTGTCCTTGTTCGGGGCAGTGCATTTTTTATGATAAAGGAATCAGAAGTCGAGACAAATACTAAGGAGAAATATCTATGTCACAGATGGATGAATTAAGAGGTCAGATAGAAAAGATTGACGAGCAAATGATAGATCTGTTCGAAGAGAGAATGCATGTCAGCGCCAAAGTTGCGGCTTTCAAAAAAGAACACGGAATTCCCGTGCTTGATGCGGAAAGGGAAAAGGTTCTGATTGCCAAGAACGCGGGAAAAGTCAAAAACAGAGAACTCGAGGTTTACTACAAAGACTTTTTCGAAGGTGTTTTAAATGTATCAAAGAGTTATCAGCATAAGTTGATGGAAGGAGTTAAGGTTGCTTACAGCGGGATCGAAGGCTCGTTTGCAAGTATTTCCGCGAGCAAAATCTTGCCCGATGCCACCAGAGTGTCCTACGGCAGCTTCTCAGAGGCCTACAACGCCGTTGTAGCGGGCGAATGTGATTTTGCCGTACTTCCTATAGAAAACAGCTATGCGGGCGAAGTAGGGGCCGTTACGGACCTTATGTTTAAAGGTAATCTTTTTGTAAACGGTGTTTATGAACTCGGCGTATCACAGTGCCTCCTCGGAGTAAAGGACAGCTCACTTGAATCAATCAAGACTGTGGTCAGCCATTCACAGGCGATTGATCAGTGCAGCGAATACATCAAAAGACACGGTCTTAAGAGCATATCCGCAGAAAACACGGCAGTTGCCGCAAAGGAAATCGCAGATAAGAATGATATAACCACAGGCGCTATCGCAAGCAAGGAAGCAGCGAATCTCTACGGACTTACAATACTTGATTACGATATAAACGAGAGTTCTACAAATACAACGCGTTTTGCAGTATTTTCCAGAGAACGCACAATGATTAAGAGCAATGACGCAAAAGACGAATTCATCCTTATGTTTACGGTTAGAAATGAGGCCGGATCGCTCGCCGATGCAATTGCTATTTTAGGTAAGCACGGATTCAATATGAAGGTCATAAGAAGCAGACCCGTTAAGAATGAAAACTGGCAGTATTATTTCTACACAGAGGTTGAGGGAGATCTTCAAAGTGAAGAAGGCAAGAAGATGATGACGGACCTTCTGTTTAAATGCAGCAAAATTAAAATAGTCGGCACTTATGCAGCAGATATGAAAATCTAAAAAAGGAAAACAAAATGATCGTAAAAGTAAATCTTCCGATAAATGCATATGAAATTAAAATCGAAAGAGGTGTGCTTTCAAAGGCGGATGAAGAACTTAACTTAAACCGCAAGGTTATGATTGTAACCGATGACGGCGTGCCTTCAAAGTACAGCGAAGTATTAAGTGCACAGTGCTTAAATGCAAGCATTTTCGTACTAAAGCAGGGCGAGGAAAGCAAGAACCTTGATAACTTTGCTGCCATAGAAAAAGCACTTCTTGAAAACGGTTTTTCAAGAAAGGACTGCGTGGTTGCCTTAGGTGGCGGTGTAGTCGGAGATCTCGCCGGATTTGCAGCATCATGCTTTATGCGAGGAATAGATTTTTACAACATTCCGACCACTGTTTTATCACAGGTTGATTCATCGGTCGGCGGTAAGACGGCAGTTGATTTTAACGGTGTAAAAAATATCGTGGGAACCTTTTATCAGCCTAAAAGAGTTTTAATCGATCCCGATGTACTCGATACTCTTTCCGACAGACAGAAAGCCAACGGACTTGTTGAAGCAATCAAGATGGCTGCAACGTTTGATGCAGACTTGTTTGAAGAATTCGAAAAGGTAGAAAGATTTGAAGATCTTGATATCGAATACGTAATCGGAAAGGCTATTCAGTTAAAGGCTGATGTGGTTGAAAAGGACGAAAAAGAAGCAGGTCTTCGAAAGGTCTTAAACTTCGGTCATACATTAGGACACGGAGTTGAAGCCGCACTCCAGAACACGGATGCTCCACTTCTTCACGGAGAATGTGTAGGAATGGGAATGACGGTAATGTGCGATGAGACAGTAAAAGAACGCATCGTAAAAATACTTGATATGTTAAAGATACCTTCGACATATTCATTTGATTTTGATGAAGCACTTGAAGCGGTAACACATGATAAAAAGTTAAACGGAAAGACGATTTCCACTGTATATGTTTCAAAAATCGGAACATACGAAATGATAGATATGACACCCGACGAATTAGCCGAGAGACTTCGCAAACTTTTGGGTTAATGTATTTGAAAAGGATAATAATATGAAGAACACATTCGGACAAAGTTTACAGACAACAATATTCGGCGAGAGCCATGGCCCTTTTATAGGAGTGGTACTTGACGGACTTGCACCCGGAATAGAAGTAAATGATGATTTTATCAAAGAAAGATTGTCTCTTCGAAGACCAAACGGTGCTATTTCAACCAAACGTGTTGAGGCGGATGAATATCAGATTGTAAGCGGTGTTTTTAACAAAAAAACTACAGGAACTCCGCTTTGCATTTTAATACCCAACACCAATACAAAGAGTGCGGATTACGACAAGACAGGAAGAGTTGCACGTCCCGGACATGCTGATTACACGGCAATGTGCAAATATCACGGCTTCGAAGACTACAGAGGCGGCGGACATTTTAGCGGAAGAATAACTGCAGCAATAGTGGCAGGAGGTGCAATAGCGCAGAGTGCACTTTCAAAGAAGGGTATTGAGATCGGTTCGCATATTTACAAGCTGTCCGATATAACGGACACATCATTTGATGAGATAGATAACAATGAACTCATAAAAGAGATTTCTGTTCTTAACAAAAAAGAATTTGCTGTAATAGATGATGCTAAATCAGAGAATATGATGCAGGCAATTCTTGATGCGGCAAAGGATGCAGACAGTGTAGGAGGAGTACTTGAAACCGCAATCACAGGACTTCCCGCAGGAGTAGGCGAGCCCTGGTTTGATTCTGTTGAAAGCATTCTTTCACATGTTCTTTTCTCCGTACCCGGCATCAAGGGTGTACAGTTCGGTGCAGGGTTTGACAAGGTATGCGAGAGAGGAAGTAGCTTTAACGATGCATTAAGAAACGAAGACGGTAAAGTTATTACTGCAACTAACAATAACGGTGGAATAAACGGCGGTATTACAAACGGTATGCCGGTTATCATAAAGTGTGCGGTTAAACCCACACCTTCAATTTACAAAGAGCAGAAAAGCATTAATCTTAACACACTTGAAAACTCTGATATTGCAATCGAAGGAAGACACGATCCGGCAATTATTCACAGAGCAAGAGTCGTGGTTGATTCTGTATGCGCGCTGGCTGTATACGATATGCTTGCTGCAAGATTCGGAACTGACTTTTTTACACAGGAATAAAACATGGAATACGGACTTATAGGCGAACGCCTCGGACACAGCTTTTCGAAAGTGATACATGAGGAGTTCGGATTTTACGGATACGAATTAAAAGAAATACCGCGTGACGGTCTCGATGCTTTTATGGAAGCAAAGGAATTCAAGGGAATAAACGTTACGATTCCTTACAAGGAAGACGTCATCAAACACCTTGATTTCATTGATGAAAAAGCACGTGCAATAGGCGCGGTTAATACAGTAGTAAACAACGAAGGAAAGCTTAGCGGATACAATACCGATTACTACGGACTTAAAACCCTGCTCGAAGAAAACGGTTTTAATTTACAGGGTAAAAAGGTGCTTATCCTAGGCACCGGCGGTAC
This sequence comes from Lachnospiraceae bacterium, assembly GCA_017618075.1. Classification (GTDB taxonomy): domain Bacteria; phylum Bacillota; class Clostridia; order Lachnospirales; family Lachnospiraceae; genus UBA3766. The sequence goes on from JAFZUY010000038.1 coordinate 13,092, forward strand.
CAGCAAAACCGCGTATGCAGTCTGCGAAGACATGGGTGCATCCTTCTTAAGCAAGGTAAGCCGCAGTGTGAAAGACGGTGCAATCACATACGATGAAGCGTATGAAAAACATTCCGATGCAGCATATATCGTTAATACAACGCCTAGCGGAATGTATCCAAACCTCGATGCAAAGCCCATTGATTTAAAGCGTTTTACGAGCCTTGAAGGAGTTGCGGATGTAATCTACAACCCCGGCAGAACGAGACTGATTCTTGAAGCAAAAGAGATGGGAGTTAAATACTGCAGCGGTTTGAAAATGCTCGTTTTACAGGCAGTAGCGGCATGCGGGTTTTTTACGGGCAATAAAGTACCCACGGAAAAGGTTGAAGAGATTTATAAAAATCTTTACGACGAAAACAACAACATTGTTTTAACCGGAATGCCGGGAAGCGGTAAGAGTACAATAGGAAAACTTCTTGCGGAAAAGCTTGGAAAAACGTTCATAGATACTGACGCGCTGATAGTTGAAAGAGAAAAAAGAGAGATTTCGGATATCTTTGCAACGGACGGCGAGAAGTATTTCAGAAACGTCGAGAAAGAAATTGTTGCAGAAGTTTCGACTCTTAAAAACAGCATTATTTCAACAGGCGGCGGAGTTATTTTAAACGCTGACAATGTTAAAAAACTGATGGCAAACGGAACGGTTTTCTTCCTTGACAGAAAGCCCGAAGATCTCGTTCCCACGGACGACAGACCGCTTGCAAACGAAAAAGCAAAGATAATGAAACTCTACGAAGAGAGACTTCCGATTTACAATTCGACATGCGATTACAAAATCAATGCAGAAGTCGGAATCGATGAAACTGTAGAAGAGATTATAAGGAGATTACAGTGAAAACAATACGTGTTATAAACGGACCCAATTTAAATATGCTTGGAATCAGAGAGCCCGATATTTACGGTAAAACAGATTATAAATCACTTTGTGAAATGATTGAGAATTATGCTGATGTAATCGGTGTAAATGTTCAGATAATGCAGAGCAATCACGAGGGTGATCTGGTTGACTGGATTCAGGAAAGTTATAAGGCAATAGACGGAATCATCATCAATCCCGGCGCATACACGCATACAAGCGTGGCTATTCTTGATGCTGCAAAAGCAGTCGGAATTCCCATGGTGGAAGTACATATTTCCGATGTGGATTCGAGAGAAGATTTTAGACAAATAAGCTATATAAGAGCAGCCTGCATTAAAACAATTTCAGGCCACGGCTTAAACGGCTACCTTGAGGCAATGGATTTATTAGTATGAATGTTACGATAGAAAAATCAACCGCATACGGTGAAATTTCAGCTCCGCCTTCAAAGAGTATGGCGCACAGATACATTATCTGCGCAGCGCTTGCTAACGGTGAGAGTGTTATTTCCAATGTGGATTTTTCTGAAGATATAAAAGCTACAATCGACTGTATAAAAACTCTCGGCGCAGATGTAAAGGTTGATGGCTCTACTGTTCTTGTGGACGGAAGCAAAAGCATTTTAAGTGCTCCGTGCGATACACTTACATTTAACTGCCGCGAGTCCGGAAGTACGATGCGCTTCTTCATGGGAATTGCTATGATACTTCCTGTAATAAGTGAGTTTTACGGAAGTGAGACATTAAGGAACAGGCCTTTCGGAATATACGAAAACATCTTAAAGAGTGATGAATCTTTATCCTTTGAAAGGCAGTCCGATAAGATTGTTATCAAAGGCGGAATCAAAGAAAATGATTTCGAAGTTGCGGGCAATATAAGCAGTCAGTTTATCACAGGGCTTCTTTTAGCATTGTCAATAAAAGGCGAGGGCGGAAGTATCAAACTCATCCCTCCTGTAGAGAGCAGATCCTACATCAACATGACAATCCAGGCGATGAACGAGTTTGGAATTAATGTCGGCTGGAAGGATGAAAACACGCTTTACGTAGAGAGCGGATGCAGATACATTTGCAAAAACATAGAAGTTGAAGGCGATTATTCAAACGCTGCATTTCTTGATGCATTCAATCTTATAGGCGGAAAAGTTAAGGTAAACGGACTTAACGAAAAAAGCCTTCAGGGCGACAGGATTTACAAAGAATATTTTGAGAAACTTTTATGCGAAAAAGCCACACTCGATATAGCAGACTGCCCTGATTTAGGCCCCGTGCTTTTTGCAATGGCAGCAGCCAACAAAGGCGGTGTTTTCACATCGACGGCACGCCTTAAAATAAAAGAGAGCGACCGCGGAAGCGTTATGTGCGAAGAACTTGCGAAGTTTGGAATAAACACGCACATGGAAGAAAATTCAATCGAAATTGGCTGCGGTTTAAATGCTCCGACAGTTGCAGTCGACGGTCATAACGATCACAGAATCGTAATGTCGATGGCGCTTCTTTTATCAGCGACCGGTGGTACAATAAAAGGTGCACAGGCAGTAAGAAAAAGCTATCCGGGATTCTTTGAAGACATCGAAAAGCTCGGAATTAAGATAACCAAAGAGGATTAAAACATGGAATGGATTAACAAACAGAACGTCCTTATCGTCGGACTCGGACTCATGGGCGGAAGCTACGCAAAGGCCTTAAAAAGAATCGGCTGCCGCGTAACCGCAATTGACAAAAGCGAAGAAACAATAAAGTTTGCAATCGAAAACGATATTATCGACGACGGAACTTTTAAGGAAGATATCTCCGAATTCGTCAAAGAAGCAGACTGCATTATCTTAGCCCTTTATCCGAACGCCGCAATCGAGTGGGTAAGAAACAACGTAAAAGATATAAAAGAAGGCATCCGAATCACGGACGTTACAGGTGTTAAGAGCTGCATCGTATATGAGATCCAGGATATCCTCGGCGACAAGGCTGAATTTATCGCAGCACATCCCATGGCAGGTAAGGAAACAAGCGGTGTTGAAAGTGCTGATGACAGAATCTTCAGAGATGCCAACTACATCGTTGTACCTACAGATAAAAACACCGAAGAAGCAATCCTCTGGTGCGAAAACTTGGGACAGATTTTAGGTTTTAACAAAGTCAGCATTTTAAGTCCCGAAGAGCATGACGAAATGATTGCATATGTATCACAGCTTACACACTGCATCGCCGTTTCGCTTATGACATGTAAGGACAACGAGCACCTTAAGGATTACACGGGCGATTCTTTTAGGGACTTAACCAGAATCGCAAGAATAAATGAGAACATGTGGAGCGAACTTTTCCATGTGAACAAGGAATCGCTTCTTCGTGAGATGGATTTGTTTATCAATGAAATTACGGGTTTAAGAAACCTCATCGCGGACGATAATACCGAAGCAATTAAAGAGAAAATGAGACTCTCTACCAAGAGACGTTCAAAATTTAATACAAAATAAAAATGAGAAAATGAATAAAGTTAAGGAAGGCAAGTAAAACCATGAAAATGAATTTCATCAAAAAACTGGCATTACCCGTAGAGGTTAAGGAAATGTGTCCTTTAACCGGCAAGATGGGGGATCTTGTGGATACGAAAAAGGCACAGTTGGAATCTGTATTTGAAGGAAGAAGCGACAAGCTTATACTTATCATCGGACCCTGCTCGGCAGACAGAGAAGACAGTGTAATCGATTATATTTCAAGACTCTGCCCGATTCAGGAAAAGGTAAAAGATAAAATCATCATCGTTCCGAGAATTTATACAAACAAGCCCCGTACAACAGGCGAGGGATATAAGGGTATGCTTCATCAGCCCGACCCCAACGAAAAGGCAGATCTTTTCAAGGGAATAATTGCGACCAGACATCTTCACATGCGTGCGATTGAAGAGACCGGTTTTGCGTGCGCCGATGAAATGCTTTATCCCGAAAACTATCAGTACCTTGATGACGTGCTTGCATATGTTGCTGTCGGTGCAAGATCAGTTGAAGACCAGCAGCATCGTCTTGTTGCCAGCGGTATTGCGGCGCCCGTAGGTATGAAAAACCCTACCTCGGGAGATATCAGCGTTATGATGAACGGTATCCTTGCAGCACAGCATTCACATTCATTCATTTACAGAGGCTGGGAAGTTCATTCGGAAGGCAACCCTTACGCACATGCTATTTTACGAGGTTATACCAACAAGCACGGCGAATCACAGCCTAACTATCATTTCGAAGATCTTATAAGACTTTGCGATGCATATGACGAGAGAGACCTTATAAATCCTGCAGTTATCATCGACACCAACCATTCAAACTCGGGCAAGAACCCGTTCGAGCAGCCCAGAATCATAAAAGACGTGCTTTACTCCACCAGACATGACGAGCGCGTTAAGAAGATTCTTAAAGGCTTTATGGTTGAAAGCTACATCGAGGACGGCTGTCAGAAGGTAGATGGCGGCGTATACGGCAAGTCAATCACCGATCCCTGCCTCGGCTGGGAAAAGACCGAAAGACTTATTTACGAGATTGCGGATTTATTATAAAAAAATCTATTGACACAAATTTTTTGAAGTGATATAAAATTTATCAGAAACAAACCTATGAAAAAGAGTGAGTAGACTTTTCCTCTTTCAGATACAGAGAACCGCCGGTGCTGAGAGCGTGGTATTGAAATGTAAAGTTGAATGGGCTTTTGAGGGCAAAAGGAAACGAAGCAATTCGGAGTATTGGCGCCGGGGAAGGGACCCCGTAAACAAAACCGGCATATGACAGTATGCAATGAGAGGATGCGTCTCGCATCAAGCAGGGTGGCACCGCAGGAAAGATACCTGTCCCGGCATAGTATGAATCTATGCCGGGTTTTTTAATACTTAAAAGAACTGCTGCGAAGAAATCCTTATCGTTGGAATATTGTTGGAACTTAAACAATTTTTTACAACTTGAAAGGAGACAGACATGTCAACAACAAAAGAAATCCCTTACAAAATTTATCTTGAAGAAAACGAGATGCCTAAGGCTTGGTACAACCTTCGCGCAGACATGATTAATAAGCCCGCACCGTTACTTAATCCCGGAACATTACAGCCTATGAAGGCAGAGGAACTCGCAGGCGTTTTCTGTGACGAACTCGTAAAACAGGAACTTGATAACGATACAAGATTCATCGAGATTCCCGAAGAAATCAGAAACTTCTACAAGATGTACAGACCTTCACCTTTGGTAAGAGCTTACTGCCTTGAAGAGAAGCTTCAGACACCCGCTAAGATTTACTACAAATTCGAGGGTAACAATACATCAGGAAGCCACAAGCTTAACTCAGCTATTGCTCAGGCTTACTACGCTAAGAAACAGGGCCTTAAGGGCGTTACCACAGAGACCGGTGCAGGTCAGTGGGGCACAGCTCTTTCAATGGCTTGTTCATATTTCGATCTTGACTGTAAAGTATTCATGGTTAAGGTTTCTTACGAACAGAAGCCTTTCAGAAGAGAAGTTATGAGAACATACGGCGCTTCCGTTACACCTTCTCCTTCAATGGAAACAGAAGTTGGCAAGAGAATCAACGCAGCTCATCCCGGAACCACAGGTTCACTCGGATGTGCAATTTCAGAAGCAGTTGAAGTTGCAACAAGCACACCCGGATACAGATACGTTCTCGGTTCAGTTCTTAACCAGGTACTTCTTCATCAGTCGGTTATCGGCCTTGAAACAAAGGCTGCACTTGATAAATACGGCATCAAAGCAGACATCGTTATCGGCTGCGCAGGCGGCGGATCAAACCTCGGCGGTCTTATTGCTCCTTTTATGGGCGAAAAGATTCAGAAGGGTACGGACTACAGAATCATCGCAGTTGAGCCTGCTTCATGTCCTTCCTTCACAAGAGGTGTATACGCATATGACTTCTGCGATACCGGTATGGTTTGTCCTCTTGCTAAGATGTACACACTCGGCAGTGATTTCATTCCCGCACCCAACCATGCAGGCGGACTTCGTTATCACGGCATGAGCTCAACACTTTCACAGCTTTACGCAGACGGACTTATGGAAGCAACAACTGTTAAGCAGACAGAAGTATTCGAGGCAGCAGAACAGTTCGCAAGAGTTGAAGGTATCCTTCCTGCTCCCGAAAGTTCACATGCTATCAAAGTTGCTATCGATGAAGCACTCAAGTGCAAAGAAACAGGCGAAGAAAAGACTATCGTATTCGGTCTTACAGGTACAGGTTACTTCGATCTTGTTGCATACCAGAAATTCCATGACAACGAGATGAGCGACTACATTCCCACAGACGAAGAACTTGCAAAGTTCAGAGCAAACCTTCCTAAAATAGATTAATTCGTTTAAAACTCTTATAAAACTTTTGTAATAATAGAGGCAGAGGGCTTACGTCCTCTGCTTTTTTATGCCCTAAAATATTGCTTTAAAGCCCCATTCAAGTTAAACTTATAGAGTGTGAAAATACATATACGTATCAGGATAATTCATGTGGCATCATTGTTAAAGGAGGTATAGGTATGAGTAAAAAAACTGATAATTTAATTGTGTCGATTCCGCTTATTTTAGGACTGACAGGCATAGTGGTATTTATTGTGATTTTATTATTGGGATCTAAGGTTAGGATAGATGACGATGTATTATTTGTGATAATGCCGTTATGTATTTTTGCTGTTGGTATTGTTTCAGCAATTATCATAGGAATAATTAAACGAAAGAGTATAAAAAGCAAAACCGGAACCAAGATATTATTTATTTGTGGAATTATATGTTTATTTGTAAATTTAATTCCGCCTGCAATTATATTAGGCTTTCTTTTATTAATGATTTCTACGGGTCCAAAAGGTTTGGGCGATTTATTTGAAAACGTATTTAAAGGTACTTCGGAAATCTTATTTCCGGATAATCCTTATTGATAAAATCATAAAATAATCGAGGTATATATGAAAAAAATAGGACTTGTAGGAGGTACAGGACCGGAATCAACGGTTATGTACTACAAAAAATTAAACAGCGAGATTGACCTTCTGACAAATGAAAAACACATGCCGGATATTGCGATTGAGAGTGTTGATTTCAGGAGAGCATGGGATTATGTGCAGAACGGACAGACAGGTGGATTAGCCGACTATCTTGCAGAGAAAGTAAACTGTCTGGCTTCAACCAAATCAGAGATTATAGCATTAACTGCTGTAACAATGCATATGGTATACGATGATATAGTCGAGAAAACAGGCGTTTCTTTAGTCAGCATTCCGAAAACAGTATGCGAGAAAATCGTATCCGAGGGAATCAAAAAAGTCGGTCTTTTCGGAACCGTGGTTACGATGGAGCAGGACTATATGAAAAAAGATCTTTTGGAAAACGATGTAGAGGTTTTTGTTCCGAACGATGAGGAAAGAGCGCTCATTGGAAAAAGAATCTACGAGGAACTTGAAAAGGGCATCGTAAAAGAATCAACCTTGGCAGAACTGACTGAAATTATTAACAGAATGAAAGAAGAGGATGGCATAGAAGGGCTTATTTTAGGATGTACCGAACTTCCTTTAATTCTTAACTCTGAAAACTGTCCCGTAAAGTGTTTTGATTCGGTTGAATTACACTTAAAAAAGCTTATTGAACTTGCGATGAAATAAGGAGAAAATCATGTTTGATTTGGATAAATACATGAAAAATTTTCTTGATGAAGCCAAAGCAGTTTATGGTGAGCGTCTTTTATATGTCGGACTTCAGGGAAGTTATCTTCGCGGCGAAGCGCACGAGAACAGCGATATTGATGTGATGGTTGTAATTGAAGGTTTCTGTGTGAAGGATATGGACCTTTACAAAGAAATTCTTAACAGGATTGGCTACAGTGAAAAGTCCTGCGGTTTTATCTGCGGAAAAGACGAAATAAACGCATGGACTCCGCTTGAGACATTGCAGCTTCTTCAAACAACAAAGGATCTGTACGGAAATCTTGAAGAACTTTTGCCAAAGGCAACAAGACAGGATGAAATCACATATGTCAAAACGAGCCTCGGAAATATTTATCACGAACTCTGTCATCGTTACATACATGCGGACAGAGAGAAGAGTGTACAGAAATTCCGCGGAACATGTAAAGGATTCTTCTTTTTAATCCAGAATATACATTACCTTGAGAGCGGAGAGTTTATAAAAACAAAGAAAGAGCTCAAAGAGGCTGTAAGTGAAGAAGACAGAATCATATTAAATATGGCAGAACTTCCTGATGATTATGATTTCGACAGGGAATTTGATACGGTAATCGAATGGTGCAAAAAAGCATTTGCTCGTATCGTTAAAATTTGAACCGGTGGAGGAAAATATGAAAGAAACAGATAATCGTAACAAAGTTATAGTCAGAACAAGTGTGATTGGTATAATAGCCAATGTTTTTCTGGCGGCTTTTAAGGCCGTAATCGGACTTACAACAAATTCCATAGCTATCGTAATGGATGCGGTTAACAATATATCCGATGCAGCTAGCTCGGTGATTACGATTATAGGAACGAAACTTGCGGGAAAAGAACCGAATAAAAAGCATCCGTTCGGATACGGCAGAATTGAATATCTGAGTGCAATGATTATTTCAATTCTGGTTCTTTATGCAGGTGTTACTGCTTTTATTGAGTCGGTTAAAAAGATAATTCATCCCGAACAGCCTGATTATTCGGTAGTTTCGCTTGTTATAGTCGCAGTGGCGGTGCTTGTTAAGATTATCCTTGGATTGTTCGTAAAAAGCACAGGTAAAAAAGTAAATTCGGATTCGCTTGTTAACTCGGGAAGTGATGCTTTACTTGATTCGATTATCTCCGCATCCACACTTGCGGCAGCAGCAATTTTCCTGATTTTCCACGTTTCTCTGGAAGCCTGGCTCGGTGCAATTATTGCTTTGGTAATCATAAAATCAGGTTTCGAAATGTTAAAAGAAACCTTGTCAAAGATACTCGGAGAACGTGTAGATGCAGAGCTTGCGAGAGATATCAAAAAGACCATTTCGGATTATGAAGAGGTTAACGGAGTTTATGATCTTGTGATGCATAATTACGGACCTGATTCATATAACGGCTCGGTTCACATTGAAGTTCCCGATACCTTGTCGGCAGATGATTTAGATAAACTTTTACGAAAAATACAGGTTAAGGTTTATCAGACTCACAATGTGATTCTTACAGCCATAGGAGTTTATTCATACAATACCAAAGATCCCGAGGCTTTAGAGGCGAGAAAAAAGGTTTATGAGATTGTTTTGGAAGTTCCAAATGTAATACAGATGCATGGCTTTTATTTAGACAAAGCAGAGAAGACTATCCGTTTTGATTTTGTGGTAAGTTTTAATGCGAAAGACCGCAATGAAGTATACAAAGAAGTGTGCAGTAAGGTTCAGAATGAATACCCCGATTACACACTTCAGATAACTATGGATACGGATTTTAGTGAAGAGGAATAGAAAGAGGTTAAAAAATGAATATAGAACTAAGACCAATTGATGATACAACCAGAGAGGATTGTATTAAATTAAAAGTAAAAGAAGCACAGTCAAGTTATATTGATTCAAACGAAAAATCACTTGAGGCAGCAGCCGAAAATGCTGATGTTGCCAGACCCTTTGTAATATATGCAGATGGTGAAGCAGTTGGTTTTACGATGTTTGCGTTTGATGAAGAGTATGAAGATCCTAACGACCGATACTGGTTGTGGAGATTTATGATTGATGAAAATCTCCAGGGACGCGGATATGGAAAAGCGGCATTAAAAATAATTATTGATTACTTTAAAGATAATGGAGCAAACAACATAAGACTCTCCACCAAGGCGAGCAATGTAAATGCTATATCTTTATATAAATCTTTCGGCTTCAAGGAAACAGGCGAAGTAAATGACGGAGAAGATGTTTTTATACTTAACTGGCAGGAATAATCATGGAGAATACATTATTTATCGGATTCAAAGGAAAAAATAATTCATCCAATATACTTGTTAGTTCATTATCATCAAACCACATTTTATTAACTAATTCTTTTACGGGATTAAAGAAAGATATTGAGGAGCTTTCTCCCGATTATGATGAAGTATATTTGTTTGGAGTAAACAAGAATTTGACTGATTCATTCAGTATTGAGAGTGTTGCGGAAAAAGACGGAAAGCGACTGGAATCCAAACTTGATTTGGAGGAGTTGAAAGAACGGTTTGCTTCTTTTATGATCAAGGCAGACATTTCGAAAGTTCCGTCCAAATATCTTTGCAACGAAGCGTACTGGTATTTGCTTGAAAATTATAAGGGAAACGTAGTTTTGATTCATATACCGACTGTAAAGAATTTCAAGGAAGAATGGATTGAAAGTTTTAAGAAAGCAATAAATTAATAAGTGGAGCTAAAAAAATGGAAATACTGGAAATAAATAAAGACAGAATAAAAGATATAAAAGGCATCAATGAGCCGTTTGAAATAATTGGAAAATTAAGACCGGCATTTGTTGATGATGAGTGGTCATTTACGGAAGAATTGCTTGCTGATCCATACATGCATTCATATGAAGAAGATGATACGGATTATTCCGAATATGTTGATAATCCTTACAAGACGGTATTCATGGCTTATGAGGACGGTAAATTCGCAGGCAGGATAATCATCAGAAAAGACTGGAATAAATACCTTTTTGTAGATGATATCAGCGTATTAAAAGACTTCAGGGGGAAAGGCGTAGGCACGGCGCTTATGCAAAAAGCAGTAGAATGGGCTAAAAAAGAAGGAATGGCCGGACTCGCTTTGGAAACTCAGGACAACAATCTTTTGGCATGCAGATTTTATTCCAAATTCGGATTTAAATTAGGGGCTGTAAATACGATGTTTTATAAAAATTTGGATAAACCCTTCTGTGATGCTACAGCATTATATTGGTATATGAAGTTTTAGTCAATTAACGGGGGGAATAAATCAGGGCAGGACAGTTTTGGCATGAAAGATAACTTGAAAGGAATAATTTGCATAATCATTGCGGCAGCAGGCTTTTCTCTGATGACGTTTTTCGTCAGATTGTCTGGAGACATTCCTACAATGCAAAAAGCTTTCTTCAGAAATGCTTTTGCTCTTGTAATCGCAATAATTACGCTACTGGTAAAAAGACAGAAATTTGAAATCAAAAAAGAATTCGGCGCAGATATATTTTTCAGATGTCTTTTCGGAACCACGGGCCTTATTGCAAACTTTTATGCAATCGACAAACTCGCTTTGGCAGATGCCAATATGCTAAATAAACTCTCGCCGTTTTTTGCGATTATTTTATCTATTCCGCTCCTAAAAGAAAAGCCTTCAAAGACCGATGTTATAGCAACAATTATCGCTTTTGCCGGAGCACTTTTTATTATAAGACCTACACCGCAGAACATGGTGCTCGTACCTTCGTTAATCGGTTTGTACGGCGGGTTCGGTGCAGGATGCGCATATGCATTTGTAAGAAGAGCGACTAAGAAGGGTGCGGCAACTCCCGTGATAGTCATCTGTTTTTCGTTGTTCTCATGCATGCTGACTCTTCCTTTTATGATATTTAATTATGTTCATATGACACCCGTGCAGCTTCTGATACTCGTGGCAGCAGGCTTATCAGCTGCAGTCGGACAATTTGCAATAACGAGCGCATACAAATTTGCTCCCGCGAAAAAGCTTTCGGTATTTGATTATATCCAGGTATTGTTCGCGGCCGCATGGGGAATCATATTCTTTCAAGAAACGCCTACGTTATTAAGCATTATCGGATATGTGATCATTATCGGGGTGGCTGTAATACGCTGGGAGAAAGCAAGAAGGGAAGAAAAATAAATCCATTTATTTTAGGAGAACGCGATGAGCGAATACATTGTCAGAGATGTTCGGATTGAAGACGCCGAACGACTGGTTGAAATCTATTCATATTATGTTTTAAATACAGCAGTTTCATTCGAGTACGAAGTTCCTTCGGTAAGCGAATTTGAGGAAAGAATAAAGCATACCACAGAGAAGTATCCGTACCTTGTATGTGAAAAAGATAATAAAATAGTTGGCTATGTTTATGCAGGTGCGTACAGCGTGCGTGAAGCGTATACCTGGACCGCAACCACATCGATTTATCTTGATAAGGACTATCGAAGACAGGGTATCGGAGCTTTGTTATATAAGGAAATAGAGAAGCTCCTAAAAGAAAAAGGTGTTATCAATCTTTTAGCAGGTGTTGCTTACGTGGAAGACGAGGATGAATATCTCTCGCATGACAGTTGTAAATTCCATGAAAATCAGGGATACACGGAAGTTGCACACATGAAAACCGTTGGTAAGAAATTTGACAGATGGTACGATCTTTTATGGTATCAGAAAAAAATATAAGAGGTAGAATATGACACACAAAGAAAAAGCATTAGTTTATTTTGGAAACAAATTTCATTGTTCGCAGTCTGTTCTGGCAGCGTTTGCAGACGAAGTAGGATTAAGCGAAGAACAGGCATTAAAACTCGGAGCATGCTTTGGCGGCGGAATGCGTCAGGGCGAAGTATGTGGTGCAGTTACAGGTGCGCTGATGGTGTTAGGAATGCTTTACGGTCAGTGCGACAAGGATGATCTTGAAAGCAGAATGACAGCTAATAAAGTGAATGATGAGATGATGAAGAGGTTCAAAGAAAAGAACGGAACATATATCTGCAACGATTTGCTCGGATGTGATATTTCCTCACCTGAGGGAGTTCAGTATTGCATTGAAAATAAACTCTTCACGGAATTATGCCCCAAGATGGTTGAAAGTGCGATTGAAATACTGGAAGAGATAATTGCGGAAAATAAGTAATTCAGAGGATTTAGGTATGAGTGAAAGACCGGAACTTAATACGGCTTTAGACGGAAATACATTTCGTAATTACTATTATCTGAAAGAGGAACTGGTTGAATTCTGCAGAAAGTATAATCTGCCTGCATCAGGCGGAAAGATAGAACTTACTGACAGAATTGCGTGCTTTCTTGATACCGGGAAAGTAATTAAAACGCCTTCAAAAAGTAAAAAGGCTGCAGATGTCGGAGAGATAACCGAAGAGACTGTAATTGAATATAATTTCGTTTGTTCTGAAAAGCATAGAGCATTTTTTAAAGAGAAGATAGGCAAGAGTTTTTCTTTTAATGTATTGTTCCAGCGATGGTTAAAAGAAAATGCAGGTAAGACATATAAAGATGCAATCGATGCATATTATCAAATCATGGAAGAGAAGAAAAAAGTTCGCACCACGATTGATAAGCAGTTTGAATATAACACATATATCCGTGATTTCTTTGATGATAACAACGGAAAGAGTTTGGAAGATGCGATTAAATGCTGGAAGTATAAAAAGAGTCTTCCCGGACATAATCGCTATGAGCTGTCAGATCTGGTTGCTTTGAACAGATAATTAATAAAGGAATCGCTGAAAGCGAAGAGGTTAAAAGGAAAACTGTATGATCATTTTGATAGAGAGTGTAATATTGTGCCTGGCATTTACGCTAATGGTTTTCATTATATCTAGAAAGCCAATTAATACGCTTTATAACTATCCTCCCAAAATTCAGGAAAGAGTGAAGTCGTTAGAAGAGTATAAGGACAGCGTACCTACAAAGAAGAACAAGATTGCAGTTAAGCTTATAGCATGTATGCTGTTCGTTGTGATTCTCAGCCTGATACTGAGATTTGTGAATGGGTATACGACCTTTCTGATGGCATTTGGATATGGATTCCTTCTTTGGACGATAGTTAATCTTTGGGATGTGATTGTGCTGGATATTATATGGTTTTGTCATGATCCGCGCTTTGTATTCAAAGGTACGGAGGATATGGTGAAGGACTACCATGATTATTGGTTTCACATCAAAGGGTTCTTTATAGGAGAGGGATTGGCATTAATTGTCTGCGCACTGGCCGGACTGGTTGTACATTTTATTTTTTAGAAAGATACGGAATTATTAATATGGAACTCATAAAAGAAATATTTGGCAGTGTAAAAATATATAAACTCAAATCCCGCGATGACAACAGGGGTAACCTGACATATGTCTGCGACGACAGTATCGAGGGATTTAAAGCGAAGGAAACCCGCACATACAAAATGCCCAAGGCGGGAACTTTCTTTGGCATTCATTATCGCGAGGAGATTTCTCCGATGGCGAAGTTTGTAACCGTCATACAGGGCAAAGGAATGGACTATGTCGTTGATTTAAGAAAGGATTCACCTACATATTTACAATACGAATCATTTGAATTATCAGAAGAAAACAACTTAGCGGTCCTTGTTCCCGCAGGAATCGGACACGCGTTTATATCGCTGGAAGACAATACAATTCAGGTTTATACAATAGACAGAAGCGGAAACGACGGTCACTCAAAACAGATTAATTATGCTGATGAAAAGATCGGGCTTAAGCTTCCGATTCCAATCAGCGAAATATCCGATTACGACCAAAACGCACCATTTATAGCGGAATAAAAGGCTTCTTTGCCACTTTAAATTGGTAAAATATAATAAAAGAAACATTAAACAATTGGTAATAATTCACAATAAAAAGGACAAAAGGTGGAAAAGTCTGTGAATTCTGCAAATTGTTTCAGATAATGTAGCATGCTATAATCAGTCAAACATAATGAAGAGGGGTCACAATCACGAAGGTAAGACTTGCGGGGCAGACTTGAAGAAAGGAAGTGATTGTATGAACTACATTATCGAAATCGAAAAAGGTCTTTGGTTTTTAGGATGGTCGCCGCTTGACGGAACCATGCAGACAACTCAGAAAATCGGTCTGGCCTATCGTATGAGAAGAACGGTAGCGCAAAGAACTCTTCCGAAGGTTGTCGAAAAGTACGGCAAAGGTCATATTATGGCATCAGCGATTTAACCAAATATATTTAACAAAGCCGGATCTCCAGTCAGCGTACTGGAGATCTTTTTTTGTGTTTTAAAAAAAATTAAAAAAATTTTTAATTACCTATTGACATAGTAGGTTGAAAGTTGTATTTTATATTTACCGACCGACGAGGTGGGTAAAAGAAAAGCACCGGCTGATGGCTTCACGTCAGCAAAGAATGAGAGGACAAAATGGCAAAGGATTTTATAATCAATTTTGTAAAAAATATACTGTTGATTCGAATGTGCTCACGATGTCGATGTTGCAGCGTGAATTAAGATGAACAAAGATTCATCATAAAAGAGAAAATGAATTATCAATAAAAAAACAGTATATAACGAAAGGAAATAAATAAAATGAGCGATTACAGATTTGAAACATTACAGATACATGTTGGACAGGAAAGCCCCGACATCTCCACAGATGCAAGAGCGGTTCCCATTTATGCAACCACATCCTACGTATTTAAGGATTCCAAGACAGCAGCAGGAAGATTTGGACTTACAGAGAGCGGTAACATTTACACCAGACTCATGAACCCCACTTCCGATGTTTTTGAAAAGAGAATTGCAGCACTTGAAGGCGGTATCGGAGCACTTGCTACAGCTTCAGGTTCATCAGCAATCACATATGCAATTCAGAACATTGCAACTACAGGAGATCACATCGTAGCTTCCAAGAACCTTTACGGCGGAACTTACAACCTCCTCGCACACACACTTAAAGATCAGGGACTTACAACTACATTCGTTGATCCTTCCGATCCCGAGAATTTTGAAAAAGCAATTAAGGATAATACAAAGCTTCTTTACGCAGAGACTCTTGGCAATCCTAACTCGGATATAGCAGATCTCGAAGCAATTTCAGCAATTGCTCACAAGCATGGTATTCCCCTTATTGTTGACTCAACATTTGCTACACCTTATCTTCTTCGTCCCATTGAACACGGTGCAGATATCGTAGTACATTCAGCTACCAAGTTCATCGGCGGACACGGAACAGTAATGGGTGGTGTTATCGTAGACGGCGGTAAGTTTGACTGGGCACAGAACGATAAATTCCCCGGCCTTTCAAAACCCAATCCTTCATATCACGGAATCGTATTTACAGATGCGGTAGGTGCAGCAGCATACATCATAAAATTAAGAACAACTATCATGAGAGATCAAGGAGCTGCATTATCACCTTTTAACTCATTCCTTCTTATCCAGGGTCTTGAGACACTCTCACTCAGAGTAGAAAGACATGTTGAAAATGCATTGAAGGTAATTGATTACTTAAGCAAACATCCTCAGGTAGAGAAAGTAAACCATCCTTCGGTTGAAGGCGGAAGACAGAAAGAACTTTACGATCAGTACTTCCCTAACGGAGCAGGTTCAATCTTTACATTTGATATCAAGGGCGATGCAAACACAGCAAGAAAATTCACGGAAAGCCTCAAGCTCTTCTCACTTCTTGCAAACGTTGCGGATGTTAAATCACTCGTTATTCATCCTGCATCAACCACACATTCACAGCTTAGCGAGGAAGAACTTCTTGATGCAGGTATCAGACCTAATACCGTAAGACTTTCAATCGGTACAGAGCATATTGATGACATCATCGAAGACCTCGAGCAGGCATTTAAAGCAGTTTTATAATTTGGTATAATACAGTTTAAAGAATCACGGATTCAGAAAGGAATTAATCATGGGAAAAATATATACAGCAGCAGATCAGTTAATAGGAAAAACTCCTCTTTTGGAGCTCACACATATAGAAGCAGCAGAAAAGCTTGAAGCTAAGATTTACGCAAAGCTTGAGTACTTCAATCCTGCAGGCAGCGTAAAAGACAGAATCGCCAAAGCCATGCTTGACGATGCAGAAGCTAAGGGCCTTATCAATGCAGATACAACAATCATCGAGCCCACATCAGGCAACACAGGTATCGGTCTTGCTTCCGTAGCTGCAGCAAGAGGATATAAAATTATCATCGTCATGCCCGAAACAATGTCAGTTGAAAGAAGACAGCTTATGAAGGCATACGGCGCAAACCTTGAGCTTACAGAAGGCTCAAAGGGTATGAAGGGTGCAATTGCTAAGGCAGAAGAGCTTGCAAAGGAAATTCCCAACAGCTTCATTCCTTCACAGTTTACAAACGCAGCAAATCCCAAGGCTCATTTTGAGACAACAGGTCCCGAAATCTGGGAAGATACAGACGGAAACGTTGATATCTTTGTAGCAGGTGTAGGTACAGGCGGTACAGTTACAGGTGTAGGCGAGTTCTTAAAAGAGAAGAAGGCATCCGTTAAGGTTGTTGCAGTTGAGCCCGCAGACTCACCCGTACTTTCCAAAGGAACACCCGGCAGCCATAAGATCCAGGGTATCGGTGCAGGTTTCGTTCCCGATGTACTTAATACAAAGATTTATGATGAAATCATCGCAGTTTCAAACGATGCAGCTTTTGAGACAGGCAGACTTGTCGGAACAAAGGAAGGTGTTCTCGTAGGTATTTCATCAGGCGCAGCACTTTTCGCAGCAATCGAACTTGCAAAGAGAGCAGAAAACAAGGGCAAGAACATTGTAGTTCTTCTTCCCGACACAGGAGACAGATATCTTTCTACAGCACTTTTCGCTAACTAATCAACGGAAAGATTGATTTTGCCCGTGGAAAATGTTTATAATTGGAAAAGGGGTAAAATTTTATGATGGTTTCCACGAGGGGCAGATATGCACTCAGGGTTATGATTGATATAGCGGAGCACTCAAACGGCAATTATGTGGCAATGCATGATGTGGCCGAGAGGCAGGAAATATCGCTTAAATATCTTGAGAGAATTCTTCCTCTGTTAGTAAAAGCAAAATTAATAGAGGGTGTACACGGAAAAGGCGGAGGTTATCATCTGACCAGAAAGCCTTCACAGTACACAGTAGGAGAAATCTTAAGGCTGACCGAAGGAGATCTCGCTCCCGTAAGCTGTCTGGACTGTAAAGGTCCGGACTGTCCCAGAAAGGCAGAATGCAGAACGCTTCCGATGTGGGAAAAAATAGACAAAATCGTAAACGAATATTTTGACTCGGTCACCATAGAAGACCTGATGTATAAAGACATAACAGCCAACATATAAAGAATAAACCGCTCGTTTGGGCGGTTTTTCTTTTGCGTATAATCGGTTGTATCAAAGACATAAAAATGGTAAATTTATAGTAAGAAAATGAATCATAAAAGTTATGAAAAATCTTAAAAAAACCGATAAATAATTAAATGTGTAAAAAAGATGTTTAGAGGTAAAAAATGCCGGGAATCAACGAACTCATTTTACAAATTGAATCAGGTATGCTGGATGATCAGTTCGCCGATGTTTACAAGGACGAAAACGCCATCAGATATCAGAGAATCAGATATACCGATGCTCTCATAAAATTCAGGGATCTTTATAAAACGGAGGATTTCTGTATTTTTTCTGCGCCCGGAAGAAGCGAGGTTATGGGCAATCATACCGACCACCAGCATGGAGAAGTGCTTGCGGCAGGAATCAATCTGGATGCAATTGCAATCGTTAATAAGACCGACGGCAAGTTAATCAGGATTGTATCAGGCGATTATCCCATGATGAAAGTCGATGTAAGCAGCCTCAACAAACAAAAGTCGAAAAAAGGTTCAAGTGAAGCTCTGATAGAAGGTATCTGCAAATATTTCTTTGATAAAGGGTATGCGGTCGGCGGATTCGATGCATATGTTACCAGCGATGTAATAGTTGGCGCAGGTCTGTCTTCCTCAGCAGCATTCGAGACGCTTATAGGAACAATTGTATCGCATCTTTTTAACAACGGATATTTCAAGGATACAGAGATAGCAATAGCAGGCCAGTATGCGGAAAATGTATACTTCGGCAAACCCTGCGGACTGATGGATCAGATGGCATGTTCGCTAGGCGGTCTGGTGCATGTTGATTTTGCGGATGAGAGCAATCCGATATCGGAAAAGATTATGTACGATTTATCGGACAACGGATATTCGCTCTGCATTACCGATACCAAGGGTTCACACGCAAATCTGACCGATGAATATGCGGCAATTCCCAAGGAAATGAAGGATGTTGCATCATTCTTCGGAAAAGATTATTTACTCGGTGTGACATTAGATGAACTGCTTGCAAACGCTTCTAAAATCCGTGCACAGTTTTCTGACAGAGCACTGCTTCGCGCAATACATTTCGTTAATGAAAATGAGAGAGTTAAAAAAGGTGTTGAGGCACTTAAGAATAATGATACAAATGAGTTTTTAAAACTTGTCAGAGAGTCAGGCAAATCATCGTTTGAGTATCTTCAAAACGTATATGCGGTGAATGATTATCTAAACCAGAATCTTTCACTGGCACTTGCGATAAGTGACAGCATACTTGATAAAAACGATGAGGCATTCAGAGTTCACGGTGGCGGCTTCGCAGGTACGATTCAGGCATTCGTCAAAAACGAAAACGTAGCCGCATACAAGGAAAAACTCGATGCGGTATTCGGAGACAATTCCTGTCACGTGCTAAAGGTCAGAAAGTACGGCGGCATTAGGATTTTATAAAATAAATTTTGTGAGGGTTACAATGAGCAGAATATATCTTAACAACGACTGGTATTTCAACGACTCTTTTTCGGATGAAATGTTACAGCCTTCTTATGATTTCAAAAAAGACGAATGTGTGAGAATTCCCCACACCGTAAAAGAAACTCCCCTGCATTATTTTGATGAGCATGAATACCAGAAAATTGCTGCATATTTTAGGGTAATTAATGTTCCCGAAGAGTGGCGCGACAAGGATGTATTTTTAACATTCGACGGCGTGCTTCATTCATGCGTAGTTTTTGTTAACGGAAAAGAAGCAGGCACACACCTTTGCGGTTATACTGCTTTTACGATAAATCTCTCAGGGCTTGTAAACTATGGTACGGATAATATCATCACGGTTAAAGCCGACAGCAGAGAAGATCAGAACTTACCTCCTTTCGGGTTTGTAATTGATTACATGACCTATGGAGGCATCTACAGAGACGTCTATATCGACGTAAAAGAAAAGGCACATTTCGACGACATTTTTGTATCGGGCGATGCGGAAGGAAACATCCGTGTCGGCATTTCCGCGAGCAAAGATGCCAACGGAATGATTGTCGAAAATTCAATTATTTCCCTTAAGAAAAATGAAGACGGAATACTTGTTTCGGGCGAAGAAAAATCGCTTGGAGAAGGTGAATTCTATCCTGATGAAGGAAAAGAAGAATGTGTTAAAACATATAAATTCGATAGCCCTGCACTTTGGGATACCGTGCATCCGAACCTTTATATTTTACGAAGCGTATTAAAAGATGCAGCAGGAAAAAACGTCGACGAAAACAGAGTAAGATTCGGTTTCAGAAGTGCGGTTTTCAAAGCCGACGGATTTTATTTAAACGGAGAAAAGTTTAAGATTAGAGGCTTAAACCGCCACCAGAGTTACCCTTACGTAGGCTATGCAATGCCCAAGAATGCACAGGCAAATGATGCAAAAATCCTAAAAGAAGAGTTAGGCCTTAACGCAGTCCGTACATCGCATTATCCGCAGTCGCATTACTTCCTTGATGCATGCGATGAGATAGGCCTTCTGGTATTTACGGAGATACCGGGATGGCAGCATATCGGAGATGCCGCATGGAAGGATATTGCAGTTGAAAACGTGCGGGAAATGGTGCTTCAGTACAGAAACCATGCATCGATTATTTTATGGGGTGTTAGAATAAACGAATCCGTGGATGACGATGAATTTTACAAGCGTACAAACGAAGCCGCTCATGCTCTCGATCCGACCAGACAGACCGGCGGTGTAAGGTGCTACAAGAAATCAAATCTCCTGGAAGATGTTTACACATACAATGATTTTATCCACAGCGGCGGAAACCAGGGCTGTGATAAAAAATCTGCGGTTACGACCGATATGAATAAGGGCTATTTTATCAGCGAATACATGGGGCACATGTTCCCTACAAAAGCATTCGACTGGGAAGAGCACAGACTCGAAGATGCTATTAGACACGCGCGAGTTTTAAATGATGTTTCGGCGAATGACGATATCGCGGGAAGCTTCGGATGGTGCATGTTTGATTACAATACTCACAAGGATTTCGGTAGCGGCGATCGTATATGTTATCACGGTGTGACCGATATGTTCAGAAATCCGAAGATGGCTGCATATGTTTATGCAGAGATGCAGGACGAAACACCGGTGCTTGAATTAAGCTCTTCAATGGATATAGGTGAACACCCCGGCTGTAACAGAAACGAAACTTATATTTTCACAAATGCCGATTCCGTGAAGATGTATAAGAACGATAATTTCATCAAGGAATACGTGCATGAAAACACGCAGTTTAAGAACCTTTACCATCCGCCTATAAAAGTGGATGATTATATCGGAGACGTGCTTGAAAAGGCGGAGAATATGTCGCCCGCGCAGGCAAAGGACGTAAAAGATATTTTAAACGAAGTTGCAAAATTCGGACTTTACAAAATGACGACTTCGGCGAAATTAAAGGCCGCAAAACTCATGCTTTTCCATCACATGAAAATGGATGATGCGGTACAGCTTTACAACAAATACGTCGGTGACTGGGGCGGCAGCGCAACCACCTACAGATTCGAAGCTATCAAGGACGGAAAGGTCGTAAAAGAAATTAAAAAATCGCCGATGACGAAGGTGAATTTTGAGATAAAAGCAGACCACACGGACTTAAAGGAAGACAATACTTACGATGTTGCATGCGTAAGAATCCGTGCAGTAGACGAGAACGGAAATGTTCTGAATTATTATAACGATCCCGTGGTTCTTTCAATCGAAGGCGAGGTGGAAATCATCGGACCGAAAATTATTTCGTTTTCGGGCGGTATGGGCGGTACATATGTAAAGACCGTCGGCAAGGCAGGAAGCGCAAAGCTTACCGTAAGCGATAATTACGGTGAAGAAAAGGGCTGCGTATCTTTTATGATAAATATTTAAGGAAGATTTTTAAGATTCGCGAGGAGGGAAACGTATGAAGCTTGGATTTAAAGAGAAATTCGCATACGGAATAGGAGCGGTCGGAAAAGACATGGTTTACATGCTTTCCGCAAGCTACATCCTTTACTATTATCAGGACATCATGGGCGTGTCTGCGTGGGTTATGGGTATCATTCTTCTGATAGCCAGAGTATTCGATGCGTTTAACGACCCACTTATGGGCGTGCTGGTTGCAAAGACCAAAACAAAATGGGGCAAATTCAGACCGTGGCTTTTCATCGGTACGCTTACAAACGCGGTCGTACTGTTCTTCATGTTCTCCGCACCGCCTTCACTTAATGCGAAAGGCATGATAGCATACGCCGCTGTCTTTTACATTCTCTGGGGCGTAACCTACACCATGATGGATATTCCTTACTGGTCAATGGTTCCCGCGTTTACAGAGTCTGGGAAAGAAAGAGAGAATATGTCGGCGCTCGGCAGAAGCTGCGCGGGTGTCGGTTCTGCAATCATTACAATCGTAACGGTTCTTGCGGTTGCCGCAATCGGTAATTTTGCTCTCGGAAAGAGTGATAACAACGTACACGTTCACTATGACAACGTTACCGCATATGTGGTTGAAATGGATGAAACCGGAGCGGCTACGGGCAAAGTTGAAGAGATCGGCTTAAATAAACGAATTTTCGTTACGGCAGATCAGAGCGAAATTAAAGATGAGTTTACATTCAATCAGAGTAACTGTAATTTCAACTTCTCTTTCTTTGATCCGCTGGATTCAAATATTACGCCTCTTGAAAATGAATCCGAACTTACCTACACAAAGGATAACTGTAGCATAGATGTGGTTATAGACAAGGCGACTGACAAAGCGCTTGTAAGTGTTTATCTTCCCAAAGAAGATTTTGCGAAAGTGCCCAAAGACCGCGGTATGATGTTAACCATAGATTCAACCAAGGAAGTTGACCGTCTCGGCTTTAAATATTTCTCACTTATCGTTGCCATTCTTTTCTTTGTATTCATCCTGATTACCTGCCTTTTCATAAAAGAAAAGTCAACCGTGGATGTACAGACTGCAAGCATCGGAGATATGTTCAAGGCGCTTGTTCAAAACGATCAGGCAATGGCGATTGTTATTACGATTGTGCTTGTAAACTCGTCCGTATATGTTACTTCCAACCTGCTTATTTACTTCTTTAAATACGATATTGGCGGAGCTTCGTGGCAGGGCAATTACACGCTCTTTAATACCTTCGGAGGCGGCATTCAGATACTTGCTATGATGCTTTTCTTCCCTGTCATGAGAAAGTTCTTAAATACGCTTAAGATGTTTTACGTATCTGTTATCTCCGCGATATTCGGATATGTGGTACTGCTTGTGATGGCACTCTCGGGTGTTAATTCGGTTTATCTTTTCTTCGTTCCCGGATTTTTCATCTTCGGTGCAGTAAGACTCTTAAACGTGCTTGTTACCGTATTCCTTGCTAATACTGTTGACTACGGAGAGATTAAGAACAACAGAAGAGACGAATCGGTTATTTTCTCAATGCAGACTTTCGTCGTAAAACTTGCATCAGGTATTGCAGCACTTGCCGCAGCAATAAGCCTTTCGGTATTTAACATAAGCAAAACAAGTTCAAGTTACAAAGCAATTGACGGCAGTCTTTTAAAAGGTCTGCAGGCAGCAATTGATAACATTAAATCAAGCGGCGGAGTATCCGTATCAGGCGGTTCGATTATAGGACTCAGATTCGTAATGACAGTGCTCCCGATGATAGTGCTTGTAATTGCACTCTTTATCTTTAAGGCCAGATATACGCTTAATGAAGAAAAACTTGCAGAGATTACGGCCAAGATAAAAGAAAGACGCGATGCATCCGCAACCTAAAAGAAGCATAAAAGGATTAAAATATGATACTTACTAAAGATGGTAAATTTGTACTTCAGACAAAAAACACAACATATGCATTTGATACTCTTGTGACAGGTCATTTAGAGCACCTTTATTATGGCGCGCGCATTGATTTTACGAGCGATTTAAAAGAGTTTGAGGTTATAAAACCCAAGCGAGAATTTGCGCCCGGAAATACTATTTCTTACGACGAAGAACATTTATCGTTGTCTCCCGAAGATACATGCTTTGAAATATCCTCGACAGGAAAGGGAGATTTACGTTTTCCTTTTGTGAGCATAATTCATCATGACGGCAGCAGAACAAGTGATTTTATCTATGAAAGCCATGAGATAAAAAAGGGCAAGGAAGCAAGAAAAACTCTGCCCGGTTCATACGATGAAAACGATGCATGTGAGACATTAGTTATCACTCTAAAAGACAAGAGTTATGATGTAAAACTTTTGCTGTATTACGTGGTCTTTGAAGACAAGGATGTTATTGCAAGATATGCGGATTTAATCAACGAGGGCGAGGAAGAAATCAAGCTTGAGAGACTTTTAAGTTTACAGCTTGATTTAAGTGATTCAGACTTCGACGGCATATTCTTTGCGGGAGCATGGGCAAGAGAAATGCAGAGCTACAGAACCCACATTTCACAGGGTATGCATGTTAGCCGAAGCAATACCGGTACAAGCTCAAGCCGCGCAAATCCTTTCTTTATGCTTGCAAAAGAAGAGACTACCGAGGATGTCGGAGAGTGCTTCGGATTTAATTTAATTTACAGCGGAAACCATATGGAAATAACCGATGCGAATTCTTTCGGAAAGGTGCGCATTCAGTCGGGAATCAACGATGAGGGATTTTTATATTCTCTTAAAAAAGGCGAAATCTTCGAAGCGCCTGAAGCAATCATGTGCTACTCGGACAAGGGCTTTAATCTTTTAAGCAACCGCCTCCATGAGTTCGTCAGAGAAAACATAGTCCGCGGCGAATGGAAGAAGAAAGAGAGACCTGTTCTTTTAAACAGCTGGGAAGCAGCATATTTTAATTTCGATGAAAGCAAGCTCGTAAAACTGGCGAAAAAAGGTGCCGAAGTCGGCATAGAACTTTTTGTAATGGATGACGGATGGTTTGGTGAAAGAGACGATGATACCAAATCACTCGGCGACTGGACCGTATATGCGAAAAAGATTCCTCACGGGCTCGACGGTCTCTGCAAAAAGATAAATAACTTAGGACTTAAATTCGGACTCTGGGTAGAGCCTGAAATGGTAAATGTTAAGAGCAAACTCTACGAAGCACATTCTGACTGGTGTCTTGCAAATCCCGATACACCGCATTCAGAAGGACGTCATCAGAGAATGCTTGATTTAACAAAGAAAGAAGTCAGGGATTATCTGATTGATGCGCTTTCAAACGTATTCTCATCGGCGAATATCGAGTACGTTAAATGGGATATGAACAGAATTTTATCCGATGTGTATTCACAGGGAATGCCTGCTTCTTTTATGGGCGAAGTGGCACACAGATACGTGCTCGGTTTATATGAAATTCTGGATGAACTGACCAGACGTTTCCCGAAGATTTTATTCGAAGGATGTTCATCGGGCGGCAACAGATTTGACCTGGGAATTCTTTGTTACTTCCCTCAGATCTGGGCGTCGGACAATACCGATCCAATCTGCAGGAGCGAAATCCAGGAAGGCTTAAGCTACGGCTATCCTTTAAATACGATAGGAGCGCATGTTTCAGCGAGTCCCAATCATCAGACGTTAAGAAAGACTCCGATGAAAACCAGGGCTGCGATTGCTTCGTTCGGGTGCTTCGGATACGAATGCAATTTAAATGATTTTTCCAAGGAAGAAATCGATGAGATTAAGAAAGAAATCGCACTTTATAAGGCATACAGAAGCGTGATGCAGTTCGGTGATTTTTACCGTGGCGGAAAAGGCCCCGCAAAGGCTCTTCCTTCGTCTGCAACAAGCGCTTTGTCAAACCCTTCGGGTATCGGTAATTTAAGCGAATGGACGGTTGTTTCAAAGGATAAAAGCGTGGCTGTCGGAATGATGATTAAAAAACTCGCGTTACCCAATACGCAGAATACGTTTTATCATCCGAAGGGCCTTGAAGATACCGCGGATTACCTCTTCGTAAACAAGGAACTTGAATACGATATAAGGGATTTCGGAGACCTTGTTAACATGATTTCTCCGATTCATTTAAAGCAGAATTCACTTCTTTTAGACATTATTGCGAAGAAGGTTAAGCTTCCGAGCGAAAAGGAAAATTATGTGGCAAACGGTAAGCTCCTCTGCACAGCGGGAGTAAGGCTCTGTCAGGATTTTGCCGGCACAGGATACAATGAAAACGTCCGTTATGCGCAGGATTTCTCCACCAAGATGTACATTATGGAAAAGATTGAGAAAAAAGACGAAGAATCCACGGATTAAGCGGTCTGAACTCTTGAAAAATAAGGGAAATTTGTATAAAATAGCACGTGGATTTAAATTACAAGGAGAAATTACAAATGGGAATGAACGTTGCATGTCTCGATCTTGAAGGTGTACTGGTACCTGAAATATGGATTGCTTTTTCAAAGGCAAGCGGAATCGACGAGCTTAAAATCACTACAAGAGACGAGCCTGATTACGATAAGCTTATGAAATACAGACTGGCAATTCTTAAGGAGCACGGATTAGGCCTTAAGGAGATTCAGGATACTATCGAAAAGATTGATCCTTTAGACGGCGCCAAGGAGTTTTTAGATGAACTTAGAGATAATATGCAGACCATTATCATCAGTGATACTTTTGAGCAGTTTGCAAAGCCTCTTATGAAGAAACTCGGTATGCCCACACTTTTCTGTAACAAACTCGTTGTAGGTGAAGACGGAATGATTACAGGCTACACAATGCGTTGTGACAAGTCCAAATTAACGACCGTAAAAGCATTACAGAGCTGCGGATTTGATACAATCGCTACAGGCGACAGCTTCAACGACCTCGCCATGATTCAGGCTTCAAAAGCAGGCTTCTTATTCAGATCTACAGAGAAGATTAAAGCAGACTTCCCTGAGATTCCTGCATACGAAGAATACGCAGATTTACTTGCAGCTTTTAAGAACGCAGCTAAATAATTTTATATTTGAGCACTAAAAAACCGGACATCTTTCGATGCCCGGTTTTATTTTTTTATTTAAGTAATTCGTATAATCTCTTAGCCGCTTCGGTAGTATCTTCAACACTTCCGAACATTGAAAATCTGAAGTATCCTTCACCGCACGCTCCGAATCCTTCGCCGGGTGTTCCGACTACCTGGATTTTGTTAAGAAGCAGATCGAAGAATTCCCAGCTACCCATGCCATTGGGACATTTCATCCAGATGTAAGGTGAGTTCTTACCTCCGCAGTACCATATACCAAGTTTATGAAGCACTTCCATAAGTATGCGTGCATTGTTTTTGTAAATATCAATATTTGCGTGAATCTGCTTCAAGCCTTCTTCTGTGAATACTGCAGCGCCACCCTTCTGGATGATGTATGAAACGCCGTTGGTCTTTGTAGTACGGTTTCTAAGCCACATAGCATTGAAATTCATACCGTTACGCTCGAGGTCTTTAGGGATTACAGTATAGCCAAGTCTGGTGCCTGTGAAGCCTGCCGTTTTGGAGAATGAACAGATTTCAATCGCACATGTTCTTGCACCTTCAATTTCAAATATGCTGTGAGGCAACGTATCGTCCTCTATAAAGGCTTCATATGCTGCGTCGAATAAAATGACGCTGCCGTTCTTATTTGCGAAATTTACCCACTCTGAGAGCTTCTCACGGTCAAATACAGCACCGGTAGGGTTGTTGGGTGAGCAAAGATAAATAATATCTGCCTTTGTCTCGTCACTCGGAAGAGGAACGAAGCCGTCTTCCTTGGAAGATGAGAGATGAACTATCTTTCTTCCTGCCATAATATTTGCATCAACATATGCGGGATATGCAGGTTCGATTACAAGAGCGGAAGATGAGCGGTCGAATAAATCAAGAATATCGCCGAGTTCATCTGATGCACCGCTTGATACAAATACTTCATCATCGGATAAATTTACATTTCTTCTTTTATAATAATTTGCGATGGCACTTCTTAAGAAAGGAGCACCTGCTTCAGGCATATAGCCGTGGAAGTTTTCCTTGCAGCTCTGATCGTCTACAGCCGAATGAAGGGCTTTTATTACTTCATCGCAGAGAGGAAGCGATACATCGCCGATACCGAGACGAAGCAGTTTTTTATCAGGATTGTCTTCGAGATATTTCTTTGTTTTTAAAGAAATATTATAAAAGAGATATGAGTCTTTTAAGTCTGCATAATGCATGTTGGGTGTAATCATTTTAATCACCTTCGTTTTCTTTTATTGATTTGAATATAATTTTATATCGCCTTCGTAAACAAATGTTGCAGGTCCCTGCATTGTAATTTCCTCGTCGGAGGAGATGTTGATTGTGAGCACTCCTCCGTCAAGGATGATGTGGATTGGAGTATCATAATCGCAGTATTTATTTTTGACTGCGGCAAAAGCTGACGCACATGCACCGGTACCGCATGCCATGGTAATACCGCTGCCTCTTTCCCAAACTCGCATACGAAGTTCGTTTCTTGAAAGAACTTCCACGAATTCGACGTTTACGCCGTCAGGAAATGCTTCATGATGTTCAATGACTGGACCGAGTGTTGTCAAAGGAGCATTTTCGGCATCTTTTACGAAGATAACCGCATGAGGATTGCCTGTTGAAATGCTCTTGCAGATAACATTTAATGAATCGGTATTTAAATCAAAACTCTTTGAACCGAAAGGTAATTCGGTCTTCTGTAAATTCATGGCAATGTTTGAATAGTTATTTGCAGTGTTGGAAATATTTAAAGACAAATCGCCTTTATCCTCACCTTTTCCCATGTCAACGGAAACGCTTACGACGCTTCCTGCCATTGTTTCAAGAGTAAGATATTTAATACCTGACATTGTATCGATTTTAAGATTCGTTTTGTCGGTGTACCCTTTATCGTACACATACTTTCCGACACATCTTACACCGTTACCGCACATTTTTGCTTCACTTCCGTCAGCGTTAAAAATACGCATCTGAAAATCAGCCTTGTCGGAAGGTGAGATGTAAATCATTCCGTCGCTGCCTGCACCGAAATGCCTGTCGGACATTCTGATTGATAATTCTTCTATATTTTCCGGTACTTCGCCGAATACGTATAAATAGTCGTTTCCGAGACCATGCATTTTAGTAAAGTGCATTTTCATTCCTCCTTTAGTATTTCCCCTAAATCACTTATTCCGCATCAATTGTAGAGATGCCCATTGTTACTTCTTCTAATACGTCAAGAAGCATTCTTACGGTATCGAGAGAGGTAAGCATTGTGATGTTGTTCTGAGTGGCTTTAAGTCTTATTGCAACACCGTCGCCGTAGTGGTTGCCCGATAATACGGCACGAGTGTTTATGATGTAGCTCACATAGTCCGAATTGATGGCATCAAGTATTTCGTTGCTGCCTTCGGAAGGCTTGTGAAGTATTCTTGTCTTTACACCGTGATCTCTTAAAAACTCACCTGTAACGGTGGTGGCTTCGATGTTAAAGCCCATGTTGTAAAATCTTTCAACCAGCGGAAGAGTTTCTTCCTTGTCTTCGTCTGCAACGCTGACTAAAACTGTTCCGTAGTTTTTAAGTTTAAGTCCCGATGCAATCATAGCTTTGTACATTGCACGGTGTAACTTTTTATCATATCCGATTGCCTCACCCGTTGACTTCATCTCGGGTGAAAGATACGAATCCATACCGCGCAGCTTCGAGAATGAGAATGCGGGAACCTTTACGTAGTAACGTGATTTTTCTTTAGGATAAATCTCCGTGATTCCCTGTTCTTTTAAGGACTTGCCGAGGCTTACGAAGGTTGCGATATCTGCGAGGCAGTAACCTGTGGCTTTCGAAAGGAAAGGAACCGTTCTTGAGGAACGGGGGTTAACCTCGATGATATATACTTCTTCGTTCGGATCAACGATGAACTGTATGTTGTAAAGTCCGATGATTCCGATTCCGAGACCGAGTCTCTTTGCGTAATCAAGGATTGTGCTCTTAACCTTTTCGGAAAGGCTGTACGAAGGATATACGCTGATTGAGTCGCCCGAATGTACACCGGTTCTTTCAACGAGTTCCATGATGCCGGGTACGAATACGTCTGTACCATCACAAACCGCATCAACTTCGACTTCTTTTCCGCGGATATATCTGTCTACGAGTACGGGTTTGTCTTCGTCGATTTCAACGGCAGTCTTTAAGTATCTTATAAGTTCTTCTTCTTTAGCGACAATCTGCATTGCACGTCCGCCGAGAACGAACGAAGGTCTTACAAGAACGGGATAACCGATTTCGGAAGCTGCCTTGATACCGGCCTCGATGCTTGTTACCGCACATCCCTTAGGCTGGGGTATACCGAGTTCTTTTAAAAGATGCTCGAATAAATCTCTGTCTTCAGCCTTATCTATTGCCTCACAGCCTGTACCGATTATGTTTACACCGCGTTCTGCGAGAGGATCCGCAAGGTTGATTGCGGTCTGTCCGCCGAGTGTTGCGATAACGCCTTCGGGCTTTTCAAGCTCGATGATGTTCATTACATCTTCGATGCATAAAGGCTCGAAATAAAGTTTGTCCGAACATGTGTAATCGGTGGATACGGTTTCGGGATTGTTGTTAATGATAATCGCTTCGTATCCTGCTGATTTTATGGTCATTACCGCATGAACGGTAGAGTAGTCGAATTCAACGCCCTGACCGATTCTGATAGGGCCTGAACCAAGAACTATAACTTTCTTTCTGTCCGATATAACGGACTCGTTTTCTTCTTCGTATGTTGAGTAGAAATACGGTATATAACTGTCAAATTCCGATGCGCAGGTGTCAATCATTTTGTACACCGGAACAATCTTGTTGGCATGTCTTAAATCAAAGATTTCTTTTTCGGATTTATTCCAGAGAATTCCGATTTCCTTATCCGAAAAGCCCATCTTCTTGGCACTCTTTAAAATGTCGATATCGCCTATGTTTTTAGCAAGTTCTTTCTCGGCATCCATGATAAGCTTTATCTTTCTTAAGAAGAAAAGATCGATGGCTGTGATTTCGTTGATCTTATCCACATCGGAGTTTCTTCTTAATAGTTCTGCGATGGCATAAATTCTGTCATCGGTGCCGATTTTAATGTATGAATAAAGTTCCTCATCGCTCGTAAAATCAAACTTAGGCGAATGAAGATGGAAGTGACCGATTTCAAGCGAACGAACTGCTTTTAAGAGGCTCTCTTCAAAGGTTCTGCCGATGCTCATTACTTCGCCGGTAGCCTTCATCTGAGTGGAGAGCGAGTTGTTTGCATCGGTAAATTTATCAAACGGGAAACGAGGCATCTTTGTAACGACATAGTCGAGTGTCGGTTCGAAAGATGCGGGTGTGTTTGCTATCTGAATTTCATCGAGTGTCATGCCTATACCGATCTTTGCGGATACTCTGGCGATAGGATAACCGCTGGCTTTGGATGCGAGAGCGGAAGAACGTGAAACTCTGGGGTTAACCTCGATTAAGTAGTACTGGAACGAATTCGGGTCAAGTGCAAACTGTACGTTGCATCCGCCTTCAATTTCAAGCGCTCTGATAATCTTTAAAGCGCTGTCACGAAGCATGTGATATTCTTTGTTGGTCAAAGTCTGCGAAGGACATACAACAATCGAGTCACCTGTGTGAATGCCGACGGGGTCGAGGTTTTCCATGTTACAAATGGTGATGGCCGTGTCGTTTGAGTCACGCATTACTTCGTATTCGATTTCCTTAAAGCCTTTGATGCTCTTTTCAATCAGTACCTGTTTTACGGGCGAAAGCTCAAGCGCATTTTTCATCAGAGGAAGATATTCTTCTTCATTTTCCGCAAAACCGCCGCCTGTTCCGCCGAGCGTAAATGCAGGACGAAGAACAACGGGATAGCCGATTTTTTCAATTACTTTAAGGCCTTCTTCTATGGTGGAAGCTATATCCGAAGGAAGTACGGGCTCGCCTAATTCTTCGCAGAGTTCCTTGAATAATTCTCTGTCTTCGGCGCGCTCGATACTCTTGCTTTTTGTTCCCAAAAGCTCGCAGCGGCATTCATGTAAAATGCCTTTTTTCTCAAGCTGCATTGCAAGGTTTAAACCTGTCTGTCCGCCGATACCGGGAAGTATTGCATCGGGACGTTCGTATCTGATTATTTTGGCAATGTACTCAAGGGTTAACGGCTCCATGTAAACCTTATCCGCGATGGCGGTATCGGTCATGATTGTCGCAGGGTTTGAGTTGCAAAGAACAACCTCATAGCCTTCTTCCTTTAATGCAAGGCAGGCCTGGGTTCCCGCGTAGTCAAATTCCGCTGCCTGACCGATTACAATCGGGCCGGAACCTATGACAAGTACTTTTTTAATATCAGTTCTCTTGGACATTTTATTATCCTCTAATTAATGTGATTCGTGCATTAAATCAATAAATTCGTCAAACAAATATGAGCTGTCCTGCGGACCGGGAGCGCTTTCGGGATGATACTGTACCGAAAACAATCTGACCGATTTATTGGACACACCTTCAATTGTGTTATCAAGTAAATTTATATGTGTGATTTCAAGACCCGTATCTTTTATACTGTCGTTATCAACTGCATAAGAATGGTTCTGTGAAGTAATTTCAATTTTGCCTGTTTTAAGGTTTCTTACAGGATGGTTTCCGCCGCGGTGACCGAATTTTAATTTGTATGTTTTCGCGCCACTTGCAAGAGAGATTATTTGATGGCCGAGGCAGATGCCGAATATAGGATATTTGCCGATGAGCTTCTTAATCGTCTCAATGGTTTCAACAACATCCATGGGATCTCCGGGGCCGTTTGAAATAAACACGCCGTCGGGATTAAGTCTTATAATATCTTCAGCGGTTGTGTTCCAGGGAACCTTAATTACATTGCATCCTCTGCCTGTTAAGGAACGTACGATATTCTGCTTCATACCGCAGTCGATTGCAACGACGTTTAGGTTCTTTTTGGGATGTGAAGACATGGAATTATTTCCCGGATAGGAGATGATTTCCTTACAGCTTACCTTGGAAACCGCATCCTTCGGGATTTCGTTATTCTTTATAATCGCAAGACCTTCTTCAAGTGTTGTACTCATGTTGGTAATGAGAACTTTTCTGCTACCGAGGTCTCTGATCGAACGTGTGATTTTTCTTGTATCCACGCCATAGATACCGGGTATTTTAAATGCCTTTAAAACTTCGTCGACACTTCTTTCACTTCTGAAGTTTGAAGGCTCGTCGTTTATTTCTCTGACGATAAGTCCGCCGATGGTGGGAATCACTGTTTCGTAGTCCTCAGAAGCCATTCCATAGTTACCAATCAGTGGATATGTCATAACAACTGCCTGGTATGTGTACGAAGGATCGGAAATGATTTCCTGATAACCGACCATGGAAGTATTGAATACTATTTCGCAAAGCTTGTCTTCGGTATCTCCGAAAGCGTAGCCGTAGTATTCAACGCCGTCTTCAAGTATTATTTTTCTGTTAAAATCCTTAGAGGTTTTCATGCTTTAATCCTCTTATAGTTTTAAAGGTTTATTGTTTTTATTTGCCTCGGGGCGACCGTATGATGCACGAGCGGGTAATATGGCTCCGTCGGTGCTTAATGAGACGAGCATTTCAATGCGAAGTCGAATTTAGCAGCCGCTACGTGAGACATCTTAGCGGGAGCGTGCCCGCGGTGTATCGTGCGGTCGTCCCGCGGCCCCTAAATTTCAGATATACGCTTTTCGAATCTATCCTTGCGGGTGTCTGTAGGAATTGCTGTAGGATATTCTCCGGAGAAACATGCGCTGCAGTATTCAGCGTTTCCGCAGAGTGCACCGAGTTCTTCTACAGGTAAGAAACCGAGCGAATCGGCTCCGATAATCTTTGCAATTTCATCCACGCTGTGATGGCATGCAATTAAGTTTTCTTCGGAATCGATGTCTGTGCCGTAATAGCAGGGATGAAGGAAAGGAGGTGAGGATATTCTCATGTGCACTTCCCTGGCGCCTGCTTCTTTTAGCATGTTTACTATACGCCCGCTTGTCGTTCCTCGAACGATTGAGTCGTCTATTAAAACTATGCGCTTGTCACGGACTACGTCTTCGATGGCGGAAAGTTTGATTTTAACTTTATCAAGACGTTTGCCGGGAGCGATAAATGTTCTGCCGATATAGTTGTTTTTGATAAGTCCGATTTCGTAAGGAATGCCTGATTCCCTAGAGTATCCGAGTGCAGCATCAAGGCCAGAATCGGGAACACCGATTACAAGATCAGCATCTGCGGGATGTGCCTTTGCAAGTACAGCGCCTGCGTTAAGTCTTGCGGTATGAACCGATACGCCGTCGATAACCGAATCATGACGTGCAAAATAAATATATTCGAAGATACAGAGTTTTCTGGGTTTTCTTTCGCAGTGTTCTTTCTTTGAAACGATACCGTTCTTTGAGAAAATAATGATTTCTCCGGGTTCAACGTCTCTTACAAACTCTGCACCGACTGCTTTTAATGCGCAGCTTTCGGAAGCTATTATATATAGTCCGTCGGGAGTTTTACCAAAGCAAAGAGGTCTGAAACCGTAGGGGTCTCTCGCACAGATGAGTTTTTGCGGAGACATCAAAACGAGCGAATACGCACCGTCTAAGGAATACATAGCCTGAGATAGTGCGTCTTCAATTGACCCTGTGAGAAGTCTTTCTCTGGTAATGATATAAGCGATGATTTCGGTATCGCTTGTTGTATGGAAAATCGCACCTGAAAGTTCAAGTGTGTTTCTTAAAGTTGCTGCATTTGAAAGGTTGCCGTTATGTGCAAGTGCCATGCGGCCTTTCTGGTGATTAACCTCGATGGGCTGGCAGTTGCTTCGGTTTGTACCGCCTGTTGTGCCGTATCTTGTGTGTGCTACGGCCATTGTGGCATCAGGGAAAGAATTAAGTACGTCTTCGCTGAAAACTTCGCTGACAAGACCCATATCCTTGTGGGATGTGAAAACGCCGTCATCGTTTACAACGATACCGCAGCTTTCCTGACCTCTGTGCTGAAGTGCAAACAAACCGTAATATGAAAGTGTGGCAAGATTGCAGGGGTTGGGAGAATAGATTCCGAAAACCCCGCATTCCTCATGTATGCTCATGATTAACTCCGATTAAAAATTCATCTGATTTTCTTTATAGTGCTTAAGTGCCGCGCCGATAAATCCCTTGAACAAAGGATGAGGTCTGTTGGGACGGCTCTTAAATTCTGGATGGAACTGTACGCCGAGATAGAAATCTTCGTCGGTAATTTCAACTGTCTCAACGAGGTTTCCGTCTGGTGACATACCGCCGATTGTAAGACCTGCATTTGACAGTACTTCGCGGTAGTCGTTGTTGTATTCATAGCGGTGTCTGTGACGCTCGCTGATTTCCTTTGCACCGTAGCATTCTTCCATCTTAGTGCCTTCGGATATTACGCAGGGGTAAGCACCGAGTCTTAATGTGCCGCCCTTGTCGATATCATCGCTCTGACCGGGCATAAAATCGATAACCTTGTCGGGACACTGCTCGTCAAATTCGCCTGAGTTTGCATTAGCAATGCCGGCTACGTTTCTTGCATATTCGATAACTGCAATCTGCATACCGAGGCAGATTCCGAAATAAGGGAGATGATGTTCTCTTGCATATTTTGCCGCAAGAATCATTCCTTCGATACCTCTCTGACCGAAACCGCCGGGAACGATGATTCCGTCAAGATGTGAGAGCTTGGAATCGATATCGCCTTTTTCGAGTTCTTCAGAATCAATCCACTCAATGTTTATATGTGTATTGTGGAAATATCCTGCATGTCTTAAAGCTTCGGCTACGGAAAGGTAAGCATCGTGAAGACCTACATATTTTCCTACGAGACCGATGTTGATGCATTCGGTTCTTGCTTCAATGCTTTCAACCATCTTTTTCCATTCGTCGAGATCTGCTTCTTTTGCCTCGATTCCGAGTTCTCTGCAGACTACGGAAGAGAAGTTGGATTTTTCAAGCATTAAAGGTGCTTCGTAAAGTATCGGAAGAGTAATGTTCTCAATTACACAGTCGGGCTTTACGTTGCAGAAGAGTGAAATCTTTTTAAAGATCGATTCTTCAAGCGGCTCGTCACATCGTAAAACAATGATGTTGGGGTTTACGCCCATTCCCTGCAGCTCTTTTACGGAGTGCTGCGTGGGTTTACTTTTATGCTCGTCTGAACCGTGTAAGAAAGGTACTAAAGTTACATGGATAAAGAGCGAGTTTTCTCTGCCTACTTCGAGTGAAATCTGACGTACGGCTTCGATGAAAGGCTGTGATTCGATATCACCGATGGTACCGCCGATTTCAGTGATTACAACATCGGCATTAGTCTTTTTGCCGACACGGTAGACGAATTCCTTTATCTCGTTTGTGATATGAGGAATTACCTGTACGGTAGAGCCGAGATATTCTCCGCGTCTTTCTTTGTTAAGTACATTCCAGTAAACCTTTCCTGTGGTAAGGTTCGAATATTTATTTAAGTCTTCATCAATGAAACGCTCGTAATGACCGAGGTCCAGATCGGTTTCGGCGCCGTCTTCGGTAACATAAACTTCGCCGTGCTGATAAGGACTCATTGTGCCGGGGTCTACATTAATGTAGGGGTCGAGTTTCTGAGCGGCTACTTTGAGTCCGCGTGATTTTAAAAGTCTGCCGAGTGATGCTGCGGTAATTCCTTTTCCAAGACCCGATACAACGCCTCCGGTTACAAAAATATACTTTGTCATTCGAAACCTCCTCACATTAATGTTTAGTATTTATTCAAGTTCTCGTTTTGCCTTATTCAACGGTAACTGATTTGGCAAGATTTTTTGGTTTGTCGATATCGCATTCATTTAACTTAGCAACATAATATGCAAGCATCTGAAGCGGTATAATTTCCACTGCGGCCGAGAAAAGCGTGTCGACCTTGGGAACGTAGATTACATCATTGGCAACTGATACAATCTGATTATTTCCTTTGTATGTAAGTGCCAGCACGTCTGCGCCACGTGCCTTAACTTCAACGATATTGCTTAATGTTTTCTCCATTATCTTTTCGTTGTAACAAAGGGCAACTACAGGTCTGTGTTCCTCGATGAGTGCTATTGTTCCGTGCTTAAGTTCGCCTGCCGCATAGGACTCGGCGTGAATGTAAGAAATCTCTTTCATCTTAAGCGCACCCTCGAGGGCTATTGCATAGTCGGTATTTCTTCCGATGAAGAACATTGATTTGTTGTCGTAATATTTTATGGCAAGCTTGTGAATTTTGGAGTTGGTATCAATGGTTTCCTGTATCTTCTTCGGAAGTGCTTTAAGTGCTGTGAGGAGACGGTTAAATTCCTCATCGCTTATGCTGCCGATTTTCTTAGCTGTATAAAGAGAGAAGAGATATAAAACAGCGAGCTGTGTGGTGTATCCCTTCGTGGTTGCAACCGCAATCTCGGGACCTGCCCATGTATAAAGCGCATGGTCCGCAAGCTTTGCAATAGTACTTCCAACCACATTTACGATTGCTATTGTTTTTGCACCGCGGTTTTTGCATTCCTTCATCGCTGCAATCGTATCGGCTGTTTCACCGGACTGCGAAAGTACAATTAAAAGTGTGTGCTCATCGATTAAGGGATCCGCATATCTAAGTTCACTTGCAAGTTCCGTGATAACGGGAACCCTGCAGAGTTTTTCGATGGTGTATTTTGCGGCACAGCCTGCGTAATATGCAGAACCGCATGCGGTAATAACAATCTTGTTTACGCTTTCAAGATATTCTTTTGAAAGATCTGTTTCATCAAGTACGATTTCGCCTTCTTTGATTCTCGGTGCGATCGTTGCCTTGAAAGCACGGGGCTGTTCCATGATTTCTTTTAACATGAAATGCTCATATCCGCCTTTTTCGGCTGCCTGAATATCCCAGACGATTCTTGAGATTTTTTTGCTTACAGGCTGGAGTGTAACATCAAAAACTTTTATCTCTTCGGGAGAGATTTCTGCGAATTCTCCGTCCTCAAGATAGATGGCATTTCTGGTGTATGAAACCAAAGCGGTAACATCCGATGCGAAGAAGTTTTCACCAACGCCCACTCCTAAGATAAGCGGAGAAGCTTCTCTTGCAACATAGAGCTTGTCGGGATCGTCCGCACAGATAACACCCAATGCGTATGAACCCTGAAGTCTTGCGCTGGTTTTGATAACTGCTTTTTTGATGTCCCCTTTATAGTACATCTCAAGAAGATGAACGATTACTTCGGTATCGGTTTCACTTTCGAAATGATAACCTTTTGCGGTCAGCTCATCGTGAAGCGACATATAGTTTTCGATGATACCGTTGTGAACGATTGCAAATCTTCCGTCATTACTCATATGAGGATGAGCATTGGTATCACTGGGTGCACCGTGTGTTGCCCACCTGGTATGACCGATACCGGTAGTACCGGGATAATCCTTACCGTCGTTTGTTTTTTCACAGAGATTTGCGATTCGTCCCGTAACCTTGGCAATGGAAATTGTTCCGTCGTTTACCAAAGCGATTCCTGCCGAATCATATCCTCTGTATTCAAGTTTTTTAAGTCCTTCAAGAAGTATGGGTGAAGCACCCTGAACTCCTGTATATCCAACTATTCCACACATATTTTTTCTCCGTTAATCCTTACTCCCACTCAACCGTTGCAGGCGGTTTGGATGTAATGTCGTAAACGACTCTGGATACACCCTTGACTTCGTTGGTGATTCTGTTGCTTGCTTTGGCAAGTACTTCATAAGGAAGTCTGGTCCAGTCAGCCGTCATAAAGTCATCGGTAGTTACGGCACGAAGAGCAATTGTTACGCCGTATGTTCTGGCATCACCCATAACACCTACGGAATGAACATCGGTTAATACTGCAAAGTACTGGTTGGTATCTTTTTCGAGATTAGCGTTTGCAATTTCTTCTCTGAAAATTGCATCCGCATCCTGAAGCATTGCGACCTTATTTTTAGTGATATCGCCGATGATTCTTACTGCAAGTCCGGGACCCGGGAAGGGCTGTCTCCAGACAAGTTCTTTGGGAATGCCAAGCTTTGCGCCGACTTCTCTGACTTCATCTTTAAAGAGGTCTCTCAAAGGTTCGGCAATTGATTCAAATGATATGATATCGGGAAGTCCGCCTACATTGTGATGGCTCTTAATTACAGCCGAATCACCTTTGCCGCTTTCGATAACATCGGGATAAATCGTACCCTGTGCGAGCACATTGATTTTGCCGAGTTTCTTTGCTTCATCTTCAAATACACGGATAAATTCTTCGCCGATTATTTTTCTTTTTGTTTCCGGATCTGAAACGCCTGCAAGCTTTGATAAAAATCTCTCCTGTGCGTTTACTCTTATTAAGTTAAGTCCGAATTTGCCTTTGAAAGTCTGTTCAACAAAATCCGCTTCATTCTTTCTTAACAATCCGTGATCCACGAATACACATGTTAAGTTGCTTCCGATTGCATTGTGTAAAAGGAGAGCAACAACCGATGAATCAACACCGCCGGAAAGAGCAAGCAATACTTTCTTGTCTTTTAATTCCTCACGGTATTTTTCTATGCAGCTCTTTGCGAAGCTTTCCATCTGCCAGTCTGCGGAACAGTTACAAACATGGAAAAGGAAATTGTATAAAACCTGTTTGCCGTATTCCGTATGAGTAACTTCGGGATGGAACTGTACTCCGTAAAGTTTTCTTGTTTCATCGCACATTGCGGCGTTGGGGCATTTGTCGGTATAACCAATCCTTTTAAAGCCTTCGGGGAGTCCGCTTACGAAATCCGTATGGCTCATCCAGCAGATGCTCATTTCGGGAATATCCTTAAAAAGAATATTCTCTTCGAATGTCACCATTGTTTTGCCGTATTCGCTCGAATTCTCTGCGCTTTCGACTTTTCCGCCTGCCATGTAAGCCATTAGCTGGTCACCGTAGCAGATGCCTAAAATAGGAATGCCTGCATCAAGTAAAGCGGGATCGTAGTGCGGTGATTTTTCATCGTATACGCTGTTGGGACCGCCGGTGAATATAATTCCGCTGTAGCCCGCGTTTTTAATTTCTTCAACAGAGATTTTGTTGTAGGGCTTAATCTCCGAATATACATGATGTTCTCTGACACGGCGTGCGATAAGCTGATTGTACTGTCCGCCGAAATCGAGGACTAAAATCTTATCGTTCATTTTTACCTCACAATGATGCTTTCACGCTCAGCACCGACAGAAACATATTTGATGGGACATTCGATTTCTTTTTCGATGAAGAGAACATATTCCTTAGCTTCCTCGGGAAGATCTTCCCACTTTCTTACGCCGGAAATATCACATTTCCAGCCCTTGAATGTTTTGATAACGGGCTTTGCATTGTTAAGCGCCATAGGGAAAGGGAAACGGTCTGTTTCTTTTTCGTCTACAATATATTTTGTACATACGGGAATTTCATCCATGTATGAAAGTACGTCAAGTTTGGTAAGTGCAATCTGTGTAGCGGCCTGAACTTCAACACCGTACTTTGTAGCAACGATATCGATGGGTCCGACCCTCCTCGGACGACCTGTTTTTGCACCGTACTCAAAGCCTGCTTTTCTAAGTTCCTCAGCTTCGTCACCGAACATTTCACATACGAAAGGTCCTTCGCCTACACATGTTGAATAAGCTTTTACAACACCGATAACTTCATCGATCTTTGCTGCAGCATAACCCGAACCGATGGGAGCGAAAGCTGCGGTTGTATTTGAAGAAGTGGTGTAAGGATAGATACCGTAATCAAGATCACGAAGTGAGCCAAGCTGTGCTTCAAATAAAATCTGCTTGCCTTCTTTATGAGCATTCTTTAAGAAAAGACCTGTGTCAGCAACAAAAGGTTTGATTCTTTCACAGTAATCGGAAAGCCATTTTTCAAGGTCTTCCATCGTAAAAGGATCAGCTCCGTATACTTTTGTTAATGTGAGATTTTTCCACTCAAGAAGGTCTGCAAGATGAGACTTCAATTCTTCGGGGTAAAAAAGTTCGCCTGCAAGAATTGTTTTCTTTTGATATTTGTCTGAATAGAAAGGTGCGATTCCCTGTTTGGTGGAACCGTATTTTTTGTCAGCAAGTCTATTCTCTTCAAGCTCATCCAGCTCGCGATGCCAGGGGAGTAAAAGAGAAGCTCTGTCGCTGATTTTTAAGTTTTCGGGTGTGATTGCAACACCTTTCGAAGTAACGTCTTCGATTTCTTTTAAGAGGTTCTCAGGATCGAGAGCCACACCGTTTCCGAGAATATTCACTACACCGTCTCTGAATACTCCGGAGGGCAGAAGATGAAGTGCGAATTTTCCTTTGTCATTGATGACGGTATGACCTGCATTACCGCCGCCCTGAAAACGAACTACAACATCATAATCCTCGGTCAGAAGGTCTACCATTCGGCCTTTACCTTCATCGCCCCAGTTGATACCGACAATTGCGCAATTTGCCATATAAAAATCCTCCAAAAAATCATAAAAAAGAGACAATGGGTCCTTAATGTTATTACACATTAAAGACGCCATTGCCTTTTCACCCGTCAAATATACTCTATTTTTAAGTATTTGTCAAGAAAAAAAGCCAAACGGGGACGGTTCTGTTTTGGCCTTTTTTACCATTTAAGAACCGTCCCCAAATGGCTCTTTTTGCAAAAAGAAAAAAGTTCACGCGTGAACATGAACTTTTTTCATATTAAGGAAGATTTTTATATGATGTTCGCCAAGGATTATTTTCCGCTGTCGCCGTAGTTGGAGAGGGCTCTTGCGGAAGGATCGTTGACGTTGCATCCTTTCCAGGATTTGTTGGGCATCCAGAAGTCTACTATCATCTCAGCCTGGCCGGGATAGTATTTTTCAAAGATTTCCCTGTAAAGAAGCGATTCCTTGGTGAAAGGTCTCGCATGCG
Organism: Lachnospiraceae bacterium; assembly: GCA_017618075.1. GTDB lineage: Bacteria > Bacillota > Clostridia > Lachnospirales > Lachnospiraceae > UBA3766. The sequence goes on from JAFZUY010000038.1 coordinate 54,811, forward strand.
TATATCTTAAAGAGAGTGTTTTAAACTCTTCGTCGGTATACATTTTTTCTGCATATTCCTTAAGGTAGTCAACCATTGAATGACCTACGGCATCGGAGAATGCAGCTTTCTCTCTGTAGAGAATATCGTGAGGAAGATAATCGCCTTCGAAAGCGTGACGAAGGAGATATTTTCCTTTGTTGTATTTGTTTAATTTAAGCTCGGGATCTATGGACATTACATATTCGACAAAGTCCAGATCGCCGAAAGGAACTCTGGCTTCAAGAGAGTTAACGCTTATACATCTGTCGGCACGAAGCACGTCGTACATGTGAAGCTCTCTTACACGCTTTTTGGATTCTTCCTGGAATTCGTAAGCGTTCGGAGCAAAGTCCGTATATTTATAGCCGAAAAGTTCATCGGAGATTTCGCCTGTCAAAAGCACACGAATATCTGTCTGTTCGTGGATTGCCTTGCAGAGAAGATACATACCCATGCTTGCACGAATCGTAGTGATATCGAATGTTCCTAAAAGATGTATTACGTCTTCAAGTGAATTGATGACATCTGCGGGAGTCATGAGAACTTCCGTATGGTCGCTTCCGATGTAGTCGGCAACTTCTTTCGCATATTTTAAATCGATTGCATCCTCGGTCATGCCGATTGCAAAAGTTCTGATGGGTTTATCGCTTTTCTTGGCTGCGATTGCACATACTAAAGATGAATCAAGACCGCCTGATAAAAGAAAACCGACCTTGGCATCTGCGATAAGTCTTTTTTCAACACCTGCGATAAGCTTTTCACGAATGTTGGTACAGATAACATCGAGTGAATCGCTGTGCACTTCCTTCACTTCCGTCATATCGCGGTATTTAATAAATTCACCGCCTTTGTAGTAATGTCCGGGAGGGAAGGGCATTATTTTATCGCATATTCCGACTAAGTTCTTTGCTTCGCTTGCAAAAAGAATCACGCCGTTTTTATCATATCCGTAATGAAGCGGTCTGATTCCGATGGGGTCTCTGGCCGCGATATATTCATTTGTTTTTTTATCATATAAAATCAGGGCAAATTCGGCATCGAGCATCTTAAACATATCCGTGCCGTATTCTTTGTATAAAGGCAAAAGGATTTCACAGTCCGAATCGCTTTTAAATGTATAGCCCTTTTTCTTAAGTTCTTTTCTTAATGCTTCAAATCCGTATATTTCACCGTTGCAGACAACGTAGTTTCCGTCTAATTCAAAGGGCTGCATTCCGGCTTCAGTCAGTCCCATGATGGAAAGACGCTGAAATCCTAAAAGACCGCTGCCTGTATCTATTATTTTCATTGCATCGGGACCTCTTGATACGGTTTTATCCAGTCCCTTCTTAAGTACATCCTCATCTGCGCTTATATCGCAGTAACCCATTATTGAACACATGTTTTTAATCTTCCTTTAAAGTATTTTGAGGTGTCAGGCACCCTTGCGGGAGCCCGACACCAATAAGTTTTAAATCTTTTTATTCAACGTCCTGAAGTGCGTCGAAACCTTCTTCACCGGTACGAACCTTTACAACGTTTTCAACGTCATATACAAAGATCTTGCCGTCACCGATATGTCCGGTATAAAGGACTTTCTTGGCTGTTTCGATTACGTCTCTTACAGGAACCGCACTGACTACGATATCAACCTGAATCTTAGGCAGTAAGTTTGCTTCGATCTGTACACCTCTGTAGTATTCCGGTTTGCCCTTCTGTACGCCGCATCCTAAAACATGGGATACTGTCATACCGGTAATACCGAGTTTCATCATTGCTGTCTTCAAAGACTCAAACTTAGCTTCTTTACAGATGATTTCAACTTTGGTGTATTTATGTCCGTCGCTTGAGAATGTAGGCATTTTCTTAACCTCAACAGCTTCTGCAACGGGAGTGTCGCCTGTAACAGCAACAACCGGTTCGCCTTCAGCACCTTCTTCGATATATTCGGGTAACATTGCAAATCCTGCATATGCCGAAGGAAGACCATGTTCTGTTGCATCAAGACCTGTTAATTCTTCTTCTCTTGTTACTCTTAAACCGATAACGGCTTTGATAATAAAGAATGCGATTGTAATTGTAACTGCTGTCCAGCCTGCTACGGTTACGAAACCAAGTAACTGGATTCCTAAAAGTTTAAATCCGCCGCCGTAGAACAAACCTGCCATCTGAACACCGTTTGCATCTGCAATCGAATAACCGGGAGCCGAAGGAGTAGCAAATAAACCTACAGCGATTGTTCCCCAGATACCGTTCATACAGTGAACTGCTACAGCACCTACGGGATCGTCTATTCTTAATACATAATCAAGGAACCATACACCGAATACTACGAGCAAACCTGATACAGCGCCTATGCATACAGCACCTGCACAGTCTGTTACATCGCAGGGAGCGGTAATTGCTACAAGACCTGCAAGTGATGCGTTCAGACACATCGAAACATCGGGCTTTTTATATTTGATCCATGTGAAGATCATACAAACAACAGTTGCAACAGCGGGAGATATGGTTGTTGTAAGGAAAATAGAGCCTAACTGCGGAAGGCTTGTTGCAGCCGCACCGTTGAAACCGTACCAGCCGAACCAGAGAATGAATACACCCAGAGCGCCGATTGCGATGTTGTGGCCGGGAAAAGCGTTAACTTTAACGATTTTACCCTTTTCGTCTTTTGTAAATTTACCAATACGTGCACCAAGGATTTTGGCACCTATTAAAGCGGAGATACCACCAACCATGTGAATTGCCGTGGAACCTGCAAAATCATGGAAACCAAGTCCTGCAAGCCAGCCGCCGCCCCAGATCCAGTGAGCCTCGATGGGGTAAATCAAAGCCGAAATAACAGCAGAATAAATACAGTATGATAAGAATTTTGTTCTTTCAGCCATTGCACCGGATACGATGGTTGCTGTGGTAGCGCAGAATACCAGGTTGAAAACAAAGGATGAAAAATCAAAATTATCATATGATGTGAAGAGGTCAAATCCGGGCTTACCGATAAATCCGAATAAATCCTCGCCCATGAGCAATCCGAAACCGATTGCTATAAAAACTACGGTACCGATACAGAAATCCATAAGGTTTTTCATGATGATATTTCCTGTATTCTTTGCCCTCGTAAAACCTGCTTCAACCATTGCGAAGCCTGCCTGCATCCAGAACACGAGAGCAGCACCGATAAGGAACCAAACTGAGAACACTTCGTTGGAAACTGCTTCTTTCACTGTCATTAATAAAGTCTCATCCATATTATTCATCTCCTTTGTAGTGATTTAACGAAGCAACTCCCCAATAAGTGTTCGTTAATTGTTATACGCCGAATAAAAGATCCGCATATGACGGGAACGGCCAGTATTCTTTGGATGTAAGTGTTTCTGCTTCATCACAAAGAGCTCTTAATTCCGCCATTTTAGGAATAATCTTATCGCGAATCATTGCAGATTCTTCGATAATATTGCCCGCATTTGAAAGTGATGCGATTTCATCTTTAAGTTCGTCAGTCTTTGTATATGCTGCATCTGTAATGGCAGATAATTTCTTAACCAGACTGATTTCATATGAATCAGGAATAGAAGAACCGATGCTCTGCTTTAATGCTGCTCTCTGAGCAAGATCTCCGACATATTTGTCGATTGCGGGAGCAATCTGAGTCTTTGACATAACAACCATTGTATTGGCTTCGATTGTTACGCTCTTGCAGTAATTTTCAAGCATGATTTCGCATCTTGATTCAAGTTCTGCTTTGGAGAATACTCCGTGCTTTGTAAGCATTGTTACGTTCTTCTCATCGAGAAGGTGAGGCATACAGTCGGGTGTTGTCTTGTAGTTTGAAAGACCTCTTACTTCTGTAGCTTCCTTTACCCAGGCATCGTCATAACCGTTGCCGTTAAAGATAATTCTTTTATGAGCTTTAATAGTCTCTTTGATAAGAGCATGAAGATCGTTTTCAAAATCTGTTGATGCTTCAAGTTTGTCTGCGAAAATCTGAAGTGATTCTGCAACAGCCGAGTTAAGCATGATGTTTGCACATGCGATACTGTTGGAAGAACCAAGGCTTCTGAATTCGAATTTATTGCCTGTAAATGCGAAGGGTGATGTACGGTTTCTATCAGTTGTATCCTTGCTGATAGGAGGAAGGATATCTACACCGAGCTGCATTTTCTGCTTGATCATATCTGTGTAAGGCTTGTCATTTTCGATGGCATCGAGTACTGCGTTAAGTTCGTCGCCAAGGAACATTGATATGATTGCGGGAGGTGCCTCGTTAGCGCCAAGTCTGTGGTCGTTACCTGCTGTGGCAACCGCAAGTCTTAAAAGATCCTGATAATCATCAACTGCCTTAATTACTGCACAAAGGAATAAAAGGAACTGTGCATTTTCGTAAGGTGTGGCACCGGGTGACAAGAGGTTCTGTCCAAGGTTAGTGGACATTGACCAGTTGTTGTGCTTACCTGAACCGTTAACGCCTGCGAAAGGCTTCTCATGAAGGAGGCATACAAGACCATGCTTAAGGGCTGTCTTCTGCATGATTTCCATTGTTAACTGGTTGTGGTCTGTAGCTATATTAGTTGTCTCGTAGATAGGAGCAAGTTCATGCTGTGCGGGAGCAACTTCGTTATGCTCTGTTTTAGCGAAGATACCGAGTTTCCAGAGTTCTTCGTTGAGGTCTTCCATGTATGCGGCTACTCTGGGTTTGATAACGCCGAAGTAATGGTCGTCCATTTCCTGACCCTTGGGTGATTTTGCACCGAAGAGTGTTCTGCCCGTCATCTTAAGGTCGAGACGTTTGTCGTACATTTCTTTTGTTACAAGGAAGTATTCCTGTTCGGGACCAACAGATGTACGTACGTTTTTAACCTGATCGTTACCGAATAATTTAAGAATTCTCAAGCACTGCTTATTCAGAGCTTCCATGGAACGAAGAAGAGGAGTCTTCTTATCGAGTGCATGTCCGCTGTAAGAACAGAATGCTGTGGGAATACATAATGTTTTTCCTTTGATAAATGCGTATGATGAAGGATCCCAGGCTGTGTAACCTCTTGCTTCGAATGTTGCACGTAAGCCGCCTGAAGGGAAAGAAGATGCATCGGGTTCGCCCTTTATCAGTTCTTTTCCGGAGAATTCCATCAGCACGCCGCCGTCGGGAGCGGGAGAGATGAAGCTGTCATGCTTTTCGGCTGTAACACCCGTCATAGGCTGGAACCAGTGAGTATAATGTGTAGCTCCTTTTGCAACAGCCCATTCCTTCATAGCCTGAGCAACTACGTCTGCAACGCTCGGATCAAGAGGAGTGTCCTCGTCGATTGTTTTCTTTAATGATGCAAATACCTTTGCCGGAAGTACGGCTTTCATTGTTCTTTCGTCAAATACGAGACTTCCGAAAATATCATTAATCTGTGCCATAGTTTTTTTCCTCCGTAATAAATTTTTTAGATAGGATTTTTTATTTTTCATAAAAGAAAAGACGCCTTAAATGTTTTAAACACTTAAGACGTCTTTGCCTTTTATAATGGGTATATTATTTTTTATTTATCGATTAGCAAACACCCTGTGCAATCATTGCATTAACTACTTTCTTGAAGCCTGCAATGTTAGCACCTGCTACGTAGTTGCCTTCCATGCCGTATTCCTTAGCAGCATCATCGATGTTGTGATAAATACCAACCATGATACCTTTAAGCTTGGAATCAACTTCTTCGAAGCTCCATGAAAGTCTTTCGGAGTTCTGGCTCATTTCAAGAGCTGATGTAGCAACACCGCCTGCGTTGGCAGCCTTGCCGCCTACGAAAGGAACGTTGTTTGCCTGGAAGTACTGAGTAGCTTCGATTGTTGTAGGCATGTTAGCACCTTCTGCAACATACTGAACACCGTTAGCTACGAGCATCTTAGCATCTTCGATATCGAGTTCGTTCTGTGTAGCACAAGGAAGAGCGATATCAACTTTGTACTGCCATACACCATGCTCACCGTTCTTCTTTTCGAAGTACTGAGCTGAAGGACGAGCTGCTTTGTATTCTGTAAGACGAGCTCTCTTAACTTCCTTAACTTCTTTAAGAAGAGCAACGTCGATTCCTTCGGGATCATAGATCCAGCCTGTTGAATCTGAAACTGTAACAACCTTAGCACCTAACTGCTGAGCCTTCTGGCAAGCGTAGATTGCAACGTTACCTGAACCGGAGATTGCTACAACCTTACCTTCCATCTTATCACCATGGCATTTAACCATTTCTTCTGTAAGATAAAGAAGTCCGTATCCTGTAGCTTCTGTTCTTGCAAGTGAACCGCCGTATGTAAGTCCCTTACCTGTAAGAACGCCTTCGTATAAGCCTTTGATTCTCTTGTACTGACCGAACATGAAACCGATTTCTCTTGCACCTGTTCCGATGTCACCTGCGGGAACGTCTTCGTCAGCACCAATATATTTGTTAAGCTCTGTCATAAAGCTCTGACAGAAAGCCATGATTTCGCGATCTGATTTACCCTTAGGATCGAAGTCTGAACCACCTTTACCACCACCGATAGGAAGTGTTGTAAGAGAGTTCTTAAAGATCTGCTCGAAACCAAGGAATTTGATGATACCTAAGTTTACTGAAGGGTGAAGTCTTAAACCTCCCTTGTAAGGTCCGATTGCGTTGTTAAACTGTACACGGAAACCTCTGTTAACCTGAACCTGTCCGTTGTCATCTACCCAGGGAACTCTGAACATAATCTGACGATCGGGCTCTGTGATTCTCTCTAAGATGGCAAGCTTACGATACTTTTCTTCATCCTGATCAATTACGGGACGAAGTGAATCGAGAACTTCTGTTACAGCCTGGATGAATTCGGGCTGGTCAGCGTCTCTTTTTTTGATCTTCTCAAGTACCTCATCAACATACGACATAATAAAAAATCCTCCTTAAAATCTTTGTGTATAAAAGAAAAAGAGCCTTTAATGGATAAAGTAATACCACTTCCATTAAAGACGCCATTGCCTTTATCACATAATTTAATTGACTATTGTTTGGAAAGGACTTAAAGTCGCTTTCGCTTCATGCATTGAATACTACATCAGCAATTTTTTTTTGTCAACACTTTTTTTGCAAAAAATATTTTCTAAAAAAATCAGCCCGAATCCTTAGAATATGAATGTAGTGGTATAAAGAGCCACAACAAGTCCGACCATTATAATGATAATACCGATAACGGGAATTGCTTTTTCCGGACCGGTCAGTGTATTGACAGGTTTGTTTCTGATTGAGGGATTGGCAATCATAGCCACTATACCGAGTATAATGCAAAGTGCGGCTACGATACATAAAACCGCCTGAAAACCGACGGTGCAGTCGATCATTAAATACTGATCCGAATAACTCTTATAAAAGCCTTCATATGTTTTGGCATCCACACTGTCGCCGAAAGCTCTCGACACAGTAGTATCAACTGAACGAACTTTTCCCTTTATTACTACAGGCATATTTTTTGATTTGAGACTTTTAGAAGCTCTTACAAAATATACAGCATTGTTTTCGTTGTCTGTTGCTGCATAATAATATTCTTTTCCGGTCGGAATAAAACCGTAAGAGTTAGTTACTTCTCCGATGTATTCAATATCATCGATTTCAATCTGAACATACTCACCCTTATTTAAAATTCGTTCCGCATCTTTTAGGGGAATGATTCCTGTATAGTGAACAATATTAAGAAACGCATTTATGACATACGCCAAAAGTCCGCCGCCGATTAATATAATTGAAAGCACTGTTGAAACAACTTTTTTCTTTCCCATATCTATTCCCCTTTAATGAACATAACCGTAAAAAAATAAAAAGCATTTTTGATCTGTTTGAAAAATTCTCCCCTTTTACAGAAAAACAAACTCACAAAAATGTCTCTTTTATAATATATATTTCTGATAAATATCTCAACAGTTTTTTGAAAAAATATTTAATAATTCAAAATCAGAACAAAAGTGAGACAAATACTTGACAGTTGTGGCGAGTTTTAAATATACTCAAAGTGTTATTAGGGGTTAAAAGTTATTGAATAATCGGCATCTTATCTTATTTGGCATACATTGAAAGCTTTGCGGAATTTATATTCCGTAAGGCTTTTTGTTGTTTTGTGGGACAAAATTATTCAATATCTTTGCAGTATGGAGTAAAGGAGGACTTCATGAAAAAGAAATTATTACGAGTTTTGTCAATGCTTTTAAGTTTTATTGTTGTTGCTTCATCGATAAACATTAGTTTACCGGTAAAAGCAGAAGGAACTATCCCGTCTGTGTATATTAATCCGTCAAATACACAGGCAGTTTATACGTACGATGGTTATTACGTAGTTTTTAATCTCAACGGTTCATGGCCCGGTGGTCATAATGTTGGAATACAGATTTATAATACTGGGTCTGAAACTATAGAAGACTGGACTTTAGAGTCAGATTATTCAAACAATATCAGTAATATATGGAATGCATCCGTGTTAGAAAATGCAAATGGTGTAACCAAACTTTACCATGATACTTGGAATTCTGTAATCTATCCGAATTCCTGCGTTGAGTTTGGGTTTAGTTCCAATGAAACATTTGCTTCTTTTCCTACATATTTCGGAATGCTTGGAAGTGAAATGACAGAAACTAATAATGAATTGTTTTCAATTGACTATAACGTTACAGATGAATGGGAAGATGGTTATACCGGGCAGATTACTATAACAAACAATTCGGAAAATGTTATTCGAAATTGGGCGTTGGATTTTTCTTGCAATAATGCCAACATCTCTGTATGGAATGCAAAAATATTATCACATGAAGGAAGCAGAGTATCTATTGGAAATATGGGATTTAACGCAGACATTAATCCTGCAGAAAGTGTATCTTTTGGATTTATCGTATATAACAAAACAAATAATGAAGAATTTTATGATTACAATTTGTACGAATCGATAGTTGTTTCAAATGAACCCCAAAGGGAATTGGAACCTTTAGGAGATATAGGAGAAGCTTATTGTAAAGAACTTCGAGACGAGGATGTTGTTTTTGATGAAGAAACAGGACTTCAATATGTTAAGAATCAAATTCTTATAAGTGCTTATATGGGAACTCCTCGAGAAGCGATTGAGGAAATAATAGATGAAATAGGAGCTTCAATTGTTGGATATATTGAGATGACTTGTGATTATCAAATAGAGTTTTCTGATAATAAAACTCTCGATGAACTTCAAACAATTATAGATTATATTAATGGTTATTCTTTTGTTAGTTTAGCAACACTTAATCTGGCATCTGAAATTGAAACAGAATATTATACGAATGATTATTTCTATATTGATAATTATAAATGTGAATCTGTAAAAGAATTTGATCAGAACTTGGACGAAATAGTAAGATATACAGTTATTAATCCTGAGAATGATACAACAAGTGAGACTTCTCCAAGCGGAGATAACTGGGGATTGGATGCATTATATATTCCTTCTGCCTGGAATCATATAACAAATTCGACAAGTGTTAAAGTTGGTGTATATGATAATTATTTTGAGGACAGAAGTGATACAGATAAAGAACTGTATTTTGATGATATTGTAAATCATTCTGCTTTCAAATCTAAGGAATACAAGCTTCAACATGGTACACATGTATCTGGTATAATTGGAGCAGAACATGATAATTACACAGGAATATCTGGCGTAGCAACGGATGTTAAACTATATGGGTATTCTTTTATAAATAAATCTTTATATTCAGATTCTATGTATCATAAAATATCATACGGAAGATTAATAGGTAATCAGGTAAGAGTGATAAATGAAAGTGTAGGATATAAAGATGAAGGAATGATTTATGCTGCATCGTTAAATGATGGTTCCGATGAATGTAAAAAAGCTCAACGACACATAGAAGAAGAATGGTCTATAGTCAAGTGAGTAGACACGATTTGTGAAAATAATATTCCGGAATCAGGTGTTAGTCCTGACTCCAGAATAGTTCTTCCTTTTCGTTAGGTGTTAACATCTCAAGAGAGCCGTGTGGCCTTCTTGAGTTATAAA
>JAFZUY010000039.1 GCA_017618075.1 Lachnospiraceae bacterium
TCAACTCCCATAATTCGAGCGCTATCTCTTATAGACATTCCATCCAAAACACGCTGAACGGCTTCACATTTTTCTTCAAAAGTATATTTAGACATAAAAACACCCCGAATGTTTTTGTCTAACATTCGGGGTGCAGTTCATAATCCGAGGTGTTTTTTTATTCACTGAAATGAACTGCCTTATCGACTCTGTTAAGTGCAAGTACAAATAAAGGTCCGAATACATAACAGGAAATTACTTCACCAATGAATACCGAAAGTGAAAGAAGCAAAAGCACGGGAATCATACTCTCTGCATTTGCAAAGCTTGTAACCCCAAAACCAAAGTAAAGTACAAATGGAATTATAATTGCATTGACCAATACGGTTGGAATAGGAATTAAAAGTGCATGTTTCATTTTAAGAACGGTACCGTGCTTTTTTCTTATGGTTCTGGCAATGGGATATGTAAGTAACGCTGCTATAAGTGTAGCTGCAGTACCAAAAATCATATCAAGCGGTGAACCGCCAATTATATTTGTAATAAAGCATCCGATGACTACTCCGATGATTCCGGCCGGAGTGTAGAAGATTGTCATGCATAAAGCTTCCGCTATTCTGCACTGAATCTCAAGATAAGAGAATGTGTATGTGATAAGTGAAAGGACCACATACAACGCTGCCACGATTGCGGCTGTGGTAATAAATTTTGCTGTTTTCATTTTTATCTCCTAGTTTTGTTTTAAGTGAGGATGGGTTTCGAACTCACTGTTTATGTTTCAGTCGTAATACGACAAGCCATATCATACTATGTTTGACGGCTTAAGTCAACAAAAAAGCAGTTCAGCCTTAAACCGAACTGCTTTTATTATTTTTTATTATTAATTAGCAACCCTTCTCAAGAGCAAGTGTTCTTGTTGTAAGATCACATACTTCTGCAGGTCCGTAGTACTGGATAGCACCGGGGAATGTAAAGCATGTCTCTACAGCCCACTCGTCTCTGTGTGCTTCGAAGTACTTGAAAGGTGCACCGTCAAGTTCAACGAGTGCCTTTCTGATAACGGGCTTGTCTTCACCGTTTCTTCTTTCCATGTTCATCATCTTGGTGATAGGCATACCGCCTGCAATCCACTCTTCAGCGGGCTTGGCAATATTGGAAACCTTTGAAAGATATCCTGTGTAACCATACTGAATAAGCATGAATGCATTGTAACCAAGTGAGTAGCAGTAATCTGCATCGAAGTTTGAAGGGAATGCACATCTTCCTTCATATCCGAAGAAGTGATGCTGCTGACCGAATTTACCCTTGTATGTACCTGCTGCTTTTCTCTTAGCAAGTTCGTTCTTAACCATTTCGGAGAAAAGCTTCTCAGATTCGATAAGAGAAACCTGTACGTTTCCGTGAGGGTCTCTTTCAAGGAAGAGCTGCTGCTGTACGAACTGAGGAAGAATATCAAATACCTTAAATGCGTCAGCTGAAAGGCCTGCCTTGATGAATTCGTATTTTGCATTCCAGTCGGGAAGTGCATTGAACTCTTCTGTCTTGCTGCCTGCAAGAAGTTCGTTGATTTCTTTTATGAGTGCTGAGAACTCGGGAACGAATTCTACAATACCTTCAGGGATAATAGCAACACCGAAGTTATTGCCGTTGTTTCCTCTCTTCTCAACTGCATCTGCAATGTAGTTGGTAATTTCTGCAAGAGACATCTTCTTTGCAGCAACTTCCTCGCCGATAAGACAGATGTTAGGCTGTGTCTCAAGAGCACATTCAAGTGCTACGTGAGAAGCTGAACGACCCATAACCTTGATGAAATGCCAGTACTTCTTAGCGGAGTTAGCATCTCTTTCAATGTTACCGATGAGTTCGGAATATGTCTTGGTGGCTGTATCGAAACCGAATGATGCTTCGATATCTTCGTTCTTTAAGTCACCGTCGATAGTCTTGGGACAACCGATAACCTGAACGCCTGTGTTGTTTGCTGCCATGTACTCTGCAAGAGTTGCAGCGTTTGTATTGGAATCGTCACCACCGATGATAACGATAGCTGTAAGTCCGTTCTTCTTTGCGTTTTCAGCAACGATAGCGAACTGCTCTTTTGTCTCGAGTTTTGTACGGCCTGAACCGATGATATCAAAACCGCCTGTGTTTCTGTATGCATCGATGAATGCATCATCAAATGTTACATAGTCGTCTTTAAGAAGTCCGTCAGGGCCGCCCTTAAATCCTAAAAGAACGTTGTCCTTGTTGGTTGCCTTTAAAGCATCATAAAGACCGCTGATTACGTTATGTCCTCCGGGTGCCTGTCCGCCGGAAAGAATAACACCTACAACCTGCTTCTTAGCTACTGATGTGTTGCTTCCCTTTTCAAAAGTAACTTCAGGCTTTCCGTATGTGTTGGGGAAAAGAGCTTTAATCTTGTCCTGATCTGCTACAGATGCTGTGGCAGCGCCTTCCTTTACGCAGATTTCTGCGATACCGTTTCTGAGCATTCCCGGAAGTTTGGGAGAATACTCATATCTTGCTTTCTGAAGTGGTGAAAGATTCATAATAAACTCCTTTATATATAAATAAAATTTTTAATTAATTACCGCCTTTTTTAATAAAGAATAAGAATCCGAAGAGTGCACCAACTAATGTAAGTACAATACCGCCGACAAACATAAGAACATTTGCAAGCATTGTCTGATTTCTCATCATTACATAAGGAACAACCATTTCTTCGATTTCGCTCTCTGAATACCAGTCCTTAAGATAATCATGGATAAATTCTTTTTCCTTTTTATTCATCTTTCTTAAATAACCGTCAAACGAATCAGTACCTGCGGAACCTAATTCAACTTTTCCGTCCCACCAGTCCCAAGATGCGTCAACCATTCTGTTATACTTTGAAAAATCCTCAGACTTAACAAGAATACCCATGTAATGAGCAATATAAATGTTATCGTCTGAATCTACCTTTAAATCAGGAATTGTATAAATTGCCGATACATCCTGTCCGCTATCGTTAGATGTGATTTCAAAAGGCTCAAATACAAAATCAACGTTGGCATATACTCTCTGTCCGTTTTTCAATTTTGTCCAGTCAACACTCTGATCGTAAAGATCCTTGGCAGGCATAATTGAAGTAACAAGGCCCTTGCCTCCTAAAAATGCTAGAATGAGGCCGAGAATCAAAAAAGCAAATGTAAGTCTAAATTTCATTTTCATTCCCTTTCATAAATAAAATAAGTTATTTACATGCATTTTTAACTTTAACACAGATTTCCATATATTACAATTAAAAAAATGCCCAAAAAAATCCGCACCCGGCGGATACGGGTGCGGAAAACGAGGGGATGAATTAATATGAAAAAGGAAGCTTATTATCCTTCAATAGCAATATATTTCTTTTCCTCGGGAAGTTTTTCGACCTCTTTGGGAACATTTAAGGTAAGAACACCGTTGTCAAATTTGGCCTTGATGTCTTCCTCTTTGAGGTTTTTGCCTACGAAGAAGCTACGTGAGCAGGAACCGAAGTATCTTTCTTTTCTGATATAACCCTTTTCGTCCTTCTCTTCTTCGTTCTTCTCGTTAGTTGCATTGATAATCAGATAACCGTCCTTAAGTTCGGCATTGACGTTCTCTTTTTTGTAGCCCGGAAGCTCGATTGTGAGCTCATATTCTTTGTCGTTCTCTTTTATGTCTGTTTTCATTACTCCGGGAAGAGGTTTTGCCATAGGTCTTCTCTTGTTATCTGTAAAATCTGTAAAGAAATCATCAAATAATGAATCATTAAAAAGTGCTGGCATATACATAAATCATTCCTCCTTTATAAGCGGCCTCTCTTAATTGAGGGGCTTTTGTTTTCTTTTGATGATTATGTTATACCACACTTGTTAGCACTCGTCAAGTACGAGTGCTAACAATTTCACAATTTTTTCACATTTTTTTATTTTTAACCCATCATAAAAGACGCGAAAGCTTTTATTTTAGGGCATTTAACAAAAAAAGGCCGCCTGAAAATTTTTTTTCAGACGGTCTGATATTTTTTATAAAATTAGAAATCACATGATCTCGGAGTTCTGGGATAAGGGATGACGTCTCTGATGTTTTCTACGCCTGTAAGGTACATAATAAGACGCTCAAAGCCCATGCCGAAGCCTGAATGTACGCATCCGCCGTATCTTCTGGTGTCGAGATACCAGTCAATGCCTTCCTTGTCTACGCCCATCTCATCCATTCTTTCGATAAGCTTGTCAAGGTTCTCTTCTCTCTGGCTTCCGCCCATAAGCTCGCCTGCCTGAGGTACGAGAAGGTCTACAGCGGCAACGGTCTTGTTGTCCGGATTAACCTTCATGTAGTAAGCCTTGATTTCCTTAGGCCAGTCTGTAACGAATACAGGGCCGTGGAAATAATCTACGATATATTTCTCATGCTCTTTTGCGATGTCTTCGCCGTAATCGGGCTCGAACTCCCACTTAACGTCGGCTTTCTTTAATATATCGATTACATCGTGATGGGAAATTCTTGTGAACTTCGCATTGATGATGTCGTTTAACTTAGCCTTAAGACCCTGTGAAACGAACTTGTCGCAGAAATCGATTTCTTCGGGACATTTCTCGCATACGTACTTAACTACGTATTTGAGCATTTCCTCTTCGATATCCATCAGTCCTTCAAGATCACAGAATGCCATCTCGGGCTCAATCATCCAGAATTCGTTTGCATGTGTCTGGGTGTTTGAATTCTCTGTTCTGAATGTGGGACCGAATGTATAAATATCTCCGAAAGCCATGGCAAAGGTTTCACCCTGAAGCTGTCCTGAGCCTGTGATGAAAGCCTGCTTGCCGAATAAGTCTTTGTTGAAATCTACTTTTCCGTCGTCTGTTAAAGGAAGGTTGTTCATGTTAAGTGTTGTAATCTTAAACATCTGATCCGAACCTTCGCAGTCGGCACATGTGATAAGAGGAGTATGTACGTAAAGGTATCCTCTCTCCTGGAAATATGAATGAATAGCCATTGCAGCAACGCTTCTTACTCTGAATACCGCAGAGAAAAGATTTGTTCTGGGACGAAGATGTGCAACGCTTCTTAAATACTCTCTTGTATGTCTTTTAGGCTGGATAGGATAATCTTCGGGACAATCTCCCAAAAGTTCCACGCTTGTTGCCTTAACTTCAAAAGGCTGCTTGTTCTCGGGTGTGAGTACCACGGTACCTACAACCTTAACGGATGCGCCTACGCCTATCTTTGAAATGCTGTCAAAATTATCAAGATTCTGTTCGTATACCACCTGTAAATTATCGAAGAAAGATCCGTCATTTACATTTAAAAATCCGAACTGCGACTGTGCTCTGTTAGTACGAACCCATGCACATATCGTCACTTCTTTTGAAGCATATTCGGACGTGTTTCTAAACAGTTGCTTGATTTTCGTTCTCATTTCATTGCCTCCTGTGTTTTTAAAATATTAACTGCGGATAACAGGACTTGAACCTGCACGGTCTCCCACCAGAACCTAAATCTGGCGCGTCTGCCAATTCCGCCATATCCGCCTGCAGCATATTATACTACAATCTATTCATTATTTGGAATATTTACTATCGTCTTTTTATAAACCTTTGAATAAAAGATCAAAGTCATTATAAGTGAAACCGCCTCAGCAATCGGGAATGCAAACCATACCATGTTTACGTTTCCTGTGAGGGATAAAAGGAATGCTGCGGGAAGAAGTGCAAGAAGCTGTCTTGCAACGGATACCCACATTGAATACATTCCGTGGTTTAAAGCCTGGAATACGGTTCCTAAAATAATACATACGGCCGCTATCGGGAAATGAATGCCGATAATTCTGAACGCTATTGTTCCGAGGCGTAACATTTCTTCCGAAGGAGCAAATATCATAAGAAGAAGGTTTGGTGCAAACTCGAATGCAAGCACTCCTAAAAGCATCAATGCTTCAGAATATATAATGCCGAGTTTAACAGCCTTAAGAAGTCTTTTTCTCTTGCCTGCGCCGAAGTTGTATCCGACGATGGGAACTATACTTCCGTTAAGTCCAAATACGGGCATAAAGAAGAAGCTCTGAATCTTATAATAAGCACCGAATACCGTATCTGCCGTATCGGAAAATCCTAAAAGAATGTGATTTAATCCGGCATTCATTACGGAGCCTATGGACATCATTATAATTGAAGGAATTCCGATGGAATAAATGCTTCCGATTAACTTAATGTCAGGCTTTAAATATTTTAATTTAAGTGTAAGTTCTTTGTTCTTCGTTATGTTTAATATAATACCAAGAACTGCAGCAAGGAGCTGTCCGAATACTGTAGCGATTGCCGCACCTCTAACACCGAGTTTGGGCATTCCTAAAAGTCCGAAGATAAGAATCGGATCGAGAATGATATTCGTAATCGCACCCACGCCCTGGGTAATCATTGAATAGAATGTCTTGCCTGTGGACTGTAAAAGTCTTTCGAATATAATCTGCATGTAAAGCGCTATCGAAAGCATACAGTTAATGGTAAGATACTGAATACCGAAATCCTTTATCTGCTGGGTATCGGTGTTCTGAATTGCAAAATAAGGTTTTACGAGGAAAAGGCCAAACAGGAAGAAAACTACCGCGCTGCAGATTGAAAGGAATACACCGTTCATTGCAACCTTGTCCGCACGTTCATTATCCTTTTCACCGAGCGCTCTCGATACAAGTGCATTTACACCGGTAGCCATACCCATTCCGAAAGACATTACAAGCATCTGAATGGGGAAACAGAGGTTAAGTGCTGTAAGAGCGTCCTGATGAATACGCGAAACATAGATGGAATCCACGATATTGTACAGAGCCTGTACAAGCATCGATGCCATCATAGGAAGCGACATATTTATTAAAAGTTTGTTCATGGGCATAACGCCCATTTTGTTTTCTTTTACGTTTTCCATCACTAAACCCGAAAATACATGAATCTACATTGTCTACATAAAAGAAAAATCCGTATCTGCATTCGTAGATACGAATCTTCCTTAACTGAGCCATCGGGGACTCGAACCCCGGACAACTTGATTAAAAGTCAAGTGCTCTACCACCTGAGCTAATGGCCCATATTAAATTTGTTAAAGCTGGACTAGCTGGATTCGAACCAGCGAATGCAGGAGTCAAAGTCCTGTGCCTTACCGCTTGGCGATAGCCCAGTATAAGGTGGGTAATGGGACTCGAACCCACGGCCTCCAGAGCCACAATCTGGCGCGCTAGCCAA
>JAFZUY010000040.1 GCA_017618075.1 Lachnospiraceae bacterium
AGAGCAGAGGACTGAAAATCCTCGTGTCGCTGGTTCGATTCCGGCCCTGGGCATCCTTTATTTCACCGAAAGGTGTTTTTTTTATGTCAAAATTCTGAAAAACCCCTATTTTTACGTATTTGCAACCGCAGGTTGACAAATTTCAAAGCCCGGTTGTTAGATTGCAACTTCATTTTTTCATATGATTTCCTTGTAAAGACGAGGGCAAAAAGTTAAACTTAAATTGCCCGATGAATAAATTTCATTTGGGCACGGCCCGGAAAGGATATCATATGATTTTAGCTGACAAAATTATTAATGAAAGAAAAAAGAACGGATGGTCTCAGGAAGAACTTGCAGAAATGCTTTCGGTTTCAAGACAGTCCGTATCCAAATGGGAGAGCGCACAGGCTGCACCCGATCTTAACAGAATTATCAAGATGGCCGAGATCTTCGGTGTAAGCACAGATTATCTTTTAAAAGACGATTACGAGGAATACAAAGAAGAGATTTTAGACGGAGAAAAAGAAAGCATCAATATAAGAAAGGTTTCTCTCGAAGAAGCAAACAGATATATTAATGTTGTAAAAAAGAATACTCCAAGCGCGGTAATTGCGACTGTTCTTTTAACCCTTTGCCCTGTGGCACTTATTGAACTCTCCGGCCTTTCGGTATTCCTTGACAATTTCTTCCCGGTTACGGTTGCAACTTTGATCGGACTTCTGACCTTATTTGCATGCGTTGCTTTCGGTGTAATAATCTGGGTATTCGTAGAGGTAAAGGAAAAAGAATTTTCATATCTTAACAAAGACAGCTTCGAAACGCTTTACGGCGTTGACGGTATGGTAAAAGAAAAGAAAAAAGCCTTTGATACCAAGAGAGTTCCGCTTCAGCTTTTTGCAATTCTTTTGTTTATATTCTGCCCCGTAGGTATTTTAACCGCAGGACTGTTGGATGCAGATCCGCTTATTATAATTTCCATGGTTTCGCTTCTGCTTATCA
The DNA here is from genome assembly GCA_017618075.1 of Lachnospiraceae bacterium. GTDB lineage: Bacteria > Bacillota > Clostridia > Lachnospirales > Lachnospiraceae > UBA3766. The sequence goes on from JAFZUY010000040.1 coordinate 982, forward strand.
TGGTCGCAGCAGGTGTAGGAATATTCATTTATACAATAAGGATTAACAAATCCTACGTAAACCTCCTAAAAGAAGAAATGTTAACACCCGCACAGAAGAAGGCTCAGAGAATAAGATCCGGCTTAAGCGGCGCATACTGGTGTATCGTTGCCGCAACATATCTGCTCCTCGGACTTGCCTTTAATTTATGGCATCTTGCAGGCGTTATTTTCCCTGTAGCCGGAGTAATTTATGCGGCTGCACTCGGAATTGTTAAGATTTTCGTAGACAAAGACTAAAAGATTTATATATAAAAAATGACTAAAATTTTCCCCGAATGTTTAAAGCATTCGGGGTTTTTACTATATTTTAAAAAATCTTAATTATTCTTTTAAAAAAAGATGGACAAATCTCAAAATTGTGTTATTATAGTTGTACCGACCGAACGGTCGGTCGGAAATGGAGATTATTTTATGTCTAAATACAGTGTCAGAAAACCTTATACAGTCCTTGTGGGAGTGCTGCTTATTATAGTACTCGGAGTTGTTTCTGTTACGAGAATGACTGCGGATCTTTTACCAAATATGAGCTTTCCGTATGTTGTCGTAATCACCACATATCCCGGCGGAACGCCCGAAGAAGTTGAAAGAAATGTTACTGCGCCGATTGAAGCACAGATGGCTACCACTTCGAATATCAAGAATATTCAGTCGATGTCTTACAACAATTATTCGCTGGTTATTCTTGAATACGAACAGAGCAGTAATATGGATTCCATAGTTATTCAGATGCAGCAAAAACTCGATCAGGTATCGGGTTCATTTCCTACAGGCGTTGGTTCGCCTCTTATCATGCAGATTGACCCTTCGATGTTACCCGTAATGGTTGCATCCGCGGATGTCGAAGGCATGAATCAGATTGAGATTACCGATTATGTAAATACAACTGTTGTTCCCTATCTTGAAAGTACAGAGGGTGTTGCAAGCGTCACCACCATAGGAACCGTTGAAGAAAAGATTCAGATAACGCTTGATGAAGACAAGATTGATAAAATAAACAAAGATGTTTTGGCAAAAATCGAAGACAGTTTTATCGATGCCCAGGAAGAAATCGATGAAGCAAAAGAAAAGCTCGATGAAGGAGAGCAGGAAATAAAGGACGGCCAGAGCAAGCTTGCCAAAGAACTCGCAAACGGAGCCAATGAAATTGTCAACGGCAAGATTCAGACATATATAGGTGAGGCTGCCATTGACAGCAATCTTACAACACTCTCGAATTTAAAACCTGCGCTTGAAAATGCCATAAATGCAGTCAATGCTTACAATCAGGAATTAAGCGTATATATGGAGCAGTACAATACGCTGCTTACATATAAAAATCTTCTTGAAAACGGTACGGATGAAGAGATATTTGCGGCTACGGGAATGACCAGAGCGCAGCTTATGGCTGTTATGGCGGAGCTTTCCGCATCCGCACCTCAGCAAATGCCGGATTCGACAGCTGTTCAGCAGTCTCTTGCGGCAGTTGTTGCAACAGGCGTTGATTTAAGAACACTCGGTATTACTGCCGATTTTACGGATCTTCAGGCACTTTCACCACAGATGTCACGTGCTCTCGCACAGGTCAATACTTCAATCGCAACTCTTCAGGCGGCAAAACAGCCTTTGACCGAAGGCAAGATTTCACTTGACGATGCTTATAAAAAATTAAACGAAGGGCTCATAAACGGCATACTCGAAATCAGCAAGGGCGCCACAGAAATCGCCAATGCGAAAAATGCTCTTGAGCAGGGCCAAGACCAGCTTGACAATGCAAAGGAAGAGGCCGTTAAAGCAGCCGATGTTTCAAATATAGTCACGGCGGAAATGCTCGGCAATCTTATCGTCGCACAGGATTTTTCTATGCCCGCAGGATATGTTCCGGACGGCAACAAACAGTATCTTATCAATGTCGGAGACAGCGTTAATAACATAGAAGATCTTAAAAACATGGTTCTTTTGGATCTTGGAATGGACGGCATTAAACCCATCTGCGTAAAGGACGTTGCCACAGTTGAAGTAGTAAACAACGCTTCCGAATCATATTCAAAAATCAACGGCAATCCCGCAGTAATGCTTTCGATAGAAAAGCAGACCGGATATTCAACGGGTGATGTTACAGACAGACTGCTTGACCGTTTTGAGCAGATGGAAGAAGAAACTCCTGAGCTTAACATGGCGGTTCTTATGAACCAGGGCGTTTATATAGACATTGTTGTATCGAGCGTCCTTCAGAACATGCTTATCGGCGCAGCGCTTGCGATTATCATTTTGATTTTATTCCTAAAAGATTTTAAATCGACATTTATCATTGCTTGTTCGATTCCTTTGAGCGTAATATTTGCGATTGTGCTTATGTATTTCTCGCACATTACGTTAAATATCGTTTCCCTTTCGGGTCTGGCGCTTGGCATAGGAATGTTGGTAGATAACTCCATTGTAGTTATTGAAAATATATACCGACTAAGAAAAGAAGGAGTTACAGTCAAAAAGGCAGCGGCAGAAGGTGCAAAGGGTGTAGGCGGAGCTATTGCGGCATCCACACTTACCACAATCTGCGTATTTGTTCCCATCGTATTCTCCAAGGGTATCACCAAACAGCTCTTTGTCGATATGGCATTAACCGTAGGATATACGCTTACCGCGTCCCTTATCGTGGCACTTACATTTGTTCCCGCGGCTTCTTCGCTGATGATAAAAGACGGTGAAGAAAAGCAGACAAAACTCTTTGACAGAATAAGAGATTTATATGCTTCGTTTTTACGAAACGTATTAAAGGTGAAACCGCTTGTTTTAATCCTCGCGCTTTTGCTTCTTGCAGGAAGCGTTTATGCGGGATTTTACAGAGGATTTTCATTCTTTGACATGGAGGTCGAAGTCGATCAGATTTCAATGACCGTGGCTCCGCCAAAGGGTGCGGAAATGACGGATGAAGAACTGATGGATGTCTGCGAAGAGGTTACCGCAAGAATAATTGATATAGACGGCATTGATACAATCGGTGCAATGATGGGTGCGGACAGCCTTCTAAGTTCCTTCGGAATGGGAGGCGGAGGAGCCACATTCTATATTCTTCTTGATGAAGAAAGCGACCGTAAAATGAAGGATATCCAGGAAGATATCATCGACAGAACGAAGGATTTAAACTGCGATATCGATGTCACAACATCATCTACGGATATGACGTCTCTTTTAGGAAGCGGTCTCTCAATAATGGTTAAAGGCCGTGACCTTGACAAGATAAGGGAATACACTAAAGAAGTTGTTGCTATCATGGAAGAAACACCAGGTGTAATCGACATCAACGACGGACTTTCCGATACCACGCCCGCACTAAAAATTCACGTGGATAAATTAAAAGCGATGGAGTATCAGATGACAACGGCACAGGTTTACATGGAAGTAATGAAAGCCATAATGCCCGATACCGCAACAGCCAATCTCTCCGCAGAAATCAAGGATTACGACATTTACGTTATCTCTGACGAGCAGAAAGACACCACGCTTCAGGATATAAAAAATCTCAAATTCGATTACACCGACAGAGACGGAAAACACTATAAAATTCCTCTCTATAAAATAGTAACGTTTGAGGAAACCGATACATTAAACATCATCAACCGTGACGCGCAGACCAAGTATATTAAAGTTACGGCTCAGATTGACGATGATCACAATATTTCATTTGTCGGCAACGAACTTGAAAACCGATTTAAAGAAATCGATATGCTTGAAGGTTACAAGATTGAGATGAGTGGCGAAGACGAAATGATTAAGGATGCCTTACAGCAGGTAGTTTTAATGCTTATCCTTGCGGTAATATTTATTTACCTAATCATGGTGGCCCAGTTCCAGTCGTTCCTTTCGCCCTTCATCATCATGTTTACGATTCCGCTTGCATTCACCGGAGGCTTCTTCGCACTCTTTGCGACGGGCTACAATATATCGGTCATCGGCGCCGTAGGCTTTGTAATGTTAGCCGGTATCATAGTTAACAATGGTATCGTTATGGTCGATTATATCAACCAGTTAAGAGAGGCCGGAATGGGTAAAAAGGACGCAATAGTCGAGGCTGCGCGAACGAGACTTCGTCCGATTTTAATGACCACGCTGACCACTGTAATATCGATGTCAACACTGGCACTGGGACTCGGAGGAGGTTCATCGATGATGCAGCCGATGGCAATAGTTATGATAGGCGGACTTGTCTATGGTACACTGCTTACGCTTCTGGTGGTTCCCTGTCTCTACGATTTGTTTAACTCAAACAAATCAATGAAGAAGGACGAATACGGAGAACTCATAAAAGAAGAGGAAACCGTTTTATCACCTGTGGAAGCACAAGAAATAAATGATGGTATAATACATTTTGACAGCATGGAATAAACGGGGGTTTAGGAAATGATAAACGAAGATCTTTACGGATATATTCAGGAGATGGAAAATCTTCCCGAAAAGGAAATAAAAATCTATCTTGCGGTAGGAGAGCTCATAAAAGAAGGCAAAGATATAGGAAGCCTTACAATAAGCGAAATTTCAAACCGCGCCGGCATAGGAAAAGGTACCACATACGAGTATTTTGAGAGCAAAGAAGAACTTATATACAAAGCCCTTCATTACTTTGTAATCGACTCTCTTAAAGTAGTGCTTTTAAAAATGCTTGATGAGGGCTCTTTTAAGGATAAGTTTTATTCGATAATGGATTATATGTGGGACAGCCGTTTAGGCGAAGATACGGTTCAGTCAATAATGAGTTTCGTTAGAAATATCAATCCCGCATATAAGGAAGCTCCGCTTAAAAAAAGCGGCGAAAAATACGACCCCTGCACGGCAACGAATTTTATAGAAATACTCTTAAAGCAGTATCTTAACTCAGGTTTCGAAGAAGGTATATTCACCGAAAAGGACGAAATATACAGAAAGAATGTCTTAAGCTCACAGGTTCTTTTATTCCTTTTCTTAATGAAGGATATAAGAGAAGAAGAGCGTAAAAAAGAAATCGAAGATTACGTTTATGACGGAATGATCATGCTTCTTAATTCGAGAAAAAATGATTAATGATTGATTATTTTAGGAGGTTGCGTCTTTTATGGCGCAATCTTTTTATATTGTACAAAACTCCCAACAATATGGTATAATTAATTAACTATGAGAAAAGGAGCAAACAAGATGGGCAAGACAATAATTATGGCAGACAGCACCTGCGACCTTTCAAAAGAATTAATTGAAAAATATCAGATTGAAATAATTCCTCTTTGCATCATTATGGATGACAAGAGTTATTTTGACGGAGTTGACACAACCGCCGAAGAAATAATTGCGTGGTCAAATGAAAAGAAAACCACACCCAAAACATCCGCAGCAAGCATTGAAGTTACGATGGATGCATTAAAGCCTCACAAGGAAGCCGGAGATGACGTTATCTTTATCGGTATCTCCGAAGACATGAGTACCACATGCAATGTCATCCGCCTTGCGGCACAGGACCTCGAATATGACAGAGTATTCGTCATCAACTCGATGAACTTATCCACAGGTATCGGACTTCAGGTTTTAAGAGCGGCCGAAATGCGCGATGCGGGAAAGAGTGCCGAGGATATTTATGAAGAAATCAACGGCGCCAGAGATAAAGTCAGAGCAAGCTTCGTACTCGATCAGCTCATCTTCCTTTCAAGAGGCGGCAGATGTAACGCGGTTACAGCACTCCTTGCAAATGCACTCAAATTAAAGCCCAGGATTGAAGTTAAAATGGGCAAGATGGGAGTTGGCACCAAGTACAGAGGAAAAATGCAGAAGGTTCTTATTTCATATGTTGACGATATGAAAGAGGATCTGCTTAAAGCAGATAAAACAAGAGTATTTGTTACCTACTGTTCAATGGATCACGAACTCGTTCAGCCCGTAGTCGATTATCTTAAGGAACTCAATTATTTCGACGAAATCCTTGAGACACAGGCAGGCGGCGTTATTACGAGCCACTGCGGACCCGGCACACTCGGCGTGCTCTTCTATCTTCAGTAAAAAACTAAGGGGAAAAGAACCAAAAGGTTTTAAAAGATTTAAATGGGAAAGATTTATTGTATCTGCGGAAAAAGTTCGTCCGGCAAAGATACTGTTTATAAAAGACTTTTGGCTGATGAAGAACTTAAATTAAATCAGCTCGTAACATACACAACAAGACCTATCAGAGAAGGCGAAGTAAACGGAAGAGAATATTTTTTCATCGACGAAGCCAAGGCTTTAGAACTTCATGAAGAAGGCAAAATCGTTGAATCCAGAGCGTACAATACCGTTTTCGGAATATGGAAATACATGACCGTCGATGACGGAGATATGGAACTTGATAAAAAAAGTTATATCGTAATCGGTACACTCGAATCCTACGTTCAGATAAGAAATTATTTTGGCAAAGACAAAGTTGTTCCCGTAATGATTGACGTGGATGACGGCGAAAGACTTGAAAGAGCTCTTAAAAGAGAGCGTCAGCAGGCAAGTCCGAAATACGATGAAATGTGCAGAAGATTTCTTGCGGATTCCGCGGATTTCAGTGAAGAAAAAGTTAAGAGCGCGGGGATAGACAAGGTATTTGTAAACGACAATCTCGAAGATTGTATTTCGAAGGTCAGGGAATATGTTTTAAGTATGGAAGCTTAGACTATGGTTTGGGGATTACAAAAGGTGAATGACTATGGCAAGATTTGAAGACATTATAGGACAGGACCATTTAACCGAATATTTTAAAAAAGCAATTGCTACCGGAGAGGTTGCACACGCATACATCATCGAAGGTGAAATGAGAAGCGGAAAGGAATTCATTGCAAGAGTTTTTTCCGAGGCTCTTTTATGCGAAGGCGAAGGCGAAAAGCCCTGTGGCAAATGCCAGTCGTGTCTGCAGATGGAAAACAACGCCCATCCGGATTTTTACAATATCGTTCATGACAAACCGGGCTTAATCAGCGTGGATGATGTCAGAGATCAGGTTGTAAAAGACATTAACACAAAGCCTTTCAAAGGCAAGTATAAAATCTATCTTATCAACGAAGCAGAGATTATGAATGAAGTGGCTCAGAACACTCTTTTAAAGACTCTCGAAGAGCCGCCCGAATATGTGGTAATTATTCTTTTAACCACATCCAAGGAAAAGCTTCTGCCCACCATTCAGTCAAGATGCGTTAAGCTCTCGCTTAAGCCCGTTGAGAAAAAGATCTTAAAGAAATATCTCATGAAGGAATTTAAGATTCCCGATTACAAAGCGGATATTGCTGTATCTTTCTCACAGGGTAACTTCGGTAAGGCCAAAATGCTCATTATGAATGAGGATTTCGACAAGATGAAAACCGAGGCCGTATCGCTCCTTAAGCACATAGGTGAAATGGATGCTCCCGACATTATGGAAGCCATCAACAAGATTAAGGAATACAAGTACGACGAGATAGATTACCTTGATATTTTCTCGGTATGGTACAGGGACGTTCTTTTGTTCAAGGCAACGAACGATGTTAATGACCTTGTATTCAAACAGGAAATACAGTATATTAAATCAGTGGCCAAAAAGACGAGTTACGAGAAAATTGATGATATCGTAAAAGCTCTCGAAAAGACCAAAACAAGATTAAAAGCAAAAGCAAATTTCGAAACCTGCATGACTTTGTTGCTTGAAGTCATAAAAGGAACAGGATAGAAAGGTAAGTATGGCAGAAGTAGTCAGTGTGCGTTTCCGTACGGCAGGAAAGCTTTATTATTTCGATCCCCTGGATTTTGAAATCAAAAAGGGTGACCATGTAATAGTAGAGACTGCCAGAGGCATGGAATACGGAACCGTTATCGGAGAAAGAAGAGAAGTTGCGGAAGAGAATATTGTAAGACCCTTAAAGCCGATCCTCAGAATTGCAACAGCAGAGGATGACGAAAAGGAAGCAGACAATCTCGCCGTAAGAGAAGAAGCATATAAAATCTGCAAGGAAAAGATTGCAAAGCATGAGCTCCCCATGAAACTGGTGGAGGCTGAATATACATTCGACCGTAAAAAACTCATGTTTTATTTTACTGCGGACAATCGTATAGATTTCCGTGAACTCGTAAAAGATCTCGCAGCGGTATTTAAGACCAGAATCGAATTACGCCAGATCGGTGTAAGAGACGAGATTAAATTACTCGGCGGTGTAGGTATGTGTGGCAGAGAATTCTGTTGTCATTCATATCTTCACGAGTTTGCTCCCGTTTCAATCAAGATGGCAAAAGAACAGAACCTTTCGCTTAACCCGGCCAATGTTTCCGGTGTCTGCGGAAGACTTATGTGCTGCCTTAAAAACGAAGAGGAAACCTACGAGGAATTAAACAAGACAATGCCCGGCGTGGGCGATACGGTCAAGACTAACGACGGCTTTAACGGTGAAGTTGTAAGTATCAATGTGCTTAGACAAAAAGTCAGAGTAGTCATTGAGATAAAAGACGAAAAAGAAATCAGAGAATACAACGCTTCCGAGCTCTATTTCAAGAAAAAATCCCACAAGGATAAAGAAGAGGCTATAAGCGAAGAGGATTTAAAGGCGCTTGAACTTCTTGAAAAGCAGGAACAGGAAGACATTATCGAGACCGAAAGAGAGCAGGAAGAGGAACAAAAAGAAATCTTGGGCTCTCCCAAGAATGACCGTAATTTTGAGAGAAAGAAATTCGACAAAAAGAACGACAATTCTTTCGAAGGCAAGGGTAAGAAGAAAGAGAAGAAGGACTGGGAAAAGAACGGTCCCGGACCTCAGAAAGACGATAAAAAGAAATCGGGCAATCCTCAGAAGAAAAGCAACGGTCGTTACCACAACAACCGTCGTGAATCAAGACCCAGACGAAACGGTGATGAATAATTTACTTAAGGAAAACGAAAGAATAGATTCGCTTCAAAGAAACGGGTACAGTATAATCCAGAACTCTACCCGTTTTTGTTTTGGTATGGACGCGGTTCTTTTAACAGAGTTTGTAAGACTTAAAAAAGACGACAAAGTCATGGACCTCTGCACAGGCACCGGAGTCATTCCGATTCTTTTATCAGCGAAAACAGAAGCAGGGCATTTCACGGCTGTAGAGATTCAGGAAGAAGTGGCCGACATGGCAAAGCGAAGCGTTATTTTAAACAGCCTCGAAGGGAAGATTGAAGTTATCTGCGATGATTTAAACAACTTAAGAGGCATATGCGAAAACGCATCATTTGACGCCGTAACGGTGAATCCGCCCTACATGATACCGGGCAAGGCGCTGGTTAATCCCGACGAGAGCAAGGCAGTTGCAAGGCATGAGATAAAATGCACCCTAAAAGATGTCTTATCCGTATCATCATTCCTTTTAAAAAACGGCGGCAGATTTTTTATGGTGCATAAACCCGACAGGCTTGACGAAATCATCGTAAAGATGAAGGAAGAAAAACTTGAGCCAAAGAGGCTTCGCGTGGTTTACCCGAGAATTGATTCAGAGCCCAACATGATTTTAATCGAAGGTGTCAAATGCGCCAACTCAGGCATGAGAGTCGAAAAGCCTTTGATTATTTATGATGAAAACGGTAACTATACACCTGAAGTAAGCAAGATTTACGAGGAAAACTGATGGCAGGTATTTTGTATTTGTGTCCGACTCCGATAGGCAACCTTAAAGACATTTCCGAGCGCGTGCTCGAGACCTTGAGGGAAGCGGATTTAATCGCAGCCGAAGACACCAGAAATTCGATGAAACTGATGAACGCTTTTGACATTCATGTGCCGATGACAAGCTACCATGAATACAACAAAACCGAAAAAGCGTACACACTAATCGACAAGTTAAAAGAAGGAACAAATATTGCGCTTATTTCCGACGCAGGCACGCCCGGCATCTCCGATCCCGGCGAAGTGCTTGTGAAAATGTGCCATGAAGAGGGCATAAAAGTCACATCCTTACCCGGCCCCTGCGCCTGCATCACGGCATTAACGCTTTCGGGCTTTTCCACAAGAAGATTTTCCTTTGAGGGATTTCTTCCTTCGGATAAAAAAGAGCGTAAAGAAGTCCTTGAAGATCTTAAAAAAGAATACCGCACATTTATTATTTATGAGGCACCCCATCATCTTAAGGGCACTCTCGAAGAATTAAAAGAAGCATTAGGCGGCGAGAGAAAAATCGCAGTCTGCAGGGAACTGACCAAAAAATTCGAGGAAGTTTTGCGCTTCGATCTTGAGGGCGCAGCCCTCTTTTATGAGAAAAACGAGCCCAAGGGCGAATTCGTGCTTGTCCTCGAAGGCCTGGACAGAAATGCCGAAAAAGAAAAGATTCAGAAAAACTGGCAGGAAATGTCTGTTGAGGACCATATGAAGATTTATCTGGACGCCGGAATGGACAAAAAAGAAGCCATGAAAGCCGTCGCAAAAGACCGAGGCGTCTCCAAAAGCGAAGTTTACAATGCTTTGCTGTAAAGTATCTTAAAACGATTTGTGAAGTTTCTGTAAATATATAAATTTGTGGTTGACAAAGAAATTTACTGATAATATACTCATAGTCGTTAAGGCTAGACTAAAAATATTATTAATATAAAAATGAGGTGTCACAATGCTTGATAAAATAAAAGAGATTATAATTGAACAGCTTAATCTTCAGGGAGTTGAAATCACAGAGGAAACATCTTTTAAGGATGACCTTGGCGCAGACTCTCTTGATTTGTTTGAACTTGTAATGGCATTCGAAGAAGAATTCGGAATCGAAATGCCCCAGGATGATCTTGAGAATATCGAGACAGTCGGCGATGTTATCAAACTTTTAAAGGATACAGGTATCAACGACTAATCTTCTCATAAAAGATAAAAATACAAGAACCGGAGCATTTCGGTTCTTTTTTCTTTTTCTTGATTATGAAACCGATTTTTATTATAATTAAAGAGATTTTGAAAAGGGGTAAGCATGATGAACAAAATTGGCTTTGACAACGATAAATATCTTAAATTGCAGTCTGAAAAAATCAAAGAGAGAATAGACTTTTTCGGAGGCAAACTTTATCTTGAATTCGGAGGCAAACTTTTCGACGACTACCACGCATCCAGAGTACTTCCGGGATTTAAGCCCGACAGTAAAATCAAGATGCTCTCACAGTTAAAAGACGAGGCAGAAATCGTAATCGTTATTTCCGCCGCAGACATCGAAAAGAACAAAATGCGTGCAGACCTCGGCATCACATATGATGTTGATGTTTTAAGATTAATCGATGCATTCAGAGGCTACGGCCTTTATGTCGGCAGCGTCTGTTTAACACATTTTGCATCACAGCCCAGCGCAGTAGCTTATCAGAAGAAGCTTGAGTCGCTCGGACTTAAGGTTTACAGACATTATCCTATCGCAGGTTATCCTTCCAATATTCCTCTAATAGTTAGTGATGAGGGATACGGAAAGAATGATTATATCGAAACCACACGTTCACTCGTCGTAATCACGGCGCCGGGACCCGGATCGGGCAAGATGGCAACATGTCTTTCCCAGCTTTATCATGAATACAAGAGAGGCATCAAAGCGGGTTATGCGAAGTATGAGACCTTCCCTATCTGGAATCTCCCTCTTAAACATCCCGTAAACCTTGCATACGAAGCTGCTACGGCAGACCTTCAGGATGTTAACATGATTGACCCGTTCCATCTTGAAGCATACGGCATTACGACAGTTAACTACAACAGAGACGTGGAAGTATTCCCCGTACTTAACGCAATGTTTGACAAGATCATCGGCGAATCACCCTACAAATCACCGACCGACATGGGCGTTAACATGGCGGGTTTCGGCATCATCGATGATGATGTTGTAAGCGAGGCTTCCAAACAGGAAATTATCAGAAGATATTACAGTGCTCTTTGCCAGCGAAGACAGGGTATAGCAGACGATGAAGAGTGCTTAAAGATAGAGCTTCTTATGAAGCAGGCGGGAATCACAGTGGACGACCGCAAGGTTGTATCCGCAGCCAAGGTTAAGGCAGAAGCTACAGGCGAACCTGCTGCAGCCATCGAACTTCCCGACGGCAGAATTATCACCGGAAAGACGAGCGAACTGCTCGGACCTTCCAGTGCAATGCTTTTAAATGCATTAAAAGCACTTGCAGGAATCGATGACGATAAGGAGCTTATTAAGGCTACCACATTAGGTCCCATCCAGGATCTTAAGGTAAACCATTTAGGTAACAGAAACCCCAGACTTCATACGGATGAAGTTTTAATCGCTCTTTCGATATGTGCGGCAGAAGATCCTGACGCAAGGGCGGCAATCGAACAGATTCATAATCTCAGGGGTTCAGAGGTGCATTCAAGTGTGATTCTTTCACACGTGGATAAAAATGTATTCAGGAAGCTAGGGGTAAATTTAACATGCGAACCTGTATACGAAACTAAATCACTATACCACAAATAGGAGGGGTAATTTTATGAAGTACGAAATCAAAGGCGATCCGTTTCCCGTTGTAATTTGCAACCTTGATGCGGGTGAAGATGTTAAGTGTCAGAAAGGTGCTATGGCTTGGATGACTCCCAACATGGACATGAAGACACAGACAGGCGGTTTAGGAAAGATGTTCGGTAAGGCTCTTACCGGAGAATCCATGTTCGAAAACATTTACACTGCAGCTAACGGAGAAGGAATGATTGCATTCACAAGCGGTGTTCCCGGAAAGATCCTTGCAGTTAAGCTTGAAGGCGGCAAGACAATCGTGGCTCAGAAGAAGTCATTCCTTGCATCTTCAACATCAATCGAAATGGAAACATCATTCCAGAAGAAATTCGGCGCAGGCCTTCTTGGCGGCGAAGGATTTATCATGCAGAAGTTCTCAGGTAACGGAGATTTGTTCCTTGAAATCGACGGTTCTATGATCGAATATGAACTTGCAGCAGGTCAGGTAATGTTAGTTGATACCGGTTCTCTTGCAGCTATGGAAGGTTCAGTTAATATGGATATCGAGTCCGTTAAGGGCGGCTTAGGCAATAAGCTCGTTGGTGGTGAAGGCTTCTTCAATACCAAGCTCACAGGACCCGGAAAAGTTTGGTTACAGACAATGCCTGTATCTCAGCTTGCTGAGGCTATCAGACCTTTCATTCCTACAGGAAGATAATCTTTTACGTTTTGGTTACTTTCGACTAAATCGGACCGGGCTAAAATCAGTCCGGTCCGTATTTCGTAAAACGGTGGCTGGCTCCTTTAGGTGCCTGCCTCCTAAAAGAGATGATATGAAAACTTTAAAGATTTTTGACACGGATGCCTTCGTGGATACAAACGAAGCAACCATCCTCACATGCGAAAAATCGAATAAAGAAGGCTATGAAGATTGTTATGAAGTGATTACCGATTCGACGATTTTTGCTCCCGAAGGCGGCGGGCAGAAATGCGACGAAGGATTTTTTGGAGAGTCAATCGTAAAAGACGTACAGGAAATCGACGGTGAAATTATTCACTTCCTTGAAAATGAAATTAAGGCAGGAACGAAAGTACTGCAAAAGATAGATATGAATCTTCGTTTCAGACGAATGCAGAATCACAATGCAGAGCACCTAATCTGTGGCCTGATTCACAAGAAATTCGGGTATGATAATGTCGGCTTTCATCTTTCCGAATTAAGAAGAGATGACGGAAGTATTGTCAGTATTGAAGCGATAATGGATGTAGACGGACCGGTTTCGGCAGAGGCCCTAAAAGAAATAGAAATGAAAGCCAATGTGGCCATTTCCGAAAACGTGCCGATTTATGCGATTTTACCGAGCAGTGAAGAGGCTGAAAAGATAAGCTATCGAAGCAAACTCGACATAAGCGAAAACTTAAGGCTTGTAATAATAGACGGTTATGATGTTTGCGCCTGCTGTGCTCCGTGCCTTGACTCAAGCGCACAGATACAGCTTGTAAAAATAGTTGATTTCTTCCCTCACCGAGGCGGCATGAGATTAACGCTTAAAGCGGGAATCGACGCCGTAAAAGATTACATCGCTCTTCACGACGACAATAAAAACACAATGAAAATCCTCTCCTGCGAAAGAGGCAGATGCGCCGAGGCAGCAGAGAGAATGAATGTTAAGCTGACCGAAGCTCACGAAGAAAAAGTATCTCTTAAAAGACAGATAACCGTGATGCTCGAAAAAGAACTTAAAAACACCATTCGAATGCAGGGGTCAAAATACATAGTTTATTTCGCGGATTCGATAGATGAAATTCAGGCAAGGGCACTTATAAACGACAATGTCGCAGAAGCCGAAAAGGTTATCGTTGTAATGTTTGACAAGAAAGACGATACCTACAGATTCGTGGCAGGAAAGAACGAAAACCTTACCGACATTTTACTTAGAGAACTTGCATACAAAATGAGAGAAAACCTAAATGCCAGAGGCGGCGGAAGCGAGCAGATGATTCAGGGAAGCGTAACTTCCGATGGTGAAACTATAAAGAAATTCTTTGATTCACTCTAAAACCGCTTGGGCGAAGAAAGATACAGGAAGGAAGATAAAATGGAAAACAAAAAGTATTACATTACAACGGCAATTGCATATACATCCGGCAAGCCGCATATAGGCAACAGCTATGAGATTGTGCTCGCAGACTGTATTGCCAGATTTAAAAGAAAACAGGGTTATGATGTTTTCTTCCAGACCGGAACCGATGAGCACGGTCAGAAAATCGAGTTAAAGGCTGAAGAAGCAGGCGTTACACCCAAGGCTTTCGTAGACGGTGTGGCAGGAGAAATCAAAGACATCTGCAAATGTCTTAACATTTCCTATGACCATTTCATCAGAACCACAGATGATTATCATGAAAAACAGGTCCAGAAAATGTTCAAGAAATTTTATGAGCAGGGCGATATTTACAAGGGCTCATACGAAGGTCTTTACTGTACTCCCTGTGAATCCTTCTGGACACAGGCTCAGCTTGTAGACGGCAAATGTCCCGACTGCGGCAGAGAAGTAAAAGCAGCAAAAGAGGAAGCTTATTTCTTCAAGATGAGCAAATATGCAGACAGACTCATTGAGCACATCAACACTCATCCCGAGTTTATTCAGCCCGTATCCAGAAAGAACGAAATGATGAACAACTTCCTTCTTCCCGGACTTCAGGATCTCTGCGTTTCAAGAACATCCTTCAAATGGGGCATCCCCGTTGATTTTGATGACAAGCATGTTGTATATGTATGGCTTGATGCGCTTTCAAACTATATCACGGGCATAGGCTACGATGCAGACGGTAACAGCAGCGAACAGTATAAAAAATACTGGCCAGCAGATCTTCACTTAATCGGCAAGGATATCGTAAGATTCCATACGATTTACTGGCCCATCTTCTTGATGGCACTCGGCGAGCCACTGCCCAAGCAGGTATTCGGCCATCCCTGGCTTCTTGCCGGCGACGGAAAGATGAGTAAATCCAGAGGCAACGTAATTTATGCGGATGACCTTGCAGCATTCTTCGGAGTTGATGCGGTCAGATACTTCATGGTTCACGAGATGCCTTACGAAAACGACGGCTCCATCACATGGGACTTAATGACAGAGAGAGTTAACGCAGATCTTGCGAATATTTTAGGAAACCTCGTTAACAGAACAATCTCCATGAGCAACAAGTACTTTGGCGGAATCGTTGAAGACAAGGGCGCAGCAGAAGCTGTTGACGAAGATCTTAAAAAAGTCGCTACCGAAGCTTATGCAAAGGTATGCGCCAAGATGGAAGACTTAAGGGCAGCAGACGCAATTACGGAAATCTTCACACTCTTTAAGAGATGTAACAAATATATCGACGAGACAGAACCCTGGGTACTTGCAAAGGATGAGGCTAAAAAAGACAGACTCGCAACTGTTCTTTACAACCTTACGGAGAGCATCACAATCGGTGCGTCTCTTTTATGGCCTTTCCTTCCCGAGACCGCAGAAAAGATTGTCGCTCAGCTTAACACAAGTATCAGAGATTACGACAAGCTCGGCGAATTCGGCCTTTACGCAAACGGCACAAAGGTTACGGAGAAGCCTGAAATTCTTTTCGCACGTCTTGATATCAACGACGTATATGCAGAGGCAGCAAGAATCGCAGCCATTCAGAAAGCTGAAGCAGGCGTAACAGAAGAAGCCGAAGCAGAAGAAAATGCAATCGAAGTTAAGCTTAAAGATGAGATCACATATGATGATTTTGCGAAAATGCAGTTCGTTGTGGGTGAAATCGTAAAATGTGAGGAAGTTCCCAAATCAAAGAAACTTCTCTGCTCACAAGTAAAAATCGGTAATATGACAAGACAGATTGTTTCGGGTATCAAGCAGTACTACAAGCCCGAGGAAATGGTCGGCAAGAAAGTAATGGTACTACTTAACTTAAAGCCCGCAACACTTGCAGGCGTAGTTTCCGAAGGAATGTTACTCTGCGCAGAAGACGAAAACGGCAATCTTGCACTTGTTTCTCCCGAAAAGGAAATGCCTTCGGGAGCTGAAATCTGCTAAATTAACGGGGTGCCGGGCTCACAAAGAGTGCCTGGCTCCCCGATTTTTTTGGTGCCTGGCTCCTTTAGGTGCCTGGCTCCACAGGTTAAGAGAAAATGGATAAAAGATACGAAGTAAGGGCAGCAGTAAAAGACGAATGGGAAGATGCCATGGCACTCGCCTGGCGTAGCTTTAAAAAGTTCGTTGCGCCCGACTATTCCGATATGGGTGTAAAAGAATTTTCCAATTTTATATCCGACAACGGAATTTACAAAATGTTTTTAATAGGTGAATACAAACTCTGGGTGGCAGTGCTTGACGGCGAGATAGTCGGAATGATTTCGATTCGTGCTAAAAGACACATATCCCTCCTTTTTGTCGACGACAAACATCAGAGGATGGGAATAGGCAGGGATTTAATCAATACCGCGACAGATTATATGAAGCAAAACGGCGAGACTTTTGCTACCGTAAACGCCTCTCCCTACGGCATAAAATTCTATCATGCATTAGGCTTTAAGGATACACGTTCCGAGTATGTGGATTCAGGAATGAGGGTCACTCCGATGAGGCTTGATTTCAAAAAATAAGGGCTGTTTTCAAGTCAATGTAAAGCTTGCACAAATATGCAACCTAAAAACATACAAATTAACCCCGCAAACAGATTTTGAAGGACAAAACTTACAAGGATTACCGAAAAGTTTGTGTAAATATGGTATGGTATTTTAAGGGCTTTGCACTTAAAATAACTACATACGGGTAAAACCCAAAAATAACAATACAGATTATAATGTAGGAGGAAAATTTAATGGCAGGATTATCTTTGAAGAATATCTGCAAAGTTTACCCTAACGGATTTGAAGCTGTTAAGGATTTCAACCTTGAAATCGCTGATCAGGAATTCGTAATTTTCGTAGGACCTTCAGGTTGTGGTAAATCTACAACTCTTCGTATGATCGCAGGTCTTGAAGATATCAGTTCAGGTGAATTGAGAATCGGTGACAGACTTGTAAATGATGTTGAACCTAAGGACAGAGATATCGCGATGGTATTCCAGAACTACGCTCTGTATCCTCATATGACTGTTCAGGAGAACATGGCTTTCGGTCTTAAGTTAAGACATGTTCCCAAGGACGAAATCGACAAGATGGTTAAGGAAGCAGCTAAGATCCTTGATCTTACTCCCCTTCTTGATCGTAAGCCCAAGGCTTTGTCCGGTGGTCAGAGACAGCGTGTTGCAATGGGACGTGCTATCGTTCGTAACCCTAAGGTATTCCTTATGGACGAGCCTCTTTCCAACCTCGATGCAAAACTTCGTGTACAGATGAGAATTGAGATCGCTAAGCTCCATCAGAGACTTGGTACCACAATCATCTACGTTACACATGACCAGACAGAAGCTATGACACTTGGTACAAGAATCGTCGTTATGAAGGACGGTGTTATCCAGCAGGTTGATACACCTCAGAACCTTTATGACAAGCCTCAGAACCTCTTCGTTGCAGGTTTCATGGGTTCACCTCAGATGAACTTCCTTGATGCTATAGTAGAAGTACAGGGCGAGACAGCTTACCTTAACGTAGCTGGTCATTCAATTCCTCTTCCTCCCGCTAAGTCCAGAAAACTTATCGAAGGCGGCTATGACGGAAGAAGCGTAACATTCGGTATTCGTCCTGAAGACGTTTATGATTCCGAAATGTATGTTGAAACATCTCCTATGAGTGTATTCGAATCCCAGATTAAGGTTTACGAATTACTTGGTGCAGAAGTATTCTTATACTTCGATCTTGAGATGTTCCCTATGACAGCAAGAGTAGATCCCAGAACAACAGCAAGACCCGGCGATACAATTAAGTTCGCTCTTGACGTTGAGAAGATCCACGTATTCGACAAAGAAACAGAACTTGTTATTACCAACTAATATTCAGGTATTGTTACTATTAAAAGGAAGCACGAAAGTGCTTCCTTTTTTGTGTCACCCGCAGTGTCACCGGCTACCGAGATTTGACAATCCCCACACAATATGTAAAAATAATAAAGTTAATGGTGGGGGATCACTTTATGGATGTTTCAAAAAAACTTAAAGAGTTAAGAGAAAACAAAGGTTTTTCTCTGAAAGAACTTGCCGAAAAATGCGGTAAGGAAGTCGGTCTGATAAAAGAGTGGGAAGAAGGAAGTACAGTACCTTCTGCATCGGACTTAATCGGTCTGTCCAAGGTTTACGGACTGACCATGGATGAAATGCTTTATAACGATACCGAGACGCCCGAATACGACGGCGAAACCGGTACATACGCAAACCTTCCCGGAAGCGAAGAGGAAGGAAAAAAGGGCCTTACAAAAGCCGAGAAAATAACACTTATTATTTTCCCGGGTATTTGTATTATCGTTTACCTTGCACTCGGCTTCGGTATGAATCTCTGGAGCCCGGGCTGGATCATTTTCTTAATTATTCCGGTTTATTACATCCTTATACTTATATTAAGCCGCGTAGGAAAAAAATAACTTTTTAAAGGAGCATATATAAAATGATAGAGTTGTTCGAGAGCGGAGCTTATCTCGTAGGCGGTGAAAAACTCATAAAAGAGTCGCCCGAAGCCTTAAGCGAGATTAAAAGCCTCACCGGCAAAGAAACCTCAAAAGAGGAAGCAAAAAAAGGAACCATAGCTTACGGAATACTTAAGAAGCACAACACTTCCGACAATATGGATAAGCTTAAAATAAGATTTGACAAACTGACATCCCACGATATTACTTTCGTGGGTATTATTCAGACTGCAAGAGCATCGGGACTTGAAAAATTCCCCATGCCTTACGTACTTACCAACTGCCACAACTCACTTTGTGCTGTAGGCGGTACCATCAATGAAGATGACCACATGTTTGGTCTTACATGTGCGAAAAAATACGGCGGAGTTTATGTACCCCCTCATCAGGCAGTCATCCATCAGTTCGCAAGAGAAATGCTTGCAGGCTGCGGCAGAATGATTTTAGGTTCAGACTCCCATACACGTTACGGTGCACTCGGTACCATGGCAATGGGCGAGGGCGGACCTGAGCTTGTTAAACAGCTTTTAAACCAGACATACGATATCAATATGCCCGGCGTAGTAGGCGTATATCTTGAAGGTGCACCCGTTAAGGGCGTCGGTCCTCAGGACGTTGCACTTGCAATTATCGGCGCAGTATTCGGTAACGGTTATGTTAAGAATAAAGTAATGGAATTTGTCGGCCCCGGCGTATCGAACCTTTCACCCGATTTCAGAATCGGTATCGACGTAATGACCACAGAGACCACGTGTCTTTCCTCAATCTGGCGTACCGACGACAAGGTTAAGGAATTCTTTGAAATTCATAAAAGACCCGAGGATTACGCTGAACTTAATCCTGCAGATATTGCATATTATGACGGCATCATCAAGATTGATTTATCAACCATCAAGCCCATGATTGCAATGCCTTTCCATCCGAGCAACACATACACAATCGACGAGTTAAACGAAAACCTCTTAGACATCCTCGATGATGTAGAAAAGAAGGCTCTTGTTTCACTTGACGGTGCAGTTGAGTATTCACTTAAGGACAAGGTAAAAGACGGCAAATTCGTTGTAGAACAGGGCATCATCGCAGGCTGTGCAGGCGGCGGATTCGAAAACATCTGTGCTGCAGCAGATATCCTCGACGGCAAATATATAGGAAACGGCGCATTCACATTAAGCGTATATCCCGCTTCAATGCCCGTATATATGGAGATTATCAAGAACGGCTGTGCTGCAAAGATTATGCAGACAGGTGCAGTGCTTAAAACAGCATTCTGCGGACCGTGCTTTGGTGCAGGCGATACACCCGCCAACAATGCATTCTCCATCCGTCATTCAACCAGAAACTTCCCCAACAGAGAAGGTTCCAAACTTCAGAGCGGACAGATTTCATCCGTTGCACTTATGGATGCTCGTTCAATTGCCGCTACTGCAGCTAACCATGGTGTGCTTACACCCGCTACGGAATTTGACGGTAACTTCAACGAATACACGTATTTCTTCGATAAAGCTATTTACGATAACCGCGTATTTGATTCAAAGGGCGTTGCAGATCCCAACCAGGAAATCCAGTTCGGTCCCAACATCAAGGACTGGCCCAAGATGTCGGCATTACCTGAGAACCTCCTCTTAAAAGTAGTATCAGAGATCCACGATCCCGTTACCACAACAGACGAGCTTATTCCTTCAGGTGAGACATCATCCTACCGTTCAAATCCTTTGGGACTTGCAGAGTTTGCACTCTCAAGAAAAGATCCCGAATACGTAAAGAGAGCTAAAGCCGTTCAGGTTGCACAGAAGGCTCTTGAAGCAGGTGAATGTGCAGGCAAGGCTGTTCCCGAAGTAGGCGAAGTAATGGCTGTTGTAAAGCAGACATTCCCCAATGTAGAGCATGACAACCTCGGCGTAGGTTCAACAATCTTTGCCGTTAAGCCCGGTGACGGTTCTGCGAGAGAGCAGGCTGCAAGCTGTCAGAAGGTACTCGGCGGCTGGGCAAACATCGCCAACGAATACGCTACCAAGAGATATCGTTCCAACCTTATCAACTGGGGTATGCTTCCCTTCTTAATCGAAAAGGGCGAGCTTCCTTTCAAGAACCTTGATTACATCTTCCTTCCCGACATCAAAGCCGCAGTGGAAGAAAAGAAGGAAATCATTGATGCTTACGTAGTTAAGGACGGTGCTCTTAAGAAGTTCGAGATGCGTATCGGCGAACTGACCGATGAGGAAAGACAGATCATCTTAAAGGGGTGCCTTATCAATTACAACCGCGTATAAAACAGGACAAAATAGTCCCTAAAATAAGCAATTTTAAGAGGTTTTTCAAACGTCAAATATATTTGTTTTTAGTTCGTGCATATATATTTGTAGTTGATGAATAACCTCTTTTTTTTTATTTTAGGTGTGGTATATTTGTATCAACAAAAAGGAACGAAACAGTTTACCTTTTAAATCGAAAGTTTTAAGATTGCTGGCCAAGTTGAATTTTGATCCGAATCCTAAAATTTGATTTTCTTGTTTTCTTAGATAAAATAATAAAAATGTGACGGTTTTTGTTGAATTCTGTGACAAGAAATTTAAAGGTTGGGAAACGGATTGATTGGATACAGAAGCAGGAATTTTGAAACGGTAGATTTAGAAGAAGGGGGGACCAAGATCGAAAGATGTTCCCCGATGCTGGATCGACATTAGTCATTGGAAAGAATGAGGTGTCGAAATGAATTTAGAAAAGTTGAAATAGGAAACCTTATTTGAAGCAAGAGGCTTCGGGTACGGTTTCCTTTTTCATTTCCTTTATTTCTTGCATTAATCGGAATTCTTGCCGAAACTGTAAAATTGCAGTAAAATTAAAATCAGCCAAAGAAAAAATCGGGGTTTGGGGTTAACACCATAAGGACAAAAATGAAGAAGTATTTTTCTGCAGTTTTTTTCGGTTTTCTAAGTGCATATTCCATTACAGTTTCTTTTCATTTTCCGTTTCAACCAGAGAATTTTTCGGAAACAGTTGATTATATAACGGCTTCAATTTATGAAATATTGGGGCAGTATTCTTTTTCATTTATCCTGATTTGGCTTTTATGCATCGGATTGTTTGTTTATATCGATAAAAAGGGTTATTCCGTATTAAATCTATTCAATAAAGACCGCGGCAAAAAAGATATAACGTCTTTAGTATTGTCGATTATTTTTGCTTTTTCTCTAACTTTGGGAATATTCTTTTCTCAGGTTGATACATATATAGTTTTTGGCTCTTTGGTAAATTATCTTAAAGCATTTTTTGCAATCGTTGGATTTACTTTACTCTTTTATCCCGCACTACTTTCTTTTAATACGTTTTTTGACAAATTGTCGATTACCGAAGACAATCCAAATCGTTACGGCAAAAAAACGTTCTTTAAAGTTTTTCTATTCTTAGTTTTATTTTATCTGCCTTTTCTTATAGTAAGCTTTCCCGGAAATCTCTGCTATGATTCGATAGGACAGATTAATCAGGTTATAAACAATAATTACACCGCGCATCATCCGCTGGTGCATACTCTTATTCTCGGCGGATTTGTGAAACTGGGAATGAAACTGTTTGGATCCATGGAAATCGGTTTGTTCGTCTATACCGTTCTTCAGACAGTCTTTCTTCTAATTTGTTTCAGTATATGCATTTGTTTCTTTGCCAAAAAGAATGTAAAAAAATCTTACATCCGGATTATGATGCTTATCTTTTGCATCACTCCTTTATATACGAATCTTGCCACAACGGCTATTAAGGATATACCGTATGCATCTTTTTGCTTACTGTTTCTGATTGCATATTCTCTGGCGGTTACGAAGCCTGAATATGTCAGAAATCCCAAATTCCACATTGTTTTCGTACTGTTGCAAATCGGAGTCATATTAACCAGAAACAACGGTCTTCCCCTGGTAGTACTTTCGGGCGTTATAGCATTTGTATATATTTGCCTTAAAAAGAATAAAATATCCGTCATAATCCTTTCAGGTCTGGCTTTCTTTGCGGAAAGCGCAATTATCGGTGTTCTTTCTTTAAACTTACTCGGAAATGCACTTAACTCCGAAAATGTCAGCAAAGGCGAAATGCTCTCGCTTCCCTTCCAGCAGACCGCTTATTATCTTTTAGAAAGCGATGATGTCACGGAGAGCGAAATCCTTGCCATTGAAAAGGTATTGGGAAACGGTGACACCATAAAAGAAAATTACGATCCTAAAATTGCCGATCCCGTAAAAGCGCTTTTTAACAAAGGCTGTTCCAACAAAGATCTGATTGAATATATGAAAGCATATTTTAAAATGGGTCTTCGTCATCCTTCGCTTTATATAAAGGCATTTCTTGTACATACATACGGCTGGTATTCACCTGCGGTAACTCTTTCCATACGCTATGAGAATGATATGGAAAAGACGTTATTGTTCCCTGGAGCCGACAAAGTAATGATTTTCTTATACCGTTTTGCAGGCAGATTTTCACCGCTGGCTGTTTTGGAAAACATAGGTGTTTCCGTATGGTTTTTGCTTATTTTGACGGTATATCTTATTAAAAACAAAAAAGGATTTATGATTACAATTCCTTTATGGGTGTCATTTTTGGTATGCCTTTCTTCACCCTGTTTTTACAATCATTCAAGATATGCACTCCCGATACTTTGCGGCGTACCGTTTTTATATTATTTTACAAAAACAAATCTTTTAGGATCCGCCAAGCAGCCTTAAACATGCATTATTAGGAGAGGATAATGGAAAAACAATCAACAAACAGATTATTTACAAAAGAAAACTCCTTAACCGTCAAAGGCATTGCGATACTTATGATGCTTTTTTATCATCTGTTCAGTTCCGCAAAAGATAACTTTGAACTGGGAGTGAATTACAGACCTTTTTCCGAAGATGTGTTTTTAATGATTGCCGGATTCGGAAATATCTGCGTGGCTGTATTTGTATTTCTCTCAGCATATGGAATATCCAAAAAAATCTACGACTCGAATGAGATAACACTTAAAAAAGCATATAGTGATTCTTTTAAGAGGTTTTTGAAACTGCTTTTCAATTTTGCGTTTATGTTTACCTGCATTAACCTTTTATGGTTTCATTGGTTTGATTATTCTCTTGCTTTCGGCGAAGGCAAACAGGGCTTTCTTGCATTTCTTTTGGATGGATTGGGACTCTCGCACCTCTTCTCAACACCGAGTCTTAATATGACATGGTGGTATATGTCCCTCGCTTATACAATTATCTTCATTGTTCCGATTCTTGCGGTATTATGCAAAAAAATCGGCTATCCGTTTTTGGGACTTTCTTTTCTGATTCCGTTTATTATGCCTTTAAACGAGGATCTGGCACACTACTTTTTCGTGATAGGCGTCGGTATCGCATGTGCATACGGTAACTGGATTGAGAAGATAATTAATTCAAAAATACCTGTCTGGGTAAGATGGATAGCAGAAATCGTACTTATTGTTTTATCTGTCATAATAAGGGATAACGAATTTGTCAAAACAACGCTTATTTGCCAGGCGGATGCGATTTTTGCATTTTTAATCGTTTGTTTTGCGGTCGACATGGTTTCCTTTATCCCGGTAATAAGAAAGATTTTCTCGTTTTTGGGTAAATTCTCAATGAATATCTTTTTCGTTCATACCTTCTTTTACCTGATTTTGTACAGATATTACGTATATCATTTTAAGAGGTTTTATATTACCTATTTCATCCTTTTGGCGGTTTCGCTTATTCTTTCCATGGTAATAGAACTTCTAAAATTCCTGTTCCTAAAAGGATGCAAAGCAATTTTTCATAAAAAAACCAAACAAGAGTGAAAACTTCTTCTGCCCGAGAATCTTTCGGGCAGTTTTTAATTTTATTTATAAATTCTATTGAAAGTAGTATAATTAATGCGATATGTGAAAATATGCCCACAGGGCGGATTGGAGAATCAGACATGAATATTGTAGTACTTGCAGGGGGCAATTCTACCGAAAGAGATGTATCATTGGTTTCCGGTAAAGCGGTATATGAGGCTTTAAAATCCAAAGGCCACAATGTGGTTTTGCTTGATGTCTTTTTCGGAATAGAAGATGTTGATGTTGAAAACATATTTGAAGATAAAAGAGACTGGGCGGAAGGAATTAAAAAAATCGGCGTAGACAATCCCGACTCAGACTATATAAAGAGCTTAAAAGGTTCCGACAAAGATTTCTTCGGAAAGAACGTTCGAGAGATCTGCATGAAGGCAGACTTCGTATTTATGGCTCTTCACGGCGCCAACGGAGAGGACGGAAGAATCCAGGCAGCGCTTGACTTAATGCAGGTTAAGTATTCAGGCACCGATTATTTAAGCAGCGCCATCTGTATGGATAAATCCATCACCAAGGAACTCTTCATAATGAACGGCATCCGCACTCCGAAGGCTTATACGATAAGAACCGAGGACGGCTTTAAAGACGCCGTAAAAGAAATAGGCTTCCCGATGGTTGTTAAGGCACCAAACGGCGGTTCATCCGTAGGCGTATACATTGTAGATACCGAAGAAGAAGCATTTAACGCTATGAAGGAATGCTTCAAGCTTGATAATCACGTTCTCTTTGAACAGTACATTAAGGGAAGAGAATTTACCTGCGGCGTGATTGACGGTAAGGCACTTCCGATCGTTGAGATAGAGCCCGTCGAAGGCTTTTATGATTACAAAAACAAATATCAGGCAGGAAGCACGGTTGAAACTTGTCCCGCGAAACTGGACGAGGATATTACCCTCAATATTCAGAAGCATGCGGAAGAAGCATTCAAGGCACTTCATATTAAAACCTATGCCCGTATAGATTTTATTTTAAGCGAGCAGAATGAAGACTTCTGTCTTGAAGCAAATACGATTCCCGGTATGACACCGATGTCGTTAATACCTCAGGAGGCAAAGGTTTTGGGAATCGATTTCCCCGAACTTTGCGAGAAGATAATCGAGATATCGTTGAAAAAATATTAATCCGACAGGATATGCAGCGTAAGCCCTCGAAAAACGGAGGATACTATGAAAATACTGACTATAGAAAACATTGTTTCCGCATTAGGTGCAAACCTTGTAAACGGAGACGAATTTAAAGAAAAAGAAATACTCGGAGTTGCAATCGACTCGAGAAAAGTGGAAAAGGATTTTCTCTTCTTTGCATTCAAAGGAGACAAGGTTGACGGCCACGATTATATAAAAGCTGCTTTCGACAACGGAGCGGCTGCTGTCGTATGCGAAAGAGTTCCCGAAGGCGAAGAGGGAGTCTGCATCGTAGTTGAAGATTCTGTCGAAGCTATTAAAAAGCTTGCCACGTACTACAGAGAAAAACTCGGAATAAAAGTAGTAGGCGTCACGGGCAGTATCGGCAAGACCACTACCAAAGAATTTATCGCTACGGTTCTTTCGCAGAAATACAATGTTTTCCGTACCGAAAAGAATCAGAACAACCTCATCGGTCTTCCTCTTTCGATATTAAACATAAAAGAAAACAACGAAGTAGCGGTACTCGAAATGGGTATCAGCGAATTCGGTGAAATGACCAAGTTATCGGAGATTGCAAAGCCGGATATCTGTGTCATCACAAATATCAGCGCATGCCACCTTGAAACATTAGGTTCGCTTGACGGCGTGCTTAAGGCAAAGACCGAAATCTTTGAGCATATGAATCCCGAAGGAAGCGTGGTTGTATGCGGCGATGACGAGCGCCTTGCAAGCATTGAAGAAGTAAAGGGTAAAAAGCCCGTTACATACGGTTTTGACGAAAAGAACGCAGTACATCCCACCAAGGTTGTTAACCGCGGTTTATGGGGCAGCGAATGTACTGTGGAAGACAGCGACGGAATCTTTAATATCAGCATTCCTCTTGCAGGAAAGCATATGGTACTTGATGCACTTGCAGCTGTAAGTGTTGCAAAGCTCCTTGATGTATCCGCTGAGCAGATCGGCTTTGGTATATCCTGCGTCAAAGCACTTTCCGGCAGAAACAACATCATTCAGAAAAACAGCATCACAATAATCGATGACTGCTATAACGCAAGTCCCGAATCAATGAAGTCGGGTCTTGATCTTTTAACGGAAGCAATCACTCCCACAGTGGCTATTTTAGGAGATATGCTCGAACAGGGCGAAAACGAGGAAAAGAGCCACGAGGAAGTCGGAGCATATGCAGTAGAAAAAGGCATCAACACAATCGTCTGCGTCGGACCTCTTTCAAAGAAAATGTATGATAAGGCACTTTCCGAGTCAGCCGTTAAATCAAACACAGAAGTGCTCTATTTCGCGACTGTAGATGAGGCAATAGAAAATCTTAACACCTATGTAAAGAAAGACGATACGGTGCTCATAAAAGCTTCAAACGGCATGCATTTTAACCGCATATTAGAAGCAATCACAAGCGACGAAAAGAAGGATACTTTTGAAAAGAGAGAAGAGAAACTTTTCGAAGCAGCGCAGAAAGTTCCCGATGATGCTTTAATAGGAGAGATAAAAGACGTAACACCCTCCGATGCTCCTGTAGCGGAAGTAAAAGAAGAAACCGCAGAGCCCGCAGCGGCACCTGCAAAAACTAAAAAGGTTAAGAGTGCGGATCAGAAGGAAAAAGAAAGCGCCGGAGCACAGATTGGCATTATCATTGCACTTGTAATCGTTGCAATTCTCGCAGGTGTAATTGCGTTTGGCATTGTAAAGCATAATATATACAAGAACGCTACACAGGGTACGATAGTTTACTACGCAAGCAATAAGTACGGCACGAAGGGTCTCATCGAAGACAACGTGCTTGCAAAGTCGAGCGATGATATCGTATGGAATACCGGCAGTCCTTATGTTCAGATGGGCTATGACGGAAAATATTACTACTACGCAGTTCCCGACGGCGGAAACTATGAGATTTTCGTAACCGACAAATACGGCAAGAACAAAAAGTCCATAGAGAAAAACGTAAGAAGATATGAAATCCTTGATAAAGGAAGCATCATCTTTATCTCGGGCAATGGTCTTTACACATACAATGTGAAAAAGGATGAAACAAACTTAATCGGCGAATCGGTTTCTAAATTTGTTTTAAACAAAAAGAAAACCGAAGTTGCATTCTTCACATACGACGGTGATTTAAAGCGCATGAAAATAGGCGATCAGGAATCTCTTGAAGTAATTGATACCGCAGTCACATCATTTGAATGCGCCGATGAAAAATTAAAGACGGTTTACTATTTCAAAAAATCCAGCCTTTACGTCGGCAAAAAGGGTAAGCCTTCACTTCTTTTAAGCGAAGATGCCACAAAGGTTTATTTCGCACATAAAGAAAAGAAACCCATCATATATTTTAACGACTCCAAGAACGCACTCTGGTATTACAACGGCAAGGCAAAAGAAGCCGTTAAGGTTACCGATAATGGTCAGAATGTCTACGGTGCAACTTTGGGTTATGCTTCTTTTATGATTTATAAAGACGGCAAATGGGAATTTGTAAATAAGGATAATGTTTATACTTTTAAGGAATTTGAAACCGGTTCATTCACGCAGATTGTGGGCGCGGATTCCAAGCATATTTACTTCCTGGACGTTGATTCCGACAAGAATACAAGTTCGGTTTATTCCGTATCCGCAAAGGGCTTTTCCAAAGAGAAAAAGGTTGTAAACGAGACCGCAAATGTTGACAGCGTTGAATATATCGGTGAAGGATATATCTTCGTATTAAAGGATGACGGCGGCGGAAAGAAGGACCTCTACGAAAGAGAAAAACTCGTTGCAAGAAATATTGAACCCGGCAGCCTTAAAAAGACCGAGTACGGCGATGATTTTGTCTTCGCATATCAGGTTAAGGACGACGACGGATTCTACAAGATCGTGCTTTTCGACGGCAAGAACATAAAAGACATCGGCAGCAGCCTTGATACCGATATTGTTGCCATGAGCAAAAAGAAAATTTACTTTAGATCTCGCGGCGAAAAGTCAGGATTTGAAATCAAATATTTTAACGGTCGCAAAGCAAAGACATATAAAGAAAGCATTGAAGAGTTTAAATATATTCAGTACTAGGCGGAGACTTACATGATAATAAAGAACGGTCGAATAATCGATCCTGCAAACCAAACAGACGCCATCGGAGATATCTTTGTCAAAGACGGTATCATAACGAATGTGATCATAAAAGAGAATGTGTCCGATAATGCGGACATATCGGATGAAGAAATTATAGATGCAACGGGCCTTGTCGTAATGCCCGGCTTTATAGATGTTCATTCACATTTCAGAGATCCCGGATTTGAATACAAGGAAGATATTTATACCGGCGCCAAAGCAGCGGCAGCAGGCGGATATACGACCGTTGTTTTAATGTGTAACACAAAACCCACAGTGGATACTCCAAAGACTTTGGATTACGTTTTAAACAAAGGGAAAGAAACCGACATAAAAGTCGAATCCTGCTCAACCGTAACCTACGGTTTAAAGGGCGAGAAGCTCACGGATTTCGACGAAATGATTAAGCACGGCGCTGTCGGATTTACCGATGACGGCATTCCTCTGATGGATGAAAACATTCTACGCGAAGCATTCAGGAAAGCGAAAGATTATCCCGTCAGCCTTCACGAAGAAGATAAAACGCTCATAAAAAACAACGGCATCAATCACGGAAAAGCAAGTGAGTTTTATGGTGTATACGGCTCGCCCAGAGAAGCGGAAATAAGTCTTATAAAAAGAGATTTACAGATAGCGCTCGAAGAAGGCGGAATGATAGATGTGCAGCATATTTCCTCAAAGGAAGGTGTAGAACTTGTTAGAAACGCGTTAAAGAAAGACATGGCAAACCAAGGAGTTTCAGAAGGATTTGCTATGGAAAATAGCGCTGAAGGCAATTCGAAACCGACGAGGCATATTCACGCTGAAGCAACACCTCAGCATTTCTCGCTTACCGAAGATGCGTTGATAGAAAAAGGCACGCTTGGAAAATTAAATCCTCCGTTCAGAGAAGAGGCCGACAGACTTGCAATCATCGAAGGCCTTAAGGACGGAACGATAGATTTAATCGCAACCGATCATGCACCTCACGCGGCAGAAGAAAAGGCCAAGAGCATAACTGAAGCTCCAAGCGGAATGATCGGTCTTGAAACTGCATTCGCACTTGCTGTTACACATCTTGTAAATGAAGCAGGAATGAGTTTGTCGGATGTTGTAAGTAAGATTACGATTAATCCCGCAACTTTATATAAATTTGATCGCGGAACAATAAGTATTGGCAAACCCGCGGACATCACTATCGCTGATGTGAATGAAAAGTGGGTTGTAACGGAAGATGATTTCAAATCGAAGTCTCACAATTCGCCTTTTTTAGGAGAAGAACTTACAGGAAGAATCAGGTACACAATTTGCGATGGTCGAATAGTGTATAAGAACATATAGGAGGCAACATGTTTTACAGAAATATTGATGAAGGGAAGGTAATTTCGCAGGAAGAAATTTCAAGCGGAATCTTCAGCCTTCTCGTTGAGAATAAAGGTGCAGCATTTGCGTCGCCCGGACAGTTTGTAGGAGTTTATCCAAACAGCAAGGATACTCTTTTAATGCGTCCGATCAGCATATGCGAAACCGTGGACGGAGCCACAAGACTTGTTTACAGAGTCGCAGGAAAAGGCACCAAGGAATTTTCATCACTTAAGAAGGGCGACAGCGTCAGACTTCTTGCCAACCTTGGAAACGGCTTCCCCGTTGACGAAGTAAAGGGAAAATGCATCGTGCTTATGGGTGGCGGTATCGGTATTCCTCCCATGCTTGGTGTTGCAAAAGCACTTAAGGGTGAAGACGTTCACGCATATCTTGGTTTTAGAAATAATGATACATTTCTTGCAGACGAATTCATGCAGTACTGTAAGCTCTACCTTGCAAGCGAAGACGGCAGCGTCGGCGTAAAAGGAAATGTTCTTGACGCACTTAGAGCAAGCACAGGCATAAAGCCCGACGTGATCATGGCATGCGGCCCCATGCCCATGCTTCGTGCGATTAAGAAGTACGCAGAAGAGAATAACATCACAGCATACATTTCACTCGAAGAACGTATGGCCTGCGGCGTTGGAGCATGTCTTGGCTGCGTATGTAAGACGGTTAAAAAAGATGATCATTCACATGTAAACAATACAAGAATCTGTACCGAAGGTCCGGTTTTTGATGCAAGGGAGGTGGATATCTGATGAATACAAAAGTTACCATCGCCGGTGTGGAATTTAAAAATCCCGTTATGACTGCATCGGGAACATTCGGCTCAGGAATGGAATATTCGCAGTTCGTGGATTTAAACAGATTAGGCGCAGTTGTTACCAAGGGTGTCAGCAACGTACCCTGGACGGGCAACCCTACTCCGAGAGTGGCAGAGGTTTACGGAGGCATGCTTAATGCCATTGGCCTTCAAAACCCCGGCGTCGACGTCATGATTGAGCGAGACCTTCCTTTCCTCGCAAAGTACGACACAAAGGTAATCGTTAATGTTTGCGGAAAATCTGTCGAAGATTATATTGAAGCGGTTGAGAGATTAAACGATACCGCGGTCGATATGTTTGAAATAAACGTATCCTGCCCCAACGTAAAAGAAGGCGCCATCGCTTTCGGACAGAAGGCAGATGCACTTTTTAACATAACAGATAAAATCAAAAAAGCTTCAAAGAAACCCATCATCATGAAGCTTTCACCAAATGTCACGGACATTACGGAGATGGCGAAGGCAGCAGAGGCAGCAGGTAGCGATGCAATCTCGCTTATCAATACCATTACCGGAATGAAGATTGACATTGAAAGAAGAAAAATGGTGCTTGCAAACAAAACCGGCGGAATGTCCGGCCCTGCGATAAAGCCTGTTGCGGTAAGAATGGTTTACCAGTGCTCAAAGGCCGTTAAAATCCCCATCATCGGAATGGGCGGTATTATGAACGGCGAGGATGCCATCGAGTTTATTATGGCAGGTGCGAGCGCAGTAGCAGTGGGCGCAGCAAACTTTATCAATCCTTATGCAACAATAGATGTGGTTGAAGGTATAGAAAGATTTATGATTTCCCACAATATTGCCGATATAAATGATATCAGAGGTTGTGTGGAATAGGAGCAAATGTTTCGGGGGATATGATATGGCAATTAACAAAACCGTAAGAGAAAAAGCATATGCTAAGGTTAATCTCGGACTCGATGTTTTAAGAAAACGCGAAGACGGATATCATGAAGTAAAAATGGTGATGCAGACCATCGGTATCTGCGATGAACTGATTATATCCACTTCGGCCGATACTCACGGAGTTACCCTAAAAGCAGACGTAGACAATCTTCCGCTTGACGATACCAACTTAATTGTCAAAGCGGCAAATCTTATAATCGAAAAATACGGCATCAAACAGGGCATTGAAGTAAAGCTCATAAAAAATATTCCGATGTCAGCAGGCCTCGCGGGCGGAAGCTCCGATGCGGCTGCAACACTTCGCGGAATGAACAGACTCTTTGGCCTCGGTTTAACCGATGAAGAACTTTGCAGACTCGGAGTAAGAATCGGCGCAGACGTGCCTTACTGCATCCGCGGCGGCACATATTTGGCAGAAGGCTTGGGCGAAATCCTCACTAAACTTCCCGACGTGCCTCAGTGCACTGTGCTTGTTGCAAAACCCAAATTCGGCGTTTCCACAGGCTACGTATATCAGAACTTAAGACTTGACCAGGTGCGCAAACATCCCGACGTAGATGCGGTTGTAGACTGCGTCAAGAAGAATGACTTAAAAGGCATCGCTTTCAACATGGAAAACATCCTCGAGACAGTTACCATCCGCGACTATCCTTTTATCCAGATCATAAAAGACATAATGAACGACTTCGGCGCTTTGAAAGCCCTGATGAGCGGCAGCGGTCCTACAGTATTCGGATTGTTTGATAACAAGGCAAATGCAGAAAGGGCAGCAGTTACTTTACGAGATCTCGACGATGTCGGCGATGTAATTGTTACATGCTTCGAAAATCTTAACTCCGACGAAGTCACCAAGAAAGCTCAGATTACTCTTAAAAGTGTAATGGATGCCGACGAACCTTCGATTGAAGTTCATGACTGT
Source organism: Lachnospiraceae bacterium (assembly GCA_017618075.1). GTDB lineage: Bacteria > Bacillota > Clostridia > Lachnospirales > Lachnospiraceae > UBA3766. The sequence goes on from JAFZUY010000040.1 coordinate 34,045, forward strand.
ATCGCAGTTGAGAAGCGCGGAACCATCAGCGTATCCTATCGCGAAAAAGATCCCGAGACCGGTTCCGAAATCCTCAACACCATGACCATCAGCGACAGGCGCCTTGATTACAGCAAGGCAGGCTCAACCAGCACCCACATGGTCATCACTCCTGATGAGGCAACTAGTACGATTTACAGAACTCCTTTCGGAAACATCATCATTGATATCATCTGCCATGAGTATGTTCTCAACGAAATCGCTGACAGAATCATGCTCGAACTTGATTATGATGTGATGCAGGGCGGCACAAACGTTAACCATTGCAATATGACTATTGAGATAGAGTACAACATCTAATCCCAAGGAAACTATGATGAAATAAAAAATGCAGGTCCACGACCTGCATTTTGTTTTTGACTTATTTTTTGCTAATCGGCTTTGCACCGGCTTTTTCCTGAAGCTTCTCAACCGTACGCTTGAAGACGTTTTTCTTCTTGGCGGGAGGAAGTTCCTGCTTGCCGTGCGCAAGTTTTACGGATACGATGTACATTCCGCTGATAACAGCCTTAACTTCTTTCTTAACGGGAATGGAATCGAAGATCTTGTCGTCTGCGATGAGTGTTACAATCTGAGGTCCGACCTTAGCCTTAACGACGGGAACTTTTAAGAGCCTTGTCATTTTCGGCGCCTGATCAACTACCGACTGAGGGAAGCCTGCGTCTTTAAATCTGCATTTCTTCTTGTCGATGATAAGCATCGTAACATTTTGTCTGGCCGCATCAATCTGCTTCTGCTGCTCAGCCTGCTTCTTATCCATTCTCTTTCCGACGAAGAAAAGAACGATAACTGCTATAAGCAAAACTCCTGTAATGGAAAGCATTACGATGGAGAATGGTGATATCTGTGCTAATAGTAAATTCGGTATCATTTATGTCCTCCTAAAAAATTGCTATACCATAATAACAAAAAACTCTGAAAATAGCAAGAATACATAAATTTGTAAAAATGTTTAAAAAAAGGCTTTAAGCATTATAAAATATGTAAAATACGCGTATTGATTTATAAAAAATGCTGTGTTATCATAGACGCGATAAAATTTCACGAATTATACATAAATATAGGATATGATATGTATGTCGAAAGAAATTTCGGCGTTCATTTTTTTACACAGTCAAAAATCCTATAGGGATTAATCATAAAAGGTCGGCATATGAGCGATAGGAAGTTTAACATTATATGCGGTCATTACGGATGCGGTAAGAGCAATTATTCAATCAATCTTGCCCTCGATATGGCGAAGAACGGGCGCAGAGTCATGCTCGTGGATTTGGATCTCGTCAATCCGTACTTCCTTTCATCGGGCTACAAAGATATGCTCGAAGAAAACGGCATCAAAGTAATCGCTCCGCTTTTTGCAAACACCAACGTCGAAACGCCCGCGCTTCCCGCAGACTTAAACCTCATGTTTGAAACAGACATGGACGTCGTGATGGATCTCGGCGGCGACGATGCAGGCGCTGTAGTCCTCGGCCGTTATGCAGGCCAGCTTTCGCAGATTGACTACGAAATGACCTACCTTGTAAACAAGTACAGAAACTTAACAGCAACTGTCGACGACACGGTAGAAATCATAAAAGAAATAGAAGCTGCTTCACGCTGCAAAGCAACAAAAGTCCTTAACAATTCTCACTTAAAGTTTGAAACAACATTTCAGACTGTAGAGGAATCGATAGACTACGCTAAGGACGTTGCTAAGGTCCTTGAGTTACCGTTTATCGGTTCAACGATACCAAAGTTTCTTTTAGAAGACGAAGCTGTTAAAAGTAAAATAGACAATAGCGAAGAGACTTTCATCCCCATCGATATCTATGTAAGAGCTCCCTGGGAATAAGTCCTTTATACCGATATTTTTTCGATTACCCGGGAGTGGCGACCGTATGATGCACAAGCGGGTAATATGGCTCCGTCGGTGCTTAATGAGACGAGCATTTCAATGCGAAGTCGAATTTAGCAGCCGCTACGTGAGACATCTTAGCGAGAGCGTGCCCGCGGTGTATCGTGCGGTCGCCACTCCCCCTGTAAGTCAATAAACAACGGCTAAACATACACAAACGAAAGAGAGGAAAATACAAATGGCAAAAGTTACGATTAACGAAGCTTTATGTAAAGGTTGCGGTCTTTGCGTCGAAGCGTGCCCCAAGAAATTGCTTGTGCTTGCTACGGATCATATTAATGCTAAAGGATATCATCCTTCTACAATGACCGATGAATCTCAGTGCGTTGGTTGCGCATCATGTGCAATCATGTGTCCCGATGTGGCTATCAAGGTGGAAAGATAGGAGGAAAGATAAATGGCAGAGAAAGTTTTGATGAAAGGTAACGAAGCTCTTGCCGAAGCAGCTATCCAGTGTGGCTGCAAGCATTACTTCGGTTATCCTATTACCCCTCAGACAGAGGTTGCCGCATATATGTCCAAGAGACTTCCCAAAGAAGGCGGTGTATTCCTTCAGGCAGAGTCAGAAGTAGCGGCTATCAACATGGTACTTGGTGCAACAAGTGCAGGTGTCAGAGCAATGACATCTTCATCTTCACCGGGAATTTCACTTAAGTCCGAAGGTGTTTCATACATCGGAGGCTCAGATCTTCCCGCACTTATTATAAATGTTTCAAGAGGCGGCCCCGGACTCGGCGGTATCCAGCCTTCACAGTCAGATTACTGGCAGGCAACAAAAGCTTTAGGTCACGGCGACTTCCAGCTTTTCGTACTTGCTCCTTCAACCATTCAGGAAATGGTAGACTTCGTATCACTTGCATATGAAGTAGGAGAGAAGTACAGAGTTCCCGCTATGATTCTTTCCGACGGTATGCTCGGACAGATGATGGAGCCCGTTGAATTCCCTACCAAAAAGGATGAACCCATCGCAGATAAGCCCTGGGCAACAAACGGTCACCAGAACAAGAGAAAGAAAAATATCATCAACTCATTATACATTCAGCCCGAAGAACTCGAAAATCTCATAAAAGAAAGATACGAGCGTTATGCAAAGATCAAAGAAGAAGAGCAGAGAGCTGAAGAATTCATGTGTGACGATGCTGAAATCTTCGTAGTAGCTTTCGGCGCAAGTTCACGTGTATCAAGAAGTGCTGTTATGCAGGCAAGAGCAGAGGGTATCAAGGCCGGTCTTATCCGTCCCATCACACTCTGGCCTTTCCCTGACAAGACAATAGAGAAGAACGTAGACAAGGCTAAGCAGTTCCTTTGCGTAGAAATGAACATGGGTCAGATGGTTGACGACGTTAAGTTAGTTGTCGGCGGACGCAAGGAAGTATCATTCTTCGGACGTACAGGCGGTATCATTCCTACACCGGCCGAAGTACTTGGCGAAATTCGTAAGCTTGCAGGAAAGGAGAATTAATCATGGCTGTAGTATTTGAAAAACCCAAGGCATTAGCTGATGTGCCTTTTCATTACTGCCCCGGATGTACACACGGTATCGTACATCGTCTTGTGGCAGAAGTTTTAGATGAACTCGGCGTTGAAGGACAGACAGTAGGTGTTGCTTCCGTTGGATGTTCGGTATTCAGTTACAACTATTTTAACTGTGATATGGTACAGGCTGCACACGGCCGTGCTCCCGCAGTTGCAACAGGTCTTAAAAGAGCACTTCCCGACAATGTAATCTTTACATATCAGGGCGACGGTGACCTCGCTGCTATCGGTATGGCAGAAACAGTTCATGCCGCAACAAGAGGTGAGAACATCACAGTTATCTTTATTAACAACGCTATTTACGGTATGACCGGTGGCCAGATGGCTCCCACATCACTTCCCGGACAGGTTACACAGACTTCTCCTTACGGAAGAGATGTTAAGACAGCAGGTTACCCTATCCGTGTATGCGAGCTTCTCTCCACTCTTTCGGGAACAGCACTTGCACAGCGTGTAACCGTTGATTCCGTAGCTCATGTAAGAGAAGCTAAGAAAGCCATCAAGAAGGGCTTTGAAAACCAGATCAACAAGAGAGGATACTCCATCATCGAAGTTGTATCCACATGTCCTACCAACTGGGGACTTTCTCCCAAGGAAGCTATGAACTGGCTTAGAGACAACATGCTTCCTTACTATCCTCTCGGAGTATATAAAGATGTAACCGCAGAAGGAGGAGAACAGTAATGAGTACACTTAACGTTTTACTTGCCGGATTCGGCGGACAGGGTATTCTCTTCGGAGGAAAGACTCTTGCTTACTCAGGACTCCTTGACGGAAAGAACCTTTCATGGCTTCCTTCATACGGTCCCGAAATGCGTGGCGGTACATGTAACTGCTCAGTAGTTATCAGTGACGACCCCATCGGTTCACCCCTTGTAACACAGCCTGACGTGCTCGTTGCAATGAACCGTCCTTCACTTGAGAAGTTCGTGAATGCAGTTGTACCCGGCGGCATGATTTTAGTAGACAGCTCAATGGTTGACATCAAGGTTGAGAGAGACGATGTTAAAGTATTCTACATCGACGCTACCAAGATTGCTGACGAAAACAATATGAAGAGCTGCGCAATCATCATCCTCGTCGGAAAGATGTTCAAGGAAATCGGTTTCCTTAACAAAGACGTTATTAACGATGCAGTTAAGAAAGTTATTCCTGCCAAGAAGGCAGCTATGGTTGAACTTAACTTAAAGGCAATCGAAATCGGACTTAACTCATAAAAGAAATAATCCTTCCCGCACTTTTATGGTGCGGGAAGTCATATATTTTTAAAGAAGGGACTCATACCCGTCTTTTATGATTGACACGCCATAATTTTTTGTGGCGTGTAATGTGTTTTTTATGGTATTCTTAAAATACGAATATTTAAGCAGTTCATTAGTGTTTAAAGAAAGGTACGAACTATGGATGAAATCAGAGAAATAGCTTTAAGAATCAAAGAACTTCGTGAAATCTGCGATTACACAGAGGAAGAAGTGGCAAAGCGAGTGGGTGTGGACGTCGAGACATACAGAGAGTATGAAAGAACCGGCAAAGATATCCCCATCAATACCATTTACCAGCTTTCGAAGATGTATAAAGTGGATATGTCCGAGATTCTTACGGGTGTTTCCGCAAAATTAAATACGTATCAGATCGTTCGTGCAGGACAGGGTGCAAAGGCCGACAGATATCCGGGTTATGAATTCAAGGACCTGGCTTATCATTATGCCAACACGCTTATGCAGCCTTTCATAGTTACGCTTGATCCGTCCGACAAGCCCGCGGATTTGGTTACTCACAGGGGGGAAGAATTCAATCTCGTATTAGAAGGTACCGTCGTCGTCACCTTTGGTGACAAGGAATTAGTTTTGGAAAAAGGCGACAGTATTTATTTTAATCCCAATTACCCTCACGGACAAAGATGCGGAGGAGATACTCCCGCTACGTTCCTGACCATGATTGCGGAGTAAGGAAACGGAGAGATAAAAGAAATGTTAGAAAGATTTTTACCCAGAATAGATTTTGACAGTTACGAAGATTTTAAGGCAAATTATAAAGTTACGCCTCCTGCGGACTTTAACTTTGCATACGATATAGTTGATGCATGGGCTAAGGAAGAACCTGATAAAAGAGCCCTACTCTGGTGCAACGACCACGATGAAGAAAGAACATTCACATTTACGGACATTTCAAAAATGTCCAATCAGGTAGCGAATATGTTCAGAGCCCGCGGACTTAAAAAAGGCGATGTAGTAATGCTTATTTTAAGAAGACGCTGGGAATACTGGATTACCGCTGTAGGTCTTATGAAACTCGGTGTAATAATCGTACCGGGAACACTGCAGCTTACCAAAAAAGATATAGCATACCGTGCAAATGCAGCATCCATCAAAGCGTTTGTATGCGTTGACGATGCATATGTAATAGAGCAGATGGAACTTGCGCTTCCCGAAGCTCCCTGCATCGAGAGCGTATTTATTGTAGACAACAAGGAAAGAGAAGGCTGGATTAATTTCAACGCCGAAATAGCAAAATATCCCGATACATTTGAGAGACCTACCGACGATCAGAAGACCGTAGGTACAGACCTCATGCAGATTTATTTCACATCGGGTACAACAGGAATGCCCAAGATGGTTTGCCACAATTACTTCCATCCTTTGGGTCATATTGTTACGGCTCATTACTGGCAGAGAGTACAGGAAAACAAGCTTCACATGTCGGTTTCAGACTCAGGCTGGGCTAAGTTCGGCTGGGGCAAAATCTACGGTCAGTGGATTTGCGGAGCTACAATTTTCTGCTACGACATGGATAAGTTCCATGCGAACAACCTTCTTGCAAAGATTGAAAAATACAGACTTACAACATTCTGTGCACCTCCTACGATGTACAGATTCATGCTTCAGGAAAAGGTTGAAGACTACGATTTATCAAGCGTAGAACACTGGGCAACCGCAGGCGAAGCATTAAATCCCGAAGTATTTAACCGTTGGGAAGAATTAACAGGCAAAAAGATTGCATCAGGTTTCGGCCAGACAGAAGGTACGGTTTTAATCGCAAACTTCGAATGGTTTGAGAGTAAGCCGGGTACACTCGGCAAGCCTTCACCCATTTATGATTTACATCTTTTCGATGCTGACGGAAAAGACTGTGAAAACGGTGAAGAAGGTGAAATCGTTATCTGCGATGTAATAAACAATCCGCCCATCGGACTTTTCGTAGGATATTACAAGAACAAAGAATTAACCGACGAAGCTCTAGGATCCGGCAACTACAATCTTAAGGACGTTGCATGGAGAGACAACGACGGATATTACTGGTTCGTAGGACGTCACGACGACGTTATTAAATGTTCCGGTTACCGTATCGGACCTTTCGAGGTAGAGAGTGCGCTCATCGAGCATCCTGCAGTAGTAGAGTGTGCGATTACCGCAGCTCCCGACCCCATCAGAGGTCAGGTAGTTAAGGCAAGAATCGTACTTGCAGCAGGCTACACTCCTTCGGAAGAGCTTACCAAGGAACTTCAGAACCACGTTAAGCATGCAACCGCTCCTTACAAATATCCGAGAATCGTTGAATACGTTCAGGAACTTCCCAAGACCTTGGGCGGTAAGATTAAGCGTAAGGAACTTCGTGAAGAAGACGAGCGCATGTATGCAGAGATGAACTACTAGGCCATTTGGGGACAGACCTTACTTTAACGAAATACTAATTTTGGAGGAAAGAATGAGTTCAGATAAACCCGATAAACGCGAGGCACAAAAGAAAAACAGAGAAAAAGCTATTCAGAAGGCTAAGACTACCAAGACAATAAAATGGATTGTCATAATAGTAGTTATTGCAGCAGTCCTTGGCCTAATCGGCTGGGCAGTTGCATCAAACATCGTAGTTGATACCAAGGCAGTTGAAGACTTCAGCCAGGGCTTAAACGAAGACGGAACTATTGCAGGAATCAAAGCAACAGACTATGTTGACATTTGCGATTACAATAATATCAGCATTTCCAGAAGCGAGTATGAAATCAGTGAAGAAGACTGGAACAGCTATGTTGAGAATATTTTAGCAGCTTATCCCGACAACAGTACTGATACTTCCATCAAGATAAAAGATGGCGACACCATCAATCTTGATTATGTCGGAAGTATTGACGGAGTTGAATTCCAGGGCGGCTCAACAGGCGGTATGGGAACAAGTCTTACAATCGGCTCACACGCTTATATCGACGGCTTTGAAGATGCCATCATCGGACACAATGTAGGTGAAAACTTTGACATTACCGTTACATTCCCCGAGGATTATGGCAAAGACGAATTAAACGGCAAAGATGCTGTATTTAACATCACAGTTAACAGCGTTCAGGTTCCTTCCAAATTCAATGATGATTTTGTAAAAGCTCATTATTCGGACGTTGCATCAACCACAGAGGAATATAAGCAGTATTACATTGATTCCAGATTTGATGAAAGCCTTCAGCAGTATCTGACAAACTATATAAGAGAGAATTCGACCGTAAAGAATTATCCCAAGGATTACTTAAAGACCGTAAAGGGCCAGATCAAAAACAACGATATGCAGACATACGAGCAGTACAAAACGTACGGTGGCGAAGTTGCAGTCGGAACGTTTGAAAACTTTACGGGCCTAAGCAAAAAGGAATACGAAGCATCCATTACAAACACAGCTCAGAATACGATTGATGACAATCTTAAATTCCAGGCTATCTACGAGGATGCAGGCCTTACAGTCACACAGGACGATGTAAACGAAATGCTTGATGCGTATGGCCTTGACAGCAATTACTACAGCGTATACGAGGAGACATACGGCAAGCCTTATTTATATCAGACCGCTATGACATATGTTGTGCTTAAGCATTTGCAGTCAAATGTGAATGTTACAGAATAAATTTATAAAGGAGATTTTTATATGAGTTCAAACGTAAGACCCGAGTCAATGGAAAGAATCACCACAGAAGCTTTGGCAACAGCTTTTATCGACGAGCAGATTGCTGAGATTAAGGCGCAGGTTGGTGATAAGAAAGTACTTCTTGCTTTATCAGGCGGTGTAGATTCATCCGTTGTTGCAGCACTTTTAATCAAGGCTATCGGACAGAATCTTGTATGTGTACATGTTAACCACGGCCTCTTAAGAAAGGGCGAGCCCGAGCAGGTTATCGAAGTATTCAAGAATCAGATGAATGCCAACTTAATCTATGTTGATGCAACAGACAGATTCCTTGATAAGCTTGCAGGCGTGGCAGATCCTGAAACAAAGAGAAAAATTATTGGCAAGGAATTCATCGATGTATTCGCTGAAGAAGCATCAAAGCTCGAAGGAATCGAATTCCTCGCACAGGGAACAATTTATCCTGACATCCTTGAAAGTGACGGCGTTAAGGCTCACCACAACGTAGGCGGCCTTCCCGAAGAATTAAACTTTGAACTCGTTGAACCCGTAAAACTTTTATACAAAGATGAAGTACGTGTAGTTGGTAAGGTACTCGGCCTTCCCGACAACATGGTTTATCGTCAGCCCTTCCCCGGACCCGGACTCGGCGTTCGTTGCGTAGGCGCAATCACAAGAGACCGTCTCGAAGCTCTTCGTGAAGCAGATGCTATCGTTCGCGAAGAAATCGGCAAGCTTCCCGAGACTCCCTGGCAGTACTTCTGCGCTATCCCTGATATCAAATCCACAGGTATCAAGTATGACGCAAACGGTAAGGGCGAGCGTTACATGGGCTGGGCAGTAGTAATCCGTGCTGTCAACACCACAGACGCAGTTAAGGTTACAGTACCCGAAATTCCTTTCTCAGTTCTCTGCACTATGCGCGACAAGATCGTTCAGATTCCCGGCGTCAACAGAGTTCTCTGGGACATCTCAGAAAAACCTGTTGCAACCATCGAGTGGGAATAAAAGCAAACAAAAAGCCTAGCACAACAAGCATGTTTCCCGCAAGCCCCTATTTGCAAGGGCTTGCGGGATTTTTTTATTTTCTGACCGCACATTGACGGCATTCTGACTACACATTGACCGCACATTGTTGAAATATTTGTTCTGATATATTATAATTTCTCTCACTAAAACAAGTTGAGTTTAATTCTAAACTCTATTTCCCAGAAATCCTAAAAACTGAATGTATTATTGTAGCTATTGTTGTGGCAATGGGCATTTTTACGCGCTTTTTACAAGAGAAGTCTCAAACGCGCGTAAGAAAGCAAGCCTGCAAGCGAAAAACTACGCGCGAAAAACAAGAGAAGTCTCAAACGCGCGTAAGATAACTAATCTGCGGGCGAAAAACTACGCGCGAAAAGCA
>JAFZUY010000041.1 GCA_017618075.1 Lachnospiraceae bacterium
CAGGCAGCTATCGCCAATAGGTAGGACTTTTAAAATCCACTTCTCTCTAACCCTTGATTTACCGAGGGTTAAGGCATGGGCAAAGGCCCGTGACAGGAGGATTCACAGCTCGAGATTTGAAGATCTGAAAGTGGATGTATTTATCTTTTAGAGTTTACAAATACCCTCATTACAGAAATGTAGTGAGGGTATTTTTTTTATGCCGGGAAGCCCAAATATACGTTTTACTTACGTTATGCTTACGTTTCACTTCCGTCAATCGATACTTTTGTTCTGCTTTCAGACTTTTTCGGAGTGAGCTTGGATTATCTTGTTCTGGGAAAAGAACATTGATTTTACGGGAAATTTGTCTTTATGAGGAGAAGGGAAAATGGTATGATAGTAGAGGATTTAACTTAAAATATTAATGTGAAAGACAAAGAGAAATGAACTTACGAGACGGATATATAGAAGAGGATTTGTTTCCTAGATTATTTACCAAGTACGAGGAAAGATCTTACGGAATATTGTTTTACAATGAGGAAAATCGTGATTCATATGATTCTAATCATGCCGTAATATATAAGGACAAGATAGATGATTTAGGTAATACGCTTGCTGACATAATAGACTTTTACAGATCGAAGAACCTTCGCCCGATTATTTATCAATCCATGCTTGATGATGGATGGTTTGAAGAAATCGGAAAAGAACTGGCTAATGCGGGATTTAAAAGCTGGACGGAACTGCAGGAATACATGCTTCCGACGGGAGATAATAAAATCGTTCCGAATCCAGATTTAGAAATCGTTAAGATAGAAATGTGGGACGATGAACTTAAGACAGTCTTTCTGGAGGCGGAAGAACCATGGGAGATCGAGGTGGCCAAAACCTCTTTGAACAATCCGCGCAGTTGGATGTTTGCTGCTCGCTCAAATGGAAAAACAGTCGGACTACTGTATGGTCACATTTCTGATACTGCCTGTAGAGTCGACTATCTTCTTGTATCTAAGCTGCATAGAAGGATTGGGGCAGGAAGAGCGCTTTTCCATGCATATGTTGAATGGTGCAAGCAAAAAGGCATTGACAATGCTTATCTTTGGCCTGACGGAGAAACACCTCAAAGAATATATGAAGAAGGCGGTTATAAATTGGCAGAGATTCGAAAAGCCGGACGTGCTGTTTGGGAAGCGAAATGAATTTGCCATAAATGAATAACTTACAGGATAACTTAATAAGAAAAATCGGCAGTTTATAGGAGACTTGATGTTAGAAAAAATAACGTTTCCGAAACATGAATATGAGTCAGTGCAGAAATGGCTGGATAAACAAGGCTTTTGCTACACCACAAGGGTGTACAAAGAAGTTGGGAAGTACAAAGCTGGTGAATCTTACTTGGCCCCTTGGGGTGATGTGTTGATAATCGACGATGTTAAGACTTTTTCGAAAATATCAGAGCGGCCTTTTTATGACGAAATGAGTGAAGCGGAAAAGGAAGAAATCCGTAAATATTCAGAAGAAATGGGATTACCATACGAGTTTATAAGGTTTTCGAGGAAAGATTAGAGCAGGGTTACTTGGTTTATAGAATACGATAACTTCAAGTTTGTAGAGATCTTTAACTTTTAAATAAACGTGCTAAGGACGGTGAAAAAATGGCGTCGAGCAAAGAATATCTTGATTTTGTTTTAGAACAGCTCTCTGGTCTTGATGAGATTACATATAAGGCGATGATGGGAGAATACATCATCTATTATCGTGGCAAAATTGTCGGCGGGATCTATGATGATCGTTTTCTTGTCAAGCCTACAAAGTCAGCAAAAGCATTAATGCCGGAAGCAGACTTGGAACTCCCGTATGAGGGGGCAAAAGAAATGCTGCTAGTAGATGATATCGACAACAGGGAGTTCCTTAGGACATTGCTTGAGGCTATGTATGATGAACTTCCGGCACCAAAGAAAAAGAAGTAGATTATTATATTCGAGGTACGAATGGTAAATGG
>JAFZUY010000042.1 GCA_017618075.1 Lachnospiraceae bacterium
TCAGCCAGATAATTATAACCACCTTTTCCGGATAAATACTCAAGTACAACTCGTTTTTTAAAATCGAAACTGTATTTAGCCATAAAAAATCGACCTCCAATCGTTAGATTTTTTGGTCTAACTTTTGGGGGTCGGTTCAATATCGGTTCTTTTTTTATGTTTTATAGCGGTAAATTATTTAGCTGATTTAGCTTCTTCCTCATCGTCGCCAAGGCTGTCTTTTGCTTTAACTACGATTGTCTTATCGTATGAGTGGAATGCTTCTGCGATAACCTTCTCATCAGGCTTCTTGGTAAATAAGCTTACTATAGGAACGATTACAAGTCCGCCGACCATTGCAACAACGCCTGAGTTGATGGATGACTTGAAGATGTATCCGAAGAAAGGACCGAAGTCTGCTACGGGAAGCTTTGCAAGTGTAACTACCATCTGGAAGATTGCGATACCGCAGCCCCAAGCGAAGCATACTGCAGCGGAAGCCTTTGTAACTTTCTTTGAGTATAGTGAGTAAAGGAACGGTGCAAGGAATGCTCCTGCAAGTGCGCCCCATGAAACACCCATCATCTGTGCGATGAATGTTACCGAAGGATGTGAATCCTTGATTACTGCTATAACAGCTGATATTGCGATAAAGAAGACGATGAACAGTCTCATGATGAATACCTGCTGTTTGTCGGTTAAGCCTTTTTTGAATGCGGGCTTGATAACGTCGAGTGTAAATGTTGAGCTGGATGTCAGAACAAGTGATGAAAGAGTTGACATCGAAGCTGAAAGTACAAGCACGATTACGATAGCGATAACGATGTCGGGCAATGTAGCGAGCATTGCGGGAACGATTGTATCAAATAAAGGCTTGCCTGTTGTTGCGTTGTAAACAACTCCTGCATCTGCGTAGAGTCTTCCGAAACCGCCGAGGAAGTAACATCCGCCTGCAACAACGATTGCGAAGAATGTTGAAATAACGGTTCCTTTATGAATATCTTTTTCACTCTTGATAGCATAGAATTTGCCGACCATCTGAGGAAGGCCCCATGTACCGAGTGATGTAAGGATTACCACGAAGAGTAAAGCCAAAGGATCGGGTCCTAAGAATGAGGAATAAGCTCCTGCCCATCCTGCATCGCCTTCAATTGTTGAAAGGGTTTTCATGGCTTCAACAAGACCGCCGTTCTGAATGAGTACGGAGATGATAACTGCCGAAATACCGAACAGCATGATGATACCCTGAATGAAGTCGTTGATGGCTGTTGCCATGTATCCGCCGAAGATTACGTATACACCGGTTAAAACTGCCATTACAAGGATTACTACCCAGTAAGGAATTTCAAATACAAGACCGAAGAGGCTTGAAAGACCGTTGTAAAGTGATGCTGTATAAGGAATTAAGAAAATGAATACGATAATTGATGCAACGATTTTAAGAGTTTTGGAACCGAATCTTTTTCCGAAGAAATCGGGCATTGTCTTTGCATCAAAATGCTGTGTCATAACACGTGTTCTTCTGCCTAAGATGTTCCATGCAAGCAGCGAACCGATAAATGCGTTACCTAAGCCGGCCCATGTACTTGATAAACCGAAGTTCCATCCGAACTGTCCTGCGTATCCGACAAAGATTACGGCTGAGAAGTAAGATGTACCGAATGCAAATGCCGTAAGCCAGGGACCTACGCTTCGACCGCCCAAAACGAAACCGTTTACGTCGGTTGCTTTACGTCTGGAATATACGCCTACACCGATCATCAGTGCAAAGAAGCATACCAGAAGTACTACTGTAAGTATTTTCATAAAATCCATAAAAATCTCCTTTTGCCCGTCTTCTTATTTATAGAAGCTTTGGCAATATTTTTGAACGCTTTAGCGCTTTAAAGTTTAACACTTTGCGGTACTAAATTTATCATAGATTTAATACGTTGTCAACAAGAATAAAGAAAAACCTTTATTTTTCTTATATTTTGTTTGACAAACGAAAATTTCAATGATAAGGTGTATTGAAACTATTAATCTGATAACTGAAGTTAACGGAAAGGTGCGGAAATGAAGAAGTTTAAGGATTTTTTGAAAGAATTTTTTATTGACGGTTTAAGCGGAATGGCAACAGGACTTTTTGCCACTCTGATTATCGGAACCATTATTTTACAGATTGGAACAGTTATTCCGGGTAAAATCGGAACATATGTTACACTGATCGGAAAAGTAGCTCAGATGCTTACCAGCGCCGGCATTGGATGCGGTGTTGCAATCAAGTTAAAAGCAAAACCTCTTACGGTTTTATCGGCAGCAGTCTCAGGTATGATCGGCGGATTTGCATCACAGATTATTGCAGGCACAATACTTGTTGAAGGAAAGATGACTCTTTCAGGCCCCGGAGAACCTCTCGGTGCATTCCTAGCTGCAATCGCTGCAGTATATTTAGGAAAGGTTGTAGCTGGCAAAACCAAACTCGATATTCTTGTTACGCCTCTTTGTCTTATTACAGTTGGTGCGACGGTCGGACTTATCCTCGGACCTCCCATCTCAAAGTTTATGACTCTTGTAGGCGATATGATCAGATTCGGTACAGAACAGGCTCCCTTCCTTATGGGAATTATCGTTTCTGTCCTTATGGGTATTGCACTTACGCTTCCCATCAGTTCGGCAGCAATCGGTGTTATCCTCGGACTTTCGGGTATCGCAGCAGGTGCCGCAACAGTCGGATGTTGTGCTAACATGGTAGGCTTTGCTGTAGCAAGCTTTAAAGATAATAAATGGAACGGTCTTTTTGCACAGGGCTTGGGAACCAGTATGCTTCAGATGCCCAACATCGTAAAAAAACCGATCATCTGGCTTCCCGCCATTATATCAAGTGCGATTATCGGACCGATTTCAACCATGGTTTTCCACTTCGAAAACAATGCAACCGGTTCAGGTATGGGTACAGCAGGTCTGGTAGGGCCCATCAATGCATTCCAGGTTATGACCGAAAACGGAACACCCGCATGGCTTGTACTTGGTGAGATTGCTCTTTTATGCTTCATTCTTCCCGGAGTTTTGTCATGGCTCATTTCTGTATTAATGAGAAAATTCGGAGCCATCAAAGACGGAGATATGAAACTTAACTAAATTTATTAAGGATAAAAAATAGACTTCGGGAGTTTTTTCCGAAGTCTTTTTTATGCTAAAATAAAAAACTGTATGAAAAGTAAAAGTAAAGAAGCATTAGAATTTTATATAAAGGTTTTCAAACTGGCACTTCCGATTGCTTTGCAGAGTCTTATCACCATCGGAGTAAATATGCTCGATACCATGATGGTAGGAAGTCTGGGTGATAATTCGCTCTCTGCCACTTCGCTTGCCAATTCTTTTATCAGCGTTTTCCAGATATTCTGCATGGGCCTCGGAATGGGAGCATCGGTTCTCGTTTCAAGATACTGGGGCATAAAAAAGGTCGCAAAGGACGAAAAAGAAGCAGGCGATGCAACAAGAGCCCTAAAGCAGACGGTCTGCCTCGTATTAAGACTTAACATTATTCTCGCGACACTTTTTGCGCTGGCAACGTTCTTTATTCCGGGCCTTATTATGAGAACCTATACCGACAAGACCGCGATAATAGATCTAGGCGTTACATATTTTAAGTTTTCGGTTTTAACTTACTTCTTCGTAGGATTGTCCCTCGTCGTGACGATAGTTCTTCGAAGCGTCGGACAGGTAATGTTTCCGCTCATGGTTTCCATCGGAGCATTCTTTGTTAACCTGGCAATGAACTACACCTTTATCTTTGGTAAATTCGGAGCTCCGAGACTTGAAGTTGCAGGTGCAGCACTCGGTACACTGATTGCAAGAATATTCGAATTCACATTAATCCTCGGATATCTTTTTATGATTGATAAAAAGATCGGGTTCAGGATAAAAGACATGATAATGAAGACGGGCTCCCTTTTCTGGGAATATGTACGCATCAGTATTCCTGTGCTTATAAGTGACGGTATTCTGGCCCTTGGAACCAACGCAGTGGCAATGGTTATCGGACATCTCGGCGAGACCTTTACCGCCGCAAACGCGATTACAAGCGTAACACAGCAACTAAGCAACGTCGTCATTTCGGGCGTCAGCCAGGCCGGCGCGATAGTAACGGGTATTACGCTCGGCGAAGGTGATAAAGAAAAGACGATGAAGCAGGGCTACCGCTTTTTCGGGCTCGGACTTTTCCTCGGAACGCTGTCTGCAATCTTCATCTTTGTTTTCAGTGATCTGATTATAGGATTTTATGATAATGTCAGTCCCGAAACGGCTCAGATAGCCAAGCAGCTTATGAACGCAATCTGCCTCATAGTTGTTTTCCAGGGAACGAACAGCATCATGACCAAGGGTGTTCTTCGAGGAGGTGGCGACACAACCATGCTGATGGTGGCCGACAACATCATGCTCTGGGTACTTGCGATACCGCTTGGTATTCTCGCAGGATTTTATTTTAAACTCCCGCCTTTCTGGATTTACATCTGCCTTAAATCGGACCAGATTGTAAAGACGATATGGGCGTTTCTGAGACTACGAAGTAAAAAGTGGATTAAGAAAATTTCAACGGAATCGGGTAAATAATGAAAACAAATTATTACATATACATTTTAGAATGTGGGGATAACACGCTTTATACAGGCTATACGAATAATCTTGAAAACCGCCTGAAAGCTCAAAATGAAGGCAAGGGAGCGAAATACACAAAAAGTCGTCTGCCGGTTAAGCTTGTGTATTCGGAAAGCTTTGATGATAAAAAAGAAGCGATGAGTCGAGAGTGGTTTATAAAGCACAGACTTACAAGAGAAGAAAAATTAGAACTCATAAAAAAAGGGAAACCGTCTTAGACGATTTCCCTTTTTGTTTATGCATGAAATGTTTTATTCTTTATCAGCTTTTTCGATTTTACGATTGTTCTCACCCACAACGAGGCTGAATACTTTTTTAATACCGCATCTGAATACCAAAAGCATTCCAAATACTGCGCCTAAGATTCCCTGTGCGAATTCATAAGGAAGCTTCATGATTGCGTACTCGGGAGTTGAATAGATAAATGCTTTTCCGAATGTATATCCTGCAACCATTATAAGAACGCCGATTGAAACTCCGATACCTGCGGCAATTTTAGGGTGTTTCTTAAGTACGTAGTGTGCGAAGACTGATATTACCATAGCCTGCAGTCCGTGCGTAACGAGTGATACAAACATGGGCAGGGGGTAAAAAATCATATCGCCAAGGAATGAGCCGATACCGCCTACGACAAATGCTTCCAAAGGATTTAACAAAATTGCGGCGGTACAGATTACGATATCGCAAAGATATAGATGTCCTCCGGGAACGGGTACGCCGAAGGAAGACATAGCTATGTTCATTGCCATGAATAATGCTGTTACCGTAAGTCTTATAGTTGTGAATTTTACCTGATTTTTCGTCATCGCTTTTGTGTCCTTTCCAAGCATAGGACAAGGATATAAAAAATTTGATATTATTAAAATAACCAAAAACAAATAAAATCATAAGACCAGATTGCAAAATTGTAAAGCCTAAATTTGATTTGTAATATTCTAAAAGGTTTCTTTTATGATAAAATGTAATAGATTTGCGAGTGTAGATAAAAAGGATAAAGATTATGAAATTTATATCATGGAACGTAAACGGATTAAGAGCATGCATGGGCAAAGGCTTCATGGATTTCTTCAATGAAATCGATGCCGATATATTCTGCCTGCAGGAGACCAAACTTTCCGAGGGTCAGATAGAGCTTGAGACGCCGGGATATTTTCAATACTGGAATTATGCCGAGAAGAAGGGTTATTCGGGAACGGCGCTCTTTACGAAAAAGGAGCCGATAAGCGTGACCTACGGCATCGGAATAGAAGAGCACGACCACGAAGGCAGAGTAATTACTGCGGAGTTTGAGGACTTTTATTTTATAGATGTTTACGTACCCAATTCGCAGAGAGAGCTTACCAGACTTGATTACAGAATGGTCTGGGAAGAGGCTTTTTTAGCGTATGTAAAAAAGCTTGATGAAAAGAAACCCGTCATTTACTGCGGCGATTTAAATGTTGCGCACAAGGAAATCGATCTTAAAAATCCTAAAAGCAATCATATGAATGCGGGATTTACGGATCAGGAAAGAGAATGTTTTACGAGGGTGACAGAGAACGGTTTCATCGATTCGTTCAGATACTTTTATCCCGACGAAAAGGATAAATATTCATGGTGGTCTTACATGTTTAAGGCCAGAGAGAAGAATGCAGGCTGGCGTATTGACTATTTTGTCGTATCAGAGAAAATAAAAGACAGAATGACAGATGCCAAAATTCATGCGGATATTTTAGGATCCGATCACTGCCCTGTGGAGCTGGATATTAAATAGTGTGCCTGGCTCCTGTTAAAGATGAAAAGTATGAAAATAATTTTGCCGAAAAATGTGGAAAAAATAATAAACGCACTCTATGAGGCCGGATACGAAGCGTATGCGGTCGGCGGTTGCGTGCGCGATTCCATTCTCAGACGCGTCCCGAACGACTGGGATATTACGACTTCCGCAAAGCCCGAAGAGGTCAAGGCGATTTTTAAAAGAACTGTCGACACGGGGCTTAAGCATGGTACGGTTACAGTCCTGATGGGCAAAGAAATGTACGAGGTCACCACATATCGAATCGACGGCGAATACGAAGATTCCAGACACCCAAAGAGCGTTGAATTTACATCAAATCTTAAGGAAGATCTTTTAAGAAGAGATTTCACAATCAATGCGATGGCCTACAATGACACGGAGGGACTCGTTGATATTTTCGGCGGAATGGACGATATTGAGAAAAAGACTATCAGATGTGTGGGCAATGCAAAAGAGAGATTCACCGAAGATGCACTTCGCCTTCTTCGTGCGGTCAGATTTGCTGCACAACTTGGTTATGAAATTGAGCGCGAGACCTATGAAGCCATAAAAGAGCTGGCGCCGACCTTAAGCAAGATAAGCGCAGAACGAATCCAGACGGAATTAAACAAGACTCTTTTATCAGATAATCCCGCGATGCTTAAAACTGCATATGAACTCGGACTCACAAAGGAGTTTTTGCCGGAAATCGACAGATGTTTTGAAACCGAACAGCATAATCCACATCACTGTTATACTGTCGGAGACCACATCATAAAATCGGTCGAATCGATAGATAAAGACAAAACACTTCGCTTAACCATGCTTTTACACGATATCGCAAAGCCTGAATGTCTTACGACCGACGAAAAGGGCATAGATCATTTTTACGGTCATCAGCAGAAATCCTGTGATAAGGCCAAAGAAATATTAAGGCGATTAAAATACGATAATGACACGATTGATATGGTTTCAAAACTCGTGCGTCATCACGATGAGAGGCTTGAGGAAGGCACGAAAATCATGCGTCGTGCAATGAACAGAATCGGAGTTGATGCCTTTCCCGATATTTTCAAGGTCTGGGAAGCGGACCTAATGGCGCAGAGCGATTATCAGAGAGAAGAGAAGTTTGAAAGACTACGGAAAAACAAGGAGGCCTACGAGGAAGTTATTGCCAACAGTGAATGTGTAAGTCTGAAAGATCTGGCTGTATCAGGGAAAGATTTGATTGAAAAGGGCATTCCTTCAGGACCTAAAATTGGAGAGATATTAAATCAAATGCTAGAAGAGGTTATTGAAAACCCCGAGGCTAATGAGAAAGAGTATCTTTTGAATAAGTATATAAAATAAAAAACTGTTAATCAAATGAGGTTAACAGTTTTTTAAATCTAATTTTATTCTCTTTCCCAGTCACGGGCGTGTTCCACGGCTTTGTGCCATTTGGCGATTTTCTTCTCCTGCTCTTCGCGGGAAATTTCGGGCTTGAAGGTCTTTTCTATGGAGATGTTCGAGAGGACATCTTCTTTGCTTTTCCAGTATCCGACTGCGAGACCTGCCAGATATGCGGCGCCTGCGGCTGTTGTCTCGACACATTTCGGACGGTTAACTTCGGTCTGAATGATATCGGCCTGCATCTGCATCAAAAGATTGTTTGCGCTCGCACCGCCGTCCACATTTAATTTCGAGAGTTTCATACCCGAATCGTTTTCCATCGCGGTTAAAACATCATAGGTCTGATATGCGAGGGATTCGAGAGTGGCACGAATGACATGATATTTGTTAACTCCTCGTGATAATCCCACAATTGCACCTCTTGCGTAAGGATCCCAGTAGGGTGCACCAAGTCCCGTAAAAGCCGGGACCACGTAACATCCGCAGGTGTCCTTAACTTTGGATGCGAAGAATTCGCTGTCCGATGCGGAATCCATGAATCTGAGCTCGTCTCTTAACCACTGTATTGCACTTCCCGCCACGAAAATGGAACCTTCGAGTGCATATTCGACTTTGCCATCGATTCCCCAGGCAATGGTGGTAACGAGTCCCGATTTTGAAAATACGGGTTTTTCTCCTGTGTTCATTAAAAGGAAACAGCCGGTTCCGTAGGTATTCTTGGCCTGTCCCGCGTTAAAACATGTCTGTCCGAAAAGAGCAGCCTGCTGGTCGCCTGCTGCACCAGCGATAGTGATTTCACCGCCGAACAGATCTGACATTGTTTTTGCATATACTTCGCTGGAAGGCCTTACTTCAGGCAGCATGCATGCCGGGATGTTTAATTCTTTTAGGATATCTTCGTCCCATTTTAGTTCGACGATGTTAAAAAGCATAGTTCTGGAGGCGTTGGAATAGTCCGTTATATGAACGCTTCCGCCTGTCAGTTTCCAGATAAGCCAGGTTTCGACTGTACCGAAGAGAAGTTTTCCTTCTTCGGCTTTTTGTCTTGCGCCTGGAACATTTTCAAGAAGCCATCTTATCTTGGTCGCACTGAAATAAGGGTCTATGACAAGACCGGTTTTCTGACGGTAAGTGTCTGTAAGGCCCTTGTTTACGAGGCTTTCACAGTAGTCGGCCGTACGTCTGTCCTGCCATACGATTGCGTGATATATAGGCTCTCCGGTTTCTTTGTCCCAGACAATCGTGGTTTCACGCTGGTTGGTAATACCGATAGCTGCGATATCTTCGGCTTTGGCGTCGGCTTTTGCAAGTGCTTCGCTTGCTACCGAGTATTGTGTCAGCCAGATTTCCGACGCATCGTGTTCAACCCAGCCCGACTTCGGAAAATACTGCGTGAATTCCTTTTGGGCAAGAGATACTATTTCGCCTTTTTCATTAAATAAAATACATCTGTTGGAAGTAGTTCCGGCATCGAGTGCCATTACGTATTTAGACATATATACCCCCTAATGTTTTTATTCAAAATCGAATTTGTAAGGAAGATTAAGCGCATCGCGGACTTCGATAATGTCCTTCTGAACGGATTTGCTTACGGGAACGCCTTTTTCTTTTCTCTCGAGCCATACGAGGTATTCTTTTTCACCTGCGGTGTAAATGCGCTCGTTCCCCGGAGCTTTCTTGGAAGCGCGAAGAGCACGACAGATATCGCCCGCGGTTTTCTTAAAAGTATCGAGTCCCGAAAAAGCTTCGGGATCCACAACAAAGAAGAAATGTCCGAGATGGTACATCTGAGGCTTTCCGTTTTCGTCAACGCCCGTAAGTGCTTTCATAAACTGACCGCCTGCAAGAGCTGCCGAGAGAATTTCAACCACAGCCGCATAGCCGTAGCCTTTATATCCTGCGAGGTCTTCGCCGATTCCGCCTAAAGGTGCGAGTGCTGCGGTTCCGTCAACTAATGCTTTTAAGATTTCTTCCGAATCGGTCATAGGCTCGCCTTTTTCGGATACAACCGTTCCTGCGGGCGTTGCCTTGCCTTCTCTTGCATAGTATTCGATACGGCCTCTCTGTACGATGGATGTTGCACAGTCAAGGCAGAAAGGAAATTCTTCGTCTGTAGGAAGTGCGAATGTTAAGGGGTTCGTACCCATCATGTTTTCAACGCCGAATGTGGGCGCGATAGAAGGACGGGCATTGGTACCGGTCACACCGATTAAGCCTTCCTTGGAAGCCATTGTTGCCCAGTATCCCGCGATACCGTAATGTGTTGAGTTTTTGATAGCACCGCCTGCCATACCGCATTTTTTGGCCTTTTCGATGAGCATTTCCATCATCTTATGGCTGGCAACCATACCCATTCCGTCATGGGCATCCATGACCACGGTGGTGGGCGTTTCTTTTATGATTTCAATATTGGTGACGGGCAGAAGAGTGCCCTTTTTGATTCGGTCGATATAGATGGGTTTGAAGCGGTTGCATCCGTGGCTTTCGATTCCGCGTCTGTCTGATTCGAGCAGCACGTCCGCGCAGATTGCGGCATCCTCTCTCGGCACTCCGTAGCCCGCAAAAGCATCAATTAAAAAGGAATTCATGAGATCCCATGAAACACATGCACGATTATCCATATGTATACCCCCATTCATAATTTGTATAAGATAAATATAATGCAGATTGCCTTTTTATTCAATCAAATTGGGGCTTTAAACTATCCAAAAAATAATCTTCTGAGACGGCATTATTAACAATACGGGGATACAATCCGATTAATATATAAAGGAAATTTTTTTAGGATTTTTCCGGAGGGATATGTTATGAAAGCAAAAAAATATACGCATATTTCGGGCACCGACAAGCTGGAACTATCGGTCCTTAGGTTCGAGCCCGACAATGCGAAAGATATAAAGGGAATCGTTCAGCTGGTGCACGGCATGAACGAGTATAAGGAAAGATATATTCCTTTTATGGAGTTTCTTACCGACAACGGTTTCATCACTGTGATTCACGATCACAGAGGGCACGGTGCGAGCGTTAAAAGTCCCGATGATTTGGGCTTTATGTATGCGGGCGGCTACGAGGCACTCATAGAAGATACGCATGAGATTACACTTGAGACAAAGGCATATGTAAAAGAACTCATAAAAGAGCCGCTCCCCTATATTCTCCTCGGACACAGCATGGGTTCGATGGTTGTAAGGTGTTACTTAAGGAAATATGATGCGGATATCGACAAGCTCGTTGTCATCGGTTGCCCGTCAAAGAAACCCGGAATGAAGCCCGGACTCGCTCTTATAAAAATGGTAACAAATATTAAGGGCGAGAAAACGAGGTCGAAATTCATATCGGATCTTGTTGTGGGAGATTACGAGAAAAGATTCAAAAAAGAAGAAGTGCCGCATATGTGGGTTAACTCCGATCCCGAAAAGGTCAAGAAGTATAACGAAGACCCGCTTTGTAATTATATGTTCACCTTAAACGGATATTTAAACCTCGTAAAACTTACGATGTTAACATATACCGACGGCGGATATGTGATGAAAAATCCCGCACTTCCCATCAGATTTTTCTCGGGCGCAGAAGACCCCTGCGCAGTAAATGAAAAAGCTTTCGCAGAGGCTATGGAGCTCTTACGAAAGCAGGGTTACACGGATGTCGACGGAATAATGTATCCAAGGCTTCGTCACGAAATCTTAAACGAAGACGAGAAAGATATGGTTTACGAAGATATCCTTAATTTCATCAAGCAGATATATTAGTTCTTTCTACCCTTTTGGCTCCCTGCCGGTTCTTTTATCGGTGGGGAGCTTTTTTGTATAAAAAAGCCGGCGTTATTTGCCGGCTTTGTGATTTCTGTAAATCCATAAAAACGAATAATATATGTAAAAGATTAATGATGATTTCATGCAGAGGTTCATCATTTTCTCTTCTTCTTTGTCAGGTATCGAATAGTATTTGTTCTTCATAAAATCAGGGAAATTTTTCTTGAAATCCCGTTTCATGTAATAAACAAAAGAGAATTTCTTTTCCTTGCATCCGAGCATATAACTAAAGAGGGTGATTCTGAAACCAAGCTGCGTGTACACATCCTCGATTTCATCCTTATATTCATCGTAGAGTCCACGTTTTGTTAGCTCATCAACCATAATATTCATGGCTGAGATTCTGTCGAGGCACCTTTGCTCGGTGATGGTGTGAACCGTTGAGGTATCGTGCTGCAGGTAGTAATAATTGTCTTCGTTTATGTATTCGAAATGCTTAAAATACGGAGCCCAGACTCTGGCGGCACAGTTATCCTCATAAAAGATACCTTCGGGGAAGCCTAAGTTGTTTTCTTTTATGATTTCATGTTTGTAGATTTTTATTACCATGCTTCCGAAAGATCTGAAAAGATTGCTCATTCTTTCTTTGGTAAGTTCTCCGACCTGGTCGAAATTGATGGAGGAAACGTGATTTCCGCGAACATAGGTGTGAGAGGATACGATATTGTAATCGCAGCCTACGATATCGGCGCCGGTTTCTTCACCCTTTTTTATGAGCTTTTCGTAATAATCCCTGCTTACCCAGTCATCGCTGTCGATAAAGCCGATCCATTCGCCCGAAGCGACTTTAAGACCTTCGTTTTTGGCGCCGCCCTGCTTTTTGTTTTCGCTGTAGGTTATGACTTTGAAAAGCTCGGGGAAATTTTTTTCGTATTCGTATAAAACATCAAGCGAATCGTCCGTGGAAGCGTCGTTTACCGCGATGATTTCCATGTCTTTTACGGTCTGATTGACGAGCGAATCCAGACAGAAATTTAAATTTCCGTCGTGATTCATGTTGTATACAGGTACGATTACGCTTAATTTTTTACTGAATTCCATACCTACTTGCCGTCCTTTCTGTGAACGGACGGATCCTCATATTTATCCATAAAATCGTGGCCGAGATACACTTTTTCCTTCGCAAACTTAACCGAGTCAAGCTGGGTGTATACCGATACAACTTTATCAAAACTTATATCTTCGAAGAAATTTAATATTTCCATCGGAACGGTTCGGTCGAACTGCTTAACATCCGCGAAAACAGTCGGATAATCAAGCTCGTCCCTCGGATGAGGCTTAAGGAAAACGTAGCCTTCCTTTGAGTATTCGTCAATTAAATCCCGGAAGAGTCTTTCTCTGCCTTTTAAATCCGTCAAAAGAGGCTCGGTGAGAATGATGATGTTTTTCTCGCCCTCTTTTACGTTTGAAAGCTGTGCCTTGAAGGAATCGAAGTCTTTTACGAAGACACGCATCATAAGTTCCTTGTCGTCTTTAGTAAGAGCCTCCGCAAGTGCGGTACGCGATACTTCGACATACTTCCTAAAAGAATCCTTCACCACCGACCGATCGTTTACTTCCATATCGATGCAGTATTTGCTGTATCCGTCGCGAATGAAGATAAGATTAAGTCCCATGCTGAAGAATTTTTTAAGTCCCCAGCAACCTTTATTGTCGGACTTTGCGGGAACGGGATCGTAGAATTTAAGATAGTTGAAGCCGTCCTCCAAAGCGTGGTATTTGACCTTTTTCTGATTTAAATAAAGACCGATGGGATCGACGTCACAGAATACGCAGACATCTTTATATTTGGAAAAATCCACGGGAACAAAGGGCTCCTGCGCTTTAGCAAATGCCTTCGTGAATTTGATTCGGTTAATCATGTTTGAAACGATATTGCCCTTGTCTTTTTTAAGTTCTGCCACTTCGGGGAAATACGTTTCTCTCTTTTCGTCGAAAAGAAATACATTTTCGAAAACGCCGTTTTCTTTAACTCTTTCAGCGAAGGTTTCGAAGTCATTGGACATAAGACTTAAAACCAGGTCGGCTTTAAATCTTTCTTCTTTGGGTAGGTTAAATTCTTTTAGGAGCGCCACATATACGTGATAGTAGGTGTGGCAAACATATACTCTGCCTTTTTTATCCATTGTGTTTATTTCGCACCTCTTCGAAATTCCCTAAAATAATAGCATAATTTTACGCATTTCTCAAGGATACGGGCGCGTAATCGTTGAGTTTTAAGGCTAAAAATGGTATTATCGAAGTACTGAAATTATGATTGAAAACAGAAAAGAATTATACAAAAAAATATGTGTTGTGGCACTTCCGATAGTGTTTCAGAATATAATCGACGCCTGTGTATCAAGCGCCGATGTTTTGATGCTTAATTATGTCGGACAGTCGGCCATAGGTGCGGTTTCTCTCGCCAACAGTATGGTGGGTATTCTTTTTATGTTCCTTTACGGAATCGGTACCGGTATCGCCATGCTTGCGGCGCAGTATTATGGCAAGGGAGATATGAAGACCATCGAAAAGGTCGAGGGAATCGGACATAAATTTGCTCTTTCGGTGGCTGCAATCGGAGCCGCGTTATGCCTCTTAATACCGCGAACTTTAATGCGGATTTACACCAATGATGAAAACCTTATTGAAATAGGTTCAAAATATCTTGTATTTATTGCACCCGGCCTTTTATTCTGGGCGATAAGCGCCGTTTATATGTCGATTTTAAGATGTATAAACAAGGTAACCGTGAGCACTGTGCTTGAAGCGGTTGCACTTGTTTGTAACGTATCTTTAAATGCGGTATTTATTTTCGGGCTTTTCGGCGCACCCAAACTTGGCGTAATCGGTGTTGCCATTGCGACCACGATAAGCCGACTTCTTCAGCTTTTAGGATGTATTTTGGTATCGGTTCTTATGAAACCCGGTGTGGCTCTTACGTTCAGAACCATGTTTCAAAGGCACAAATTACTTGAGCATGATTTCTTTACGATGGCGATGCCTGCAATTGGAAACGACCTTGCTTGGTCACTTGCATTCAGCGCATATTCCGCAATCATAGGGCATCTCGGAGAAGATGCGGTTGCGGCATATTCGATAGTCAATGTGGTCAGAAATTTAGGCTGCGTAATGTGCTACGGTGTCGGAATGGCCTCGGGTATTATAGTCGGACAGATCTTAGGCGAAGGAAGTCTGGATGACGGAATAAAAGCAGGCCATATCTGCTTAAGGCTCTCGGTTGTAACCGGTATCATCGGAGGTATTTTTGTAGTTGCAATAATGCCCATAGTTTTTATGGTGACAGACCTCACGCCGCTTGCGCAGGATTATCTTAAATTCATGCTTTTAATCAATTCATATTACATTACTGGAACGGCGGTAAATACGTGTCTGATAGCCGGCGTATTCAGGGCCGGAGGAGACAGCAAATTCGGATTTAAATGTGATGTCATAGATATGTGGTGCTATGCGGTTCCCTTGGGTCTTTTAGCGGCTTTTGTATTTAAACTCCCCGTAAAATGGGTCTATTTCCTGCTTTGCACGGACGAGTTTGTAAAATGGCCGTGGGTATTTAAGCATTTTTACAGTCATAAATGGGCAAGAAATATTACAAGGGATAATGTTTAATAAAACTCATAAAAGAGGTGGAAGAGGAATGAAAAAGACATTAAGTAAAATTATTTCGACAGTTCTTATGCTGAGTATGCTTACGCTTGCGATAGGCTGTACCAATGTGAGTACGAATACCGATAAGGACAGCAATAATTCTTTGGCGCAGGTAACAAGCAGCACTGCAAATCCTGATGTAAATACTCCGGATAACGGCAATCAGTCTGCCGCAAATCCTGACGTAATTACGTCTGCTTCAGATTTCAGCAAAGATGCTTTCGCGTCGAAAATCGAAGGAACATATTTTGGAATGGATGAAGGGGATATGCCTTTTTACCTTTCGATATACAATTTCTGCGGTAATGTATATGCTTACGGCGGATATACCGCAGAAGAAGACGAAGAGGAAGTCTATTCGTTCTGGGCAATGGAAATCGTTCCAGAAGATCCCAGAGATTTTTATTATGAAAATACGGACGAGTGCAGAGTCGGAGTTACGGCCTGCTCGGTAATGTCCAATATGTGCAGATACTGGAGCGCACCCGTTACAGGAAACATCAAGCTGACGAATGACGGCATTACGGTAACAGGTGACGGGGATTTATGTCCTCTTTATACCAACGGCAAAACCATAGAGCTTAAAAGAAGAGATGACTTAAGAGATTTCTTTGAGGATGAAACAGCCGTAGATATTGCGGATGGTTTTTATGCAGAAAATTCAGATGAAAACCTTTATGGTCTCTGGAAGTTAAAAGATACGGAAGAACCCTGGTTTGTTTCTTTTGAAAAAGGCGAAAGATATTCCGAAATAACCGTAATTCAAAAAATCGACGGACTCGAGGTAACTCTTTTAAAAGGCTTCTTCGAAACCGACGATTCAAATAACGGTAGGGCGTGGATGAAATATTTTATGAGCGGTTCTCCCGAAATATTCAATTTTGAATACAGATACGAAGGAGACGACCTGGTATTTGACAATATGAGTAGCGGTTTTCCTTTCTGTGAAAACGATGCAAAAGAGTCTGTTTTAGAAAAAGTCGGAATAAACGATGTTCCTATAGCAATGCTCGTTGAACCTGACAATCTTGATGCGGTTAAGGGTACGCTTGCAGTTAATATAGGCGGAGAAATGAGAGATGTTACCCCGTTCTTTAAAGACTGTAACGACGTGGAAAATAACGGAACAAATTTTGTAAGAGTAGGAAATCTGGTATTTTTCAGATATTATGATCCTTCGGGTTATAATGATCACCCTATTTATGCCGATTGGGGTGATTTCAACAATCATTACGATTTTGATAAAATCGGCTGTGTCTGCTTTTATGATTTAAGAACAGGCGAGACCGGGCTTGCATACAGGGATTACAGCGGAGGCGCCCTTTACTATATGAACGGCAAGTTTTATACCGAGAGATTCGAGTCAAATGATTATTATTCGGTAAACTACATTGTGGCCTGCTACCCTGATGGCTCGGCACTTGAAGAAAAGAGTGATACGAATACTCATTCCGTTATTGAGGCGGTTTCCGATAATAATGATGCGATTGCGGTCGATCAGTTTATGGCAGGACAGTTTTATATTGACTACGGTAACGAGTATCGCAGCACTCTTCAGCTAAAAGACCAGGATTATGTGATGGCTGCAGAATTTGCAGATGACTATATCTATGTGGTTACAACGGGTTATAACGACGATGCAATCCGTCTGACCGAATACCAGAAGTTTTACGGAGAAGTAGGAATCCAGTTGGCCGAGTATGACGCAAAAGACATATGGAAAAACGGCATTCCGAGAGTATATCAGATATTTGTAACAGAAGACGAAGTTTACATGGGTATTAACGCCTATGAAGATTCCGAACTGAAAAAATGCGTCGTAGTGGAAGCAGAGCGAAACAAAGAGGATTCGGGAAAAGTTATTTATGAGGGAATGCCTGACAATATCTGGGCTTTTGACAGACCTTATTCCAGTCCGTATTTCTATTTCAATTATGCGGACGAGATTTTCTTTGCGCAGCACAACGTCAATGGCGAGATGGCTCTTTCCGAAGGAATTTTCGGAGATTTAATTTATTACGATTCGCCTTATTCGGCAGACTTAATAGTGTCTGATTTTATGGAAGACAGTGTGGAAGGCATTTATGAAGGAATGTCCGCAATTATTCTTCAGGATGGCCAGCGCATAAAAGATAAGTACTTTGTCATAACGGCCAATGCCACATACGATGCTAATGAAAGTATAGGAAATATAAGAAGTTTCGAATTAAACGATATTATTTATACCGTATACGATTCCGACAAGAATGCAATCAGACTTGAACCTGCATTATAATCCATCGGATTCATTGACATTTACACGATAATTTTATATACTCAAATTCGCCCTCAATGCAATTTGAGTTCGGCGTATGTTTCAGATAAGCGGTCTGGGTTTGGGTCTTGCGCGACGGAAATCCACGAACCGTGTCAGGTCGGGAACGAAGCAGCACTAAGAGGAATCTTCCGGGTGCCGCAAGGGTGCCTGGGTCCGGCCGCTTATTTGAGATATATGCTTTTAAGTTGCACTGAGGGTATTTTTTATGAGAGGGTCTACATGAAAGAAAACTACAACAACGAAGTAATGTATTATACGTTTCCGGATTTTGAGCAGTTTGATTTTCTTGTTCATGCGTTTTCTTCGAGAGAGGGAGGCGTGAGCGAAGGATATTATTCTTCGATGAATCTCGGAATCAAGACGGACGATTCAAAAGAAAACATCCTAAAAAACTACGAGCTTTTCACGGATGCTGTCGGAATTAAGCTTGAAGATGTTGTAATAGGCAATTTAAACCACGGAAACAACGTCCGCGTGGCAACCAGAAACGATGCGGGTTGCGGTATTTTAAAGCCTTTCAATTATATTAACGTGGATGCGCTTGTAACCAACGAGCCCAATCTTGCGATTACCGTTACATGTGCTGACTGCGTGCCTGTTTTCTTTGTTGACCCCATAAAAAAAGCAATCGGTATCGCACATTCGGGCTGGAAGGGAACAGCGCAGGAAATCTCGGCAAAAGTAGTGGAAAAGATGGTCGAGGAATACGGATGCAAACCCGAAGATATTTATGCGGGAGTAGGTCCCTGCATTGGAATGTGCTGTTATGAAGTAAGCCGTGATGTTTTTGAAGAATTTCTTGAATTCGATTATCTGGACGATGCCTGGTATTTTGAAAAAGATGATGATAAATTCGATCTGGATTTAAGCCGAATTATTTTCGGAACGCTTGCATACTCGGGTATTTTACCCGAACACATCAGCATTTCCGGACTCTGCACCTGCTGCAACAACGATGTATTGTTCTCGCACCGCGCGCAGAAAGGCAAACGCGGCACGATGGCAGGAATGATAATGTTAAAAGAATAATTGTATTTATTCGATGATTGAAGAATGAAGTTTGCGGTATTCTCTCGGAGAACAGCCGACAGACTCTAAAAATACTTTGTTAAAGGTTGTCGTGGACTGAAAACCAGCCATATATGCGCATTCAGTGATGGAGAGAGAATCGTCCGCCAAAAGCGCTATGGCATTATGAAGTCTGATTCGGGCAAGATACTGAGGGAAGGAAGTCTGAAGATATTCCTTAAAAAGCTTTGAGAAATAGTAAGGACTGAGCCCGACTTTCTTTGCCACCTCCGCCTGAGATATTTCTTCAGAACTGTGCTCGGCGATGTAATTGCACGCGGAACGCACATAGTTCCAGGATGCGGCGGAATAGTTCGAAGGCCCAATCTGCTCGCGCTGTTCTTTTAAGACATATTCTCCGACAGCCAAAAGGACTTTGTATATTAATATTTTGCATTTCGTCTCGCTAAAAGACGGTTTTTTGTCATAAATATCCTGTATCTCTTCAATTAAGTCTCTTATAATCTGAGCCGTTTCGGGCTCTTTTTTTGCGCTTATTATATGGCAGGCGGTCATAAATTTGGAAGCCGAAACAATATCGAGATTGTTATCGATGATATCTGAGGAAAACTGCACGAAAACAGTGCCTCCCTTTTCGGAAGAAAGTATTTCATGAAGCTCTCTGGGCCATATAAGAAGTATGTCGCCCGCAGAAAGATTATATTCCCGATCCTTTATTCTGTATTTGCAGTTATCTTTTAAAATAACCGTAAATTCAGCATCATTGTGCCAGTGAGGCGGAAAGTATTCGGGTGAGTTTTTTGAAACAACGTGAACGCCCTGAACAGACGCATATTTTATGATTTCTTTTTCCATTCGTTTCCTCTTTTATGATTTCTCCTAAAATCAATAATAGCAAAAAATGGGCAAAACACAATAAATATCTGCTATTTTTGTGACCGTGGCCGTTTTATGATTAACATGTCACCTATAAAACTGTTAACCGGGGGGTTACGGTTTTGGAAAAAGAAAAACAGATAAAACAGGAGATGGATATGAAGGCATTATTTATTGGCGGAACAGGCACAATCAGTGCCGCTATAGTAAGAAAACTTGCTGCAGATCCCTCATGGGAGGTCTGGCTGATTAACCGTGGCAACAGAAGCGATGCAATTCCCGAAAACGTTCATCTTATCAAAGCAGATATGTCCGATGAAGAAGACGTTCGTAAAAAAATCGAAGGAATGCACTTTGACGTAGTCAGCGAATTTATCGGTTTTACGGTTGATCAGGTAGAAAGGGACTACAGACTTTTTAAGGAGAAAACGAATCAGTATATATACATAAGTTCCGCTTCGGCTTATAATAAGCCTGCAGCCGATTACAGAATCACTGAAGGCACGACGCTTGCAAACCCTCACTGGGAATACTCAAGAAACAAGATTGCTTCTGAAGAATTCCTGATGAAGAAGTACCGCGAGGAAGGTTTCCCGGTTACTATTGTAAGACCGAGCCATACCTACGATGAGAGAAACGTACCCTTAGGCGTTCACGGCAAAAAGGGCTTTTATCAGGTTATTAAGAGAATGCAGGAGGGTAAGCCCGTTATCATTCAGGGAGACGGAACATCTCTCTGGAACCTGACATTCAATGCTGATTTTGCAGTCGGATTTATCGGCCTTATGGGCAACCGCCACGCTATCGGAGAAGCATTCCAGATTACAGGTGACGAAACACTTACCTGGAATCAGATTTATGCTACAATAGCCGAAGCACTCGGTGTAAAATTAAATGCATATCATGTTTCTTCGGAATATTTAAGCGCAGTAGGGGATAAATACGGCTTTGATTTTGAAGGAAGTCTGATAGGAGATAAGGCTGTATCGGTTGTATTTGATAACAGCAAATTAAAAAGAATTGTACCCGAAATGAGAACGAACATAAGCTTTAACAAGGGTGTGAGAATTGCACTTGATTATGTTTTGTCTCATCCGGAATGCCGGGTGGAGGATCCTGAATTTGATGCCTGGTGCGACAAAGTAATAGACGCTTTAGAACAGTCTAAGAAAGTAATCTAGTTTGAAATGAGTAAAGAAAATAAGAGTCCTGTAATAAATGAAAAAACACCGCTGCTTGTAATAGCGGGACCGATGTTCTTTGAACTGTTTCTCGGAGTAATGGTTAATAATGTCGACACTCTGATGTTAAGCCATTATGACGAATACGCGGTTGGTGCGGTCGGAAATGCGAACCAGATAATGTTTATGATTATCATTCTTTTTAACATTATCGCTACCGCAACATCGGTTGTTGTTGCACAGTACCTCGGAGCAAAACAGTACGACAAGATGAATATGATTTATTCGCTTGCAGTAGTGTTTAATGCGACCTTCGGCGTAATACTCAGTATCGGAATCGTACTGGCAAACCCGCTTTTTATGATGCTCCTAAAAGTATCGCCCGAGATGAAGCCCTACGCAATGACTTACATCTACATTGTTGGCGGCGGCGGATTTTTAATGGCAATTTACAATGTAATGATTCAGATACTCCGTTGTAACGGATATCCGAAAGTCGGTATGTATATTTCCATCGCAATCAATGTAATCAATATCGGTGGAAACTATCTTTTCTTATACGGACCATTGAAAGGTTTGAATATGGGGGTTGCGGGGGTTGCAATTTCCACATTTGTTGCCAGAACGATAGCCGTTATAGCAGCTTTGGCATTCTTTTATATAGCAAAAATCGGAAAGATTTCCATTCGCTACATAAGGCCTTTCCCGTTTGATCTTTTATGGAAGATGATTAAAATCGGTCTTCCTTCGGCGGGTGAAAATCTTTCATACACAATGTATCAGATGTGTCTTCTTTCGTTCGTAAACGGAATGGGTAACGATTCGGTAAATGCGAGAGTATATTGTAATTCACTGATTTCATTTGCAATTATTTTCTCAAACGCATCGGCGATGGCAACGCAGATTATTACGGGTCACTTAGTTGGCGCAGGCAGAGAAGATCTGGCGTATAAAAGAGTGTTTAAAACCCTCCTTGTTTCTATGCCGATAACGATTGCGCTAGCGACAATTAACTGGGCATTAAGTCCGTTTACATTAAGGATCTTCACACAGAACGAAAAAGTAATCGCTCTGGGAAGTATGATATTGTTAGTGGATATTTTCCTTGAAATCGGCCGATGCCTTAACATGACATTCATCTGCTCACTAAAGGCAGCAGGCGCATACATATTCCCGCTTATAGTCGGCCTTATAACCATGTGGGGACTTGGCTTGACCTTCGGCTACGGCCTCGGAGTTCTCGCCGGCATCGGTGTCGCAGGTGTTTATATCGGAACAGCTATGGACGAATGTATCCGAGGAATTATCGTAATGTACTACTGGTATAAAAAGAAGTGGTTCGGAAAAGCGATTGTTGATAAAAAAGAAGAATAAAAAAAGGACTGCACAGGCAGTCCTTTTTTAGTATTATATATTACTTTTCAGCAAGCAGTTTTTTGAGTTTTGCAATTTCTTTTTCAGCCTTATCTGCGCGTCTTTTTTCAGCATTTGCGAGTTTTCTTGCAGCTTTTTCACGTTCAGTAGCGGCATTAGCACGTTTTGTTTCTGAATCAGCACGCATTCTTTCCTTTTCTGTATTCGCCCTTTCCATTTGAATACCTTTTTGGATTCCACGGCCTTCTATCTTATCGTATACTTCACACATACTTATTTTTCCTTCCTTTAACTTATCTCTTTCTTTATTCAGCTCACCCAATATCTGCGAATATCTCTTGTCTCCGACCATGATTTCCATCATTTTCAGGAATTCATCCTCATGTATAATCGGATCGTCTAAAGGTACATAATCTTCGCATTTTCTCTTTTGAACAAAAAAATCTGCGATAATTTTGAAGTCGCTTTGAAACATATCTATCTGCTTCTGATTAAGGAACGCGACTTCGATAACATTAATTTTATAATCGCTTACATATTCTTTTATATTTGCAGGAATATCTAGTACTTCGTGTAATGATTTGCCATACCTCCAGTGCGTGGTTCCGAAATATAAAACAAGTGTTATTACCGGATATGGCTTTTTCTTACCTTCGTTTTTTAAGAGTTGTGATCTGTAGGAACTGCCGTCATAAGAAATTACTCTCAACGGCATATATTCCTCTGCTTTGTTCTGATGTTCTATTCCAAGAAATGCTATTCGTATCTCCTTATCATTATAGAATTTGGACACATCTCTTTCCTGTTGATGGAGTTTGCCGCCAGCCTTATACTGACTTCGGTCTTTGGAATTCTCCAGTTGATCTTCATTGATTACCTGTTTTCCGCCAAAAAGAAAAACATTCATGATATCGGCGAAAACATCATTGTAATCGGCAAGAATTTTTTCGTTAGCATCTAACCCCATGCATATATCCTTTCCGCAGGAATTACTTCCTGCATTTATATAATTCTTTTAGCAGGAAAATTTCCGGGAAAGTTGTATTAACAAATCCGATGTCGGGAATCCGACGATAGAAAATCCTGAATTTGATTGTATCGTAACATTGAGATTTGGTTTAATCAATATAAAAACAGCAAATAAAAAAAGTTTGTGAAATATAACGAAAACCGAGAAAAATCGGCCTTCAAAAACGCCTTCAAACGCCCTGTTTATAGGCATTTTCTACTTGTCAAAAGAATACTCAAACAAGGAGTAAATGAATGTCATTTAACTAAATTTTGTGCCCCTTTTTTCTTAAGTTTGTCTAATACAATATCTCTATATATTTTTTTATAATATACATTGAGTTTATGTGTGTAATAAGTTTTTTCATAAATTCTAGTTATAGCAAAAACGGAGGTTTTAGAATGTTAAGAAAAGTCATGACTGAAAACGGCGAAGTTCGCGGTTTGGCGGGAAACAACACGAGAATTACGGTTTTTAAAGGAATTCCTTTTGCAGCACCGCCCGTGGGAGATTTGAGATGGAAAGCTCCTCAGCCGGCTAAGAATTGGGAAGGCGTGCTTGATGCATACAAGTTTGGCCCTATTTCAATGCAGGATGTACCGGGTCTTTCGGATGACATTTATGTTCGTGACTGGCATGTTGATCCCGAAATCGATATGGATGAAGACTGCCTTTATCTTAACGTTTGGACTAACGCAAAGAGTGCAGACGAAAAACTTCCTGTGCTTATATGGTTTTTCGGCGGCGGTTTCCAGTGGGGCTATCCGCCTGAAATGGAATTCAACGGTGAAAACATTGCTAAAAGAGGCGTAGTTTTCGTATCTGTTAACTATCGTCTCGGAGCATTCGGTTTTCTTGCACACGAAGAACTTTCCAAAGAAAGCCCTGATGCACCTACCAACTTCGGTCTTCTCGACCAGCAGGCAGGTATCAAATGGGTTAAAAGAAATATCGCTGCATTCGGCGGTGACCCTGACAATATAACCATCATGGGTCAGTCTGCAGGTGGCGGAAGTGTATTTTCACATCTTACAGGCTCTTCACAGGGACTTTTCCAGAAGGCCGTAATCATGAGCGGAATAATCGGATTTCCTTACTTCAATGACTTTGTAATCGTTCCCCGCGATTTTGAAGCAGTTCAGCAGAAAGGCGACGAATTTATTAAGTCACTCGGCGTTAATACTATCGAAGAAGCAAGAAAACTTGATGCTTCGTTTGTTCGTGACAAAGCAAGCGAGTTCAGAAACAAGAACAATTTCTTCTTCTGTCCTTCGATTGACGGATGCTTCTTAAAAGAGAATCAGACCAAGGCATTCCTTGAGGGAAGACATGCTCATGTGCCTATGATGTCAGGTAATACAAGCGATGAATTTAAGAGCTTTATCGTGGCTGAAAACGATGAAGATTTCGAAAAGAAAGCAAGAGAAATCTTTGGTGACAAGGCAGACGAATTCCTTTCATTCAAGGAAGCACATGTTAAAAACGGCAATCAGTATGCTTTTGCAAACGGCATTGAATGCGCGGTTAAAGGCGTATTTGAACATAACGACAAAGATTGTTATTACTATCTTTTCAATCCCGACATTCCCGGCTGGGACAACCCCGGCACATTCCATTCGGTAGACCTCTGGTTCTTCTTTGAGACCTTAGGACTCTGCTGGAGACCTTTTGTCGGAAGGCATTTCGATCTTGCAAGACAGATCTGCAACTATCTTACAAACTTTGTTAAGACAGGCGATCCTAACGGAAATGACGCAGACGGAACACCTATGCCTACATGGGCTCCTTACACAGCAGAGAACAAAGCCGGTATGGAATTTACTTCAAACGGTCCCGTTCCCGGAGCACGCGATTCCGAGTTTGACGAATTTATCAAAGAATGGCTTAACAAAAAAGGCCTTGAAATGTAATGAAAGGTTTATTTTATGAAACAGTGTTTTAACCCGTATTTACCTTCATACGAATATGTTCCCGACGGTGAACCCCATGTCTTCGGAGACAGGGTTTATGTGTATGGTTCACATGACAGATTTGGCGGACACTTCTTCTGCCAGAACGACTATGTGTGCTATTCTGCGCCCGTCGATGACCTAAAAGACTGGAAATACGAGGGCGTAATCTACACCAGACTGGACGATGCCCTCAACGAGAAAAACAACATGTGTCTTTACGCACCCGATGTAACTCAGGGTCCTGACGGAAGATACTATCTTTACTATGCTCTTGATAAGGTATCAACGATTTCCGTAGCAGTCTGCGATACACCTGCAGGAAGATATCAGTTTTATGGATATGTTCATTACGAGGATGGCACTAAGCTCGGTGACAAGGGCGAAGAGCATCAGTTCGATCCCGCAGTAATCACAGAGGGTGACACCACATATCTTTATACAGGTGGCGTATGTGCATTCGGTGATGCATCTGTACACGGTTCTATGTGTACAGTGCTCGACAAGGATATGCTTACCATAAAAGAAGCGCCCAAATTCGTGGTTCCCTCACCCGTATCGGCACTTGGAACAGACTATGAAAAACACGGATTTTTCGAGGCTTCTTCAATTCGTAAATTCGACGGAAAATACTATTTTGTATACTCTTCGGAAGTTATGCATGAGCTTTGCTATGCAACCAGTGACTATCCCGACAGAGATTTCAAATACGGCGGAGTTATCGTTTCAAACTGCGATATCGGTATATCCACATACAAAAAAGCAGAAGAGCCCGCAGCGTATGGCGCAAACAACCACGGCGGTCTCTGCGAGATAAACGGAAAGAGATATATCTTTTATCACCGCCAGACCAACAATGACTGGTATGCACGTCAGGGCTGCGCGGAAGAGGTTAAGTTCCTTCCTGACGGAAGCATTCCCCAGGTTGAGATTACATCCTGCGGCTTAAACGGCGGACCTCTCGCAGACACTGAGGAATATCCTTCCTACATTGTCTGCAACATGTATACGGACAAAGAAAGAATCCCTTATGTCGGCGGACATCACGTTCCCAGAGTAACTCAGGACGGAAAAGACGGAGAAGAATGTGTAGGTTATATCTACAACATAGTTGAAAATACAACACTTGGATTTAAATATTTTGATTTTAAAGGCGTAAAAGGAATTGAGCTTGACGTTTGCGGATACGGAAAAGGCGACTTCGAGGTCCGCACAACCCCGGACGGTCCTGTTTATGCCAAATTAGGCGTTGATTTTGAAACCGTTTGGGTAACGTACAAATCAGAATGTAATATTCCCGACGGAGTTTCGGCTTTGTACCTTAAGTACACCGGCTTCGGAAATATGGGATTAAAGTCCTTTAGATTTCTTCATTAAATTTTTTATACATACCTTCGAAAAAGGACTGCTGAAATGTGGTCCTTTTTTATTCTTCTAAAAGAATAAAAATCACGACAAATGCCTAAAAATAGGGATTTGTCCCGATAAAAGAAAGAAAAATCACGAAAAATCTGAAAAAATTAAAAATTTATTCTTTACAAATGTCAAAAAATAACTTATAATCATTTTCACCACTAAAAATTGAGACTCCTCAAATTGGGATAAATTCTCCCCAAATTTTCCTGATTTAAAATTACAACTGAATATTGTTAAAAATCATGAAAGGAGTATAAAGATATTTTATTGATACTTTTTTTGATAGGCGCGACAGCGTTTGATTTTGGTACCGATAAAATCCCTAACTGGTACATTCTTTTAGCTTCATCGATTCTTCTAATACATAAAATCATTCAAGACAACGGGATTGTTTTTTTCGGTACTTTTCTCTCGATTTTATTTCCCATTTTAGTTTTGTTTCCGCTTTTCGCACTCGGATTCTTCGGGGCAGCGGATGTAAAACTCTTTGGAATGCTCGGAATTTGTTTTTCTTTCAAAGAGGTTATGCTAGTTTTTACAATTTCACTTTTTGCAGGTCTTGTTATTGGCATAATAAAGGCCGTTAAATACAAATCTTTCGGCGAAAGATTTAAGTATTTATTTAATTTTTCAAGAAACCTGCAGAGGAAAATTTTAATGAAGGAAGAAGGTATTTTTGATGAATCTTACATGGATACCATCGACAAGGAATTGTTGAAAAAGGGAAAGATTCATTATTCGTTGCCCATACTACTGGGGGTTATAGCAATAACTATATGTTAGGAGGATTTGTATGAAGAAAAAGGTTCTAGGCTTATACGACTCTAACATTACATACATGGAAAAACTCTATAAATATTTAGAGGATGACAGAAAAATAGGATTTTCAATTTGTGCTTTTACGAGCGAGGAAAAACTTACAGACTTTTTAGAGAAGGAAAAGATAGATTATCTAATCGCTTCGGAAGACAGAATTAAGAAAATCAAAGGGGTAGGCAAAACAATATACATTTACGAAGATGCACAGAATGACGGTATTTTCAGATACAGTCCCGGGGATGAGGTAGTCGACAGACTTATAGAAATCATCGGATCGGGCGAAGCAGAAATCTGTAATCCGACAGCTTGTAAAACAAAGTATATTGGTATTTTTTCACCTGTAGCACGTTCTATGAAAACCTCATTTTGTACGGTACTTGGGCAAATGCTTGCAAAGAAATACAGGGTATTGTACTTGAATTTCGAAAGTTTTTCGGGAATGTCGGTAAGTGAACAATTTGGAAGACGTGGGGACCTTTCAGATGTTCTTTACTATTTCAAAAATATCAGACAGGAATTCATATCGAAATTCAAAAACAGTATCGTTAGTTACAATGGGCTGGATATGATAAAACCTGCATATTATTATCTGGATTTGTCATATATTACGCCGGATATATGGGATGAATTTCTTTCAGAACTGTCAGCCATGAACGAATACGACTATATCATCATGGACTTATCGGACTATCTTCAGGGACTATTCGATTCTTTTCTTTCCAGATGTTCCATAGTTTACACCATGACGGCGAACGATTCTCGGGCGCAAAGTAAAA
Source organism: Lachnospiraceae bacterium (assembly GCA_017618075.1). Taxonomy (GTDB): domain Bacteria; phylum Bacillota; class Clostridia; order Lachnospirales; family Lachnospiraceae; genus UBA3766. The sequence goes on from JAFZUY010000042.1 coordinate 27,975, forward strand.
TCTTTCATTATGAACAGATTCTGAATGAATATAACCACGAGGATATCCTGAAAAAAACAAAGAAATTTGTGATCCCGACGATTAAAAATCTGCCGGGTGAAATTGACAGGCTGCTGTATACGGAACTGACGGACTACGTAAGGAAGGAAACCGCTTCGGAGTTTAAATGGTAATAGACGGAGGTAAAAATGATTGATGGGAAAGAGACCGAAAGGCTTATTGCCATTGTACGAAGTGAGATAGATCTTTCATCGAACCCAAGTGAAGACGAAGTCAAGGTTCTTATAGCGCAAACGGTCTATAGGGAAACATTTGAAAATAATTGTTCTTATAAAGACAGAGACATTTTGGTAAAAATCATATTTGATTCCATCAGGAAACTGGATATTCTTCAGGAACTCATAGAAGATGAGGAAATCTCGGAAATAATGGTAAACGGATATGACAGAATATTTGTCGAAAAAAAGGGAAGTATTTTTGAGTGGCCCAAAAAGTTTGCATCAAAAGAAAAGCTTGATGACGTAATACAGCAAATAGTATCCTCCTGCAATAGGGCCGTGAATGAAAGCGAGCCCATTGTAGATGCCAGGCTGCCCGGTGGAGAGAGAGTGAATGTTGTTCTCTCTCCGCCGGCGGTCATTGGTCCGATAATGACAATCAGACGTTTTCCAAAAGAAGTATTTACGATGGAAAAACTGGTGGAAAACGGAAGCATCAGCACAGAAGCTGCAGAGTTTTTAAAAGCTGCTGTCAAATCGGGATATAACTGTTTTGTATCTGGAGGGACATCCAGCGGAAAAACAACTCTTTTAAATGTTTTATCCGAGTTTATTCCCAAAGGGGAAAGAGTGATAACCATCGAAGATTCTGCAGAACTTCAGATAAATTCGGTGGAGAATCTGGTAAGACTGGAAACTCGAAATTCAAATTCTTCGGGATGTGAGGCGATTACCATTAAAGATTTGATTAAAACCGCCCTCAGAATGAGACCTGACTGGGTAATAGTCGGAGAGGTCCGAGGAGCGGAAGTGGCAGATATGCTTCAGGCAATGAATACGGGGCATTTCAGTATGTCGACGGGACATGCCAACAGCTCCAAAGATATGATTACACGACTTGAAGCGATGTATCTTCAGAATGCGGAAATACCTCTTGAATCCATTAGGCGACAAATTGCCTCAGGGATAGACATTATGATTCATCTTGAAAGAGGAGAGAATGGAATAAGAAGGGTTACGGAAATAAGTGAAGTTACATTTGATGAAGACAAAAGCATTGTTTTAAGGAAAATATTTGATACAGAATTTACAGGTTCAAAGTATGTATTAAATAAAGTCGGAGAACTCAAGGATACTTACAAAATGGAAAAAAGAAATGAGATACGACAAATACAAACTTAGTTTAAAAGAATTATTATCAGGTATTTTAATCTGGGCAGCGGCCTCTGTTATTCTTTCATATTTCTTTTACAGATCTTTTATTGCGATTTTTATAATATTTCTTTTCTTTCCTGTATTTCTGATATTTGTAAAAAAATATCTTTTGGAAAAAAGAAAATGGAAAATGACACTGGAGTTTAAGGAAATGATACGTATAATCGCCGTTAATCTGCAGGCGGGCAGTTCTGCAGAAAATGCCTTCAGAAGCGCATATCGGGAAATAAGATATATGTTTGGCGAAAAATCTTTTATGACAAAGGAATGCGAATTCATTGTCAGGGGGCTTGAGAATAACCTCGTTTTGGAAAATCTTTTGGCTTCTTTTGGGGAACGAAGCTGTATTGAGGAAATAAAAGAATTTTCCGAGGTTTTCTCCATCGCCAAACGAAGCGGAGGAAATTTAAAAGAGATTATAGCTGATACAACAGATGTTATAGATACAAAGATAGAGATGAAAAGGGAGTTTAGGACATTAATTTCTTCTAAAAGATTTGAACACAGACTTATGTGCATCATTCCGTTCGTTATTCTTGGCTACATAGGAACGACAAGCCCGGGATATTTTGACAATCTGTATGGGAATATGCGTGGAGTTGTAATTATGACAGCCTGCCTTTTTGTATATTTAGGAGCTTTCTTATGGGGAGAAAAAATAGCGGACATAAAAGCATAAATAAAAAGAATATAAAAACAGCAGGAATTGTAATTCTTTTAGGAGTGTTTTTAACAATCGTTCTTTTGTTAAAAAGCGGGAGAGATACGACTGATACAGATGTTCTTATCAGAGAAGAAAACGGTAAAAACCAAAATATCAGACTTGTGGCAGAAAGTGAATACGGGGAAGAAGATATCGAAATAGAACTTCTTTCAAGAACTTATTCTGAAACTGAAATCGAAAATATGAAAACAGATTTCCTGGATGAATTAAGATTCAGCATTCTTTCCGAAAACGGTTCTTTTGAAGAGATATACGAAAATCTGTCATTTCCGGAAGCAGTGGAAGGTTATCCTTTTACATTAAGTTACAGAGTCAGGCCCAGGGGAATATTGGATTCGTCGGGAGCGATAATAAACGATGTTGACGAGGAAACACCGATAGAACTGGAAATAACATATTCGCTGGATAATTTTGAAGAAAAGGAAATTATAGAAGGAATTATACTGCCGCAACAAAAGAGTGAGGAAGAATTATTTGCGAAGAAGCTCAGAGATTATATCGAAGGAGAAAATGAAAATAACCGAAACAGCAAAACCATTATTCTTCCGACACAAATAAACGGTGTAAACGTTAAATGGAGTAAAAAGAAGAGTTCAAAAGTCCCGGCAATTATTGTTTTAACAGTAGTATGTGCCGGTTTTGTGCTTTTTAAGGACCGAATTTTATCCGGAGAAAATGAGAAAAAAAGGAGAGAAAAAATAATCCTGGAGTATCCGGATTTTGCGGTCAAATATGCTTTATTAAACGAAGCGGGTCTTACGCACAGGCAGATTGTGGATAGGCTTGGCTCGGAATATGAAAAAAAGAAAAAAGACAGTCCGATCTACGAGGAAATATATAAAGTCAGTATTGATGTGAAAGGAGGAGTACCTTTAACGGATGCTCTGGAAAGCATGTCAAAAAACTGCGGAGTAAGAGAAATTACATTTTTTGTCGGGCTGATAAACAGAAACATAAAAAAGGGTGGCAGAGAAATATCTGCCGAATTAAGAAAAGCGGCGGATGAGAGCAGTAGCGAAAAAAGAGAGAAGATACGAAGAAAAGCCGAAACTGCCGGAACAAGACTTTTAATACCGATGGTTTTTCTTTTAATAATAGTGTTTGCATTGATTATGATTCCGGCATTCGATAGTTTTTCGTTCTAAAAAATGCGAAAGGAGGAAAAACAATGAAATCTGCACTTGGACTTATAAAAAGATTTGCATATGATGAGACCGGATTAAGTACTGTCGAAGTAATTCTGATTTTGGTTGTACTGGTAACGTTGGTAATTATTTTCAGAGAAGAGATGATTGATATTGTTGAAGATGTTTTTAAAGCAATTACAGATAAAATTAAAAAAATCACATAGCACCGATGGTGAAATATCGATATATCTCAGTCTTGTATTTACGCTGATAATATCATTACTTTTAACAGTCATATCAGCAGCGAGAGGGGCAGCACTCCAGGTGTTGTATGAATGTGCCGTGGAGAGTGCGCTTCTCTCGGTTTTTGGAGAATACAACCAGGAACTGTTGGACAGATATGATGTGTTTTTTATCGATTTATCGTATCTTTCGAACAGTCCGGATCCTCAAAATCTTGAAATAAAACTGAATGAGTATTTTGAAGATAATTTTCATCCCGAAAACGGAACGTCTTTATTGTTTTATTCGGATTTTCTTGATGTTACAAATACTTATGTTTCTTTAACCGAATATGAACTTGCAACGGACAGTTATGGAGAACCTTTTAAGAAACAGGTTGTTGAATATATGTCCAATCTGGTTGGCGTAAATGATGTAAAAGATATGACAAATCTTATCAGTGTATGGGATTCATACAGTCTTGATACGGAAAAGTTTCCCGAGATGCAGGAAAAAGCAGTCGAGAGCTTTACTTCATCAGATGAGGACAACTGGGAACAGACGGTAATAAAGGATAAATTCAGAACATTTATTATGTATGATGAGCATGCGCTAATCTTGATGGGAATGGATTTTTTTAAACTCTCCTTTGAAACAATTTCCGTATCGGACACACTCCTTCATCGGGATAAAGAAAAAGGAATCGGCGATATGAGAGAGTATGATTTTGATCCGACCGAGAACATCTTTTTTATTGAGTACATAATGAGCAAAATGGGGAATTATCTTGACCAAAGAGAAGATACGAAGCTCAAGTACGAAGCAGAATATATCGTCTTTGGGCAGGGAGCGGACATTATGAATATGGAATGTATGGTTCAGAACTTGTTTAATGTAAGAGCACTGGAGGATTACATTTCTTTAAATCTTGCTACCGATAAAGTGGATGCGGTCAGGCCGATAGGAGAAGTGCTTGAGCCTGTTACTGAAATACCGGAACCTGTCATTACTCAGACAATTTTGCTTATATGGGCGATGGCGGAAGCGGTAACTGATGTCAGAGAATTAATAAAAGGAGAGAGAGTTCCTCTAATTAAGACATCAGAACAGATAAATGTAAGTATAGAAGGACTAATTAATCTTATCGGGGAAGAAGTTGAACTTGACGGTGAAGTTACGGAAGCACCTGTCAGTGAAAACGGAATTCCAAATATAACTGTAGGGTATTCGGATTATTTACGAGTTTTTTTGTATGCACTTCCTTCGGTGTTTAAGGTATACCGGACGATGGATATGATTGAACAGGATTTGAGGATATCCGGAAAGGGAAATGAGTTTTTCAGATTTGATGTATGTGCAGATAAAGTTAAGGCTGTATTCAGCGTTGAGACGGGATTTGACTATCGGTTTGTCAGTGAAAAAAAGTATTCATATTTCTAATCATAAAAGAAATTCTGGGAGGAAGGACGGATGAAAAAAACAAAAGGCAGTCTGACACTTGAAGCAGCAATTGTTTTACCGATTTTTTTAAGTCTGGCAATTTCTCTTATATCTGTTTTGGAAATGATGAATCTTTATGCGAGGGTGGAATTTGCTTTGCATGAGACGGCGAGGGAAATATCACTAATGGTATATCCCGCAAATTATGTGAAGACCTTCGGAGAAGAATTTCTTGACGAAGATTATGAAATTGAACTGCCTGACGCGAATATCCTAAACCCTCTAGTATCCGAAACGCTTGTGCGAGCGATGTTTACTGACAATTTCGGATATAAAAATCTGAACAATTCCCTGATAAAAAACGGCGAAGCGGGAATCTTCTTTTTCAGAAGTGACATTATAAACGAAAAAGGCGACATAGATCTGATAGTAACCTATAAGGTCGAGCCGCTTTTTAATATGTTCGGTCTGGGCAGAATGACATTTTGTAACAGGGTAAAAATGCATTCATGGACAGGATATACAAAAGAAAAACGTGAAGAAGATGAGTATGTTTATATAACGGATAACGCAAGCGTTTATCACACAAGAAGAGACTGCACACATCTTTGTCTGACTATAAATTCCGTTACGATATCGGAACTGGAAAAAAGCAGAAATAAAGACGGTAAAATCTATAAGGCATGCAAAAAATGCGGAAGCGATGAAAACGGATCGGGGTATTTTTATATCACTCCTTATGGGGAGGTATACCATACAAGACTTTCGTGCAGCGGGTTAAAAAGAACCATATATAAAGTCGGGCTTTCCGAAGTCACAGGACTTGGTGAATGTGAAAGATGTAGGAATTATAAAGAAGGTGAAATCATAGAAAAGGGAGAAAATGGATCCGATTAAAAGCGTAAGGTTTGTTCTTGTTTTTATTGTGCTTGTTATTGAAGCAGTAAAAGATTTTAGGAAAAAAGAAGTGGATATTCCGGTTTTAGGGATTTTGGTCGTAGCAGCCATGGTTATGATTTTTTTAGGAAAAGATATTTCTGTATCAAATGCAATAATCGGGCTTGCGGAAGGTTTATTGCTGATTCTTGTTTCCGTTATGACAAAAGGCCAGATTGGAATGGGAGACGGGATACTGCTTGCGGCGTGTGGTCTTATGCTTGGAGGGAAGGATAATATGGTAATGTTCTTCTTTGCGTGCTTAAGCAGCGCAATTGTTTCGGTTTTGATAATGATAATAAAGAAAGCAGATAAAAAGACAACGATTCCGTTTGTTCCTTTTATGATCCCGGGGTTTCTGATTATGGTTTTGTTGTCGCTTGGATGACAGAAAGCAGGATAAAGGTGTTTAGGAAGACAGAACTTAAATATATTAAAGGAAGTTTTACCATTGAATGTGCATTGATTATGCCGGTTATTCTTTTATGCATTGTTTCGATAATATGGATGATGATTTATATGTATGACGAAAATGTCGTTTACAGGGCGCTGGTACATGCTGTACTGGCAGCAGATTATCATGAGTCGGATTCAAACAACGAACTGAAGAATGAAATCGAAGAAAGAGTTTATGAGGATTTGAAAGGGCAACTTGTCGGAGTAAGCGATGCCGAAGTATTTGTAAAAGTTGGTAAGAATAAGGTTAGTGCAAGAGTTGAAGCGAAACTCGGAATGCCCAAGGATATCCCGGGCATGTCAGAACTGGGCGAGATAGAAGTTGAGGTAAAAGAAACGAGATTGTTTGGAGCGGATATTATTCTGGATGTCAGAAGAGCTAAGGCAGTCTATGATATAGCAGAAAAACTGGCCGGGAGTGAAAAGGATACGGAAATCCCGGAACTGGAGGGAGAATGAAGGCGGAATGTGTAAGAGACTTAAACAGAAAATATTTGGTAATGACCGATGATTCTGATGGCTATCAGACAGAAATGCTTATAAGGAACAAAGCCGAAGGTTTTATTTCGGTAAAAAAGATTGAATGGGATAACGAAATCAGGCTTTATTACGATATTACAGGGAAACAGTCCCTGGACAAGGGCTTTGTAAAAAGGAAAATATCTTATCAGGAACTTTCGGAACTTTTATACTCAATTAGCTGTCAGGTAAAGGAATGTAAGAGATTGTTCCTGGATGTTTCGGGGATAATTCTTTCGCCGGAATATATCTATATGGATTTGAGTAATGACAGATTCTATTGGATTTTTTATCCGTGTAACAGAGATTCACATGAAATTATGGATCTGGCGGAATACCTTTTGGAACACATAGATAACAGTAATCATGCGGCGGTGAGAACAGTGTATGAACTGTATCGAAGGGCAAAGGAAGGAAGTATTGATGCAGAAAACCTGTATGAAATCCTTAAGTCCGAAAACGAAGAAGAGGAAACAGTCATCACGGAAGCAAGTGAAAACATTCAAAATAGTAAAAAAGCGGTTATAAAAGAAAAAGAATTGCATAAAAGTAAAATCGAGAAAACAATCGACAGGATGTTTGATTCATTAAAATCCAAACTCTCTGAAAGAAAAACGCAGGAAAAAGATCTTGAGTATGAGAATTTAGATGAAGATTTAAGTGAGGATGACGGTATAGTGGCCGACACGGAATTTGGCACGGTACTAATAACTCTTCCCGAAGGAAATTCCAGAAAACTAATCAGCAGAAACAATTCGATTCCGGATGCAAAACTGGATTTCTTCCCCTGCGTTTTAGGTTCCAGACAGGATTGCGTGGATATACTTTTAAATGACCGGAGTGTATCAAGGATGCATGCGCAGATAGATGAAGCTCAAGGAAGATTGTATTTATATGATTTGAACTCAACCAACGGCACTTTTGTGAACGGGCAACGCATAAAATCGGAAGAGTATGAAATAAAGGAAGGAGACGAGATTCAGATAGGAAATGTCAGGTTTGTTCTTGCATAACGGTTTTAAAACCAAAAACAAATGCTACCGTCTTAAATTTGCTTGCTTATAAAAATAGACGATATTATAATTGAATATGCCGAGTAGTAAAGTATGAAAAGCTGGTAATAATACTTAATCAGGAGAAAACAAATGAAAGACGATTGCATTTTTTGCAAGCTTGCAAACGGAGTATTTCCCACAAATTCAATTTATGAGGATGAGGATTTTAACGTTATTCTCGATGTAGGTCCCGCTACCAAGGGCCATGCGCTCATTCTTCCCAAGGAGCACTATGCAAATCTTTATGAGCTTCCCGAAGAGAAGGCAGCTAAGGTTATGATTCTTGCTAAGAGACTCGCAACCAAGATGACCGACAGACTTGGTGCCGACGGATTTAATCTGGTACAGAACAACGGTACCTGCGCAGGTCAGACTGTTTTTCATTTCCATTTTCATCTGATTCCCAGATATGAAAACGACGGTCAGAATATGCTTTGGAATCCGACATCGCCTTCAGCTGAAGAACTCGCTAACATTAAAGATATTCTTACAAAATAATTAGGAGGTCTTTATGGCTGAAACAACTGAAAAAACCAAAGCGAGCGTTTCCGCTGAAGAGAGCGTGAACGCACTCAGAATCAAATATCTTCAGGCAGACATAATATGGAAAGTTGTTTCCCTGCTTGTTTTTGTTGCTACAGGAGTATATGTAGTCCTTGTTTTTAAGAAGGTCATTAACCTCACGCTCTGGGGCAATTCATTAGTTGTGCTTTTGCTTCTTGTAGCAATTTTTGTCTGTGTTTATATGCTTCCCCATTTCCTTAAGATGGGCTCAAAGCATAAAGCATATTCTTCCAAGTACAAAGAGGCATTTTTAAAGCCCACACTCGAAGAAGCTTTTTCAAAGGGCGAATACAACGAAACTGAGAAAATCTCTACGAGAGATTTAACCAGAAATTCGATGATTAAAAAAGCAAAGAGTGCAGTGGCAAATGACTGTATCAGCGGAGTTTACAAAAAGATTCCGTTCTTAAGATATGATCTTGCTCTTCGTTATGGTAAGAAAAAAGCCGGTTCGGACTGCGTAATGATAGTGGCGCAAATCAAGACCCGCTTAAAATCCGAAGTGCAGATAATCGGAAACGATTTTAAAATCGGCGGAATGGATTATGAACAACCTGAGTCTTTCTGCAAAATATTAAGTTCAAATGAGAAATTTGATTCGAAATTTTCCGTTTATGCCAAGGATCAGGACGACGGACAGAAATTCTTAAGAGATTCTCTTGCAACAAAGATAGCCAAATTCAAAGCAGGAGGTCCGATTGCATTATTCTTTGACAAAGATGAAGTAAGTCTTATCATCAGACGAAATAAGGATGCAATGGAAGCGCCTGTATACAAAAAAGTCCAGAAATCCCGCGCCGTAAAAGAGGCCAACGACGAAGTAGAAATCATAAAAGAATGGATCGAAGTTCTGGAAGACTGTATATAGTCTATAAGTTTTTATTTTGATAATTTGTATTGGCAGATAAAAAAGAGATTCGCTGTTTAAACGAATCTCTTTTATTTTTCTCCTTCTTATGGACGGTTAATAACCGCATCTTCAATGAGTGCAATGATTTTGTCGATTGCATTTATCTGATTACTCTCATTCATCGCTGCAATATATTTTTCTTTATTTTCATCGAGCTCTTTTACTTTTTGTACCAGTGTAATCTCGTCCAAATCTTCTTCCTGAAGAACCAGTGAAAATCCCTGGGACTCGAAGGAGTTTGCATTTAATATCTGGTCTCCTCTGCTGGCAGCCTTGGATAAAGGTATCAGGAGATTGGGCTTTCTTAAAGATAAAAGTTCACAGATGGCGTTTGCGCCGGCTCTTGAGATAACCAAATCGCTCATAGCCATTACATCTTTTAATTCACTCTTTAAATATTCGTACTGCTTGTAGCCTTCTGTGGTTAAAAGCAGATTGTCGATTCTACCATTTCCACACAGATGAACTACCTGATAATCTTTTAAGAGTTCCGGTAGTGCCTTTCTTACTGCCTTGTTAATTGCAACTGAACCTGTGCTTCCTCCGATGACCATAATGACGGGTTTTTCTTTGTTAAAACCGCACATTTCTCTTGCGGCGTCTGCATTTCCTTCGAAAAGTTCGGCTCTGACCGGTGAACCTGTGAGTTCTGCCTTGTTTTTAGGTAATTTTTCCACGGTCTCGGGGAAATTACAGCAGACCTTGAGGGCCTTGGGAATGCAAAGCTTGTTGGCAAGTCCCGGAGTTAAATCCGATTCGTGAATGATGCAGGGAATTTTTAAACTTGCAGCCGCACGGACTATTGGAACAGCCACATATCCGCCCTTTGAAAAAACCACGTCGGGTTTTACTTCTTTTAGGTATTTTTTGGCCTCATGGTAACCCTTTATAACCTTAAAAGGATCTGTAAGATTCTTGGGGTCAAGGTATCTTCTTAATTTTCCGACGGGGACGCCATAGTAAGGAATATCAAAATCCGCGATAAGCTTCTTTTCGATTCCGTCGAGGGAACCCATATATGTTACTTCGTATCCGAGTTCTTTTAGTTTGGGAAGCAGTGCAAGATTGGGAGTAACATGACCGGCTGTACCGCCGCCGGTAAGTACTATTTTTTTCATAATAAAACCTCTGAAATAGATTTGATGAAAATGATCATCATCGAAGAGTTATTATAGCAAAAAAACAAAGGTATTTCCATTATTTTAAAACATCCGCGTATACTCTGTTGAATAACACATAAAGACAGGTTATAATGTATGTACAAGGCGTGTGTACATAAGGAGGTGTTTTATGACAACTACCAAAGTATTTCAAAACGGAAACAGCCAGGCGCTTCGTATTCCGCAAAACATGAGAACAGAGATAAAAGATTATTATATAGGTAAAATCGGAGAAATATATATAGCATATCCCGCAGATGATCCGTGGGCATGTACCCGTCAGGTAATCGGGGATTTTCCGGATGATTTTATGAATGATCGTGAACAGCCTTCATGGAATGAAGTATCACCAAGGGAGGATTTGTAGTGTTTCTTCTTGACACAAATATCTGCATATACCTTATGAAAAACACCTACCCAAAGCTTACGGAGAGGCTTTTTTCGTATTCGCCCTCTCAGATGGCTGTTTCTTCAATCACGGTTTTCGAACTAGAATACGGTGCAGCCAAAAGCAAATGGAGTGAAAAAACCAGACTTAATCTGGAGTTATTTTTAGCCCCTTTTACGATTATCCCTTTTGACGGGAAAGATGCTGTGATTGCGGGACAGGTTCGAAGATATCTCGAGAAGGAGGGAACTCCGATAGGTCCCTACGACCTTCAGATTGCCTCTCAGGCGCTCTCAAGAGATATGACTGTCATTACTCACAATGTGAATGAATTCTGCAGGGTTCCCGGGATAAAAACGGAGGACTGGGTTAAGTGATGCTTACGCTCGCTCTTGAATTAAGTCGAGTGATAAAGTATAATCCGTTAAGACGAGATAAGTTTTGCAATTCGAAAAAGAATATAAAAGATATAATCTACGGAGGATAAAAATATGGCAGAGTGGAAAAACCTCGATACACTTGAGGCATTTAAAGAGCTTCAAACAAAAGAAAAGGTCAGTGTTAAGGAAGTCATGAGCGGCGAAAATGGTGCCAAGAGAGTTAAGACTTACAGTGTGCCCATGGCAGCAGGCCTTTCATATAACTATGCTGCTAAGGCAGTTAACGATGATATTCTCGCATGTTTTGAAAAACTTGCAGCTGAGGCTGAGCTTACGGAAAAATTCGAAGAACTTTTCAACGGCGCAGTTATCAATACAGGTGAAAAGAGACTCGTGCTTCATCATCTTACACGTTCACAGCTCGGAAATGACGTTATCAAAGACGGTGTAAACAAGAGAGATTTCTATGTTGCACAGCAGAAGAAAATCGAAGAATTTGCCAACGATGTTCACGCAGGCAAGATTACAAATGCTGCAGGCGAGAAATTTACCACAGTAGTTCAGATAGGTATCGGTGGATCAGATTTAGGCCCCCGTGCAATCTATATCGCCCTTGAAAACTGGGCAAAGAAAACCGGGAATTTTAACATGGAAGCTAAGTTCATCAGTAACGTAGACCCCGATGATGCAGCAGGCGTACTCGCAGGAATCGATGTTGCTCATTCACTTTTCGTACTTGTTTCCAAGTCCGGTACAACACTTGAGACATTAACAAACGAATCATTCGTAAAAGATGCGCTTGCAAAGGCAGGCCTTGACGCTTCTAAGCATATGGTAGCAGTTACCAGCGAGACTTCACCCCTTGCTTCAAACGCGGGATACCTCAGAGCATTCTTTATGGATGACTTTATCGGCGGACGTTTCTCATCATGCTCTGCAGTAGGCGGCGCAGTTTTATCACTTGCATTTACACCCGATGTATTCGCACGTTTCTTAAACGGTGCGGCTGAGGAAGACAAGCTTGCAACAAACAAGAGCATCAAGGAAAACCCTGCAATGCTCGATGCTTTAATTGGTGTATACGAAAGAAACGTTTTAGGATTCCCTTCAACAGCACTTCTTCCTTATTCACAGGCATTAAGCCGTTTCCCTGCACACCTTCAGCAGGCTGACATGGAATCAAACGGCAAGTCCGTTAACAGATTCGGCGAGTTCGTAAGCTATCCCACGGGTCCCGTTCTTTTCGGCGAGCCCGGTACAAACGGACAGCATTCGTTCTATCAGCTCTTACATCAGGGAACGGATATCATTCCTTTACAGTTCATCGGATTTAACGACAGCCAGTTAGGCGTTGACGTTGATATCCAGGGCAGCACAAGCCAGAAGAAACTCTGCGCTAACGTTGCGGCTCAGATTATCGCATTCGCATGTGGCAAAGATGACGAAAACAACAACAAGAAGTTCGCAGGCAACCGTCCTTCGAGTATCATCATCGGCAAGCAGTTAACTCCCGAGTCGATGGGTGCACTCCTTTCACACTTCGAAAACAAGATTATGTTCCAGGGCTTCTTATGGAACGTAAACAGCTTCGATCAGGAAGGCGTTCAGCTCGGCAAAGTCCTTGCAAAGAAGGTTCTCGCACATGATACAGACGGTGCATTAAAAGAATTCAGCGACCTCTTCGAAATCTAAAAAATTCTCATAAAAGAAACAGCCGGATACCTCAGGGTGTCCGGCTTATTTTTTTATCTATAATGTTTTTCTTTTACGAGCCGATATATAGTTATAGGGTTTAGATTTTTAAGGAGTTTAGCATTGATCGATCCGTTATCAATACAAAGAACATTTCTTCTTTTTGAAGCAAGCTTCTGCTTATTTGTCTCACTTTTTAACGCACTGCTTGTAATTAAAGACAAAAAGAATTATAAAAACCAAATAATCATGGGGGGCAATTTCTTTGCCGCCATACTTCTTTTCAGTGATTTTCTGACATATGTTTATGACGGAGTACCCGGAAAGACTGCTTTTATAATGATCAGAGTGGCGAATTTCGTGCTTTTTCTGACCACGTTCCTGATTGTAATTACAATCACCATGTATGTAGCCGTTCAGCTTTTCGGAACAGCAGGATTAAAGGTAAAAATTCCCGGACAGAAGAGATTCCGCACGGTTTACTGGATTGCAGTCTTCTGTATTATTGTACTGGGTGTTTCACAGTTTACGGACCTCCTTTACTATTTTGACGAAAGCAATGCATATCACAGAAATCCCTTCTTCTTTGTAACCATGGGGCTTGTCGGAATATGCCTTCTTTTAAACATTTCCGTTCTGTTTGAAAATCGTAAAAGAGTCGATCTGGTGACATTTTTATCTATGCTCGCATATATCCTTATTCCGGGCATTGCAACCATTATTCAGAGTATCTTTTATGGTTATTCCTTTGTAAATATCTCAATCGGATTTGTGCTCATCATAATGTTTATCGAAAACAGTTACTCGCAGAGCCAGGAGGTTTTAAGGATTTCCAAGCTCGAGGTCAGAACCGGACTTTTAAACGAGCACGGCTGCATAGGCGAACTGATGGCGCTTCGCGAAAAAGGTAAAATCTGCAACTACTGCGCGGTATATTTTGATATATCGAAGTTTTCCTATTTCAACAGAAAATACGGAATGATTGCAGGCGATATGCTTCTTAAGAATTATTCTGCCAAACTCAGTGAAATGCTTAAGGCGGACGAATTCCTCGCAAGAGAGGGAAGCGATCATTTTATCGCGGTTATAAAAAAAGAAAATCTCGAGGAATTACTTGAATTCCTAAAAGAAACGGAAGTAAGCATTACATACGGCATAGGAGAAGAAAAAAGCGTTGTAGTTAAAGTGTCTTCGGTTGCCGGAGTATTCGAAATCAACGAAGAATACATGAAAGCCGAGGACATTTTATCGAACGCTTACACGGCTCTTTTATATGCCAAAACGGTCAGCAAAAAGAGCGTTGATTACATGAGCGACGAATTAAAGGAAAGGCTTGAAAACGAGAGAAAACTCAAAGGAACTCTTTATGAAGCGCTCGAAAAGGAAGAATTTCAGGTTTATTACCAGCCCAAGATTGATATAAACAGCAATACCCTCTGCGGCGGCGAAGCACTTGTCAGGTGGCTTCACGAAGACAACATTATTCCGCCCGAGGAATTTATTCCCGTCATGGAAAAGAACGATTCAGTCTGTGCGCTTGACTTTTATGTTTTAAGACATGTGTGTGAGGATATAAAAGAATGGCAGAAGGAAGGACTTGAGATTCCGACAATATCGGTCAATCTTTCCAGAAGAAATCTCTCGAACGAAAATCTTGCAAAAGATATTGATAACATTGTGAAAGCTTTCGGAATTTCGAAGGATCTGATTGAGATTGAAATAACCGAAACCAACGATGAATTCCCGACAAGGGTATTAAGAGAATTTGTTAGTTCTCTTCACGAACTCGGATACAAAGTGGCCGTGGATGATTTCGGCTGCGGCGCCGCATCGCTGTCTCTTTTAAGAGAAACCGATTTTGATACATTAAAGATTGACAAGGGATTCATTCACAGCGCGTTTGACAAGAACCTTACGATTCTGACGCATATCGTAAATCTTGCCAAAGCAATCGATATGAAAATCGTGGCTGAGGGCGTGGAAACGCAGAAGCAGAAAGAGATACTTTCGGACCTCGGCGTAAATATTGTCCAGGGATATTTCTACGACAGACCTCTTCCGAAGGATGAAATGGTCAGCAGAATGACCAACAGAATGTATAATTAATATTTCACGACGCTGACTTCTTTTCCGATGAGCGCGGCGGATTTTTTATCATCATAAGTAACCAAAAGACGGCATTCGTCATCGATTCCGGTGACGAGTGCATATTCTTTTTTAGAGGGACTTTTATCACTCTTTATCTGAACATATTTTCCAATCAGATTTGAGTGCTTTCTGTATCCCTCAAGGAAAGTTTTCCTGTCGATTTCGGATAGGAAACGATAAAAATGTTTTATGAAATTAATGCAGAGCAGGTTTTTTAAATTATCGGTGTTACCGCCGTTTTTAATTAAAAAACCGGCTCTTTTTTTAATGTCCGAGGGCAGTTCCTCGCTGAAAGGATAGATGTTTATTCCGACACCGACCACGATGTATTCGGGAAATTCTTCCTCGAGAGAGCCGAAGGTTTCGGTCAGAATGCCGGCGATTTTTTTATCACCGTAAAAGATATCGTTCACCCATTTTACCGAGACCTCGATTCCGAGCGTGTCATATACGGATAAAACCATGGATTCGGCAGCAATGCAGGTAATGTAAGTGGCTTTCGAAAAAGGGAGTTCGGGATGAATTAAAAGACTGAAATATAAACCCGTATCTTTCGGCGAAAAGAAAACCCTGCCCTTCCTGCCGCGCCCGTTGGTCTGCGAATTCGCGATAATTAAAAGATCGCTCTCTTCTGCAGCGTGCTCTCTGGCAATATCATTCGTCGAAGTAACTTCCTCGTAAGAATAGAGCTTAAGAGAAAGATTCTCGGGCAATGAATTCCTAATAAAATCAACATTGATTCCGTCATAATCGCACACGAGGCGATACCCTTTGTTTGTTACGGATTCGATTGTATATCCGCTTTCGCGCAGGCTTTTTATCGCTTTCCAGATACCAGCTCTGGTTAAAAAAAGCGTATCGGCGATTTCCTGACCAGAAACAAATGCATTAGGGTTTTGCTTTAATATATTCAGTACTTTTTCCCTGGTTGAGAACTCTTTTTCCATATTTTCTTAAATTCCTTTTTTACATTTTTGCCCGATTGTAAACTTTTTTGATAATCAGGTTGACGATAGGGTAATTGTATTGTAAACTCCCATCTTGAAATTGTAAACCAAAAGGAAGAATAAATATGAAAAACAAAACAAGAATAACGACAATAACCATCACAAAGGTAGCGCTTTCGACGGCAATAATATGTATTCTTGGACCGCTTTCATTATCAATACCGATAAGCCCGGTCCCCATTTCACTTGGAATCTTAGGAATCTTCTTTGCGGTATACGTAAACGGATGGCTCTGGGGAACGGTCAGCTGCATTCTGTATCTTTTACTTGGATTCGTGGGAGTTCCGGTATTTACGGGCTTTAGCGCAGGTGCCGGAAAACTTCTCGGACCCACGGGCGGATACATGATCGGATATATTTTCTTATCGCTTGTGGCAGGATTTTTCATTTCAAAGTTTGAAAAAAACATTCCGCTTCACATACTCGGAATGGTTCTCGGAACGGCCTGCTGCTATGCACTGGGCACCGCATGGCTTGCAATATCGTATAAAATGAGTTTTGGCGCCGCACTTATGGCGGGAGTGATTCCGTTTATCTTAGCCGATGCGATTAAAATGGCAGTTGCGGTTGCGGTAGGAATACCGGTTCGAAGCGCTGTAAGAAAAATGAGCGTCAATACGGATTCGGCTCAGTAAAAAGTATTTGAAACCATAAAAGATATCCTGAAAAGGGTATCTTTTTTTATGAGTGCTTTTTACCCATTTTAAGTGACATTTAAAGGCGAAACGTGGTATAATAAGAAGTCGGATTTTGCCGACAAGACAGAAAATGAAAAATTAATCGGAGGGGTTATATGACACCGTTTGAAAAATACGGCAAATTGCATGTAGAGGGGAAAAATCTCGTTGATGCAAACGGCGATATTGTGCAGTTAAAAGGAATCAGCACACATAACTTAAACGAGTATCCTCAGTATGTAAACGAGGAGGCTTTCAGGCAGTTTCGTGACGAATACAAAGTGAGCATCATGCGTCTTGCAATGTATTCGGGCTTTGCAGATAATCACGAGGGCTACGCGGATTCAAACGACGAGCACAGAGCGGAACTTGAAGAGATCATTCTTAACGGCGCCAAACTTTGCAAAAAGCTCGGCCTTTACTGCATGATCGACTGGCATATTCTTTTAGATTACGACCCGAATATGCATACGGACATGGCAATCAGATTTTTCAAAAACATCTGTCCGAAGCTTACCGCTTACGACAATGTGATTTACGAAATCTGCAACGAGCCCAACATGAACCTTGAAACCAAGGAAGAAGTTACCTGGGACGACATCAAACGTTACGCCAATCAGGTAATACCCATCATAAAAGAAATAGACGATTCAAAGATTATTATAGTCGGAACCACCATCTGGTCACAGGGCGTGGATGAGGCTGCGGACGCACCTCTCGATTATGAAAACATAATGTATACACTGCATTTTTATGCAGACACCCACCGCGACAAACTTCGCGACAAATTCACTTACGCAAGAAGCAAAAACCTTCCCGTATTCGTAACCGAATTCGGCGTGGGAAGAGCGGACGGCGACGGAGACATCAACGAAGAACAGTCGGAAATCTGGATTAACCTTCTTAACGAAGAGAAGGTAAGCCACATTATCTGGAATCTTTCCAACAAAGACGAAACGTCTTCCATCATTGCAGCAAAATGTGACAAGACTTTCGGCTTCACGGACGAAGATTTATCACCTTGCGGACTTATGATGAAAGAAATAATGGCAAAATAAAACTGTAAATAAAGGGCACAGCCCATACACGAGGATTTGGCATGTCATATCTGGCATTGTATCGTAAGTTCAGACCGCAGACTTTTGATGAGGTCAGAGGTCAGGACGCGATAGTTACCACACTGAAAAATCAAATAATTCAAAACCGAATCGGACATGCGTATCTTTTCTGCGGTACCAGAGGAACGGGTAAAACCACACTTGCCAAGATTATGGCGAGAGCGGTCAACTGCGAACATCCGGTAAACGGAAATCCCTGCGGAGAATGCGAGACCTGCAAGGCGATTGCAAACGGATCATCCCTTAATATGATTGAGATGGATGCTGCCTCAAACAGAGGTATCGAAAAAATCCGCGAGCTTATTAACGAAGTGGATTACAGACCGGTCAGCGGCAAATATAAGGTTTACATTATCGATGAGGCACACAACCTTACAAACGAGGCGTTCAATGCGCTTTTAAAAACCATAGAAGAGCCGCCCGAACATGTAATTTTTATCTTAGCCACAACGGAAGCGCATCAGATTATTCCCACGATTATGTCACGTTGCCAGAGATACGATTTTAGGAGAATTCCTCTTGAAACAATCGCAGGCAGAATGCGTGAACTGACGGATAAGGAAAATGTTTCCGCCACAGACGAAGCGTTAAGATATGTTGCAAAGGCAGCAGACGGTTCGATGCGTGACGGCTTATCTCTCCTCGATCAGTGTATCGCTTTTTATCCGAAGGAAGAGCTTACACTCGACAAAGTACTGGTAGCTCTCGGCGCGGTAAAGACCGACATTTACTCCAAGGTTTTCAACGATGTCGTTTCACAGAATGTAACGGCGGTTATAAGAGACCTCGAGGAAGTGGTAGTCGCAGGCACCGAAATAAACAGATTTGTTGCGGATTTCACATGGTATTTAAGAAACCTGATGATTATAAAAAGTTCCGATGCTCCCCAAAAGATACTGGATGTGACGAGCGAGAATTTCGCCGAAATGAAGGCGGATAGTGAAAAAGCGGAGCTTCAGACAATAATGCGTTATATAAGAATTCTTTCCGAACTGACGGGTTCGCTTAAGACGACTACCCAGACAAGAGTTCTGACGGAGATGACGCTTATTAAACTTTGCACACCTCAGATGGACAAAAAGCCCGATGCTCTTTTAGACAGAATAAGAAGCATTGAAAAGAAACTCGAAGAAGGTGCATTTGTGGTTG
This sequence comes from Lachnospiraceae bacterium, assembly GCA_017618075.1. Taxonomy (GTDB): domain Bacteria; phylum Bacillota; class Clostridia; order Lachnospirales; family Lachnospiraceae; genus UBA3766. The sequence continues at coordinate 47,080 of JAFZUY010000042.1, forward strand.
CAAATACTTCTTCTGAGGGAAACAATACACCTTCCGCACCTCAGGAAAAAAAGATTGAACTTCCGACTGCAATTCCCGCCGACATTCAGCAGATAGCGGACGAGTGGAGTTCGATAACGGATAATGCCGAGGCTCTCGTAAAGGGCTTTATGATAAAAGTAAAATGTTCGATGGATGCCGCAAAGCCGAATGTACTCATTCTGGTATGTCCTTCAATAATGACTTATGACGGCTTAAAAGATCCGGAGAGAGCAAAGGTTTTACAGGGAATATTAAACGAACGTGTCAGAAAAGAAGTAACCTATGAACTGGTGCTTGACGAGAACGGATCAAAATACGATTCGATTCCGAATTCAAAGAAGCCCAATATGGAGATAGACGATTCGGACGACGATTTTCCCAAAGAAGATTTTTAAAAGAATTTAATTCAGGAGGAATAAAGAAATGGCAAAAAGAGGCGGATACCCCGGAGGAATGATGCCCGGCAATATGAACAATCTGATGAAGCAGGCGCAGAGAATGCAACGTCAGATGGAAGAAAACCAGAAGGCAATGGAAACCAGGGAATTCACTGCTACAGCAGGCGGTAATGCAATCAGCATCACAATGACCGGCAAGAGAGAAGTGAAGAATGTAACCATTAATCCTGAGGTTGTGGATCCCGAGGATGTTGAAGATCTTCAGGACTTAATCATGGCCTGCATGAACGATATTTTAAATCAGATTGAAGAAGCCAATAACGATGCGGTTAACTCAATGACCGGCGGTATGAATTTCGGCGGACTCAACTTCTAAAAGATGGAAATTAACAGCGGATACATAAACAGATTAATAGAAGAACTCGAGAGGCTTCCGGGAATCGGAAACAAATCGGCTCAGCGAATGGCATATTATATTGTCAGCCTTCCGAACGAACGCGTGGAGAAGCTGACGTCGGCAATAGACAATGCAAAAAAACATACGCATTACTGCAAAGAATGCCTTACGATGACCGATTCCGAACTTTGCCCCGTTTGCGCTGACAAGCAGAGAGACCATAAAACAATTATGGTTGTCGAAAATCCCAGAGACCTTGCGGCATACGAGAAAACCGGCAAATACAGAGGTGTTTACCATGTGCTTCACGGTGCCATTTCTCCGATGCTTGGCATAGGACCTGCGGACATAAGACTTAAAGAATTAATCTCCAGACTTGAAGGCGATATTGATGAAGTAATCATCGCAACCAATGCTTCGCTTGAAGGCGAAACCACAGCGATGTACATAAGCAAACTCATCAAACCCACGGGCATTAAGGTTACCAGAATAGCTTCCGGCGTGCCGGTAGGCGGAGATATTGAGTATATTGACGAAGTCACTCTTCTTCGTGCGCTCGAAGGAAGAGTAGAATTATAAAAAAAATTATCTCAGGAGGGTAAAAATGGGCGTTACAGTTAAAGAAATAGGAAAAGGACCTAACGGTGAAAATTTATTTAAATATACTATGAAAAACGAGAACGGAACGGAACTTTCCGTTATCAATTTCGGATGTATTATCACAGATTTTCTCTTTGCGGGAAAAGACGGAAAAGTCAGAGATGTAATCCTCGGATATGAAGATGTAAAGGATTATTTCACAGATGATAAGTGCTTCGGTGCTATCGTAGGACCCGTTGCAAACAGAACGGCAAATGCCAGTTTTGTAATTGACGGAACCGAGTACAAGCTCGAAGTAAATGACAACGGAAGAAACAACCTTCACACAGCAAGACTCGGCTCGCTTCAGAAGAGAGTATGGGACGCTGAAACAGGCGACAACAGCGTTACTTTTACGATTGACAAAGCCGACATGGATTTGGGACTTCCCGGAAATCTTAAGGCAAAAGTTGTTTATACACTCACCGAAGAAGATGAAATCAAGATTGATTATGATGTAACCACAGACAAAAAGACAATCATCAACATGACCAATCATACATACTTCAACTTAAACGGACATGATTCCGGAAGCATTCTTAATGAATCCATCGTTTTCAATGCAGACAGTTTCCTTCCTGTTGACGACGAAAGCATTCCTTCGGGCGAAATCAAAAAAGTTGCGGGAACTCCGATGGATTTCACCGAAGCTAAGAAGATTGGCGAAATGCTTGATATGAATTACGAGCAGCTCGCATTCACAAACGGATTTGACCACAACTACTGCATCAATGACTGGGACGGCAGCTTAAAGGTTGCCGCAACCGTATTTGACGATGAGTCCGGAATCGTGATGGAAACATTAACCGATCTTCCCGGCGTGCAGTTCTATATCGGCAACTATGTAGGCGGCGAAAAGGGCAAGGACGGTGCGGTTTACAACCAGCGCCAGGGTCTCTGTCTTGAGAGCCAGTACTTCCCCAACAGTGCAAACGATCCCGCCTTCGCAAGACCTTTATTCGATGAAAACAAGGGCTTTAAGTCAACCACTGTTTACAGATTCAGCACAATTGCAGACTAATCTCATAAAAGAAATAAACCGGAGAAAAATGGATTCTTTTAGGATTCATAAGTTAATTTGTAACCGATGAAAAAAGAGAACGGAAACATAAAACAATTTAAAAAGAGCGATTCAAAAAAGAACGACGCTAAAAAAGGCGCGGCAAAAAAGGAGAATCTTTTTGCGGACTTTAACAAAAAGCGTGCAGGCCATCAGGTAAGCAAAATGATGTGGGTTTTCATCATCGTTTTGGCTTTGTTCTTAATTGCCGCTGTCGGATTTGTTGTTGCCAGAGTATTCTTTATTAACAAGGAATACACGGGTGTGACCGAAGTTTCTTCGACGGAGTTCTTTATTTCCACGGGCTCGAAGGTCGAGAGATTCGGCAACAATTTCATCGTTTACAATTCGGACGGTATTAAATGCGTCAATTACAAGGGCGAGCAAATCTGGAACGAAGCTTTCCAGATGCAAAAACCCCTGGTTGATATTTCAAACGGCATTGTTGCGGTAGCCGATTATAACGGCGGCAGCATATTCCTAATGGATGAAAAGAATGTCTTAGGAAAAATCGATACGGGTATGCCCATTCGTAAGTTTAAAGTTGCAGGCAGCGGTTATGTCATGGCAGTTTTGGACGGTGACGACAATACGCCCATTTACATTTACAATACAGCCGGCGAGGAAATGATTTTCTTTAATACGACTATGAAAGGATACGGATATCCGCTTGAAATAGCCATTTCAGACAACGGTGTTTTAGGCGCGGTATCGTATCTTAATGTCGACAAGGGTTCGTTTTACACCTCCGTCGGATTTTATAATTTCGGCCAGGTCGGACAGAATTCGCAGGACAGCCTGATGTCGAGTTACATTTATCAGAGTGCACTCGTTCCGGAAATTAAGTTTGCCGGTAACAGCAAGGCAGTAGCAGTAGCCGATAACAGACTTATGTTTTACAGCGGAGACCAGAAGCCTCAGAGTTCAGGCGAAATTCTTCTTTCGGAGAAGGTCCTTTCGGTTCACGAGGACGACAAATATGTGGCTCTTTTCTTTGCGAGCGACGACAGCGAGCACAAGTACAAAGCCGAGATATATGATTATGATGCGAAATTAAAAGACAAAATGTATTTCGACATCGACTTTTCGGATGTTTTCATCGACGATAACAGAATCGTTTTATACAACGGCGAAGAGGTTTTGATTCATATGATTGGCGGAAAAGACAAGTTTGTCGGAAACTTTGAAGATCCGATATTGGCGCTTATTCCCACTTCTTCACCCAAGAGATTTGTTCAGGTTACACCTGATGATATAAAAACCATAGAGTTCAATTAATATGGAAACTAAAGAAAAAGGCATCTTTCCTCCCAAAGGGACGGACGGGCGTTACAAAGACATAATGATTCTTCATATCCAGGGCCTGGTGCTGGTCCTGGTTTTAATTATTGCGCTCGCTTCTTCATTTTCCATTTTAGGCAGGGCAATTATTTCCATGTTTATGGATTCGCTCGGCAATTCGGTTAATCCTGAGGATCTTTCTACGGTACTGGATATTTACGGACTCGGAGGAATGGCAGAAACGGGCTTGAAAATCTTTTCAGCCGTAACGGGCGCACTTGGAGTATTAAGTTATGTGGCTGCTTTTGTTTCTCTTGCCGCCACAATCTTTATTATCTTTCACATGAAACAGAGAATCTCTGAAATTGTCGATGATCCCGCACCTTATGATAATCCCATCCGTGTAAAAAAAGCGCCTTTCGTCTGGCTCGGATTTTTGCTCGGCGCATACGGCGGACATCTTTTCGTATTAAAAAAGAAGAAGGCCTGGATATTCCTTCTTCTCGGTATTCTCGGAATGGAACTCATTCCGTTGTTTCTTTATACTTCGGGCATCAGCTTTGCGGATGCTTTTATGGCCTGCTTTATCGAAAAGGATGAAGAAGGCTGTATCGAAATGGAAGATTATCCTTACTGGATTTAATCTTTCTTTTCTTCTTCAATTTCTTTCTTTTCCCCTGCGATAAAACGAATAATCGAATCACTTATAAGATATATTCCGTCAAAATTCGGGTGAACTTCGTCTATAAGATAAGTTTCGTAATTATCTTCATTAATTTCTATCAAATTCAGAGAATCAATCCACTCTGTTCCGAGCTTTTCGGATATAAATTTACCCATATCCCTGTAAGTCTGAAGAGGCGCACCGACATCAGACATTATGCGTTCGCCGGCCTCAAAGTAATTGGTGTAAATCGGCGAAAGAATGATGATTTTCGCATTAGGATAAGTAGATTGAAGCTTAATGATACCGTCGGTCATTGAGGCTTCATAGGAGTCATACGCATATTCGCTGTAAGGAGCACCCGTATTAACATGAGCGGGAACGCCCATAAAATAATCGTTTAATCCGTAATTTACTATAAAGTAAAGTTCTTTATTTTCATCATGCTCATTTTCGAATCGTTCAAGTTCGCTTAAAAAGTCCTTATCTTCTATATCCGACAAAGAACCGCTTCCTAAAAAAGCATCGACGAGCTTGTTAAAATCTCTGATAGCGCACGTTCCGCCGACGCCGAGATTATATGTGTCGGCACCCGAAAGACTTTCCGATTCGCCGGGAATAGAGAGAGGACCGTGGTAATTGCCCATTATACTGTCTCCGAAGAATACGATTTCTTTTCCCGACAAATCAGGATACTTAACGTCTTCTTTTACGATCTCTAAGAGAACGTCCTTTTCATCGGCGAAGGATTTCTTATCCACAGAGTATTTAAGATTACAGGTTGTCAGTATCAGAAGATTTAATGCCACATCGGAGGCGGGAACTTCATTTATATAATTGTCCGGACTTTCAATGAGCCACTTGTTGTTTCCGGGCCAGTACATACTCAGATTGTCGTTGTGAGTCAGAGTCGCAATACATGACTCGTAATCGTCGAGAGTCTGTTTTCTCTCCTCTTCGCTTAAGCTCTTCCAATAAGAAACAGAAGGGTAGGAAAGAATCGCATAAAAAGAAACATCCGAATATTTTTCTATCATTTTATTAAAGTATTCGAATTCCTCTTTGCCGTCACCTTTTATGAACGTCACGGGATCAATCTCAAAGAATGCGTATTTCAGGCCGTCTTTTGCAACTGCCATATCGAGCAGTACATTTGTGTCCTCGTACTCGATATCCGAAGGGGTGATAAAGATGGGCGTGTTCCCGAAGAATGTGGGGAATTTGCCGGCATCTTCAATCGTTGAGCCAAGGAAACTGTAATAAAAACTGTCATATTTTTCAGATGCAAGACGAATCATGTTGTTCTGGAAAATACGGTCATCGAAATAATCAAAGTTTTTATAGGAATAAACGGTATAATTTGTGTCGGAGTAAGTAATTTCACCAAACTTTAATGCGAGAGAAGAAGAGTACTTTTTAACGGTATCGTTATCGTAAATCATGTAAAAGGGCTTTGACTCTCTTGACACTTTTTCATAAGGCGTGGGAAGAGTATCTTCTTTTATTTCAACACTCGTTAAATCTTCCGGAGACACGACAGGTGCAATTTCAACCCTTTCGTTTCCGATGACTGTAATTTCATTAATAATTGTATCCGTGCAGTAGACAAGTTTAATTCCGTTGGTATCAAGATAGTCAATCAGCGGTTTATAATCGCCGGTTAAGTCAACAGCCTCTGCCTTTGCGGACAGATTAGCTGATAAAAGATTCGAATTGTCGAACGAATACTGCGATTTCATATTATGCATATAAATGCCGATAACGATAACCGGAATAACTGCGAGAAGAGATATTGCTATTTTAAAAGGAACGGGTACTTTAAATCTGATGCCGTGAATTATCAGGCCAAGGCATAAGAGTACGGGAATAAAAACAGTTAAGATGTAATTAACGTCATAGACCGCCTTAAGACCGATGATGGCAAGAGGAATTGCGGGAATCGACGCAATTATATATGTATAGAATTTCTTTGCGTGAAGAGAAGTAACAAAGAAAATATATGCAACGGAAAAAATGGCATACACGGCGGTAACGGATTTTAAAAGAGCATCTTGCCATGTTGCATAATCATTTAAATAATATGTAAGAAAATATCTGGTGGATAAAGGAATAAAAGGCTTTGTGGAAATCCAGCCGTCCGCAAAATCATGGGAATTATGCTGGGCAAGATATTTTACGAATGCGAGTTCATCTACAAAATCCTTTGTGAGAACGGGTGAAAAATTCGTTCTGAAAACAAGGTACGGAATGAGCAGAGCCGCTATCGGGAATAAATAAAAAAGAAGAATAAAAAGGATATTAAGGCCTTTTTTCTCGTCTTTTTTGTCGTGCCTTTTTTTGGAAGGAGAGGATTTTCTTCTTATATTAATAGTGTCTGATCTTTTTTCCATACGTATATAATATCTTTTTTCGAAATGTATTTCAACAACGCATTTTACTTGCAATTCGCACTTTATCTATGTTAAACTTGATAATGCATTAATCTATAATGATTATTATCCTAAAACAATTATGAAAGGGGAAAATAAAAAATGAAATGCAGTAGTTGTGGATTTGAATTTGAAGGCGGAAAGTTTTGCCCTCAGTGTGGAGCTAAAGTTGAAGAAGCTGTAGCAGAAGCAGTAGTAGAGGCAGCAGCGCCCGTAGTAGAAGCAGCAGCAGAACCCGTAGTAGAAGCAGCTCAGGCGGCTGAGCCCGTTGTAGAGGCAGCAGCAGAACCTGTAGTAGAGGCAGCAGCAACAGCAGCCGGTGCAGAAGCAGGCACAATGCCCGTTTATACAGACTACAGTTCATATGACAATGCAGAAGAGAAGAAGGGTATCAATGCTCTCGGTCTCGTTGCAATGATTCTTGGTATTGTTTCACTCGTTGCACTTATTTGCGGATGTTGTGTCGGTACTTCAACAGTAGTATTTACAGTACTTAAATTTATCTTAATCTTTGCAAGACTTATCATGTCTCTCGTTGCAATTATTTTAGGTATTGTAGGCATGAAGAAAAGACCCGATCAGAAGGGCATGGCAATTGCAGGTCTGGTTCTCGGTATCATCGGATTACTCCTTGGTGGATTAAGCCTTATTCTTACAATACTCGGTCTTGTAGGCAAGGCAGCTTTGGGCGGAGTTACCAGTACTCCCGGATTCCAGCAGTATCTTGAAGAATTACAGGATTCATTAGAGTCTACATATTAAAATAACAAATAAGAACCAAAAAGATTAGCGGAAATTCTTCATTTATATAATGAAGAATTTCTGTTTATAAAGGAGAGAAAATGGATAACAATCCTCAGAATTATAATAACTACTATTACGGAGAGATGAATAATTACGAAGTGGTACCTCAAAAGAAAAATGTATGCGGTATTCTTTCTTTTATTTTTTCAATGGTTGCAGTCGTAATTATGCTTATCTCGTGTTGCGGTTTAATGTTTGCATTGGTTCCCTATATCGGATGGATTTTGGGATTTATGATGCAGTTTGGCAACTTCTTAATAGTTCCGCTTCTTATCGCAGGATTTGTTCTCGGCATCATCGGAGTAAACAAAAAAGATCAGCCCAAGGGCCTGGCAAGGGCCGGAATGATAATCAGTATAGTTATATTTGCACTTTGGTTACTGGCAGTAATTACCATTATCGTTCTTACAATTCTTGCGACACTGGGAATAATTACCACGGGATTCCTTGCAGGATTAACCCAGTATTTAAATCAGCTTAATACAATACCTCATTAATTAAGCTGAGTCGGTTCATTATACTAACAAAAGGGTTTCGGTTCAAAAACCGGAACTCTTTTTACGCTTATACACTGCACACTATATATAGAAGCTTTACAACTAAAAGTTGTGCCTGAATGTCGTGTGTAGAAATTTATTGAAAATTTTTGTAAAAAATGCTTGAAATTAAAGAATTAATTTGATAATATAGCATTTGCTGTGACATTGATAGCAATGATGTGTAAGGTTGCTGCGTCAATCGCAGGTTTTTACACGGAGCGAATGTCAAGTCGAGATACTGACGACAAGTCACTGTACAAACATTATAGTCTGCTTTAAGCAGAAACGACGTGTGGTCGTTTATTTTTTAGAAAAGGATGCGACACACACGGGAGAGTGTACAGTCGCCGCTTGTTGTACTTGAATCTTAAGTACAAAATATGAGAGGAGACTTTTTTTATGGCAAATCAAGTAATGAGAATCACACTTAAGGCTTACGAGCATCAGACAGTTGATGCATCCGCAGCTAAGATTATCGACACTTGCAAGAAAAATGGAGCAAAGGTTAGCGGACCCGTTCCCCTTCCTACTAAGAAGGAGATCATCACAATCATCCGTGCCGTACACAAGTACAAAGACTCCAGAGAGCAGTTTGAACAGAGAACTCACAAGAGACTTATCGATGTTCATGAGCCCAACCAGAAAGTTATAGACGCTATGCAGAAGCTCGAAATGCCCGCAGGCGTTTATATCAATATTAAAATGATCTAATCGGTTCAAACCCAAACCGCAGATCACAATCGTTACATTATTAATAAGAAAAAACAAAATGACTTCCACAACTAGTATGCATCCTATATGGATACCGCTGTAGTGGAATCAAAAGGAGGTCAAAAAATGAAAAAGGCTATTTTAGCTACAAAAGTCGGAATGACTCAGATCTTCGCTGAAGACGGCACACTCATTCCGGTAACGGTTCTCCAGGCAGGTCCTTGCGTAGTTACTCAGGTAAAGACCATCGAGAACGACGGATACGAAGCAGTTCAGGTAGGTTTCGTAGACAAGAAAGACAAAATTATCAATAAGGACGCTAAAGGCAAGAAGGAAATCGTTCATGCAAACGGCACAACAAAGGCTATGCAGGGACATTTCAAGAAAGCCGGCACAACAAGCAAGCGTTTTGTCAGAGAGTTTAAGTTCGAGAATGCTTCCGAATACGCTCTTGCTCAGGAAATCAAAGCAGACATCTTCGCTGAAGGCGACAAGATCGATGCAACAGCAATTACCAAAGGTAAAGGTTTCCAGGGTGCTATCAAGAGACTCGGTCAGCACAGAGGACCCATGAAGCACGGTTCAAAGTTCCATCGTCATCAGGGTTCCAACGGCGCATGTTCTTCACCCAGCCGTGTATTTAAGGGCAAAGGTATGCCCGGTCAGATGGGTGGCAAGAAGGCTACAGTAAGAAATCTTGAAGTTGTCAGAGTTGATGCTGAAAAGAACTTACTTTTAATCAAGGGCGCTGTACCCGGACCCAAGAAAGCCATGGTTACTATTAAAGAAACAACCAAGGCTGAAGCTTAATCGGACGAAAGGAGGAACACACAGATGGCTCAGGTATCTGTTTACAATATGGAAGGCAAGGAAGTCGGAAAGATGGATTTGCTCGATGATATTTTCGGTATCGAAGTAAATGAACATTTAGTACACATGGCTGTAGTTCAGCACCTTGCAAATATGCGCCAGGGAACACAGAAAGCCAAAACCCGTTCGGAGGTATCCGGCGGTGGTGCAAAGCCCTGGAGACAGAAAGGAACCGGTCATGCTAGACAGGGTTCAACAAGATCTCCTCAGTGGAGACACGGCGGCGTAGTATTCGCACCCGTACCCAGAGATTACTCATTCAAACTTAATAAGAAGGAAAAGAGAATTGCTCTTAAGTCCGCTCTTACAAACAAGGTAACCGAAGGAAAGCTCATGGTTATCGACGAAATCAAGTTTGATGAAATCAAGACAAAGAAGTTCGCAGAGTTCTTAAACAACATCAAAGCAGAGAAGGCTTTAGTTGTTATCAAAGAGAACGATGCTAATACGATTTTATCCGCTAGAAACATCGCAAACGCAAATACAGCTGTAGCAGACAACATCAATGTTTACGACATTATGAATGCTAAGACACTTGTACTTGCCAAGGATGCGGTAGAAAAGATTCAGGAGGTATACGCATAATGGCAGATCTTAAATATTATGACGTTATTTTAAAGCCGGTTGTTACTGAAAAGAGTATGTCCGGTATGGGCGACAAGAAGTATACCTTCTTAGTAAATCCCGATGCTACCAAGAATCAGATTAAGGATGCTGTTGAGAAAATGTTTCCCGGCACAGAGGTAGCAAGTGTAAACACAATGAATTGCAACGGCAAAAACAAGAGACGTGGCAATGTATATGGCAAGACTGCCGAGACAAAGAAAGCTATCGTTAAGCTTACAGAAGGCAGCAAGGATATCGAGATCTTCTCAGGTATCTAATACGCCAATCTATATGCAATGAAGCATGATAATAAATAACAGTAAAGGAGAACAAAGAAATGGGAATTAAGACATACAATCCCTATACACCCTCCAGAAGAAATATGACTGGCTCTGACTTCTCTGAAATTACCAAGAAGACACCCGAGAAATCACTCTGTGTCGCAATGGAGAAGACAGCAGGACGTAACAATCAGGGTAAGATAACAGTTAGACACCATGGCGGCGGAGCCAAGAAGAAATACAGAATCGTAGACTTCAAGAGAAATAAAGACGGTATTCCCGCAAAGGTAATCGGAATCGAATACGATCCCAACAGAACAGCAAACATCGCACTTATCTGCTATGCAGACGGCGAGAAAGCTTATATAATCGCACCCGAAGGCTTAAAGGACGGAATGAAAGTCATGAACGGACCCGATGCCGAAGTTAGAATCGGCAACTGCTTACCTCTTGACAAGATTCCCGTTGGTACTCAGGTACACAACATTGAGCTTTTACCCGGCAAGGGCGGACAGATGGTTCGTTCAGCAGGTAACAGTGCACAGCTCATGGCTAAGGAAGGTAAGTACGCAACACTTCGTCTTCCTTCAGGCGAAATGAGAATGGTACCTATCATGTGCAGAGCAACAGTAGGTATCGTAGGTAACGTAGATCACAACCTTATCAATATAGGTAAGGCAGGACGTAAGCGTCACATGGGCATCCGCCCTACAGTACGTGGTTCTGTAATGAACCCCAACGACCATCCTCATGGTGGTGGTGAAGGTAAGTGTAGTATCGGTCGTCCCGGTCCCTGCACACCTTGGGGCAAGCCGGCTTTGGGCTTAAAGACAAGAAAGAAAAACAAGCAGTCTAACAAGCTCATCGTAAGAAGAAGAGACGGACGCGCGTTAAAGTAAGCGCATATTGATAAGGAGGAAAATAATGGCAAGATCATTAAAAAAAGGACCCTTTGCTGATGCAAGCCTTTTAAAGAAGGTTGATGCAATGAACGCAGCGGGTAATAAATCAGTAATTAAGACCTGGTCACGTCGTTCCACAATCTTTCCCTCATTCGTAGGACATACATTTGCGGTTCATGACGGCAGAAAGCATGTTCCCGTATATGTAACGGAAGATATGGTTGGCCACAAGCTCGGTGAGTTCGTAGCCACAAGAACATACAGAGGCCACGGTAAAGACGAAAAGAAATCTAAATCTAAGTAAGGAAGGAGGTTTTAATCCATGGAAGAAACAAAAAGCAGATCACAATACAAGAGAGAGCGTAATAAAGAGAACAGGGAGACAAGACCTTCGGCAAAGTTATCTTACGCAAGAGTATCGGTACAGAAGGCTTGCTTCGTACTTGACGCCATCAGAGGCAAAGATGTTAATACGGCTTTGGCTATTCTGGAGTACAACCCCAGATATGCATCAAGCATTATCAAAAAGCTTTTACTTAGTGCTATCGCCAATGCCGAAAACAACAACGGCATGAATCCCGAGAAGCTTTACATCGAAGAATGTTATGCAAATAAGGGACCCACAATGAAGAGAATCAGACCCAGAGCACAGGGCAGAGCTTACAGAATCGAAAAGAGAATGAGCCACATTACCATCGTGCTCAATGAAAGATAGGAGGAACAGTATGGGACAGAAAGTTAATCCTCATGGTATAAGAGTTGGCGTTATCAAGGACTGGGGTTCTATGTGGTACGCAGATGCTGATTTCGCTGATTGCCTTGTTGAAGATTACAACATCAGAAAATATTTAAAGAAGAAACTCTATACATCCGGTATCAGCAAAATCGATATCGAAAGAGCTTCAAATAAAGTTAAAGTTACCGTTTATACTTCAAAGCCCGGTCTTGTTATCGGTAAAGGCGGCGCTGATATCGAAAACACAAAGAAAGAGTTAAAGAAACTCACAGGCAAGAATGTAAACGTTGACATCAAAGAGATCAAGAGACCCGAGAAAGAGTCACAGCTTGTTGCTGAGAACATCGCTAAGCAGCTCGAAGACCGTGTTGCTTACAGAAGAGCAATGAAGCAGGCTATGACAAGAACCATGAAATCGGGAGTTTACGGTATCAAAGTTCAGCTTTCCGGCCGTTTAGGCGGTGCTGATATGGCTCGTACTGAGACAATTAGTGACGGTACTATTCCTCTTCAGACATTACGTGCCGATATCGATTACGGTTTCGCTGAGGCAGATACAACCTACGGCAAAGTTGGCGTAAAGGTTTGGATCTACAAGGGCGAAGTTCTCCCCGTAAAAGAAAATAAAGAAGGGAGTGCAAAATAATGTTATTACCTAAGAGAGTTAAACATCGTAAGCAGTTCCGTGGAAGTATGAAGGGTAAAGCTCTTTCGGGCAACCAGA
>JAFZUY010000043.1 GCA_017618075.1 Lachnospiraceae bacterium
ACCTTTTATCCCCAACCCCACTAGGAGTATCTGGATATTCACCACGATAATACATTTCCACACATTTTCTTTTAAATTCGTAACTATAGCGCATAAAAAACCCTCCTTACTGGTTTGTCCAGTAAAGAGGGTACATATCAAAATCCGACGCTCTTATTTCTTTTATGATAGTCAATTAAACACTGGCCTGACAAACTGTAATTGCGATAACGCCAACGATATCCTGCCATGAACATCCTCTTGAAAGGTCGTTAACAGGCTTTGCGATACCCTGAAGGATAGGTCCGTAAGCATCAGCCTTAGCAAGTCTCTGAACGATCTTGTAGGAAATATTACCTGCATCGAGGTTAGGGAAGATAAGAACGTTAGCCTTACCTGCAACGTCTGAGTTGGGAGCTTTTGACTTGGCAACCGAAGGAACGATTGCAGCGTCAAGCTGGAATTCGCCGTCAACAACGAGGTCGGGATACTGCTCTTTTGCGATTCTTGTAGCTTCAACCATCTTGTCAACCAAAGGATGCTTTGCAGAACCGACTGTAGAATGTGAAAGCATTGCACATACAGCCTTCTCTCCTACGAGGCTTTCGAAGCTTTCTGCGGAAGACTGAGCGATTGCAGCGAGTTCTTCGGGATTAGGATCCTGGTTAAGACCTGAATCTGCGAAGATAAATGTTCCGTTTGCGCCGTATTCGCAGTTGGGAACGTCCATAATAAAGAATGCGGAAACAAGCTTGCAGCCTGCTTTTGTCTTAAGAATCTGAAGTGAAGGACGAAGTGTGTCTGCTGTAGAATGGCAAGCACCTGCAACAAGTCCGTCAGCATCTCCTGCTTTTAAAGCAACAATACCGAAAGTAATTGTATCGCTTAAAAGAATCTCTCTCGCCTGCTCGGGTGTCATACCCTTAGCTTTTCTGGTTTCGTAAAGAAGATTAACATAGTCTTCAAGTTTGTCGCTGGTTGCGGGATCGATAATACCTGCTTTTGAAATATCTACGCCTGTAGCCTTTACATGAGCATCGATTTCATCCTTTGAACCTATAAGTACGATGTTTGCAATACCTTCTTTGATTGCACCTTCAGCAGCATAGTATGTTCTGTCATCCATAGTTTCGGGAAGAAGAATTGTCTTGCTCTGGAGTTTTGCTTTTTCTTTGATTCTGTCAACAAATGCCATTTTTATATTCTCCTTTAAATTAATTTTCATTCGGATTAGTCCGTGTCCTTAACAGACATTGTTATTATACATTCAAAGTTTTTTGCATTCAATATTAAGTTTTACTTATTTCAATTCTTTCACAAATAATGATGGTTTAAGATTTCTTTTTATATCATCTGCGTAACAAACCCACAGTTTTTCCTTCGCTCTGGTCATGGCAACATAAAAGAGACGTCTCTCTTCTTCAGTTTCTTCTTTACTTAGGGCTTTCTTATGAGGAATGTTACCTTCATTTACATCCGGAATATATACTTCATCCCACTCCCTGCCTTTCGAGGCATGAATTGTACAGATGCGTATTTTATTTGTTCCGTCGTCTTCTTTATGATCATTGGTTTCTAAGTCTTCGTCTTTTATGAGTTCAAAATAATCTGTTAAATCTTCCTTTGTAGTAAATTCTCTGGCCAGGGCTTTTAATTGTTCAAATTCGGTTTCAAATTTGATTCCTTTTTCAAACAGATATTTCTCATAGCCGATAACTTTCATTATGAAAATTAGACCTTCAAAAGAATCAAGTTTACATAACTCTTTAATATTTCTTTCAAACTTAAAAATATTGACAGAAAGATATTTCTTCCTTCCAGAACATTCATACAAGTTTACATAACTAAAACGATTGTCGTTATATCTCTCATTCAATTTACATTCCGCAAGAAAGTTTCGTGATATATATCGATTAGGTTTATTGGCTATCTTCAATAAGTTACTGTATGTATTTTCTCCTATGGCAATCTTAAAATATGTCAGAATATCCTCAATGAATTCGTTATTCATTAACTTAATTCCTGTCTTTTCCGTTAGATATGGCACTTTATACTTTAATAAGCAGTATTGAAGCGAGTCCTGTATATTATTTGTTCGTAAAAGAATCGCAACACTTTTTCCTTTTGTTAAACCCTCCTTTGCCTCTTTAACAAGTACTTCATATTCTTCTTTATAAGTATCAAAACTTTTTACCTTAAACTCTCCTTCTTTTGCTCCCTTTACAGGCACGATTCTTTTATCAAATCTTAGAGAATTAAAGGAAATAAGGTTCATTCCTGCTTTTACGATGTTTTTTGTACTTCTGTAATTTGTCTCCAGCTTTAAAACATCTGCAGCAAAATCCTTTTTAAACTTAAGGCAGATATCACTCGAAGAGCCTCTGAAAGCATAGATTGACTGGTCTTCATCGCCTACCGCAAATACACCTTTACCTATAAATAATCTTTTAACCATTTCATACTGCTTGTAATTAATGTCCTGAAATTCGTCTATAAGGCAGTAAGAATATTTGTCCTTCCATTTATCCAAAAAATCAGGGTTTTTATCAAAGAGTTTTTCAGCGATAATTACAAAATCATCATAATCAATCAGGTTCCTTGCTCCGGTTTCCTCATGATAAAGTTTAAACATTAGAGGAAATTTGTCAGAATCAATGTTCTTTGAAACATAATTCTCAGGATTTAAATCAAGATTTTTAACTTTCGATATTTCGTCGAGGATTTCATTTAAATCAAGGCGTGAAATATCAAGGTTCATATCCATCAGAACCATTTTTAATATATTCAGTTTTTCTTTTAGGGAAATAATAAAGAAGTTTTCAGATTTAAAGTCTCTTATAATCGAATAAAACAGGGAGTGGAACGTACAGAACGTAACTTTTGATTCACCTGCGTATTCTTTTTCAAACCTCGACTTCATCTGAGAAGCTGCGGCTTTGGTGAATGTAATCACCAGGATTTTATCAAAAGGTATATTGTAAGCCTTATTAAGATAAATAACCCTTTGCGTTAAAACCGCAGTTTTTCCGGAGCCGGGCCCCGCTGTTACTAAGAGGGACCCCGGGCTCGCTTTGATAACACTTATTTGGTTTTCATCAAATATCATTCGATAATTTTTCTATTGCCGCTTTAATTCTTTTAAGCGACTCCTCCTTTCCGAGAACCTCGAGGATCTCGGTCGCACCGCACGGAGTCATTTGTTTTCCGGAAAGAGCACATCTTACGGGCCAGAGAATCGTTCCGTTCTTAATCTCCTTCTTGGCGGCAAAATCAACGAGCAAAGCATATAATTCGTCGTTGTTGTAACCTTTTTCATCGAGATTTTCAAGTACGGGCAGTATTTCTTTTAAAGCTTCAAGTGATGTTGCTTTATCGGATTTCATTTTTTTATGAACATACATTTCGCTTGTATATTCAGGTACAGCCTC
The DNA here is from genome assembly GCA_017618075.1 of Lachnospiraceae bacterium. Lineage (GTDB taxonomy): Bacteria > Bacillota > Clostridia > Lachnospirales > Lachnospiraceae > UBA3766. The sequence goes on from JAFZUY010000043.1 coordinate 3,408, forward strand.
AAAGAAATCGATATGATCGGGAATATCAGGGAAAACTTCGATTCTTGTCTTAACCATTTCGGCTATTTTCTTAAAGTCTAAATCCTTTGAGATTGTATTTTTAATATAAGGAAGCGCTTTCTCATAAAAAGCATCGAAATCCATTGCTTTAATATATTCGCCATTCATCCATTTTAACTTGGTATAGTCAAAAACGGCGGGTGATTTGTTGATATGATGATAGTCAAAAGCTTTTATGAGTTCGTCCAAAGACATAATCTCCTGATTGCCTTCCGGACTCCATCCTAAAAGAGCTACAAAGTTAACAATCGCTTCTGATAAAAATCCCTGCTCAATCAAATCTTCATATGAAGAATGTCCGCAGCGCTTTGAAAGCTTCTGATGATTTTCGTCTGTAATCAAAGGACAATGTACATAAACAGGTACTTCCCAGCCGAATGCCTCGTAAAGTCTGTTATATTTGGGTGATGAAGAAAGATATTCATTACCCCTTACAACATGTGTAATGCCCATAAGATGGTCATCAACTACGTTAGCGAAGTTATATGTGGGGAAACCGTCGGACTTGATAAGAATCATATCATCAAGTTCTGCATTGTCTACGCTGATATCTCCGTAAATCTCATCATGGAAGGTTGTAGTACCGGTATTAGGATTGTTCTGTCTTATTACATAGGGCTTTCCGGCCTTTAAATTAGCTTCAACCTCTTCTTTTGACAGTGATAAACAATGCTTGTCATATACATTAATTTCCTTGTCACCTTCAACTCTGGTTAAAGTAGCAAGTCTTTCCTTATCGCAGAAACAGTAATACGCCTCGCCTTTTTCAACGAGTTTCTTCGCATACTCAAGGTAAATACCGCTCTTTTGTCTGTCAGACTGAACATAAGGTCCGAATCCTTTGTCTTTGTCAGGACCTTCGTCATGGATAAGGCCTGTTTTCTCAAGAGTTCTGTATATAATATCTACAGCACCTTCAACATATCTTTCCTGGTCGGTATCTTCTATTCTCAAAATATAATCTCCGCCTTCATGCTTTGTAATAAGGTAAGCATAAAGCGCAGTTCTTAAATTTCCGACATGCATTCTGCCCGTGGGTGAAGGAGCAAATCTTGTTCTGATCTTGGTCATTTTTGATTTAAAATCCAATTTTAGGATTATTCCTTTCGTTATTTTAAAAAATCGAAATTTATTATACCATAAAATACACAAATAATTTAAAAATTTCAAAAATTATAATATAATTACACTTGTTTTAGATATTAAAACACAACACATGATTTTATTCGTATATAAAATATATTATATAAGGAGAAATCTATGATTAAATCAGACCAGCACATGCACTCCTCTTTTTCGGGAGACAGCCAGGCTAAAATATCGGATATAATTGATTCGGCCGTTTCAAAGGGCCTTGAAATTATATGCCTAACGGACCATTACGATCCTTTGTTCCCCTGCTATCAGGAAGGCGAGGATGCAATATTTGATCTTGATACCAAAAGCTACAATGAATCAGCAATTAAAATAAGAAACGATGACTCAATTCAGTCAAGAATTAAAGTAAGAATCGGTATGGAACTCGGTATATATCCTAAAATATACGATATGTGCAAAGATATCGTAAAAGAATACGCTTACGATTTCATTATTTTATCATCTCATACCGCTGACGGATTAGACCCTTATCTTCACACATACTGGGAAGAATTCAACAATCCTGTGGACGGTGTAAAGCTTTATTATAATGAAATACTTAAAAATGTAAGCGAATTTAAGGATTTCGATGTATATGGTCATCTGGATTACTGTTTAAGATACACAACTACTACCGATCAAGAACGAAGCATTAAGAATTATAAGGATATTTTGGAAGCAATATTCAAAATTCTCGTCGCAGACGGCAAGGGAATCGAGATTAATTCCGGCGGCTTAAGAAGAAAAGGCTACAATATGTTCAATCCTAGCGAAGAAATACTTAAGTTTTATAAGGAATGTGGCGGTGAAATAATCACTTTCGGCTCTGATGCACACAAACCCGAAGACGTAGCATACGGCATAAAAGAAGCCTATGATATTTTAAAAGGAATAGGTTTTGAGTATATTGCGGATTTTAAGGAAAGAAAGATTAATTTCACTAAGATATGATGAAGGAATGTTTTTGAAAATAATATTCAAAATATCTTTAAAGAATTAAATAATTTGAAATGATAGAAGAAAAGATTTGGAAAATTAATTCCAAATCTTTTTGTTTTTCAAGGATTAGCTTCTCGGATGAGTCTTGTCATACACGTCTCTTAAATGATTCTGTGTATTGTTAAGATAAATCTGAGTAGTGGAAATATCGGAATGTCCGAGCATTTCCTGTACAGCTTTAAGTTCTGCTCCGTTTTCCACAAGATGTGCGGCAAACGAATGTCTTAATGTATGAGGCGTAATGTCGGCATCAATACCGGCCATTTTGGTATAACTCTTAATCAGTTTCCAAAAACCCTGTCTGGACATCTGTGAACCTGAGCAGTTTACAAAGAAATACTTTGATTCGTTGTTTTCAAGCAAAACGTCTCTCGAATTTAAAATATATTCGGTCATCGCATTATGGGCCTTGGTTCCGAACGGAATAAGCCTTTCTTTTTTCAAATCACGAATCTTAATAAAATCCATGTTTAAGTTAATGTCTGAATTTTCGAGAGAAATAAGTTCGCTGACTCTGATACCTGTTGCATATAAAAGCTCAAGCATTGCCTTGTCTCGAATCTGCTTGGGAGTTTTACCCGAAGGCTGTTCAAGGAGGAGGGTTACTTCGTTCTTCGATAAAATGCTGGGCATTTTCTTTTCGATTTTAGGAGCCTTTAAATCTTTGGCTACATCATCAGTGACTACTTTAGAATATTGAAGAAAAGCAAATAATGCTTTTACGGAAGCTACACTTCTGGAAATAGAGGCATTTGCAAAGTTCTCTTCAAACATTGAATCAATATATGCTTTGAGATCTTCAAACTTAACATCTTCCCATTTGTTGATACCTTTATCCTTCAAATAGGAAACAACCTTAAGCAAATCCCTCTTATATGACATCTCAGTATTATTGGACGTTTTTTTCTTATTATGTATGTAATCTATAAACAGTTGAATCTGCTTTTCCATAAGACCTTCCAAACCCCAATTTGTGTAAGAGGAGTCAACTAATTATGTTAATCGTTGACTGCATAAGTTATTATATTAAAAACAGGTCAAAAAAGCAATTAAAAAATGGAATTTATTTTGAAAAATTGCCTATTTTTAGGCACTTTAAAAGAACGTTTCTATATCTAGAATCAGATAAAAGAATTATAACTATATATAGGAAAATGGACAAATTGAGTTTTTTATGTCAATTAAAAATAGTTATATTTTATTTATGAATATCATTTATGTAAATCATAAAATATTGACTCTTCAGGTCATCGAAAAAGCCACCCTTTTTAGGATGGCTTTTTAAAATTTTTAGTTTATTTCATCAAGATATTTTCTTACGCTTACAAGTTTAACTACCAAACAGAATATATCAATAGCCTGTGAAAGTTCATCAATTGGCGGGAATGTAGGAGCAATTCTGATATTCGAATCAAACGGATCTTTTTTATAAGGATATGTAGCTCCTGCTCCGGTCATTGTAACCCCGGCTTCCTTACATCTTGCAATAATCTCTTTGGCGCATCCGTCAAGAGAATTAAAGGAAATAAAATAACCGCCGTGAGGATTTGTCCAAGAACCAATTCCAAGTCCACCTAGTTCTTTTTCGAGTTTTTCCTGTACCATTTCGAATTTCGGTCTTAAAATCTCCGCATGTTTCTTCATATGTTTCTTCATACCGTCGAAATTCTTAAAATATCTGACATGTCTTAACTGATTAAGCTTATCATGACCGATTGTCTGAATGGTAATAACACTCTTTATATAATCAAGGTTCTTCTTTGAAGTACCAAGAGCTGCTATACCGCTGCCGGGAAATGTGATTTTGGAGGTCGAACAGAATTTGTAAACCATATCGTCATTTCCGTTTTTGCAGCATTCTGCAAAGATTTCAAGTATATTATCCTGATTATCATCATATAAATGATGGATATTATAAGCATTGTCCCAGAAAATTCTGAAGTCTTCAGCTGCGGGCTTTAATGCGGCAAATCTTTTAACTACTTCATCCGAATAAGAAATACCTGTAGGATTTGCATATTTAGGTACGCACCAGATACCTTTTACAGCAGGATCGTTATTAACATACTCTTCAACCATATCCATATCAGGACCGTCGGCCTTCATGGGAATATTTATCATTTCAATGCCAAACTGCTCTGTTATGGCAAAATGTCTGTCATATCCGGGTACGGGGCAAAGGAATTTAACCTTATCAAGCTTGCACCAGGGTGTTGAACCGCAAACACCGAGTATCATAGAGCGGCAAACCGTATCATACATGATATTAAGGCTCGAGTTACCAAAAACTATTACATTGTCAGGAGAAATATTCATCATATCACCCATGAGTCTTCTGGCTTCTGTAATACCAAGGAGCTCACCATAGTTTCTGCAGTCAATGCCTGCTTCGGATTTAAACTCAGACATGGGATTTAAAGTATTGAAGAAATCTGCTTCCATATCAAGCTGTTCAGCTCCGGGAAGACCTCTTGCCATGTTTAATTTAAGTCCTTTAGCTTTTAAATCCTCGTACTCATTAAGAAACTCGTTTTTAAGTTCCATGAGTTCATCTTTTGTAAGTAAAGAGTATTTTTTCATAAAATCTTACGTTTCTAACGAAACTACTCCTTTGAACAATAATCATACACGGTTTTTATTTTAATACTAGAAAAGCAATTCTTCAAGAAAAAATACAAGTTTTTTACATCAAAAAACCCCTCGCTTTTGAAGTGAACCCCAAATGTTGGACACTTTAATTAATTGTTAAGCAACTTCTATGGACTTAGTTCTGTATTGCACAGGACTAAGTCCTTTTAGTTTTTCTTTTATCCTTTTATTGTTGTAATAATCTATATATTCTTTTAT
>JAFZUY010000006.1 GCA_017618075.1 Lachnospiraceae bacterium
ATTTTTTCACTTTTTCATCCAAATGATATTCATATAACCGTTTCGCATCGTTGATGCAAAACTTCCTTACATATAGATTTTCTGTTTCAAAGATGTAATCCATATTTACCCTTTCTGTCTTCCACCCATGCCCCAGTTCTCCAAGGGCGGTTCATTAAACACGATAAAAATATCCGTTGGTGCAATTGATAACCTTTCCGTTATCTTGGCCGTTATCTTTTCAATCGCATTTTTCTTCTGTTCTTTGGTTCTTCCAGGAAAAACCGTCAACTCTATTATCATAAAATTTTCTGTTTTTCCTTCAGGATATTCAAAGTCTTCCCTTTCAATTTCGATAATTCTCTGGAACCTGTCCCAATCCTCTATATGTAATGCTTCAACAAGAGCCTCGTGTATACAATCCAAAAGTGTCTTTTTATACTCGGAACTCTTGCCCTTTACTATCTCTACCTTTACCAACGGCATAATTTCTCTCCAATGATATTTTTCTATTTATATAAGACTACATATGCATACTAAAAGTATGTGCTTCATCCTGCATATCATATATGCTTATCCCGGAATCCCTCAGGTATTCCTGTCTCCATCTAAGCAGTAAGTCTTTGTATCTATACAGCTGCTGACTATCTTTCCGGCCATACCTTTCAGCCAATTCTCTGACGGAAGGCGTCTGTTTAAGGAATTCATCATCCATGGTTTCCAATTCATTTATTATTTCACTGACATTCATTCTTTCAAAATGATCAATGTTATCGGGAGTTAATACAAGCATCAGCGATCTTTTTTGAGGCTCGGTTATCTCATCTGACATAATCCATTCGGCCTCAGTCATATGCTTAATTTTCTGGAAGGAATTCCTAATACTTTCCGGAAGTGTCTCAAATTCCTGCTTTGTTATTCTCTGATCCTCCAAAAACCTTCCCCTGCCCTTACTGTGAGGCAGAAAATATGAATATTTCGTCGCGCCTCTTTCATCTAGCAACTTCCGAAGTTCCGTCATCTCCGGAAGGTTTTCCCGCAGTAACGGAATGCTTATACTTACCTGAAGATCATTCTTACAGGCAGATGTAAGCATCTTTATTAAAAAATCAAAATCACTTTTACTACCCGCAAACCTATCATGATACTCTTCCAAGCCAAAAAAAGTCAGATCGATCATTTCAATACCGGCATTCTTAAGACTGTTTATCAATCCGTCAATCTCGCTTTCCGGTCTTGGCTTAAAGCCATTCATCTGAAGGAAACGGGCACCATACAATGAATGTTTTTTGCGAAAACTGATATAATCAAAAAGTCTGGGGGTATCCATACAATAACCGATATAGTAATTACCGTTAATGTCCTTCCTCTCACCTACAAGTTCATTTAGAACTCTTTCACCAAATTCAAGTCCTCTGTCAAAGTCCACACCTGTTGTTTTGCCACACGAAGAAAGAAGACAATAACGACAATGAGTATGACACGGAACACAATAATTAGATATGCCCAGTAAAACAGTTTTCATGCAATCCCTCTCTGCTACTCTTTCTGTTTTTAACCTATAACTTAGTTCTCTATTATTTCCTTTGCTCTTTTAAGTATTGGTAGCTCCCTGTTGGCTACCAGTCGTCCGAGTCTGGTCTCCTTACGTTTTTCGTATTCGGCTACAGCCTCATCATAAGTCAGCTTTAACGTAGACAGGTGTTTTTCTGTCGATTCATATATTCCTGCCTTGTCAGCAGACATGAGTCTATAACTTTTACCGTTCCATCCCAGGGACGTGTCATCTCCTCGGTATGATCATATTTAAAGCCAAAATATTCGGCTACCTTCTTAGATCTGATATTGTCCTGAAAATAACCGTACCTGAAATCAATTGCTCCCAGCTCTGTAAAGCCCAGTTTGAGAAGCAGAGACACTATTTCCTTTCCGTAGCCTTTTCCCTGAAACTCTGACCCGACTCCTATCCCCGATTCTTCGAAATGTCCGGGCTCAAGCTCCCTTATAGCACACAGTCCGATAGCCTCATCCGTATCTTTAAGCGCAACAAAATATGCGAAGTTATCCTTTTGGTATTCTATGCTTCTGTGGCATCTTTCGATTGCTTCTTTTTCGGTATATGTAGGTTTAAACAGCATCCACTGATATACCTTTTCATTTCCCCAAATATGCTTAAGCATGGACCTGTAATCATCTTCTTTGGCCTTACGCAGGACTATATGCTCTCCCTCAACTCTTAAAAAATCACTTGGCTTGCGTCCTTTACATATTTTTACTATATCCATAGGTTCTTTGGCTTGCCTAAACTCCTGCATAGGGCCTGTAGGCTGATTAAGTCCTTCCTGTAAATACCAGGTAGCCTGAACAGGATTCATTCCTACCTCTTTGGCAGCCTTAAGTTCATCCGAGCCACCATCGCCTACATATAGACATTCTTCCGCCTTTACGCCTAATTTG
>JAFZUY010000007.1 GCA_017618075.1 Lachnospiraceae bacterium
AGTGAGATTTCTTCATCAGTCTTTCCTATAAAGAAAAACTCTGTATCAAAGCAAATGTCTTTTATACTATTGACTTTACACACTGTTAAGTTATGTGATAATCTCTTTAATTCCATATCAACCTCGTAGTCGTTTTAATTCAAATATAATTCGCTTTCGTTAGTGAGTAAAACCAAAAGTTAACGTTCCTTTTATTCAATCTTTTACTATTCCCCATAATTCATAAGGATCACGTAATAGTTCATCTCTGTAAATTGAAACAACATCATAAATATCAAAAAACATAACCTTACAGGGACCTATATATGCTTCTTTAATCAATCCTAGGGAATACGCTTTTTCCTGAATTTTATACCATGCTTTAACAGGAGGGTATCCTGCCTCCATAAACCATTCTTCCGGTGGGTATTTATCATTTATTAAAGCATTTGGCTCGGAGATTTTTCGAATATCATCAGGTGTATCATTTTCCATATAGTGCATGGCTGTCAGTTTGTAAATGTCCACACCTAGCATTAAAGCCTTCCCGCCATGATGAATCGCGTAATTCAGTCCTCCATGAATTGCTTCGCTACCATATTTTCCCCAGCCAGATGTGCTGATAATATCCGTTCCGGTATATGTATCAGGCAGACTCCGAAAAGTATCTGCTACAATTCCCATAGCGGTCTTCTTTTCATCACGATCAAGAACTTTTATTTTAACCGTTATTCCCAGTTTTCTATCTTCCTCTGTAAGCTCTAATTCTCTGCTCAATCGTAATGCCGGCATGAAAATGCTTCCCTCGTCCGTCACCAGTTCCTTCAAAGTATCGATTACGGTTATTGCACCACCTTCAAGTTCTCCAAAACTGCTCAAAGAACTATGAACTTCCAAAATCATACCGGGTTCAATTCCCAACTTAATCAGTTTGTTTTTTAATTCTTTTTTTGTTACCATATTTTTCCAAAACTTCTTTAGTGCGGAAAACCAAAATTTACTTCTTCAAATCAACATCCGGATCAAAATACAAACATCCGATTAATCATCTCGACAAATTCGAATTTGTTAAATTGATATCCACCAGCATACACCATATTTATCAATAATGGTGGCGCAACATTTACTCCATGGAAGTTCTCCGATAGGTTCAATAATTACACCCCCATCGCTCAAAACCTGAAAAGCATTATAAACAGCTTCTTCTGTTCCCATTTCAAAAACGTTAAAAGTCATAGTTTCCCACTTGTTTTTGTGTACTACATCTATATCACAGGGATTTTTCGCTTCTGCCAATGCCAAAAAACCTTCCCCGTTTACAGATAGCTCACAGTGCTCATAAGCAGTGTTATCTTCATTTTTAAACTCCCGGGTTACTTCTGCTCCAAAGGCTTTGCAGTATGTTTTTGCTGCTTCAAAACTGTTTTTAACATATACCTGTGTATAATTCTTCATCGCAACCTCCACAAACTCCGATTTGTCATACTCATTTATATTCAAATATCTCAAACACATTAAGTACAAGAAATATAAAAATTGTAGTTTCCATTAGTTGTATCTATCGTTGTTTTAAAAATATTTATCTTAATCGGGCAACTCTCATCAATGATGGTCTCACACTGAGTCGCACTTCCTTTATAATCTGCTTCCCCGAAGTATTCAATACCTTTATGAATTAGTTTCATTTTTAGCACAGCGTCGTATTTCTGCCATGCCTCAGAATCATTCTGAATCCACAATTCTTTACATCGTTGGCATTCGTTCAAAATATCTTCAAAATTCAAAAGAATTAACTCAGAATTTTTGTCAAGCTTGAAACGAGTACTTTCCATACCGTTGATTATCTTGTATTTTGGAATCTCTGGCAAAGATGCCTCGATTTCCGTTTCAAAGGGAACATTCTCGCCAAATTCATCATTCCAGAAGACATTTGCGAATCCAGTCCATTTAATAGCAATTTTTTCTTTGGTAACATCAATAATTTCAATCACTCCGCTAGTGACTTCTTCATGTTCAAGCACATATAGATTTCCGGCTTCTTCGCCAAAACGGTTAGTATCTTTTTTCCACTCATATTTCTTTCCTTTCAAATTCCGGAGAGTTTTTCCGCCAATTTGAAAACCATTATTATGATACAAATGGACATTTTTTAACTCATAATCCAATTCTTTACTGTCTGTTTCCGCTTCGATATCTATAAACATCTTCAATTCCTGATTCCTGGGGATAATATCTAAACGAACGCTTGCCGATATTACTTGATATTCAACATCCTTTAATTTGAAATACATTTTAGTTCCTCACTTAATAATCAATAATTCAATAAGTAACTGAATCCGAGTCGGGCCGTAAAATCAAAATATCTTTTCTCACTAATTCCTTGTTAGCCGAGAGCTAATCCAAGATAAAACCACGTCAAAAATTCAATCACAAGGAATCCTAAAAAACCTATTATACTGGTCAAAAGCCCCGCAATCCAAATAGCTTTATGATCATTTCTTAACTTTCCGGTTGCCCATGAAAAAAGCAACCCTGCAATAGATGTAATCGGCGTTATACAAAAGACACCCGTTATCGAACGAAGATGATATGCATCCCAAATATATATACCGTGAAGGATAATTGATACAACTCCAAAAACTAAAGGAATGCAGACTAATATTTTTTCTATTTTCTCATTATTATTCATTTTATAACAAACCTATTAGCACGTAATATCAAAATATAATTTAGTTAGTAAAACCAAAAGTTAACGTTGCTTAAACAATACAAATATTTATGAAAAATATTTATTATATTCCCTAAATAAAAGCGTTCTCCTTTTATTTCCAGTCCTGGAATACCAATCTACGCATAATCCAAAAAAGGTCATACTCGCTAATCCTTTATTAACAACCATATTATATTTCCCGGGCACAAAAGGAAATTCTTCTACAATAAGACTTGCATCTTTATTATTCTGAACAACCACTTCAGCAAAATATACACCCATGCACTGTTCAAATTCTTCTCTCGAAATCCCAATACTCTCAAATTTGTCTTCTTCAAGAAGTTCAAAATACCATTTCTCCAAATCTTTTAGACTTTCAACTGAATAGTTTGTAAACAGAATCTCGTTCTCTTTGCATAAATCAATAAATTCATCTTTTAGTCTGTTATAAAAAGTGAAATAAAACTCTTTAGCATCAGAAATACTATTAAAACTTTTCAGTTTCGAACCATATAACAAAGCAGCCTTTAATCCCGCTTTAGACATTTATGAAGAACCCTCCTTAGAACGTAAAACCCAAATATATTTACATCATTACTGCAGAAATATCCTGTATTACTAACTTGTTTAATCCGGACAATTTATAATCCCTCCAATGTAGTAATCCAAAAGCTCATATATCCAGTCTTTGAGATTTGAGAATTCAAAGCCCAGCGCTTTTGCTTTATCTGTATTTATGCTGTACTCAGGCTCGCCGTTGTAAGGAGCAGCATCGCCGTCTTCGCTTATAATAGCTTGGGCGCCTGTTTTTGTTTCTACATAATCTATGATTTCGCGAATCGAAATCGTTCCGTCAGAGCTTCCGTTAAATGCGCCACAAACATCTTTTTCAGCAAGAAAAGCTATGAATTTTCCTGCCTCGTCAGAGCGGATAAAGCTCATCTGAAAATCAATGTTATCGATGTGCATGGGAATGCCTTTGATGACATGTTCAACATAAAAGAGAAGCCTTTTTGTGTAGTCATCTTTACCTATCGCGAAAGGATACCTGACTGCTATCCATTTCTTATCAGGATACTGCTGCCACAGTGCGTATTCTGCCTGGCGTTTAATTTCATCATATGGAAAAGCTGGTCTGTCACACCATATAAGTTCTGCGGATAATCCGTCGAAGTCGGTTTCGACTGTATTGATGTGCTTCGGATTGTATACGGATGTACTTGACATATAAATGTACTTATCGCAGTCCACATTATCCATCACATACTTAATATCATTTGAGCAGTATGCAATCTTATCGATTACGACATCATAATGCGTGCCGGATAATGCTTCTTTTACGCTCTGTTCATTTGTTCTCTCGATCTTAATTCTTTTAACCGTATCTCCGAATTCATCCGAAGCAAGACCTCTGGTTGCAATGGTAACTTCATGACCTTTTATGAGCAGTTCTTTTACCATATGTATTCCAAAAAATCTTGTTCCGCCTATAACCAGTATTTTCATTTTTCACCTTATGCTTTTTTTATTTCAACCAGTACCCAGTCGTCGGTTATTAATTCATATTCGTTGCCACAGCTCGGACAACATTTGTTTTTCATTGCATTAAAACTTGTACCGCATGTCGGGCACTGAATTCGCGTCATTGAAAAGTTTAAGTCAACCGGTATGTCGGTTCTTCTTTTAAAAGTTGCGCTGTAAACAGGATGTGTATAAGAAACCTTGTTATCTTTGACGGAGAGAACATCAAAATACGATTTAATCTCAACGGTTACAAATCCGTCCTCTTCTCTAAAGCCTTTAAGGCCAAGTATTCCTGCATAGTTTAAGTCGATAATATCCTTAAATTCTTCGGGAAGTTTTTCACCCTGATAGCTTAAAAGTTCGCTTTCATCCTTTGAATAAACCGCCTTCTTAATCAGGGAAATCGCCTTGTTCTTAAAATATTCAAAAGAAAACTCGGGAGTGATTTTTTTCATCCTTGCTTCAAAACGTTCTCTGGATGCTGCGGTTCCCATTCTTTGCAAATCAACGATTGCCCTGGCAATCTTAAAAAGCAAGTGCATAAAAAGGAATAAAAAGAATCCGTACATTGCTCCTAAAATACAAAAGAAAATCGGACCGTACCGGGAAATCTCTTTTATGGTATTCGCAAATATAGGATCATTCTTAAAAAGAGAGGCAAATATAGCCAAGCCGATTGCACAAATAACAGAACATATAGGCCAGCCGATAAATACCTGCTTTTTGGTCATTTGAAGCTGGTCGAAGAAATAGAAACTTGTAATCTTGGGGAATAAATCGTCCATTTTATACTGTGTGCCGCAGTAAGGACAGCCGTTTTGAAGATCGGCTATAGTCTGGTCTGCACCGCAGTTTGGACAGATGTGTATTTCATTATCGGGATGTGAGCCTGAGACAATGTCGGTCACCGTTCCGTAAAAGACATATCTTAAAGTATCTTTGTAAAGAATCTTTTCATTCTGTCTGACTCTTCTTTTAACACCGAGCACACCGAATCCGACTTTACTTGCGTAATGTTTATCTTTCCAGTTCTCGGCATCAAAAAAGGTATTGTTGACAGATGAATTTTTCGCTCTTTCATATACCTCGTAATCGAGTTCGATGTTCTTACTTTCGATTCGCTCATGCTGAAGATTAAGCGTATATGTTAAATCATTATCCGCGAAAGGAATTGTCTCGCCCTTGCCTATTGCCTTGCCTAAAGATGATGTGAATCGCAAAAGTTTCTTTTCGTATGAAGGTTTAAGCGGTATTGCCTGAAAATAGTTTTTCCCCATTTTTATCCCCTTTCATTTACACAAAAAAACTATCTTAAATCCAGTTCATAGCAGAAGAAGTCCTGATTGTACATACTGCACTCGCCAACGTTCTTAAAATCAAAAGAATCATACAGGCGAAGTGCTTTGGGATTGTATCTGTTGACTATAATGTGAACGCCGTTGCAGCCTCTTTTCTTTAATTCTTCGAGCAAAAATTTTACTAATATTTTGCCTATTCCCTGCCCCTGCATGTCGGGACTTACTGCTATTCTTGAAAACTCTGCTTCGGGTTCCAAATCTCTGTTCCAGCAGGGAAGTTTATTTACTTCCTCGTCCTCATCGATTGAAATTGCACCAACTATTTTTCCTTCTGTTTTTAAAACAAACAATGCATCTCTTGAGAAATCAAAATCTATTGTTTCGTTTGACGGATATTCATCGGTCCAGGGGCAGCCTTCTCTGCCGACCTGGGATTTATACAGTGAGAGTAACCCTTCTCTGTCTTCTTCTTTTGCCAAAACTATCTCGTAATTCATTTTATTTTACCTCTATTTTGATTCCGCATTTATTTCATCAATAACAGCAATCGGTTTAATCGTCATCTCTACCCATGTCGGGATAAAAGCGCTCTTAAAAGCATTGCGCACGGAACGGATATTTGACCATGCGGTACAATAAAAAGGTACCTTGTCGCATTTAAGAATCTCCAGTGCAAGCCTTGATGTCAGCGCCGATGCAATTCCTTTTCTTCTGTATTCCGGAAGTACATCAATACCTATCTGCCACATCTTATCCGCATCAGACGAACATCCGGAAAGTCCGACTAATTTTCCATTATCGTATGCCCCGACACCCAGCACATCCAATTCTTTTCTGTCTTTGCAAATCGCGTTGGACCATTCGGGCAAATACAGATTCTCAAAATCCTTTTGTGTAAGAACTTTGAGTTCGTAATCGCAGGGCAATTCTTTTAGGAGTCTTAAATCCGGCAGATAATATTCTGCCATAAAACATACTCCGTATCCCTTAGCTGCAAGCTCATTGTTTAGCCAGTACATATTGGGATTTTCGAAGCAGTGATAGAAATGAAATTTGTTAATGTATGTATCAATTATGTCTCTTAATTCTTCGTTAACCGACGCAACAATATTATTGCCGTAGGATATGCAGTTACAGCCAATCGGAAGCTTGTAATAATTCTTGGCATGTTCCCCGAGTTTAAACGGAACAATTACATTTTTATCGCTTAAAAAATCTTCTACTCTGCATCCTAAATCTTCGGCGGACTGTTCCATCGCAATCCTAAGTAAATCCTGATTGTTCATAATAAAACCTCTTGTCATAAAAGCCATCTAATCTATTTTATCATATATCTTTAAAACATCATATTTTCAAATCAATAATTGTGATTTTTTTGTGATTTCAAGTCAATTTCAGGTTGGGTGTTTATCATCAGAATTGTCAAAAGAAAAAAACAGACAATTTATTGTTTTAGATAAAGGAGTGATATATATGGAAACCTATACTTATGAAGAAACAATTAAAACACCCGAACCTAAAAAAACAAGAAAAGGTAAAACAGCTTTAAAGGTCGCTGCTCTGGCTCTAGGATGTTCTCTTTTAGGAGGTGCTGTAGGCGCAGGCGGAACCGCTGTGACAGGCCTTGCATTATACACCTTTTATAAGCCTGCTGTGACTAGTGAAAAAGATACTGCAATCGAAGGTGATACAACCACAGTTTATGAAGGTGTAAAAGAAAATCCCGCACTTAGCGTTTCATACAAGGATACTTCCAAAGAAATGAGCGCTTCGGAGGTTTATGCGCAGAATGTTAATTCTACGGTCGGAATTACTACATCCATCACAACCAATTATTTCGGTTATCAGACCACAACCCCCGCTGCGGGCTCAGGTTTTATACTGACCGAGGACGGATACATTATTACGAATTATCACGTAATTGAAGATGCAAGCGAAATCAAGGTTACAACCTACGGCGGCGACGAATATGATGCCAAACTGATTGGTTACGACGAAAGCAATGATATCGCGGTAATCAAGGTTGATGCAAATAATCTTGCACCCGTAACTCTCGGTGATTCTGATGCGCTTAATGTAGGTGATGATGTAATCGCAATCGGTAATCCTCTCGGTGAGCTTACTTTCTCGCTTACCGCAGGAGCTGTAAGTGCTCTGGACAGAAATGTTACCCTCAGTAATGCATCAATGAATTTAATTCAGACAGACTGTGCAATCAACTCGGGTAATTCCGGCGGCGCACTCTTTAACACATACGGCGAAGTAATCGGTATTACCAATGCAAAATATTCAAGCAACGGTTACAACACTGCATCAATCGACAATATCGGCTTTGCAATTCCTATTAACAGCGTTAAGAAAATCATTACCGAAATCATCGAAGACGGAAGCATTACAAAACCTTATATCGGCGTATATATTTACGACCTCGGAAGCGATTACCAGAGATTCGGTCTTTCGGGTGCAGTTGTTCAGAAGGTCGATGAAAACAGTCCCGCTGAAGAGGCAGGAATTAAAGCAAACGACCTTATTACCAAAGTTAACGGTGAAGATATTTCCGATTCGGAAGAATTAAGAAGTATTATCGCAAAAGGAAATGAAGGCGACACATATACTCTTACGATAAACAGAAGCGGTGAAATAATTGAAGTTGAAGTAACACTTTCATTCAAGAAACAGTCCGCTCTTCCCGAAGAAGAAAAGGCTCCCGAAGGTGAGCAGCAGATGCAGAATCCTTTCATGAACGGAGGATTCCCAGAAGGAGATTTTTCAGACGGAGACTTCCCTAAAGATTTTATGCCAAACAGCAAAAACTAATTCATTTGTTCGCTTCTTTCTCACACTTTAACAAAACTCATGCAATCCTTTTGGAGAGCATGAGTTTTGTTTTATATCATCAACATCCGCGGGTTCACCAATGTGAAGATCTGCTATGTAATTGCCGTTATATATGTGTCTAATAAGAGAGAGTTAAATTTATTGTACTTCAAATTCGACCGCAAGGCCTTCTTTTTCTATTCTGTACGTTCCTTTTTCAAGTGTTCCGTACGGCGTCAGATTGCAGATTTCTTCCGAGGTTTCTCCCGCTGGAAGATAAAGTCCGATATCCGTATATCCCCAGTTGGTTAATTTCATCGGAAGAACATACCACTCACCGTCAATCTTTTTTTGCAGTGAAAAGTATTCACCATAAAAGAAATCCGCACCGCTGTCATTTTTTAAGCTGACCGTTACTATTTTATCTTCCATACTGACAAACGACATCGATATATTGTTCTTTTCACCCGGAAAATCTCCGACTTTCTGATAAAATCTTATATCATATTCGCCAAGCAAAGCTGCATTCGGGTATAAAAGTCCGCCATCATAACTGTTGCCTGTATCGGAAGTTTTATCATAAAGTTTCTTTAAATTATATTTTGCCTTGTAAACATTTCCATCCTTTGTCAGCCAGAGTCCGTCACAGTATGAAAGACATATTTCCTCGCCATTTTTATCGCTGATGCCGATTCCGTAACAGGGCACTTTTATGTCTGCGATTTTGGAAGAGTCCACTTGTTTAGTATTAAGCTTGTTTATTTCATCAATTATTTTTTCTTCCTCCTCCTGATCGAAGAGCCATTTCATTTCGGTTTTTTCACCGTCAAAATAATAAAGTGCCAGGGCGCACGTTTCCGGAGATGCATTATCAAGCAACTTAATACCGCCTGTTTCTTTGCAGGCTGATAAAAGAAAAACTGCCAATAAAGATATTATAATTCCAAGAATGCTTTTTTTCATAACCCCTCCTAAAAATTCTCTCGTGAAAGTTCCCAGAACATAACCGCGCTTGCGGCGCCGACATTTAATGAATCCACTACAGGATTCATCGGAATCTTTGCCACATAATCGCTTCTTTTTATTGTATCTTCTTTTAAGCCGTATCCTTCGTTGCCAAGTATTACGGCGAGTTTCTTTTCTTCTTTTATGCGCTTGTCATTTATATTAACCGAGACGTCGGATAAAGCCATAGCAACGGTCGCAAAGCCGTTGTCGGAAAGAACTTTCAGATAGTCCGTATCCCTGTCGGTCTTAGTCCACGGAATCTGAAAAACGCACCCCATGCTGACACGCTCAGCCCTTCTGTATAAGGGATCTGATGAGTCATAGGTGACAATTATTGCTTCAACTCCCATAGCTGCCGCTGAGCGGAAAATCGAACCGATGTTGGTAGGGTTTTCTACGTTTTCAAGCACTGCGATAAGGCGTTTGTCTTGTATGATTTTCTCTATGGATAAAAGAGGTTTTCTCTTCATCGCGGAGAGTATTCCGCCGGTTAATGCGTAGCCTGCGAGTTCTCTTAAAACGCTGTCATCTCCCATGTAAACCGTAACGTCTTTGATGCCGTTCAGGATATTTCTGCTTTCTTCATCAATTGCCTCGGAGGCTAGAATTGAGAGCGGTTCATATCCCGCATCGAGCGCTCTTTTAATGACCTTTGCGCTTTCGCATATAAAGATACCGGGCTCGGGTTCGTTTGCACGAAGAAGTTTAACTTCGTTATTCTGCCTGTAAACTTCAAGCTCGGGTAAATCCAGATTTTCAATTTTTATATAATCTTCTTTTATCATTTTTATTCGCTGAGAACCTTTAATAAAAAGTCTCTTGAGTCGTCATCACGGAATTTTTCGTAGCCGTTTTTCTCATATAATTTCATGGCGCCTGTGTTGGATTTTTCAACATGAAGACATATCGCGGGAATGTTTCGCTCCTTCGCATATTCTTCTGCCTTTTTAAGAAATTCGCTTCCGAGTCCCCTGCCTCTATAGGCGCCTGCAACGCAGAAATCATCAAAATAGAAGTAATCCTTGTCATCATGATGCTCTTCAATCGAAAGATATCCGATTACTTTTCCGTCATCCTCTGCCACATATACGCGGTCGCCGTTTCCTTCGAAAAACTTATCAAGATAGCCTTCTTCATAACCTTTAACATCCTCTGTATTGTAAATTGTATGAAGCATTTCGAGGAATAAATCTTCTATTGCTTTTTTATCCTTAGGTTCGCCTTCTCTTATCTTAATACCGTCTTTTCGAATAATCATATTGCATCTGTCCCAGGCTTCGTCTTTGTATTTAAATGCACCGGGAGTCAGTTTTCTTTCCACAAATCCGACGCCCTCATAACATTTCTTTGCTATAGGGTTTTGAGGGAAAACGTTTAACTGAACAATCTCGGCATCCGTGGTTTCAAAGATATGTTTTACGACAAGTTTTAACATCTCTTTTCCGATGCCCTGGCCACGCTTTGAACCGTCCACCATCACGAATTTAAGCATGGATTCTTTGGTCTCCTGGTTGACTCCGCCTATACAGAAAAAACCCACAACTTCTCCGTCATCGGTGGTAGCTACGTAGGGTGCATCGCCGAACATTTCATCTATCTCTTTTAGGAGGAGTGAAAAATCTTCGCGTTCTAACGGAAAATTAGTGTGGTTTGCGCACCAGAAAGCATGTGTTCTCTCGTCCGTAATCCAGTTTTTTATAACATCAAAATCTTTATCAATGTCAAATGCTCTTAGTTTCATTCTATCTTACTCTTTCTTTGTTTTTTATTTTAAAACCTGCGTCTTCATAGAGCTTAAGCGCACCCTTATTCCACTCTGCAACGTGAAGTGTAATCGGCAGGTCATTCTTTTTTCGTATGTGTTTTACAGCCCATAAAAGAAGCTTTCGGCCGTAACCTTTTTTAGTCTCCTTGGTATTAACAAACAAATCATCGATTTCGTTACAATTACATGCGACGGAACCAATCAATCTGCCGTCTTCTACAAGTAGAAAAATGTCGGCTGATTTTTTTATGATTGCTTCGTCATCCGAATACCAGTTGTAGGGCTTAATATCGAGTGCTTTACGCATAGGAAAAAACGCTTCGTTGTAAAGCGTTTTATAATCCGAAATGTATGCCGCATCAAAGGGAATACATTCAATATCAACGGGCTCATATTCTTTTTTGTCATAACACATCTCGTATGCCCAGATTTCCATTTTACAGTTTCATTCTCATGTCGATATATTTCTGCACTCTGTCTTCAAAGCCGAGCTTTTTGTAGATCGGATAGCCTTCGCTTGTAGCCACCAGATCGATACGACAGAGCTTATGCTCTTTCGCATATTCAATCATATTGGTCATAAGCTGCGAGCAGATGCCGCGGCCCCTGTATTCGGGCTCGGTGTAGACGCTTAAAACTTCGGTGTCAAAGCCGTTTGGAAGGAAAGGATTTGCAGGCTTTTCAATAATTAAAAGATATGCTGCAGCCACAAGTCTTCCTTCGGCTCTTGCGACAAAGGCAATCAGTTCTTTGCCGAGTCTCCTCTCGAAGTAATCCGGAAGCTGCTTTTCCATGCATTCTCTCTCGTAGTCCGTAATGCTTCCGAAATCATCTATCATATATGCTATTCTGAGTCTTACAAGTTCATCAATATCGTTTACATTTGCGGTATCAAATACTATTTCACTCATTATTTTTTCCTTTCACTTATCAAATAAATCCCGAAAATTTTTCCGCAAACCATCCAATTTTTTCATATGATATGATTCTGCAGAGTGTATCGGTAAATCTGCCGAATTTCCGGTAGAAAATATTAAACATAAAATAAGCGGCTCTTATCTCTTTTGATTTCGGGCACCGGCGAATTATGTTTTTGAAACTGTAGATATCCTTATAGATTTGAAGATATCCGTGATACAGTTCCTCCCTTGTCATACCTTTAGGCATGTAGACCACATTCGCCGTATTGTAGAGCGCGAGATTATTTGTAAGAATTCTGCCTTCTGCTTTCATTCTGTCGTAAAGAGCGGTTCCGGGATACGGTGTCAGAATATGTGATGTTACGGTTTCTATTCTGTTTTTTACTATCCAGTCAAGTGTCGTTTTGAATGTATCAACAGTATCTCCGTCAAGCCCGAATACGAAACTTCCGTTTATCATAATACCTCTGTCATGGATAGCTTTTATGGCTCTTTCGTATTCATGCACACTGTTTTGAACTTTGTGGACACCACTTACCGATGACGGATTTATACTTTCAAATCCGATAAAAAGACTCCTGCAGCCTGATTTTTTCATAAGATCCAGAAGTTCGTCATCATACGCGGCATTAATGGAAACTGCAGCACTCCACTTGATTTTAAGCGGTATAATTCTTTTAAGAAAAGCCTTGGTCCACTTCGGATTGCCGGCAAAGTTGTCGTCAATGATCATTATATGCTTTGACCGAACAGCTCTTATATCGGCTAAAACATCTTCTATATCGCGATTAACATACTGTCTTTCCTTTGCACTGTTGTAACAGAAATCACAGCGGAAAGGACATCCCCTGCTTGTGTGAATAACATTGCAGTAAAGATATTCGCCTTTCTTAAGGAAATCATATGCCGGAGATACGATTTTTTTACCCGAAACAGGCGCACAGCATCTGTAAACGGATTGCAGATTATTGTTTTTAAAATCTTCTATAATTCTGGGCCACGTTTCTTCCGCGGCTCCTATGCAGTACACATCAAAAAGATCTTTACGTATAAGTTTGTATGCGGTCGTAATGTATATTCCTCCCGCAACAACCACACATCCTTTTTCCCTGAATCTCCTTGCTATTTTTGCCGCTCTCGGGAGTGTATCGACAGTCACCGAAATACCGACAATATCAGGAGTATCATCGTAATTGATTTTCTGGATATTCTCATTTTCGAGTTCGACATAATTCTCATCCCGAACCAGATTTACAATAGTAAGCAGTCCGAGAGGCGGAGCCATATGAAGTTTTAAACCTGTATCCATAGGGCGCCGGTTCATTTTTGGCATTATTAATTTAATGTGTAAACGCCTCATAACTTACACCTTCACATTCCATCCCGCATCTCCTGCCTGTGTTCTATTATATAATTTTTCGGCGTTTTTTGCATTCACAACTTTAATGCGAAACAGTGTAAAGTGCGTAGAAGTATCCTTTCTTTTCCATAAGGTCTTCGAATTTTCCTTTTTCTTCTATGCGTCCGTCTTTTAAAACGATAATTTCGTCGTATCTTTTAAGAAGGCATTCGTCGAGCGAGTGTGTGATTACTATTCGTAAAATATCCTTTAAGTTCAAAATATCGTCCGAAACTTCATAAGCTGTTTTTCTGTCAAGTGCTGCGGTTGCTTCGTCTGCCAAAAGGATCTTGGATTTTTTCAAAAGGCTTCTCGCAATGGATATTCTCTGCTTTTCGCCGCCGGATAAGTCTTTTCCGTTGTCTCCGCAAAGATAATCCTCACCCTTTTCTTTCACGAAATCATCGAGTCTTGCACGTCTTATTGCTTCGTTAATTTCTTCTTTTGCAAAGTCTTTGAACATTGTGACATTGTTTTTAACTGATGAGTTAAAAACAAACACGTCCTGCTGGATCATCGAAACCACGTCATAGAGTGATTCCGCGGATATATTTTTCATCTCCGAGTTGTCAAAGAAAATGTTACCGCTGTAGTCCTTGGAGGATGACATTAAAAGATTTAAAAGAGTGGATTTTCCGCTACCGCTTCCGCCTACTATCGCGTAGGCTTTACCAGCTTCGAATTCAGCATTTATATTGTGTAAAATCTCTTTTTCTTCATCATATCCGAAAGATACGTTTTCAAGTTTTATTGACCGGTTAAAATCATTAATATCAAGACCGTCTGATTCGTCTGTATTTTTATCAAGTGCCTTTGCAAGCTTTTCAACAAGTGCGAGTGCTGCTTTTCTGCTTGATAAAATTCCGGGAAGTTCCGCTACGGGGGAAATAAGGAAGTTCATAAGATTTACGAACATTATTACAACGCCGGGCGACATGCCTTCACCCTTTAAGCAGAGGTATGTACCGACCGCAAATACGCCAAATTGCGCCAGGCAGCCTGCAAGCATTCCCATCATAGAAACCGATGTTCTGATGCGGTCTTTTTTGAACTTTTCTTTTTCAAGTCTTCTGTTGTTTTTATCAAAAATGGAAGTTATTTCCGCTTCTGCTTTAAAGCTTTTAACTACCTTAAAACCTCTTAAACAGTCGCCTACGGAAGTTACGAAATCCGCGTTGTGGTCCGATACGTTCTTTTCCACGCTAACGAGCCTTCTGCCTGTAAGCGCCGATACCGCTACGGGTAAAAGCATTACAAGGATTGCCACAAGTGTTAAAAGAGGCGAAGTAATAAGCATAATGATTAATGAACCGAAAAATGAAACCGCCTTTGAAATAAGCAATAAATTTTTGCCGAGATAATCCGCTTCAACGCTTGTCGCATCATTGGTTAAAGCGGATATGTAAGCGAAAGTATTTTCATCCTTAAAAGAAGAAATTCTCTTCTCCGTAAGCTTCTCAAAAGCGAAGTTTTTATACTGAATCATGGCCTTATTGACGAATTTTGGGCGCGAAAAAAAATCCACCAGTAAAATCAAGACTGCACCTAACACAATTCCGGCTATTATCCTAAGGACTGTCGTGAAGCCCAAAGCGCCCTCAACACCCGATCCGACGTCGGTTAAAGCTTTAATGCCCCACGATATTCCAAGCGATATAAAGCCTGTCAGAAAGGAAGAAAGTACCGCAAACAGAAATGCTGTTTTATTCTTCCTGTAAAACTGTGATTTTAACTGTTTATATAATGATTTGCCAGACATTGTTTTCTCCTTTTATTCTTCCGCAAGCCTTTTAAGCTTTGCGACAGTTTTCTCATCGTTAACTATTTCAAAAACTTTTTCAATTCCGTCTAAAGCAGATTTGCCCAAAAGATCATGAACACTTCCTGAAGGCAATTTTACAAACCTGATGCTGTTTGCATCATAGTTTGGATTCGCATCATATGCCTTCGCAACCTCAAGTGCGGTTTTATATGTACTTACAGCTTTCGTTGCATGTATGGACTTTAAGTAAACATATGCCAGAAGAGAAAGTGCAACTGCCTTGTATTTATCCACGATGCTGAATGTATCCTCTTTTTTAAGACCGTCAGTAATTGTGATAAACCATTTTATTATCTGCTCAGCCGATTCATAATCCTCACGAGAAATATACACGTTGGCCATACCCAGAGCCATTTCGGTTAAGTTCCTTAATGACTGAATCAGAGAATACGAAAGGAAGAATTCAGCTTCATCATGTTTGTGGCAGAAAGAGGTAAGTGTATATCCTATAATGTCGTTGTATATTCCTTCGCAGTTATTTTTCTTTAAGATTTCAACCGCCTCATCACCTTCGCCGAGCATAAGTTTTGCCTGAGCCATGTAGCTGTATATGCTCATTTCACTTATACCGGAATTTCCCTTCTGATCTATTAAAAGAAGCGCTTTTTCGAAGAGTTCATACGCTCTTTTATAATATCTTTTCTCGTCGTACGGTCCGATGACCAGATAAAAAAGAGCGCTGCTTGTTACAACCATAAAATTGTTCGGATACTTGCTTAATGCTTTTTCCGCTTCTTCCACGCCGTCAGGATTTTTCTCGTCCAGGTTTTTCTGAATTCGTTTAATAACCGCTTCGGGGCCGTTATCCTTCATCTCATATCCAAGCAATACATCCACGGAGAGATCAAAATAATCAGCCATATCCATGATTATTTTTATGTCGGGAACCGAAAGTCCCGCTTCCCACTTATGTACCGCTCCGACGGTTACTCCGAACACTTCCGCAAGCTGTTCCTGTGTAAGCTTTTTTTCTTTTCTTAACCTTCTTATATTTTCAGCGATTTTAATTTCCATAGCTTAATCTCCTTTGGGTTATTCCGGAATTCTTAACTTTATTTTATCTGACCGCTCATAAAAGCTCAATACACCATCAATACCAATTGTATAATATTTTATATACTTTCGGTATAGTTTTCTCATAAAAGAAAAGAAGAGCCGCTTAAGCTCTTCTCTTATATTTATTAAAGCTTATACTGCATAAAATTGCCGTTTTTGACGAATCCGAAGTTCGTGTATAATAAAACACCCATATCCGATGCGGTTATCCATACAGACCCGCATTCGCATTTTCTGGCTTCGTCCACCACTCTGGATAAAAGCTCTTTGGCAATTCCCATACGTCTGTAATCAGGATCTGTAAACATACTGGAAAGCAATCCGAGACGACCGGACGGGCAGCTGAAATAAGGCGGCTTTTCAACGATTGACATACCGCTCGTACCTACGATTTTGTCACCGTCCATTGCAAGCCATGAAACGAATGTTCCGTCAGCCATGTGGCGGTCGTAATAATCCTTAAGCGCGGGAACTAAATCAATGTCTTCTGTTGCGCCTTCTTCGCGAAGCTGTTTTATTCTGATGTTTATAAACGTATCTACCTGTTCACTCGTAAGCTTCTGATAAGTAACCATCCTTATACCTCCGTTTCAAAGCCGTTTTCTTTAAGCCACTTCACTGATTTTTTAAGTGCCTCTATAGTCTTTGTTTCAAGCACGCATCTTGCGTTTCTTTCCTTCGCAAGGTTAAGTCTCTCGTGAAGATTTATATCTCCGTCACCGAGAGCCAAATGATTTTTAGGCGGCTCTTCTGTGCCGTCATGAATGTGGAAATGAATCAGTCTGTCTTTGTTCTCAAGTATAAAAGGAACGTCAATTTCTTTTATGCCTTTTGAATGTCCGATATCCCATGTCGTACCGAATTTAGGACTTCCTAAAAGAAACTTAATAGCCTTTTTCTCGTATTCCTTAAAGCCGTCGGTATTCTCAACACAGATTTTTATATCGCTGTCACCAATCCATTCCTCGCACTTGTTTCTAAATGTTTCAAACGACTTCATATAAACGTCAAAATCTCTCTCATACATCTGCACTTTTCTGTCGGGAAGTGTAATGAAAATCCCGTGATGCATGTGCATATTTATGGTAAGGGGCTGGGATTTATCGCCGTATTTATCGCGAAGAAGTAAGAACTTTTTCGCAACTTCAATCGACCTTCTTGCTGTCTCTAAATATGCATCGGTAACCAGTTGGTTAAAGTCCGCGATATTTAAATTCTCATCCAGGTGGATTGTATAATAAATGCCTGCCTTATCCGCAAGGCTCATAAAATAATCGGTATCTTCAAGCTTATCAACCTGATATTCGGGAAAATTCATATTAAGCTCAATGAACTTTAAGCCTAAACTTTCGCAAAGGTTAACATTATCTTCGAGAGTACGATTTTCAATTAATGTCGGCATTCCAAACTGCATATTTACTCCTTTATGTCGCCAAAAAGCCACAATACCCCTTTTAGGATATTATGGCTTTTATGATCTTTATTCTTTTACCAGTCGCTGTCCCAGTCGCTGCTGCCCGAATCCCAGGAATCGCTCGAGCTGTCCCAGGAATAATCGTCGTCATCATCGTAATCGTTTGAATGACTTGCTTCATACGCGGCCTCTCTGGCTAAATCTTCTTGGTAGTCTGCATAATACTCTGTTTCCGTAAAATCGGAAATCTGAGTTTCGCTGTTCCAGTCAGGCGTATACCAGAAATCCTGTGCTACGGACTGATGCTTTAAGTCCGAAGGAACGTCGGAACCCCAGATATCATCCCAGTCACCGGTTTCCGTATCGTATACATACCAGTCGCTGTCCTGACCGGATTTCATGTGATAATAAATATTATCATCATATGAGTAATAACCGGTATTAACCTTAAAGTTATTCTGGGCATCCGAATATAATAAACTGTCGGCAAAATCCGTTCCGCCATAGCTTGAATTGTAATCCGATGACAAGAAATATTTTTTAGCCTTGTACTGTCTGTTGATCTCGGTCGAGCCACCGTTTTTTACCCAGTCGCCTTTTTCCGTATCGTACAAAGCCCAGCTGTATTCGTCGTCATCGTAATGATATAATAACTTGCCTTTGTAATAACTGATATCGTCGCACTTGTAATATCCGATTGCGGGAGGCAGGTTTCTCGTATATACGTATCCTACGCCGCCTCCGATAATTCCTATGGTTATGATGTAGGTGATTAATGTTGAAAGGCAGCCTTTCTTTCTCTTCCTGCCGCCCTGTGAAGAACGGTAACTGCTGCTCGAAGAAGAAGTCGAAGAATTCTTAATATTATTGGCTTTCTGCTCCAGTATTTCCTGCTTTAATCTTGTGTGAAGTTCGTTTACCGCATAAGCTTCGTCCGTGCCTTCATATCTGACTGCACGTGTTCCGTCGGCCTTGTTTTTGTAAACGATAAAATTGCCGGAATTTTCATCCTTGTAAATACCGAAAGCCTTGGCTCCGCGATAATCTTTGCCGATGAAAAATCTGGTAACATCCTCAGGCGGAAGACCTTTGGCTGCGTACCATTCTTTTAAGCCCTCGATGGTTGTGGGCTGATCCGAAGTACTTCGTCTGACGTTCTGATTAGGTGCGCCGCAGTTCGGGCACTTTTCCAGTGTATCGTCAAACATCGATTCACAGTATTCGCATTTGATTTTCATTTTTCTTTTCCCTCATTTTTACACGGCGCACCTCTTCGCGCCATTACGATTATACCATATAATCAGGAAAATTACTGCAAATACAGCGATAGAAATCATTAGTCCGCCCCAGGTTGCAATCAGTTCTTTTACGGGGTCTGCTTTACCGAATGAAGTATATTCAAATGATTGAGTAATCAATTCTGTTTTATAAGTAATTTAATACCTCCAACTGAGTATTCGCGTGATCAAACTCATCATATATCGGACACGGAACGTGCGGTTCGAAGGCTAAATCGTGGAACCATGTGCACTGTACGGGATGCATTCCTGCGTCTCTTGCGGCAAAGAGTTCTTTGGAACCTCCGTCGCCGACGTAGAGGCATTCGCCAGGCTCGACGCCAAGTTCCTCGGTCATTTTTGTAAACAATTCGGGAGCGGGTTTGCGAATTCCCTGCTCGTAAGAAATTAGCGCAACGTCGAAGTAAGGGAATAAAACGCTTTGTCTTATGAAGTCTCTCTCGTCGGAGAATGTATTTGTGATAAGGCCTATTTTTATGCCTCTCTTTTTTAATTCTTTTAGGAGGTTAAGCGAATCCTCGGGCATCGCATCAAAAGTGGTCTTAAGACATTCTCTTCTGTTCCCGGCTATCTGCTTAACTTTGTCTTCGGAATAAATTCCGAGGTCTTTGAAAACTATTTCCAGCACCTCTTCTATCGTGTACTCTCCGGTGCTTCTGCCTTCTTCGGTTTTATGCCATCCTTTTCTGAATTCCTGAAGGTCTACGCCGACATCCGCAGCGATATCTTCGCTGAAGTAAATTTTGCCGGTAAACAATGTTACAAGGGTTTCAAACATATCAAAAATAACTGCTTTAATCATTGTGCCTTCCTTATCTGTCGCGCTCCTCGATAATGTGAATTATTTTGTCTTCTGATAAAATCTCGTCTATTCTCTCAGGGATAAAAGAGGGTTTTATGAAACTGTTTTTAACCTCTTCTATCGGAATCCACACCAGATCTTCTCCGTCATCGGTTAAAGTTTTAAATTCCGTGAGTTCGTCGACTGAAAGGATATAGTACATTTCTATTGTGTGGCAATCCTTCCCATTGATTATTCCGCCGTCTCCTTTAAAAAAGTTTTCGCAAAGCACAGCAAGTCTTATCGCATGAGCGCGTATTCCGGCTTCTTCGTATACTTCTCTTTCAACGCAATTCTTGGTTGTTTCACCGATATGAACGCAGCCTCCAATCATGTAATAATATTTGTCGCCAAACTTGCTTTGTACGAAAAGCATTTTGTTATCATGGATGATTATTCCTCCCGCACGAAAGCGGAAGTAATCATTCCCTTTAATTACCCAACAATCTTCAGCCATCTTGTCTCCTCTCTATCATTCATTTTCAAAAACAGCAAACAGAGAACTGTCCCCAGGTGGTAAAAAGGCCAAAATAGAACCGTCCCCAAATGGTCACTTATGGTTCTTCCAGTATGCGTTGTAAAGCTCTTCCGTGGCGAGGGCCATCTTGGTAACCGAGAACTCGCACTTTGCGGGATCGGGATAGGTATACCAGGTATCCTTAAGTGTATTTAAATCCACGCAGTCGCCGAACTTTCCGAGATACTCGTATTCGATGTGGCAGGAGTAAAGCGAAGGTACATTTTTAACCATTTCATGAACATCCCCGTCTTTATCCGTTACTTTTACGGTAAAGCCGTTCATGTCGTGTACCATCGTTCCTTCGCCGATCGGAATATATTTTTTCGCGTTCGGAAGCGAATCAACTCTTACAGGCAGAACGCCCGTTGAATATGTTCCTTCTTCAACCTCGCGTCTGACATTTTCTCTTTCCCATTCATACCAGTCGGGAATATGCGAAAACTCCGTTTCGCCCGATACCGCTTCAAGTTCGCTTAAGTCATTTATCTTCCATTCTTTGCCGCAGGCATTACACTTAAGAATTCTGCCTTCAGAACTCATTTTATACTCTGTCTTGCAGGAAGCGCACTGATAAAGCACCTTGTGAAGTCCTTCCGCATGACCTTTGTATGTGATTTTGATTCCGCGTTCTTTCTGCCATGCGAAATCATCGTATTGGAACGCTTCGACTATCTTTTTGTTAATCTCATCAACGGAAGCATTCTTTAATTCTTCGGCCGTAAAAATCTGAGTAAACTCTGCCTCGGTTGGTTTCACTCCGCGGTCGTGGAGATTCCAGAAAGGTGAATTTACATGATGTCCGTGACATATTAAAGTTACAACGGGAACTTTAAGAAGCTTGCAGAGTTTTCCGAGGGATTCGGGAAGTACGGCGGTTGTGCCGCATAAAGAATATCTCGCCTCGGGATAGATTACCGCAACATCTCCGTTTTTTATGGTCTGTGAGAGCTGTTTTACGAGCGTTATATCGTTCGTGAATTTTCTTTTGCAGATGCAGCCTACATCACGAAGAAGTTTTTCTCTGCCGATAAAACCGTCAATTGCAACAACATAATTTGCTCTCCAGGGATAGATTGCTTTGGTTGCAACCTTAAAATCCATAAAAGCGTTGTGGTTGCAAAGAAGAACGAAAGGAGGTTTTAATCCTTCCGTATTCACCTTTGTGATTTTGCATTTGTGTTTTGCAACATCCGGCGCACTTAAAATGTATGTCAGCGGCCTTAAATACCATCTTGTTCTGACAGGCGGTTTCTGCATGTCAAATCTTTTGAAGTTTTCGTCTCGCATTGTTGTTTAGACCTCGCTTTTGATACCGGGGGACGGGGTTAGTGTGGCATATTCATTCTCCTCCCGGTGCTCTTTTTAACACCTATTTTATTATACATATTTCCTCATAAAATAAATAGGGATAAGTACTATAACTTACCCCCATAATGTATTCATCAGGCTCTTTGCTCTCTCCCTGCTGTAACCGGGATAGATTTCCTTAAAATATTTAATTTCGGATACGGAATCCGTGTAGTATCTGAGTGCGAGTTCAAAGCAGATTTTTTCGAATACCCGTGGCAGATCTTTTTCGATTTCTTTTTTGGAAGAAATGCTTTCGTATCCTTTTATGATTTGCTCTGCGGCTTCTTTGTCAAATCTTCCACTGTATACGCAGGATGAACGAATGCAGTCTGCTATATCTTCCAAAATCGAGCCGGGCATTATCGTATCCATGTCTATGGAACCGACCACTTTTCCGTTGCAAAAAAGAATGTTTGAAAGTTTGGTATCGGCGTGAATGACGGATGAAGTGTCGAGTTTAACATCAAGCATCGAATCGATTTTGTCGTCGATTATTTTCTCCAACTCTTCATCGCGCTCTTCTTTTGTTTCGCCAAGCACACGATTATATTCATCGAAATAATGCGAAAGATTATGAAGCATAGGATACACAGCCTTGGGCTTATCATCAATTGAATCAAAAACTGCATGCATCCTCGCGAGTCCCTGTCCGAGCGAAAAGAGCCGCTCTTTCGAAAGAGGTTTTTCAAGAATTTCACAGCTTATAAACGGATACATTCTCCACTTATCATCATCGAAATCGGTATAAAAATACTCGCCTTCACTGTCTTTTATCCACTTCGGATAAAGCCAGTTATTTTCTTCACAAGCTTTCGAATAAAGTCCGTAATTAAACTCAAGGAAGTCCGAATTCATATTTCTGTTTAAGCGCTGGACCACATACATTTTACCTTCCGCACCGACGAGAAACGTATCGTTAATAAGCCCTTTGGAGTTTGAACTTATAAGCCTCACTTCAGGACGAATGAATTCTTTGCATATTTGTTTTAAAACCTGCTCGTCGATTCTTTCCATCTACTTTCCAAGCTTGCTTTTTATTCTGAGACACGCCTCAGTATGCATTATCCAGTGTCTCGAAAAAGGCATCTGAATCAGTCCGCGAATGTCTTTGTCGCACCAGTAATCAATGAGCCAGACTGCGCTTTCGTCTTCGCTTACAACGCGAAGCGATTTAAGATATTCTTTTTTCTCTGCGGGGATTTTTCTTTTTAAATCCTCATAGGATAATTCTTTTATAATCTTTTCGGAGCTTTTCTTAACATCCGAAATATATGCATAAAGTTCTTTTAAATCAAGCTGTTTCGAGAAGTCCGCGATATCGTTCTGAAAAAGTTCGTTGCCCGTGGTGATGATGGGCGAACCGATTTTTTTATCATAACCTTTCTTAAAGAAAACTTCTTCGTCTCCTTTTACGATATCATGCGCAACGATGTCTTCGATTCTGAAAACATGCCAGAGCGAATAGGCAATTGTTTTGTTGTGAAGGCCTTCCGCTTTTAAGAAAGGGATTGCGTTGAAGTCATCTTTTTTCAAATCCCTCTTAAAAGAAGCAATCACGTCCCAGACTTCGTTTCTTAATTCAATCAAAGAATCGATACCATCTTCGAAAGTATCTTTTTTCTTTAACTGAGTCTGCATTTGTTTGTTTAATTCCGACCACTCTTTATTCATAATTACTCCTCAAATAAACTTAACTGTTTGTATTTCTCGGGGTACTCATTCATGTATGCGAAAACATCATCCGCTTTATACATTATACCCTTTTCTTTGCAGAAATTTCTGAAAAGTTCAGATAGTTCTTTTGCATTTGGACTCAAGATTTCATAGGCATATCCGTAGGTTTCTATGTACTTTTGTTTCAAACCCGGGAAATGCTTATCAAGTGCCTCATAAAAGTATTCTCTGTCGCCTTCTCTTAATGTTACGCCCATTCCGCAATTGACTATTCCTTTTACTTTGACACGTTCACATTCTTCAAGTATTGCCTGAACATTTTCTTTGGTATCGTTTATAAAAGGCAATAGCGGCGAGAGCCAGACTACTGTCGGAATATCACGCTTTTGCATTTCTTCAAGCACTTCAATTCTTCTTTTGGTATTACAGACATTCGGTTCTATGATTTTGCAAAGCTCGTCATCATATGTTGTAAGGGTCATTTGAACCACGCATTTTGAAGTTTTGTTTATCTCATCCAGCAAATCAATATCACGCAGAATTCTGTCAGATTTTGTCTGAATCGCGAGACCAAATTCATTCTTCAGAATTACTTTAAGACATTTTTGCGTCAGCTTTATTTCTTCCTCGCAATGTAAGTACGGATCGGATATATAGCCTGTTCCGATCATGCATTTTTTTCTTTTTGATTTAAGAGCCTTATCAAGAAGTTCCGGTGCATTTTGCTTTACTTCTATGTCTTCAAACTTATGTTTAAGCTGATAGCAGTTGCTTCTTCCGTCACAATAAATGCAGCCGTGAGTACACCCGCGATATACATTCATTCCGCAAAATCCACCGTTCTTGTTAAGTATTCCTTTTGCATCTACAAAATGCATAGTGTCTCCTTTAGCCGTTAACGCGCTTAAGAAATCTTTTATCGTTCATCTGCTCGTTTGTCACATATTCTCCGTCCTTAAAGAAAGCATAGGTAGTAATCGGAGTAGGTGCGTTTTGTGCTTCTTCTTTTGTCGAAAGTTTAATTGCCTTAAACTTTATTCCGTTCGCCTTAGCAGTCTCTTCGAGAATAGGAACGTATTTTCCGTTGTACGGACACTGATTTGTGTAATACAAAACATAGCCTTTTTCATCCGTATGAGGATGCTTCGCACACTCCCTAAAAGAGGGTTTCTTTGCATCTTTTATGAGCGGTAAATACCAAAGCTGAATGCCGTTATCCGCCTCGTCCGCCACTTCGAATCCTTTATGCTTTAAGAACCCGGGATCCGATAAGAAGGGCATTTTCTTTGCCGCCGATAAAATGCAGATTCCCTTCTTTCCTTTTTCTTTGCTGTCTTTAATGCATGCCTCAAGAAGCTCCGTAGAATAACCGTGTCCTTTGAATGAACCCGATACCCAAAGGCAGTCGATATACATATAATCAGGTGCTTCAATCGGATTCCACGCATTTTCCGCAGGAATAAATTCGACAAAACATTTTCCTCTCTCCGCACTCTTTATAAATACCAGACCCTCATCGAATCTGTCTGCAAGCCACAACTTCTTTGAAGATACCTGAATATCCTTGTTGTTAGCAATCGCACAACAGATATGCTCAGTTTCAAGATTATCTTTTGTTACTCTGATATATTCCATTTGACTTTCCCTTCTTTTTTAGAGTTATCTGATTATTTTTTTCTGATTGGATGTCTGACCACGGTTTTGAGTTTCTCGGGTGCAACTTTTCGCACATCACTTAAATAAATCTCATGATGATATCTTTTATCGGTGATGTCTAATACATAACCTTCTTTTTCCATGAATTCATGCATTGCATCGACTGTTGCAGGTTCATCGTCGTATGGACCGATGTGCATGCACTGAACGCATAAGCCTTCATCATATGTAAAGAATTCAGCCTTGAAAAAGTCAGTCTTTTTCTTCTTCGCTGCTTCTTCTTTTGCCCACTCAAACTCTTCCTTTGTGACAAAGTCCGGAAGACGGATCACGGATATCCACTCAAAATTTTCTTTATGGTTGTAATCGATTCCGGTCACGCCCTGCTGCCACCAGAAGCCTTCAAGCGGAGGAACTACATAGTCAAAATATCCGTCTATCCTATGGTCTCCCATCTTGCTCATTTTAATTGAAAAAGCTATTCCGTATAAAAGCCCTATGCTCTCTTTGTATTCGCCGCCTTCCGCATTCGGATCTCCTTTTCCTCTTACTGCTATGTAATTCATCTTCGGAACTTTTACGATTGACGGCTTGTTCTTCGGCATATAAAACTCTTTGTATTCTTTCTTAAAATCGAATGCCATATGTTATCCCTCTACAAACGAACCTATTTCAATAAGATTACCTTCCGGATCTGCAACGTAACATGTTCTTTGTCCCCAGGGTTCGGTTGTGGGTTCCATCACGCTTTTAGCTCCAAGTCCCGTAACTCTTGCGAATTCTCTGTCAACGGCAGAGTAGTTTTCCACACCGAGAGCGATCTCGTAATGACCGTTAACTCCCTTACAGTAAGAAAAGGAACTTCCGGTCATCTTTTCAAAATCCGACTTTCTGTAAAGTAAAAAGAGTGTTCCGTCCTTTTCCAAAAATACATTTGATGCATCTTCATCTTCTTTTATTTCAAACCCGAGCACGTCCCTGTAAAAGCGGATCATAGTACTCATATCATCCACAAATATACCAAAACCTTCCAGTTTCATTTACTTCCTCCTAAAACTTATTCTCCGCAGTAAGCAACCGCATCCACCTGGAAATGAAGACCGTCGCTTCCACCTACATGTGCGAAGTTTGTCTCGATGGATTTTCTTGCGGGGTAGTTGCCTTTGAATCTTTCTTTTATGACCTTTTCCATTGTGGGAATGTTGTAAACGTCTCTGAAAAGACAGTCCATCTGAACCACGTTTTCGAGTGTCAGACCAACCATCGCAAGGCGCTCTTCCATGTTGTCAAAAGCACCGTTTATCTGCTCTTCGATCGTTCCGCCGATGTTTCCGACACAGTAGCTTAAGAAGCAGAAATCTCCTGCTTTTACGATGCCTGAGTGTGCCCACTGTTCGTTTATTTCATATCTTTCTATCTTGCTCATTTTTTTCCTCCGTATATTCTGCTCATATTATCTGCTATTTCTTTTAGGCGGTCTCTGACCTCTGCGGGTTCAAGAACTTCGACCTTATCTCCAAATGTTAACATCCACGAAACCAGATTGTCCAAATCCGAATAATACTCTTCAAAAAGGATTTTTCCGTCCTCGGTTTCGCTGTAGCAGTACGTTCCGAATTCCTCGACCAGACGCCACTTCATATCCGCATCAAACAGCGCTGTAACTTTGATATTTCTCGGATATAAAAGTTCGGCTGACATGTCGGGCAGCGGTACGTTTCTGCATTCAAATTCTTTCTTTGATACCTGTACATTGTCCATTCGATTGAGTTTGAAAAGCCTGTAATCTTTTCTTTTAAGGCACCATCCGTACACATACCAGCTGGTCCATTTAAAAACCACGTAATACGGCTCGATGGTTCTCTCACTCTCTCCGGACGGAGCGAAGTATTTGAATTTAAGCAGCTTCCTATTTTCAATTGCATCCTGTATCATCGATATTTTCGGCGCCAGTGTTGCTTTATACCACGATGACAGGTCAATTAACATGGATTCTTTTCCGCTTACAAGCTCTGAGGAGCCCGCCTGAATTTTCTCCATTAACTGACTGTAATAACTGCTGCCGCTCACGCTGTCCAGGCTCCTAAGTCCGGCCATAATCATCTGCATATCTCTGGATGTAAGAATGGTTCTATCCATCCTGTATCCGCTCATAATGCTGATGCCTCCGCCGACTCCCTGAGTGGTCTGAATCGGTATTCCCGCCTTGCACAGAGCCTCGATGTCACGGTTGATGGTTCTTCGCGAAACCTCAAAATGCTCTGCCAGTTCGGGCGCGGTTGTCATTTCTTTTTGCAACAATATCGACAATATTCCGATAAGTCTGTCTATCTTCATATTTTCAACTCCTGATTAAGTATATTATACTAAACACGACAGCATTATGTCATGTTTAAAAAATAAAAAAACGGTTATTTTCGTTTTGAAAATAACCGCTCTTTTATGATGTTTTTTCGTTGATATTAATATCCGATTTCTTCAAACACAAGATCCATCAGTTTGGAATTTCTCAAAGAAAACTCGGGCGATACATAGGGCTTTTCACCGTTTAAAATACAGTTTCCAAGCTGCGTGATTTCAAGGCTGTAGTTTTGCGGAACGGATATTTTTCTTTCGATAACTCTGTCTTTTGTGTAGATTTTATAGCTTACTTCTCCGGCCTGATTGTACTCAACGTCAGATCTGATGCTGCCTTTGTCGCCGTGAATATAAAGTCTTTCAAATCTTGAATTTGTATTCTCGCCGAGAATCATTCCGACGTTAAACGAAGCTCTGACACCGTTCTCAAAGCGAATGATTGCAGCCGTATTGTAATCGACTCCAAGGTCTGAAAATTCCGCTACTGCTTTTACAAATGCGGGCTCGGAATCGATGAGCGATAAAATCATAGTCGTACAGTAACAGCCGAGATCATACATTGCTCCGCCGCCCTGATCTTTGTAAAGACGGATGTCTTCCTTGTAGCCCTGCGTGTGAAATGCCGATTCGATATAATCCACTTTTCCAATGATACCGCTTGCGACATCTTCTTTTAGGGTTTTTACATAAGGGCTGTGAAGATAAGCGTATGCTTCCATTAAAACAACATTGTTTTCTTCAGCAGTTTTAAATAATTCTTTTGCGTCATTTGCATTTAATGCCATCGGCTTTTCGCAAAGGACGTTCTTTTTCTTTTCAAGCGCGGCCTTTACCCATTTGAAATGAAGGCCGTTTGGAAGAGGAATGTAAACTGCCTGTATATCCTCATCATCGAGAAGTTCTTCGTAACTTCCGTAAGCTTTCTTAAAGCCGAATTCGTCTTTGAATTTCTCCGCCTTTTCAATGCTTCTTCCCGCAATTGCATAAAGCTCGCAGTTTGGTGATAAAAGCATCCCCGGAATCGTGCATCCTCTCGCGATATTCGCGGTTCCCAAAACTCCCCACTTAACTTTCTCCATAATTTTCCTTCCTCATTTTTTATTCAAAATACCAGTAAATACCGTATCTCTCACGCGCCTTTTTATAATGCGGACTAAAGGTCAGCGAACGGTCGGTTCCTTCGAGATTAAAGGAAAGTGTCTCGCCGTTTCTTTTCATATGCGAATCTATATTGGCTATAAAATCTTTTACACTTCCGGCCGTCACTTTTAACATTTCATTGCCCGCAATTTTCTCAGACGGGATTGTTACATCGACACCCGTAGTAGTATCCGTCATGTTTTCTGTACCCAAATCCGCGGATAAAAGAATGGGACCATAAAAGAATGCAAATACATTTTCACAGTCTGGCAAGCCTTTAGGTAAAACAGCGCACTTGCATGTACATAAAATAGTGTCACCGTCGTTCCAGTTTCCGTCGATGCATATGTAACCGTTTTCTTTTGTGATGTTTTTATCTTTTACAAAGACTTCTGCATCCTTAGCCCAGTCTGGAATTCTGAGGCGGATTTTTATTTCTTTAGGAGCATCATCCGTGAGGTGTACGATAAATCGGACAGTATCTTTTTCCGGGATCTGTGACTCCTGAACTAATTTTATTCCAAGCTCAGGACAATTTACTTCCGACGAGAAAAACAGATTAACCGTGATGCCTTCTTCGTCCTTAAAATAAATGCTGTCACCAAGCTTCGTGAAGTTTTCCATTCCGCTGCCCGTGCAGCACCAGAATTTGGTGAACTCTGTGCTGTACACTTTAAAATAACCTGTCGCCATCGGCTGAAAATACATCGTCATGCCGGTCGCAGGATTCTGCGAAGAAAGAATCGCATTGATAAATGTATTCTCATAATAATCCGCATACTTTTTATCGCCTGTTATCATAAAAAGCTTGCGCGTCATTTTAAGCATGTTGTATGTGTTGCAGGTCTCGTTGTTGCAGTTGGTACGCTCAGTATCAAGAACATCGTCTTCTCCGAAATGTTCCCATTCGCTGTTGCCGCCCGTCGCATAAGTATGATGCTTTACAACTGTATCCCAGAATTTAACTGCATACTCAAGATATGTTTCATCTCCGGTCATAATATATCGGTTAAGTGCTCCGGCAAACTTCGGAATCGTCGTGTTTGCATGAAGATTATTTAACGCGTTTTTCTCACCCGAAGCCACCTTTTTAAACAAATCTTCCTCGTCAAAAAGATGCGCAGCAATTAAATGCTCTTCTTTTTTCGTATACGAATAAAGATCGTAAAGCGCATCATTCATACCGCCGTATTCAATGTTTAGAACGGTTTTATGAGTCTCTTCTGACCACTTAGATGCGCGGTTATAAACCCAGTCTCCGAGCCTGTCTGCAACGGTAAGTGCAGTCTCATATCCTGTCAGGCGGTAAGCATTTACCAGTCCGTCCAGAATTTTATGCATGGTATACCAGGGTACCCATGCTTCTTTGAAAATATCAATCCTGTTCTCTTCGACCATGTCAAACTGAAGCTCGACATTTTCAAGATCGGTTATCGTGGCGCCAAATATGAATCCGGGCTTTCCCTTTGTGTTCGCCTGACACTCAAAAAGTGCATCAACAATTTCTTTTACTTTTGAAAGAAATATTTCCTTATCTTCTTTTTTGCAGGCTGCATTTGCGTACGCCTGCGAAATCGCCGTAAGGAAATGTCCCATGGTGTGGCCGCCGATAAGCGAATCTTCCCAGCCGCCGTAACGAATCTTCGGGGAAGCAATTCCTGCGTTCTCATAGAAGCCCGCCAGCAGACGCCCGATATCTATCTTTTTTAAATATTCGGTTTCTTTTTCAAATGCATTTGCACAATATGAATCAAGCATCTGAACCATGCCCGGCTCAAATGCCTGATATTTTTTTATGCTTTCCATACACTCTTGCATATTTCATATACTCCGTCGTGATATGCGCCTTCACCTGTAAAGAAGGTTTCAAATCCGCATTTCTCAAGTACTCGCCCCGAAGCTGCATTTTCTTTTAAGCGGATGCCGTAAACTTCGTTCGTACCGACCTTTTCAGACATCACGGGAAGAAAGGCTTTAACTGCTTCCGTTGCATAACCTTTTCCGGTAAATGCTTTCGCGATATGATATCCGATCTCCCATTTGCCTTCACCGATGGGGACCAGCTGAACATAGCCGATGTTTTTGTTTTCGTCTTTTATGATAACGGCGTAGACTAACGGACCTTCCGTCAAACCATACTGAGACATCAGGAATTCTATCGTCTCTTTCGCATCATCAAGCGTTTCAAAAACTTCATCGGGAACGAATCTTCTTGTGTCTTCGTCCAGCGAATTTTTATGAACATCCGGTGCCATATCCACGGTCATTTCAGTTATTATCAGTCTGTATGTTTCCAACAATTTATTCATTCTTTATTACCTTAAAAGCTCCTAAAAGACTCGTTATGCTTTCGACTCCTTCAGGAATTTCTTTGCCAAAGCGGTTAAGCCACAATGCTCTTATTCCCAGGCTATTGGAACCTTTCACATCACTGCTTAATGAATCACCTATGTGAATAACTTCATCCGCATTAAGTCCGGACTTTTTAAGAGCGAGCTCGAAGAGTTCTTTTCTCGGTTTATAACTTTTAGCATCTTCCGATGTGAACACTCCCGCAGCCTTAAGGCCGTGGAAATCCATCGCTTCCAGAATATCCGCAGTGTCGATGTTTGATACCACATAAACAGGCAGGGGACTCTTTTCAAAAAACTCTTTTGAATCCTCAAATATCGGCGGATTCACCCAGTGCGCAAACATCATTTCGCTGAGTTCCTTTGCATCCGCGCTCGATTCAAATTGCTCTAATGTATGTTCCAGTGATTTCTCTTCCAGCACTCTCTGAGTCTCGAATGTATCGCCGTAGGAGTTCATGAACATGGTCTGAAAATCTTTCCACCAGAATGAATCCACTTCCGAAGGGTTTTCGACTTTTCCCGTATCGCATATTATCTTCGTAATTTTCTTAATGACTTCTCCGTCCTCGTGAACTATCGTTCCGTAGAAATCCACAAAAAAGGCTTTAATACAGATTTTCTTTCCGTAATCGTCCATTGTCTATACCGCCTTAATCATTATCATTTCCATAGGCTGTTCGTAACCCGGCACATCAACCGTAAATCCGCCGCAGTCCTTGTAGCCAAGCTTACGGTAGAAATGCTGTGCCTCTTCATCAACCTGTGTGGAAGTCATAAGCATTCCGTAGCCCTTTGACTTCATGTCGTTTTCCCAGTGCTCCATCAACAGTCTGCCGTATCCTTTTCTCTGATAAGCATTGTCAATATAAAGCATCGTACAAAAAGGCGTATTATCCCAAAAAAGGTTGTAGCGTAAAACCCCTATAACCTTTTCATTTTCCGTTAAAACGTAACTCTGTTTATTTTTTACTTTTTCCTCGAATCCACTTTCGGGCAAATGGCGGTCAAGTCTGTACCATTCGCTTTTGTCTGCAGATTCTGCGTATCTTATTAACATTTGTATACTCTATTTTTTCAATCGTTTGGTCTTCTTGTCGGTGTATTCTGCGATATGCTTTCTGAGCGGTTTTAACTGTTTTTTATGAGCGCAAAGTTTTTCCGTACAGTTCTTGCATTGAAGATAGTCGTTCGTCTCTTCGGAAAATCTTTCCGGATGCAGGTAAAATGTTAATTCCCAGCGAACAAGCAATGCTATGGATAAAACGAGCAAACTCCAGGTATACGTTTGTTTTACGAAGAAAAGCGGAGTAAACATCATCGCATAGTCCCAGTTATATATTCTGCAGGTACTGCAGCACTTGTTTTTCATAAACACTGTCTGGAACGGGCAGAAGAACAAAATGCAGATGATATCGCAGATGGAATATGCACTGCATAAAAGAATCATAATTCCGTCATCCAGAATTCCAAGCATGTGTAATGCTCCGAAGAATGCGTTGAATACAACCCAAATCAAAGCAACAAGCATTGTAGAGTAATTGTCATGAATTACTATTTCAGTCGAGCCGCTTTTAATATAGTTTCTGGCAAACTGCTTCTGACATCCAGGACTTTCAAGTTTGGACGGAAAGAATCGGAAAATCATTTCCACTACAAATATAGCCCAGGTAACAATCAAAATAGTCGGCATTTGTTCAATACTCTCAATGATAGACGCTTCGGAATGGAACCTGAATCGTATATAGCTGATGAGTATCAATACAAAAAGTGCCGATCTGTAGATTAGTCGGAAATAATGCCAGGCTAGTACAATACTTATTCTTTTTTTTCTCTTTTCTTGCTTTTCCATTTTTCTTAACTATTCTTCCATTGGTATTTTGTAAGGTCGACGCGTCCGTCAATGACTTCAACGCCTTCCGCTTCAAGTAATTTTGCCTGTGCTCCGCTTCCGCCGAAAGCAAACTCTCCCGCGAGTTCTCCCTTGGCGTTTACCACGCGAAAACATGGAATGTTGTCGGGGTCGGGATTTTTATGAAGAGCGTTTCCGACGGCACGTGCCATCTTTTTATCGCCTGCTGCCTCAGCCACCTGAGCATAGGTTGCAACTTTGCCATAAGGAATTTTCTTGACTGCTTCATAGATTCTTTTAGAAGGACAGTCGCTGATTAAATCATAACTCTCGGCAATCATTAGTTCAATATCTTTATCGGGTATCGAACCATCTAAAATAATCGTATTCCAGTGGTCTTTGTTCTGATGATATCCGGGCTTCACGGACTTGTATATTCCGCGCCAGAAATATGCTTTGTCGGGATCGACTTTTACGTTGAGATTGACGAAGCCATCCTTCTCGTAAGTCCAAAGAAATGCCTTTTTGTTTCCCTTATATCTAATTAGTTGCCAGTTCTCATCGTGAAACGGGGCGTCCTGATACACATCGGGAAACGATAATCCGTATTTTAATGCTTCTTTTCTGGTCTTCATAGCTGCATTCTCATCTCTTCCATACCGAGTTCCACGAGACCTGTTGATACAAATCCAACGGACTCATATAAGCCTTTGGCCACCGAATTTCCGGGCGC
Source organism: Lachnospiraceae bacterium (assembly GCA_017618075.1). Lineage (GTDB taxonomy): Bacteria > Bacillota > Clostridia > Lachnospirales > Lachnospiraceae > UBA3766. The sequence continues at coordinate 33,486 of JAFZUY010000007.1, forward strand.
AACTCCGGTGTATATGCTGTCGGGATTGAAACATTTCTTTACGAAATCTATTCCCAATTTCAGAGCCTGTCTTCCGTACCCTTTGTTCTGGTATCTTTCATCAATCATAAATTCCCAGAGAGTGTAATATTCCTTTACTTCATAGTAGCCCATCATGATAAAACCGACAAGCGTTTCGTCATCATAAACTGCGAAAGGATATGCGGTCTTGGAATAAACATATGCTTTTGCAAGGGATTCAGCGTTCGATACCACAAAGCCTTTCTGGTCGTCTCTGACTTTAAGTGCAAGTACAGCGTCTATATTTTCTGTTGTTATTTCTTTTAGGGTTATCATACCTTATTCCTCATAAAAGAATGACACACTACCCCCGTCCCCATGTGTCAAATTTCTCCTTTGGCAAAGAGATTGTCTTTGCCCATACCGCACACATACGGGTTACTGTCGTAAATATGGCAGAAGTCCAGGAAATCTCTTCTCTGCGTGGGGTCATTCATAATCTTAACCAGTATCTCATTCGGAATGGTTCTGGCGAAAGCGCCGGGGCCTGCAAATTGAATATTCTTTACTCCATTCTTCTCAAGAATTCCTTTGAGTTCGTCCGGCATAAAATGGTACGAAATACTCCATGGAGCCTCTCCGTTATCATATGCTTTCTTTGATTCTTCTATATCTCCGAAAAGGCCTGTTTCATAGGTCTTCATCACTGATTCTTTGGAAAAAGAAAAATCGGCAATCGCTTTTTCGCGATTGCTTATGCACCATTGCACCCATCCGTCCTTGCTGTCTTTATCAAGTATAAACTGATTTTTCTGGATAGGATTGGATGCGTAAGGAAGTGCTCCCATTCTGCTTGACACACTAATGATTATGCGTTTGCGCGCTATTCTAACAAGCTCACTTATCGTCTTTTCCTGATTAGGATAAGTGTATGAAATCGGCGAATCAAAAGACATTACAAGATCGAAAGACTTATCTTCATACGCCGACAAATCTTCCAATGCTCCCTGAACAAATGTAATATTGTCGAGGACTCCCTCTTTTGCCGCAATTTCTTTTGCCTTATCAATCATCGGTAAAGAGATGTCAAAATGTGTAACTTTCAATCCTTTCTTTGCAAGCAGAATTGAAAAACGTCCGCAGCCTGCACCGCCGTCAAAAACGGTTTCAATACCGTCTAAATTTGCAAGAAGTTCTTTTTCTATAAAATCTTTTTGCACGATATCATCGATAAATGTTTTCTCTCTTTCAGCCTCAAGTTCACCTTTATCAGGCTGATTCCACATTCTCTCCGATATTTTTGTGCTGTAATCTTTGTTGTTCATAATTATTTCCTAATTTTTTTCTTTTATGGTTGCTTTCCCGATTATGAAAAGCATGATGATTAATACTACAGGGAATACGAGTCCGACGCCCATTCCCGCTCTGAGGTTATCACCTGCAAACTGAGTAACTCTGCCGACAATAGCCGGTCCAACGCTTCCGCCAAGGTCTCCTGCCATCGCAAGAAGTGCAAACATTGCCGTACCACCCGTCGGGAATTTTTTAGACGAAATACTGATGGTTCCGGGCCACATTATTCCGACGGAAAATCCGCATAACATACAACCGATTAATCCTATGACCGGATTTGATGAAAGCGATGCCATAAGATAACATGCCACGCAAAGCGCTCCGCTTCCAATCATAAAAGACGTCAGTTTTATTTTATCTCCATACTTACCGTATATTACTCGACTTATGCCCATTGTAACCGCAAACATGCATGGGCCTAAAAGATCGCCGAATGTTTTGCTTAATCCAAGAGCAGCTTCTGCATATGCCGATGCCCACTGTGCCATTGCAAGTTCCGATGCACCTGCGCATACCATAAGAATAATTGCTACCCAGAAAAGCGGCTTTTTGCCGAGCTGTCTAATGCCCATTCCCTTTCCGTCTTCGACAATGGGAACTATAGGACAGGTCGCAAAATTAAAGATATTAATTGCAGGAACCAGCGCCCAAATTACGGTCAGCCACTTCCAGCTGTTCATTCCGAATATCGCAAAAAACAGTGTTGAAATCACGATGGTTCCAACGGAACCCCAGCAGTAAAACGAATGCAGGAGGCTCATGGTTGCTTCCTTGTTTTCGAAAGGACACGCTTCTACGATGGGACTTGCCAGAACCTCTATCAGTCCGCAACCCATTGCATAAACCGTTACGCTAATAAGAATTCCGGCAAATGCATTGGGAAGTAGGTCCGGCAGAAATGCAAGCCCTATCAAGCCTGCTGCCGAAAGTATTTCTGATGCCACGATTGAAACTCTGTATCCAATCTTATCTACAAACTTGGCACAGAAAAGATCGACTAGCAACTGTGTGAAAAAATATACAGTAGAAATAAGCGCTATGTTTCCAAGCGAAATCCCATAGTCATTATGAAATTTTAAAAATAAAAGCGGCGCAAAATTCGACGCTATCGCCTGGGTTATAAATCCCAGATAACAGGCTAATTTTGTTTTACGATAGTTTGGCATATTTTTTCCCGATAAAACTTTTAGAAGCACTTCTTCTCATGGGTCTGCTTACAATTTGCAATGTTGGCGCATTTATAGCAAACCTCATTGGGACATGTGTCTTTTTCGAAGAACTCTCTGATGTTATCCAAAGTTGTGTCAGCGATGTTGGTCAAAGCCTCATTGGTAAGGAATGCCTGATGTGACGTTACGATAACATTCGGCATGGAAATTAATCTTGCCAGGGTATCATCGTTTACAATGTGGTTCGAATAGTCATGGAAAAAAACATTTGATTCCTCTTCATATACATCGAGACACGCCGCACCGATCTGTCTTGCTTTAATTCCTTCAACTAACGCCTCTGAATCTATCAGGGCACCTCTTGAGGTATTGATTATTACAACACCTTTTTTCATCTTTTTCATGGTCTCGGCATTTATCATATGGCGGTTTTCATCGGTCAAAGGACAGTGAAGTGAAATGATGTCACTTCTTTCCCATATTTCATCAAGAGAAACATATTCTATTCCGGAATCTGCAGCGGGGAATTTGTCATATGCGATGACATTCATTCCAAAGCCCTTGCAGATATCCATAAATACTCTTCCGATTTTTCCCGTGCCGATTACACCGACTGTCTTTCCGTGAAGGTCAAAGCCTGTTAATCCGTTCAGACTGAAATTAAAATCTTTTGTTCGTATATATGCTTTATGAATTCTTCTTATGGATGTTAATAAAAGAGCCATTGCGTGCTCTGCCACAGCGTACGGCGAATAGGCCGGAACTCTCACGACATGGATTTTTCCGTATGCATATTCAATGTCGACATTGTTATATCCCGCACATCTTAAAGCAATCAGTTTTACACCCATTTTGCATAAAGCATCAATAACCTCGTGGTTAACATCATCATTAACAAATATACAGACAACGTCATAGCCTTCAGCAAGTTTGCAGGTATCCTTTGTCAGTCTTGTTTCAAAATATGCTATTTCAAATTCTTCATTTAAGTTCGAAGAAATAAAAGAATTCTTATCATATTCTTTTGCATCATAGAAAGCGATTTTGATTTTTTCCATATCTATATCCTTTCATTATCTTTTCTGAAAAATTATCCAATTAGTTTTCTTCCAATCTATATTTTTATCACCGACACATGCGTTATCCCGTTGGCTTCATCAGGATATTCTCTGTCAAACTTCATTCCGATTGCTTCAGCGGTTTTGATGGAAGGCAGATTCGTGTACTTGCAGTAAGAGTAAAATGCAGGATAATCTGTGTTTTCCTTCGCCCAGTCCAATACACCTTTGGCAGCTTCCTTCGCGTATCCATTATGCTGTTTATCCCTACGGATATGATAGCCTATTTCGGGAAGCATCTCGCCTTCGATATTCTGTAAAGTCAGTCCGCAGTCACCGATCATTTCGCCGGTATCTTTTAGGCACACAGCCCAAAGACCGAAGCCGTCTTTTACGTAGCGTTTCATATTACGTTCTATCCAGTCTCTGACTCTTTTTTCATCGAAAGAATATGGATAATGCTGCATTATCTCAGCGTCTGCAAGGACCTTATACAATGCATCAAAATCATCCATACTCATTTCCCGCAAAAAAAGTCTGTCGGTTTCCAAAATTATCTTCATCTGTATTTAATGTGTCCTTTCCTCGCCTGACACTTCGTAAGCGGTATATTCGTGCGAGAACTCATATCCCAGTTTTTCTGCAAGACGTACCGAATTCATATTCTGTGCATCCCAGCTCGGATATAATCCCTCATCAAGACATCGTAAAATAAGCGCAGCACTTACAATCGTCGCAAGTCCTTTTTTACGCTCCGACTCTACGGTATCAACCTCTATTTCAATGCCTTCCCTGTACCTTGTATATGAGGATGCACCGGCCACGATCTGACCTTCTTTGAGAATCACCATGCCTCTTCCGATCTCGAGATATTTTTCCTTGCTTCCAAATGATGAAACAAAATCTCTCGTTACGGGATCCGGCAGACACATATCATAGATCTTATCATCGATTTCTTTTAGCTCGTATCCGTCGGGTAAATCTTTTATGATGTTTCGTAAAAAATCTGTATCAAACTTTGTATCCTTTTTGATGGCGTATCTGGTGACTTTCTTTGCCTTCGGAAAACACTCTTCAATGCAGGCTTCCCATGCTTTATTCTGCGGAGTCATAATTATAAAGCCCTCCGGCTTATTCGACACAAGTTCCTTACTTGGCTCTCCCGCATAAAAGGCAAAGCAGCCGACAAAAGCCATCGCAGATTTGGGAGATTCCAAATCGGTAACATAAATCTTACCCATTACTTTTTGCAGGCATGAGTAAATCAGAGTCTCCTCCCAGTCTTCAAAAAGACCGGCAACTTTTGATGTGTCTGTTAATTCATAAATCATTTTCGTTCCTCAAATACAATAGAATTAAAGTTCTTCTATCACGGATGTGCCTTCGCAGCCGTCAGTCCATTTCCACTTCTCATAAAATCTGAGCTTTCCGTTTTCAAAACGAGGCTCAGAAGTACACGAACCGGATTTTGATTCTCCATCCGTATTGATGTGTCTATAGTCAAAACGTAGATTATTATTTTCATCTATTGTTCCTAAAAGAAAGCCTTTTATAACGCTTCCGCCTGAATACTCAGCCCAGATAACATTCCCCTTCTGATGATATGCAAATATCGTTTCATCAGACACTTCTCCTGTATCGGAATTGGATATCGCGGTAAAATACCTGTCTTCAAGCGAAAACTCTTTCTTTGTTTCAGTAAAAAGAGTTTTTCCTTTTTCGTATGCTTTTTTAAGATTAAGATCCCAGTTTGCCTCTCTGGAAGTATTCTCTCTTGAAGTGCTGTCAAAAAGAACAAATTCGGTTTCTTTTACACGGTTAAAAAGTCTGTCTCCGAACATGACTTTTTTCATACTGCCAAGCAGTCCGAGTTTTTCCAGTCTGTCCGCCGGATTTCCCGCCGAGCAAAGGATTATTCCCTTTTCGAGCATCTTCATTGTTTTGTTTCCATAAGCAAATCCATATGACCATACTCTGTCAAACCAGCCCACGAGTTTGGCCGGTGCTTCAGTCCAGAATACCGGATAAATAAATGCAATTGCATCCGATGAATTAATCTTCTCCTGTTCTGCAAGAACGTCATCCGCAATTTTTGGTGTCTCTTTGTAATTGGCATCTCTCAGATATTCCTGCTCAGTCATATCCGATTTGAAATCCATTTTATAAAGGTCCGAAAGCTCATACTCATTTCCTGAGTCTATAATTCCTTTTATGAATTTATCTTTGAGATTTCTTGTTAAAGAATCCTCAGAAGGATGACAATATACGATAAAAACTTTCATTAATTCTCCTTTTTTCCTGCAGGAGTTTCGTTAATCACACTAAAATCCGGCATATGGTATCGATTCGATGTGTTTGTATTGCATCACATCATCTGCTTTTTCAAATTCTTCCATTGACTCATAAAATAATCATAAATCGAATTAAGTCTGTCTGTTATTTCCTGATTTACCGGAACAACTTTATCCAAATACTGTGTGCCTCTTTCTCCCATAAAATCCACGCAAAACAGTAAACAATAAAAGATGAATGCCCTCTTTTGTTCACTGTTTAAATTCATTTCTTCCAGCAGATAATCGACGTAGTTGGTATCCAGGTTCATATTGAGCAATGCAACTTCAGTCATCGCAACGAAGGTAAGTTTATCTCCAAAGCCCATCCAGTCAATATCTATTACACCCGATACATGTCCGTTTTCAATCAAAAGATTCTTCGTACTGATATCATCAAGATAGGGTATGGGTTTAACCGAACTGATATACGGTTGCATTTCTTTTAGGATGTTTGATACTTCTTCCACCTTAGAAACATCAAAAAATCCGTTATTTGAAATCAGTTCATACGCCCTTCCAAGCATTTCATCCGCAAATGAATTCCAGTTCCAGTCATCAGGTGCCTGTATCTTTAAAGCCGACACTTTATTCTGTATTGCAACAACTTCTTTTGCTATCTGTCTTTTCTCCGAATCTTTCAAATCCTGGTATATTTTTCCAATATCTTCTCCTAAAAGATATGAAAGAATCAAATATCGGTATTCATCGTATTGACCGTATTTTATAACCTTGGGAATCGGAATATCGCATACTTCCAGTTCTTTTAACAGGTAAACCGTGTTTTCATACGCATCTTTTTCGAGCGAACTCCTCAGTATGTATTTGTTATTCTCGGCAGTTACAATGAAAACATAGTTTCCGATTCCGGTGTTACACCGTTCTATCGAAAAAACCTTTACCTTCATTACATTTTCAAATAACTGACCTGCTTTTATTATTTCCATTTTTTCGAATAATACACAAATTCTTTATCACGCTTAACTTCCTTATAGCCCAGCTTGGTGTAGAAGGAATTAGTCCTTACGTTCCAAACAGGCGTATCAAGCGTAATTTCTTTCACATTCGGAAACATTGCTTCAATTTCCTGCATCATAAAAAGTCCGTAGCCCTTACGAAAATGCTCGGGAGCGACAAATATTCTGCCGACATTTAAAACATCATCTTTTAAAAACAAAATTGCACCGCCGACAACCCATCCGTCATCGGTCAGTTTATAAAGACAATTAGCCCTCGCCATTTTGTTATGAAAAGGAAGAGACATATATCCGGGAGGTCCGCCTGCAGAAGGCGCACCAATTTTTACATCGCTGTCAAATGCTCTTTTCGATATTCCGTTTAATGTCAAAGCATCGGATGTTCCGGCTTTGGATAATTTTAAGCTCATAAAAGATTCCTAACCCTTTTCTTTTCTGTATGATTCATAGGCTTCCCAAATTGCAAGGAAGTCTGCACTTCTGTCCGTATAATCCGGATAAAAGTTTTTTACCAGTCGGTCATACGATAATGCTCCCGCATACAATTTATCTGCGATTCGGTTGAAAGTCTCATTATCCGTTTTGTAAGGACACTTTCCTAAATCTTTTGAATATTCCAGTTCCTCAGAATAACCGTATCGGTGATGATTGGTTTTATGTTCCGAGTCTCTCATAACCATCTGCATTACCAGGGTTTCATTACAGTTTGTGTTTGCGAGATGGTCACTTATCAGAGAGTCTTTACGATACAGCTTACCGAGTGCCTGAATCTGAATAAACCAGAAACGATTGATATTTTCCAGAGGCCATTTTTCATTTTCTGGATTAGACTTACACGGCTCAAGCTGCAATTTACCATCACCGTCTTCAAATTCGAAAATCAAATCATATCGCATGCCGTTTTTAAAGATGATTCTGTGCACATTATTTTCCGCTCCAAACATCCAGCCAAGTGCGGTATCCTTTGACACGCCAAAACGGTCTATTCTTTTAAGATAATCTTCCTGCGTAACTGAACCGTCTTTCGGAAGACAAACTTTTACATGCACATCCGAATCGCTGTAGATATCGTGAAAACCCGCTTCAAAAGCCTGCTTTCCTGCTTCGTTTAAGTTCTCTCGCGTAATGACAATGTCTTTTACACAAGCATTTACAACTTCAGGATGAGCAAAGATTTCCTCCATATATTGCAGGAAAGTTTCTTCCATTTTCTCTTTTGTTAAATTAATATACATTATTTTTTTACCTTGCCAAGTTTGCGTAAAGAGTTACCCACTTGTTTTCTTCGCCTACATTACCGGCTTTGAATGCAGGAACACTCTTGGATGCCGTCAGAATATATTTTCCGTTATCCGTTTTATGCTCATCGAGTACCTTGTATCCTGCCTTCATAGCTTCGGATTCAGGCTCGCAGCCAAGCACCCTTAATGCATAAACAATCATATGCGCACCTATTTTTATAGGATCGGGCGGATAGAAAGTGCTAAGCATCACTTCCACCATCGGAGTTTTCATATCATCCGTACGGTAGAAAATATTTCTTTTCGTAAAATAATGAGCCAGCGCGTCCTCACATTCCGGCTTAAATCCCTGGAGATGTAATTCCGCAACAAGCAAAAGATATTCAACCGTCAGCCTTGCGCAGCTTTTATGAGGTTTTTTTGGATCGTTAATCTTTTTGTTGGTGCTGATGCAGCCAAAACCGCCGTCTTCTTTAACCAGTTTAAGAACGGCATCGACCTCGTTTTTTACGATATCTTCAGAGTAATATCCGAGTTTAACCAGATTTCGTAAAAGAAGCGGTTCCCCGCAAAGCATCTTAAATCCGGTACTCTTTATAAGCCCAAAAACTTCATCGTCAATATCCTGACCGATGTCATCTCTTGTAAGTCCCCATTCTGCGAACGCCATAATTGCATCATACTTATCCCAGGGTTTGTCTTTCTTTAATTTCTTAAGCCCGCGCTCATACACCTTGCTTTGCAGCAGTTCTTTTTTGCAGGCAATAACTTCTTCATCATCTTCCGAAAGTTTTTTATACTCTTTCAGGGTTCTTAACTTTACTTCCGGATTATCATTTTCTGTTAACCACTCTAATACAGACTGTTCCATATTTCGTACCTCCTTATAAGACAATTATATAATTGTCTGAGGATAAAAACCTGTCACCCCTTGTTATATTTTGTCAGGACTTTTTCCACGGCCTTTTCCCGTCAAGCCAGCCTTTTTCTTTCCAGTACCGGGTTTCTGCCGGTGAGGAACTCATGCCTTTCTTTTGCATCATTCCCATCATATTAAAGAAAAATTTAGTCTTAATGCCGACGGAAGGTAATGAGTTCTGACTCAGTTTCTTTGCCAGAACATCTGCCTTTTTACTTATCTTCTCCTTTTTAGCCGCAGCTACACCATCCCATTTCATAGCCTGAACTGCAATGCCAAACTTGTATATTTTAGGGACTCCCAAATAAAACAGACAGTCTTTAACATCCTTTATTGCCGACTTTGGTCCGGCACCCGCGGCGGTAGATATGATAACCGCGCGCTTTTTAAACATTGATTCCATCGGTCTGTGAGATATCCAAAGATCAAATGTCAAATCAAAAAATGACTTTAAAGGTGCTGACATATGCATGCAGTAAGTCGGTGTCGTGACAATTATCACATCCGCCAAATCTATGGAATCAATAATCTTTTTCTTTTCCTCATAAAACGGACATGCTGTCTGGTCTTCAATACACTGATAACACCCTGTGCAGAAATGATTCAAATCCTTCGGAAAGAAGAACTCAGTAATTTCATTCTCGCCTTCTATTCTGTCTGCTATCATTCGTCCGATGTGATATGTACTTCCTTTATGATTCTGCCCATTGAGCATTACTATTTTCATTTTTGTAAATCTCCTAAGATTTTTAAAAGAAGGCAAACCATTTCGACAATAGTTTCGTTGATTAACCACTTATTTTCTCAAACTTAAGCTTATATACTATCTCACAGGACAAATCATCTGAAGGTCAAATGGTTCTTCTTCAGCAATTTCTTTTATGGGATTACTTGCCAGGTCACTTCCCATTGCTCTGTAAAATGCGATCGTCTCCTCAGAAGAACAGGCAGATATGTACAAAGCCTCTGCACCGGCTTTTCTTGCTTCCTCTTTTCCTGCCTCAAATAGTTTTCTGCCAACGCCTTGTCCTCGGCATTCAGAAGATACCTGCATCATATCAAGAATCATATACGGGCCACTAAGCTTCCTTAACAGTCCTATAAAGCCAACCACTTTATCATTATCTAATGCAATGTATGTGATATATTCATCACTGCATATTTTCTTTGCTATAGCACGCTTTTTGTCCAGGTCCCAATCTTCGGTATATTTGCATTCTACTAATGCATATTCTCCGCCTATTCTGCGATAAACCTTATTTACATCCTGTTTTCTGTTGTATGAATCTAATGAATTCAAACAGAAATTTGTTTCTGATAATAATTCAATTCTAATCAAATGATAATTCTCCTTAATCATTTCCTTTTGAAGAGATAATTACCTTTTCCTTTTCCTTTCATTTGATAAATAATTTCCGATTCCAGCATCTTCTTTATCAATTCCCGGGTCATAGCCCAATCTAATACATTTCTTCCCTTATTTTTCTCATCCTCGCCCATACATTATCGCCATAGTTGCTGAGCAAAACTGTTATCATACCATTATTGGGATTATATTCGGAAATGGCGCTTACACCATCATCGCATCCTTGCATGTACACATAATCCTGACCCTTAGGATTATCGATGATCCACACTCCAAAGCCATAATACCCCTCTTCAGGATCGTTACCGTCACCACTTTGTTTGGAAAACATCTGTGATACCATTTCCTCCGAAAGCAACTCATGTCTGATCAGACCATTCCAGAACTTCACGATATCGCCTACGGTTACAAATGCTCCTCCGTCACCGGTCCCCTTTGCACCGACGGAATAAATATTTGTACGAAAGTCTTCTGTCTCAGGACAGTATATATAACTGTTGGCACATCTTGCCGGCAGTCTGTCAAAAGCAAAATATCCTGTATCACGCATACCGCATTTATCAAAAACATTTTGCTTAAGATATACATCAAAATCCATCCCCGTGATCTTTTCTATAATCATCGCGAGCAATATGTATCCGGTATTGTTGTACTGAAATTTTTCTCCTTTCGGGTACATCATGGGTTTATCTATAAACAACGGAAGCATATCCTCGTTATGC
>JAFZUY010000044.1 GCA_017618075.1 Lachnospiraceae bacterium
TAAAAGAATATATAGATTATTACAACAATAAAAGGATAAAAGAAAAACTAAAAGGACTTAGTCCTGTGCAATACAGAACTAAGTCCATAGAAGTTGCTTAACAATTAATTAAAGTGTCCAACATTTGGGGTTCACTTCATTAATTTCCGAGGTGTTAATTTTTTATGATTCTACCAGACTCTGTCGAGATATTCGTATGAAGCAGTAATCTGACCGTATGAGATTACATTGTCCGGATTGTCTTTATTTAACTTTTCAAAGAGTGTTTCGGCATCGATGAGCTGGTTGAGGATTGTGAGTTTCGGGTCAATCGCTTCTTTAAGTGCGAATACATATACCCTGTAATTATGTGGCTCTCGAGGCTGAGGACCGTAGAATTCATCTTCACCAAGCGCACCGAGATCAAGATGATTTGTTTCGCTTGTGCTGTAAGCGTGCAGAAGATAATCGCCCTGGTCAACGTCAATCATCATTATCGCGTAAACTGTTGCGCCGTCGACTTTTTCCCAGGAAAGTTCGGGACTTATATTGCCGTTAATGCCACCGGTTTCTTTTATCCATTCACCGTAAAAGATGCTCTCGCTCTTTACTTCAAATGTATCGAGGTTATCGAGGACTTTGGCATTTTCAATATCTGTATTTTCATCCGACATAATAAGATTATAAAGTGGTTTGGTTATAAATGAACTTCCCACGCCGGGCGTAAAGAATACTTCACCGTTATCGGATATCAGTTTGAAAGAAAGAATTCCGTCGTCGTTGACAGTTCCTTCCGTGCAGGTAAAATCAACGCTATTTTTTTCATCACCGTTAATGTAAAATACTGTTCCGCTGAATTTGGTTCCGATTTTGGTTTCATATACGGAAGCATCTTCATTCGAAAGAACGGCAATTATGTTTAGGTTTTTCATAAAATGAACATAAACCTTTGAGCCTTCTTCAAAAGAGAGACCACCTTCAAAAAGCTTTGAAAGTTCTTCTACATTTTCGCTGTCGGCTGCCCAGTTGCTTCCGTTATATTCGTTAGCTTTTACAACCCATTCAGACCATGATTTGGAAGCAAGGCTCCATTCGTCGCCTTCTTTGGTAAATTCCGCATAACATACGATGTACTGCGGACCTTTGCCCGAAATATTCTGAGGGATGACTTTGTATTTAACGGTATCCGTATCTTCTTTTACCTCATGTGATAAAAGAACCATTCCTTCATAAGAATCTTTTCTTAATTCTTTTACGATTGCCTCCACAGGAGCACCGCCTGCGGTTTCGTCGTATTCCGCGTTTACCTTGCAAAGATCTTCGTAAATATATGAATTGTCCGGCTCTATGATAATTTCTTTTTTAACTGTTTCTGTATTTTCGCCGTCTGAAGTATCTGAATCATCGACAGCGCCATCGTTATCCGATGAAAGAACATCTTCGTTTTCGGAATTACCCGCAATAACCGTTTCGGTGTTTACGGTACTGCCGGTATCAACGCCCTGTGTGCTTTCGCATCCGGAAAACATAAGCATAACGGCAATCAGAGAAGAGCATAATAAAAATATTTTTTTCATAAAAAACCCCCTTTTGTATTTCCATTATACAAAAGGGAGGTTTTATTTAAAAGAAAAATATGCACGGATTTTAGTATTATCTGCATGTAATGATATTTTTCCTTAAGACCAAAGGAGTTACCCCTTCACCCGGTGCATTTTTTTACCATACTCTGCCGAGATATTCATACGATGCCGTAACCGTTCCGTATGCAATTACGTTTCCGGGATTGTCTTTGTTAAGCAGATCGAAAAGATGTTCCGGATGGCAGTTCTGTTTGGCGACTCTTAAGCCGGGATCCACGGCTTCTTTAAGTGCAAATACATATACCTTGTAATTGTGAGGGCTCGGAGGGATGGGGCCTAAGAATTCGTCATCACCAAGTTCGCCTAAATCAAGATGGGTTGTATCACTCGTTCTGTATCCGTGAAGAAAATAATCATCCGTGTCAAGGTCTGTTATCATTACTGCGTATGCGCCGGCTCCGTCTACTTTTTCCCAGGACAGCTCGGGACTTACGTTTCCGTTCTGGCCGCCTGTTTCTTTTATCCATTCACCGTAAAAGATACTTTTGCTCGTGACTTCAAAGGTATCGAGATTTTCGATTACGTCAGCCTTGCTTAAGTCATCGGTTTCACCGGAAATACACAGTTTATAAAATCCATCGGATATAAAACTGTTTCCGTTTCCGGGTTCGAAATCTGCTTCTCCGTTATCCGTTACAAGTTTGAATGAAAGAAGTCCTTCGTCATTTACAATACCTTCCGTACAGGTAAAGTCGATCGATTTATTTTCCTCATCGTTTATGTAATATATGCTTCCGCCGAAGGATGTTCCGAATTTTGTTTCAAATACGGAAGGGTCATCATTTTTAAGTACGGAGATTAAATACAGGTTTCTCTTAATATGTATATAAACATTTGAGCCTTCTTTGAATTCAAAACCGCTTTCAAAAAGTTTGGCAAAATCTTTTGCTTCTTCGGAATCTGTAACCCAACTGCTTCCGCTTAATTCGTTTCTTTTTATAACCCATTCGGACCATTCTTTGGAAGAAAGACTCCATTCGTCACCTTCTTTGGTAAATACCACATTGCACATGATATACGGACGGGCTTTGTCTGAAATATCCGTCGGAATGACTTTGTATTTGACGGTATCGGTATTTTCTGTTACCTCATGCGATAAAAGAACCATTCCTTCATAAGAATCTTTTCTTAATTCTTTTACGATTGTATCAACAGGAGCACCGCCTGCGGTTTCGTCGTATTCCGCATTTACCTTGCACAGTCCTTCGAATATATATGAATTGTCGGGTTCAATGATGATTTCCTTTTTTACGGTTTCCGCATTTTCACCGTCCGGAGTAATCAAATCATCGACAGTGTTATCCGATGAAAGAACATCTTCGTTTTCCGAATCGGCTACAATAACCGTTTCTGTGTTTGCGGTACTGCCGGTATCAACTCCCTGTGTGCTTTCGCATCCGGAAAACATAAGCATAACGGCAAGCAGGGAAGAGCATAATATATAATTTTTTCTCATAATAAAACCTCCTTTTGTACTTTCATCATACAAAAGGAGGATTATTTTTAAGAAGAAATATATGCACAGATTTTAGTATTATCTGCACGTTGAGTTGGAATTTCTGTAAGCGGAGGGTGTAAAGCCCGTTTGCTTTTTGAAAATCTTTGTAAAATAATTTGAATCGGAATATCCGACGCGGGCTGCAACTTCGCCTATAGGAATTTCCGTGTTGCTTAATATTATTTTTGCCATGTCAATTCTTAAATCCATCAGGTAATTAAGGCAGGTTTTAGATGTTTTATCAAGGAAGATACTGTTTAATTTGTTTCGGTTTAAATTAAACTTTTTGGTAAGTGACTCAAGAGAAATTGCATCGTTGTAATGTTCGCTTAAAAATTCGGTGATCAATGAGAAGACCGTATCATCTTCGGATAAAATTTCTTTGTTTCCCCAAAAAGTCTGTATCAAAAACTCGGTGAAGAAAAGCAACTCCATCAGATAGGACCTGCTTCTGCAGGGCCAGAAACCGTCATGCTGGATTGTCAGTTCTTTTTCGATGGAATCCATAAGACCTTTGATTTTGTTTAACTCAACCATCGAGAGAGGGATTATTTTATTTTCAAATTCTTCGGTTTTGAAAAAGTATATGATAAGTTGATAATCCTGATAAACGGTGGTTCCGAAAGAATCTTCGTATTTTCCGTCATGCAGAGCCTCAAGAGAGAATTCATCTCTTATAGCCGAGGGCTTAAAATACAAAACCGTATCGCTTGCTTTGCCAACTACTTTTATATCGGGACAGTCTTTGTCTGATAAAAAAATAAGTGAGGGCTCTTTTATCGTATAAGAATTGCCGTTATTGTTCAGTTTAATTTCACCCTTTTCGTGAAGAATTAATTTAAAGACTGTTTTATCTTTTGAGTTTTCCGCAAGCTTGCCGTTTTTTTCGACAACCATTTCGACTATTCTTCCCCAGTTGGGATCGTAGGATTTTGTGTAAAGGTTCATATTCATGTCTCCTCATCTATTAAACAGAATTAATAATTTCCAAGATTAACCACAACGTAACCATCGGCCTGCTCAATGTAACCTTCGTCAGGATACGAAGGAAGGTTGGCAGCCGTTTCTTTTGCTTTTTTCATATAAATGCTTTTCTCGGGCTTGTTGTATTCATATCCGAGACACTCCATGGCGGAAATAGCGCGGTTCGTAGAGAAGAAATATTCCGGATTCGTTTTCGAATCAAGAGTAAAAGCGTTTATTAATATATATTCTTTTTGCTTTGAGTCATATTGATATCCAAAACCACCACATTCATAGGGCAGAGTACCGATAAAGATAACCGGATTCAAGGGATATGCCGAATCACAGTGGTAGTTTTTAAGATCTTCGGCAATGGCAGTAAGATGTTTTCTGTCGGATTTGTTAATCATCATTCTTGTATATGTAAGTCTTAGTGTCGGAATCAGATTAAGCAAAAGAATAATGATAAGTCCGCCTGTTAAGAAGTAAATCATAAAAGAATGCGACTTCTTTTTTGAATCGTCAGCCTTTTCTTCTTCATCGTTATCATCGTCATCTTTGTGAAACCTGGAAAGTTTTTTTACTTCTTTTATGAACAAAACAAATTTTTCTGTAACGCCGTAGGTAAAGAAACATAAAAATGCAATCGAAAACGGAAGAGCGAGCTGCGTTCTTGAATCGGGCTCAAAACCCTGGATGATGGCAATGACAAACGGTCCGATTATAAGTCCCGCAAAACCGAGCAGTGAAAATAAAAGTGTGAATTTTTCGTTTTTATTCCATACCGTTATGAAAAGTGCGATAAGAGCCAAAAGTGAAAGAACTATCGATACCGCGAACGCAAATGTATACATCGGAGTTTCTGCAAGGAGAACCACTCTGAAGTAATGCTTCACGAAGTGATAGCAGGTATCGAAAGGATACTGCTTCCACATGATCTTGTCGGAAAAATAACTGCTTTTTTCGCAGAAGATAAAAGTTACCAGGCGGTTTAAGAAAAATGCTGCTACAAACTGCAAAGCCATTACAATGAAAGCTTTAACTTTGTCATATTCAATATTGTTTAAGAAAAGCATCAGGAAAATGCCTGCATATATAACAAGCATTATATTAAGCATGCTCTGATAAATACCGAATGAAAGTACATTAAGAACTACCGGTATCGGCAGGAAAATAAGTTTGTCAGTTTCCATGAATTTTATGAACAGGATTCCCGATACAACTGTAAGGAAAATTCCAAACAGTACTTCGAACGACTGGAATTTAAAGTAATACTGCTCGCAGAAGGTCGGGAAAATCAGAGTAATCGCCGAGAGAATGAATAGTGTAACGGAATTTGCTTTCTTATTTAAAAGATAAAAGAGATAGGAGAGAGCAAATACCGTGAGTATTGCCGTGATTATAAAAAGCACGCCTTCGAGGATTCTGTTGTAAGGGGTGAATGTGATTTTTTTAAGAATTATCAGAGTGTAACGGCCGAGCTCGTTCCAGTTGTAGATTTTACCCTTTGCACCCTGAACATATTCGAGATCGGCACAGTATGATGCGGTAAAAACAAGAGGCGAATAAATGAGCGCGACGAATGCTCCGAAAAGCAACGTATATATTGTATTCTTTTTGATATATTGAAGAAAATTCATTCGTAAACCCCTTTTACAAACACGGACAGAATGTATGAATCTGTCGAATAAAGTATAAAGCATTTTCCTTTTATTATCAACGAATTGTTTGTTTACAAAAAGGTGATTTTATTCTATAATTTTTACTGTGCGACCTTAAAAGGGTTGCTTGATTTTGTGACGTCAAAAATCAAGTTCTTTTAAGATCGATTTCCTACGAAATATTTTTAAGGAGGCAAATATAATGGCTAGAACAAAACAGTCAATGGATGGTAATACCGCTGCCGCTCATGTAGCTTATGCGTTTACTGAAGTTGCAGGTATTTATCCCATCACACCTTCCTCACCTATGGCTGACTATGTAGATCAGTGGTCGGCAGAGGGAAGAAAGAACATTTTCGGCAATACTGTTACAGTTACCGAAATGCAGTCTGAAGCAGGTGCCGCAGGTACGGTTCACGGTTCACTTGCAGCAGGTGCCATCACTACAACATTTACCGCATCACAGGGTCTCTTACTTATGATTCCCAATATGTACAAAATAGCTGCAGAGCAGTTACCTTGTGTATTCGATGTATCTGCTCGTTGTGTTGCAACACAGTCACTTAACATTTTCGGTGATCATTCTGACGTATATGCTTGCCGTCAGACAGGTTTCGCAATGCTTGCAGAATCAGATCCTCAGGAAGTTATGGACCTCGCTCCCGTTGCTCATCTTTCAGCAATCGAAGGCAAAGTTCCTTTCCTTAACTTCTTCGACGGTTTCCGTACATCTCATGAAATCCAGAAGATTGAAACATGGGATTACGAAGATCTCAAAGAAATGTGCAATATGGAAGCAGTTGAAGCTTTCCGTGCACATGCACTTAACCCCGAGCATCCTTCAATGAGAGGTTCTCATGAAAACGATGACGTATTCTTCCAGCACAGAGAAGCTTGTAACTCAGTTTACGAAGCACTTCCCGCTGTAGTTGAGAAGTATATGAAGAAGATCAACGACAAGCTCGGAACAGATTATGATTTATTCAACTACTATGGTGCAGCTGATGCTGACAGAGTAATCGTTGCTATGGGTTCCGTTTGTGACGTAACAGAAGAAGTTATCGATTACTTATTGGCTAAGGGTGAGAAAGTCGGACTTATCAAGGTTCGTTTATATCGTCCCTGGGTATCAAGTGCACTTCTTAAAGTTCTTCCCAAGACAGTTAAGAAAATCGCAGTTCTTGACAGAACAAAAGAGCCCGGTTCACTCGGTGAGCCTTTATATCTCGATGTTGCTACCACACTTCGTGAAGCAGGTCTTAACGACATCGTTCTTACAGGCGGACGTTACGGTCTTGGTTCTAAGGACACATGTCCTTCTTCAATCTTTGCAGTATACACAGAACTTGCAAAAGATGCTCCTAAGGCTAGATTTACAATCGGTATCGTAGATGACGTTACTAACCTTTCATTACCTGAAGTTAAGCCCGCACCCATTACTTCTGCAGCAGGTACTGTAGAATGTAAGTTCTGGGGTCTCGGCGGTGACGGTACTGTTGGTGCTAACAAGAACTCTACCAAGATTATCGGTGACCATACAGACAAGTACATCCAGGCATACTTCCAGTATGACTCCAAGAAGACAGGCGGTATCACAATTTCTCACTTGAGATTTGGTGACAAGCCTATCAAGAGCCCTTACTACATCAACCAGGCTGACTTCGTTGCATGTCACAACCCTTCATATGTTGTTAAGGGATACAAGATGGTTCAGGACGTTAAGCCCGGCGGTATCTTCATGATCAACTGCCAGTGGTCTGACGAAGAATTAAATGAGCATATGCCTGCTGAAGCTAAGCAGTACATTGCTAAGAACAACATTAAGCTTTACACAATCAACGCTATCGACAAGGCTATCGAAATCGGTATGGGTAAGAGAACAAACACAATCTTACAGTCCGCTTTCTTCAAACTTGCAAACGTTATGCCTATCGAAGAAGCAGTTGACTTTATGAAACAGGCTGCTAAGAAGTCCTACTCCAAGAAGGGTGATGCAGTAGTTGAAATGAACTACAAGGCAATTGATGCCGGTGTAGATGCAATTCACGAAGTTGCAGTTCCCGCTGACTGGGCTAACGCAGTAGATAACAAGAAGGCTGTTGAAAGAGCAGGCCGTCCCGCTACAGTTAAGATGGTTAACGAATTACTCGATCCCATCGGACTTATGGATGGTTACTCACTTCCTGTTTCCGCATTTGCTGACAGAGCAGACGGACAGTTCGAAACAGGTGCTTCAGCATACGAGAAGAGAGGTACAGCAGTTATGGTTCCCGAGTGGAACGCAGAAGCTTGTCTCCAGTGTAACAGCTGTGCATTCGTATGTTCACATGCTACAATTCGTCCTTTCATCCTCGATGCAAACGAAGTAGCAGCTGCTCCCGCAAATATCAAACTTGCAGATTCAAAGCATGCTAACGATCCTTCAATGAAGTATACAATGACTGTATCACCTCTTGACTGTATGGGTTGCGGCGAATGTATCACAGTTTGTCCTAAGGCTAACGAAGCTCTTAAGATGGTTCCTCAGGAATCACAGGCAGCTGAACAGCCCGTATTTGATTATCTTGTTGCTAACGTTGGCAAGAAAGAGCTTAAGCCCGCACTTGCAAACGGCGTAACACCTATCAACTCTCAGTACAATCAGCCTCTCCTTGAGTTCTCAGGATCATGTGCAGGTTGTGCAGAAACATCTTACGCAAGACTTATTACACAGCTCTTCGGCGAGCATATGTATATTTCAAACGCTACAGGATGTTCATCCATCTGGGGCGGCCCTGCAGCTACATCACCTTACACAGTTAACAAGGATTCCAAGAAGGGTCCTGCTTGGTCTAACTCACTCTTCGAAGATAACGCAGAGCACGGCTTTGGTATGTACTTAGGCCAGAAGGTTCTTAGAAACCAGGCTATCGCTAAGATCGAAGAAATGATGCAGTCCGAAAAGGCAAGCGCAGAATTCAAGGCAGCAGCTGAGAAGTTCATCGAAACAAAGGATTGCACAAACTGCAACTCCGAATATGCAGCAGCACTTGTTGCAGAACTTGAAAAAGCAGCAGCTGACGGATGTGATAAGGCTAAAGAAGTTCTTGCTAAGAAAGATTACCTTCCTAAGAAGTCTGTATGGATCTTCGGTGGTGACGGCTGGGCTTACGATATCGGTTTCGGCGGCTTAGACCATGTACTTGCTTCAGGCGAGAACGTAAACGTATTCGTATTCGATACAGAAATGTACTCCAATACAGGTGGACAGGCTTCCAAGGCTTCCAATATCGGTGAAGTTTGCCAGTTCGCAGCAGCAGGTAAGGAAATCTCCAAGAAGTCTCTTGCAGAAATCGCTATGAGCTATGGTTACGTATATGTAGCACAGATCGCTCTTGGTGCCAACCCTGCACAGGCTGTTAAGGCTATCGCTGAAGCAGAAGCTTACAACGGACCTTCACTCATCATCGGCTACGCTCCTTGCGAACTTCACGGTATCGCTAAGGGCGGTATGAACCACTGCCAGGATGAAATGAAGAAAGCTGTTAAGGCAGGTTACTGGAACCTCTTCTCCTTCAACCCTGCACTTAAGGCAGAAGGAAAGAATCCGTTCACACTTACATCTAAGGAAGGTGACGGAACATATCAGGAATTCCTTAACAACGAGTCCAGATATACTCGTCTTGTTAAACCTTTCCCTGAAAGAGCAGAGAAACTCTTCGCTGAATCAGAGAAGGTTGCTAACGAGAGATATCAGCACTTAATGAAGCTCGTAGAACTCTACAAATAATCGTAAGATTATTGGTCCGGGGTTACCTTGGACAGATCTGAAAATCACTATATAAAACGAATCCCCGTATCGAATGATACGGGGATTTCGTTTATTATGGAGCCAGACACCTAAAGGAGTCAGGCACTTTACAAAAAAATCGGCACCGCATTTACGATACCGGTTTTTAATATCTTTTATGATTTCTATTCTACAACGCCTTCTTCGGCTGCCTGTGCGGCTGCTTCTGCGGCAGCGGCCTCCTCAGCCTCTTTCTTAAGCCTTTCGGCCTCGGCCTCGATGGCATTCTGCTCTGCATTGATTTCCATAGCCTTTGCGGCTCTCTGGTTTTCTGCAGCGATTTCTTCATCCGTTAAGAGTCCTGCCTGTTTCCAGATGGTGAAATAGAAGTTATATTTCATCATATTGATACTTGCAAGATAGTAGGAATCATTTAACGTAAGATAGTTTTTAACATATGAATCAAGGGCTTCGTCGCAGTAAACCGAAGTATCGATTTTCCATACTGCCTCATGGTTGGTCGAATTGTATTCAACCTTGTCGTTTAAGAAGCTCTTGTTGTAAAGCATTGCGGTATGCATGCTTTCCGTAGAGAATACGTCGGTTCCCATCAAAAGTCTTGAATCAAAAGGTAAATTGAAAAGATTAAGTATTGTGGGAACGATATCCACGTTGCAGCAGTATTCGTCACAGTGGATAGGTTCTTCCAAACCTGCACAGTAAATGGTACAGGTTGAATGATACTGATCAAGCTCGTTTACTTCTTTCTGGCAAAGACTTGTTCTTCCTGCTTCGGAAAGATAGTAAGGATAGTGGTCGCCTGTAAGAACGATGACGGTATTATCAAGCTTTCCTGCTTCTTCAAGTCTTGCGAGAAGATATTCCATAGCGAGTTCAAGTTCGTAATTGCTTGCAAGATAGTTGAGAGCTTCGTAATTGTAGTTTTCAGCCTCGTCTCCTAAAAGTTCTTTTACGGTTTCAAGATTCTTTCTTGAAATGTAGTTTGCACTTGTATAAGGACCGTGACCGGAGAAGGTCATGTAATAAGCCATGAATCTGTCATCTTCGATGTAATCGTCTATGGACTGTTCCATCATTTCAAGGTCGCTCGAGGGCCAGTTTGAAGAAAATTTCATATCGCCCATGAACTTGCAGTTTTCAAATCCGATATTGGGCCAGGAGAGATATCTTCTGTAATATGTGCCGTAATAGTTGTGGAAGCCGTAAGTCGGTACACCGTCTGCAACGAAGAAATCACCGAGTCCGTAAGGCATGTATTTTCCGGCTGACTGAGGGAAACTTCCGACATCTGTTCCTGACATAGCCCATCTTGATACATCGGGCCAGAGAGAAGTGGCAAATGCAAATTCTCCGTTTGTCGTAGTATTTAAGAATGAGTTGTAATAATTGTCGAGAACAACACCGTTGTTCTGCATCTTATAAAGAGTGGGTGTTACTTTCTCGTTACATGCGTAGGACCAGAATGCCTCGCCACAGATATATATGAGATTGTAGCCTTCAAAAAGACCCGTATATTCGTTTTTATAACTGGGCTCTCTTTCCGAAAGGAAAGTATACATATTCTTTGCTGCGGTATCATTTGTGTTTTCTGCAAGAGCCGCAAAATCAAATCTTTCGTCAATCCAGGGATCGTAAACGATTTCTTCAATTACTTCTTCAACTTCTGCATCGTTTTCCGAAGCGTTTTCATCCACGGTCTGTGCAACTGTTTCCTGTACAGGAGTATCGGCTACGAGTTCAAAATCATTTTTGGTAACGCTTACAAGTTCTGTGCTTTCGTTATTTGAAGAACCAATTCCAAGATAATATGCTCCGGACTCAACTATAAATGTAGCAAGAGTTCCGAGATGATTGGCTGTTGTATCTGTATCTGAAGAGTTGTTTGTAAGAACATAATATGCAGACTGTCTGTCGGTTCCGATTGCCTTTAATCCGCCGATGCCCGCAAACCAGAGTCCTGCAACGAGGAAAACCGGAAGTATATGTAAGAGTACGGGATATCCGGGATATTTAATCTTTTTTACGAGGGCTAAAAAGATACTGATTAAAGCCGGAGAGAGGAATATGGTAAGGAAAATGATTGATGCGATAAGTACACCTTCCATAGCCCAGAAAAAGTTTCCGACTGCCTGACCGCCCATACCCATCATTGATACCGAGAAGAGTGAGCCGAATATTCTAAAATATACAAACTGGACACAGTAGTAAATATTTATGATGAATAAAAGAATCGGAAGAGTGATTTTGTTTCCGATGTTTTTAAAGAATCCTGCGAAAACTGTAAAGAACATTGCTTCTGCCGGAACGAATGCCAGGAAAGCAAAGTTCATTTTTATGATTTTGCCTGATATCTGATATCTTAAGAAAAGTTCGCAGAAAGTAATGGCTGCCGCGAATATAAGGAAATAAATACCGAGTGCACCGAGTCCCTTAAGGTACTTTTTGCCGGTACTGCCTTTTTCCTTTCTGACCTCTTCTGTATTGTCGTTTACTTTTATATTCCTCTTCATAATTGATAATCCTTTAACAATTTCAAAAACGCATTTAGAATACTATAATTTGTTTTTTCAGTCAATCAGTTCTTTCATTATTTATATAAATATAACAAAAAATAGTTATATAAAGCATACCTTATAAAAAAATTCACAATAAAATCTGCCCTAATTATACGATATATGGTAGAATGAAAGCGGTTGGTCAATACATATATGCCAATCATAAAAGAAATAAACGAAAGGAATCGGACATGGAATATACAATCGATGCTTTAAGAGTAAACGAACGTAAAGAAGCACATGAGTATCTTGCAGAGGTTTTTTCTTTCCCGGAATATTACGGAAAAAATCTTGATGCGCTTTTTGACTGCCTCGGTGAAATGAGAATAGACAAAATAATAATTTTAAACAGTGAAAAGGGAGAGAATTATTTTTATTCGATTCTCGATGTAATTAACGATCTCGGTATAGAAACCGTTATGGAATAATTTCTGCCTGAATTGTGTGTAAGAGTGTAAAAGAGGAAAAAAATGAAAAGAAAAACATTAGCTTTGCTGACGGCCCTTGTTGCGGCATTATCTTTGACAGGATGTAATATCGTGGATTTTTTAAATACTCCGTTGTTTGAATCCAAAGAAGAACAGATCAAAGAAGAAGACTTTGCAGTTCTGCCGGAAATATCCGAAGAAGATCTGACACGGATAGCCGAAACTTTGGAAGAAGAGGAAGAAATTGATGCTTTCGGATTGTTTGCCGGAAGATGGATCTGTGAAGACGGTTCATATTGCGAAGTCTTTACGAGAGCTGAAGACGGTGAAAAGGGGATCGTTTATTACGATAATGAAACAGGATTGTTAACCGAAGCATATTATGTTACGGCTTCTCTGACCGACAAGGAAAACAATTTATACGCTTTGAGTTATCCGATGGGAGGCAATAATTTTGAGATATATTCTGTAAAACTTTCTGAAGACAATCAGTCCTTTGAGAATATAGATGACCAAAAAACATTCGAACGTGTTGATGAAACATTATGGTCGGGTATAAATATTATGTATATTTATCCGATTCAGTCTCTGTGTATTGATTCTTTTGTCTGGAGTGAAGAGAGTGCTTATAAAGATAAAAGCGAACGAATGGACAGATGGCTTTATTTCGTGACGGATTTGGACTGGGACGGATATCCCGAAATACTTAAATCCGGTTTTTACAAAGGCGAAAAGCAGACTCATACATATATTTATGAATATACACCCGGTGATGCTCCGCAGATGATGGACTGTGAGGTTTTATACAATCATGACCTTATAAATCCCGTTCCCAGTTTCTACGGAAGTATTTTCAGTACTTACAGTGTTGATACAGACGGGCCGTGGAGTGTTTATAAATATGAGGTTTCGGGTAATGAAGATTATTCTTCTGAAGATATTTTCCTTCAGGAATACCTGATGTGTATAAAAAATAATACCGTTTCACTTGAAAAGATTTGTGCTCAAAGCATAGCAGAGGAAACGCTGTATTATGATGCGGAGGGTAAAGAAATAAGCAAAGAAGAATATAACGACATTATGCATGACAATTGGAGTGATAACAAAGTCTTTTTCGAAGGATTCACTGATATTACCCTTGGTAACATGATTGAATCTATGAAAAAATTTACAAATAATTAGATACTTTTTCGAGAAGGAAGAAAAAGTTACCTGTCCCGTTTATCGGACAGGTGCCTGTGATATACTCCTCCTGTAAACAAAAGGAAAACCTTGTATGGGAGGATATATAAGATGACAGGAAGAATTAAGTTATTTACAATTATCGCAGCAGTAATCGTTATTTCGGTTGTTTTAAGCGTTTCGGTAAAAGCATATGCAAATGATAAAAAAGGACGCGAGTACAGGGAAGCGATTGAGAGAAGTGAAGCTGAATACGTAAAAGATATAAGAGAGTATCTAAACGATTACGGATTTAAAAACGCAGGCGTTAATCTTACAAAAGAATATGATCAGGACAGAAATGTAACATACAAGCTGGTGGTTAATCATCATTCATTTGAATATGCATCTGCTTCAAAGATTCACAATATGGAAAACTGCTTTTATGAGAAAGCGGGCGAATATCTCAAAGGAAGCCTGGAAACTGAGTTTACGTTCTAATAAGTTTTTGGTGATTTCTCACAAAGCAGAATTAATCAAACGTGTTTTTTGGTCATATTGCGGAAATTCGGCAAGAAACGATAAATTTAGTGACAATTTTCATTACTACATGCTATAATGTGTACGTTTGAATAATAAGCATTTTTTAGGAGGAATCAAATATATGTATTCGTTGGAAGAAGTAAAAAAGGTCGATCCCGAGATAGCTTCAGCCATCTGCGATGAGGAAGCAAGACAGAATTCTCATATCGAGCTTATCGCATCTGAGAACTGGGTATCCAAGGCTGTAATGGCTGCAATGGGCAGCATTCTTACAAACAAGTATGCCGAAGGTTATCCCGCAAAGAGATATTACGGCGGATGCGGATGTGTTGACGTAGTTGAAAATCTTGCAATCGAAAGAGCAAAAGAACTTTTCGGCTGTGATTATGCTAACGTTCAGCCTCATTCGGGCGCTCAGGCAAACATGGCAGTTCAGTTTGCAATTCTTAACCCCGGGGATACCATCATGGGTATGAACCTCGACCACGGCGGACATCTTACACACGGTTCACCCGTTAACATGTCCGGTAAATACTTCAATGTCGTACCTTACGGCGTAAATGACGACGGATTCATTGATTACGATAAATTACGTGAACTTGCTTTAGAGTGCAAGCCCAAAATGATTATTGCAGGTGCTTCCGCTTACGCAAGAACAATTGATTTCAAAAAATTCAGAGAAGTGTGTGATGAAGTAGGTGCGGTTCTTATGGTAGATATCGCTCACATCGCAGGTCTTGTGGTTGCAGGCCTTCATCCCTCACCCTTCCCTTATGCGGATGTTGTTACTACAACAACTCATAAAACACTCCGCGGACCCAGAGGCGGTATGATTCTTGCCAACAAGGAAGCTGCAGAGAAGTACAACTTCAACAAGGCTATCTTCCCCGGCATCCAGGGCGGACCTTTAATGCATGTTATCGCAGGTAAGGCAGTCTGCTTTAAAGAAGCTTTATCACCTGAATTCAAGGTTTATGCACAGAACATTATCGACAACGCACAGGCACTCTGCAACGGTCTTCTTTCAAGAGGAGTTAAGATCGTTTCAGGCGGTACGGACAACCATCTTATGCTTGTTGACTTAAGAGGTGAGAAGTACACAGGTAAGGAAGTTGAGAAGATGCTCGATGAGGCTCATATCACAGCCAACAAGAACACAGTTCCCAACGATCCTCAGAAGCCTTTCGTTACAAGCGGTGTAAGACTTGGTACTCCCGCAGTTACATCCCGCGGCATGAATACCGAAGATATGGATAAGATTGCAGACGCTATCGCAGCTATCGTTAAGGGCGGAGAAGAGAAGATTCCTTACGCAAGAGCAATCGTAGACGAACTTACCGCAAAATATCCTTTGATTTAATATTACGGGGAGGCTTAGCCTCCCCTTTTACGTATTTAGCTTTCTGAGGGGAAATAAATGCGAAAAAGATTATTTGACAGATTTAAAATTTTAATATCGGTTTTCCTGTCTGTAATTCTTCTGACGGCGTGCGACAGAACCGTGGTTGTCACCGGCGGATTTGCCGAAGGCGAGGTTTTCAGAATCAATACATTAAGCTGTTCAAGAAGCGAAATGAACATTTACCTTACCAATATGGCAAACGCATACGAAGCCACATTCGGCGAGCAGATATGGAGCACATCAGCAGGCAATACCACGATAGAGGATGCTTTTAAGGAAACGGTACTTGCCAAGGTTACAAGAATCAAAGTACTGAATCTGATGGCAAAGGAAGAAAAGATTACTCTTTCCGGGGATGAAAAGAAATCTCTTAAAAAAGCAGCCAAGGCATACATGAAGACTCTTTCCAAAAACGAAAAGACCGAACTTGGTGCCGACGAGGATCTGGTATATCAGATGTATTCCGAGTATGCACTGGCTGAAAAGGTTTATAATTCCATCGTCGATGAAGTGAATTTTGAAATCAGCGACGATGATGCCAGAAGCATTACCGTAGAGCAGATATTTATAAAGACCTATCACGAGGACACACACGGCAGACTGACAGACTATTCCGATGCTGCCAAGGCCGAGGCCAAAGAAAGAGCCCTGGCTATAAGAGAGAAGGCAGTTACCGAGTCAGACTTCGAAAGCTTATGTGCTCTTTATAATGAAGAAGACGAGAGCACACACACCTACAGAAGAGGCGAAATGCCCGAGACATACGAAAATGTGGCATTTGCGCTCGAGGAAGGCGAGATAAGTTACGTTATTACCACGGATGACGGATATTATATAGTCAAGTGTATCAGTACCTACGAGAGAAAAGCGACCAACGAAAACAAGGAAGCGATTATAAACGAAGCCAAGAGAAAGGCTTTCGAAGAAAAATACAATGAATTCTTACCCAATGTCATTGCAAATATCAATGAAAAGGAGTGGGAAAACATTAAGATTATCCACAACGCAGATATGAAAACAGACTCGTTTTTCGATATCTATACGGATATAATGATTGACGGAAAATGATTTTATTAGCACTCAAGCAAATTGAGTGCTAATTTTTTATTGACTTTTAAAAATCGGGGTTTTATAATTATCACTGTACGAGAAAAATAAGTGTTTTTTAACACATAATATATTCTAAAGAGGTGAGTAAAAATGGCTAAAAAAGGTTCATTATCAATTAATTCGGAAAACATATTCCCGATTATCAAAAAGTGGCTTTATTCCGACCACGATATATTTATGCGTGAGCTTATCTCAAACGGCTGTGACGCTATTACAAAGCTTAAAAAACTCGATATGATGGGAGAATACACACTTCCCGACGGCTTTAAGGAAAGAATCGACATTACCGTTAATCCCGAGAAGAAGACAATTACATTTACAGATAACGGTCTTGGCATGACAGCCGAGGAAGTTGAAGAATACATTAACCAGATTGCTTTTTCCGGCGCTACGGACTTTATCGAAAAATACAAAGACAAAGCAAATGACGATCAGATTATCGGACACTTCGGTCTCGGATTTTATTCGGCATTCATGGTTTCCGAAAAGGTTACAATCGATACACTTTCATACAAAGAGGGTGCAAAGGCTGTTCACTGGGAATGCGACGGCGGCACCGAATTTACGATGGAAGACTCCGACAAGGCTGAGGTCGGAACCAAGATTACACTTTACCTAATGGAAGACTGCGTTGAATTCTGCAACGAATACCGCGCAAGAGAAATCATCAAAAAGTACTGTTCCTTCATGCCTACCGAGATTTACATCATAAAAGAAGACACCAAGGAAACGCAGACCATCAATGCAAGCGAAAAGCTTGAAAGCGATGTTGTAATCGAAGAACTTGAAAAGAAAGAGGGCGAGGACGAAGCCAAGATTAAGATTAAAAAGCGTCCCGAACTTTTAAACGATACAAATCCTCTTTGGATGAAGAATCCCGCAGAGTGCGAAAAAGAAGATTATCTTAAATTCTACCGCAAGGTATTTAACGATTACAAAGAGCCTCTTTTCTGGATTCACTTAAATATGGATTATCCGTTCAATCTTAAGGGAATTCTTTACTTCCCGAAGATTAACATGGAGTATGATGCAATCGAAGGCACCATCAAGCTTTACAACAACCAGGTATTTATTGCAGACAACATAAAAGAAGTAATTCCCGAATTCTTACTTCTTTTAAAAGGTGTGCTTGACTGTCCCGACCTTCCTTTGAACGTATCGCGTTCAGCACTTCAGAACGACGGATTTGTAAACAAAATCAGCGATTATATTACAAAGAAGGTTGCTGACAAGCTTTCCGGAATGTGCAAGACAGACAAAGAAAACTACGAGAAGTACTGGGAAGATATCTCTCCCTTTATCAAATACGGCTGCTTAAAGGACGACAAGTTCTGCGAAAAGATGAATGATTACATTCTCTTTAAGAACCTTGAAGGTAACTATATGACTTTGCCCGAGTGCCTTGAGACAAAGCCTTTAGACACCGAAGAAGCTGTGGATGAAGAAGGAAATCCCGTTGAAGCCGAAGTAATCGAGCCTGAAGCCGAAGAGAATAAGGCAGATGAAAAGAAAGAAAAGATTATTTACTTCGTAACGGATCCCGTAGAGCAGAGCCAGTATGTGGCTATGTTTAAGAAAGCAAAAATGGATGCTGTAATGCTCACGGATAATATAGATATGCCTTTCATCAATCAGCTTGAAATGAAGAACGAAGGCGTAATCTTTAAGAGAATTGATGAAGATTTATCCGATGCGTTAAAGACCAAAAACTCCGCCAAGGTAGAAGAGGAACTTAAGGCAAACGAAGAGGAACTTGCAAAGCTCTTCAAGAAGATTGTTAAGAAAGACAATATCAAGGTTAAACTCGAAAAGCTTAAAAACAAAGACATTTCCGCTATGATGACAATGTCCGGCGAGACCAGAAAGATGCAGGAAATGATGCGTATGTATGCAAGCGGAATGGGCATTGACGAATTCAGCAAGGAAGGCCTTACACTTGTACTTAATGCAAACAATAAGCTGGTTCAGTTCTTAATTGAAGAAAAGGACGGGGAAAATGTAAGTCTTATCTGCGAACAGCTCTTTGACTTAGCACTTATCCAGCACGGACCTTTATCACCCGATGAGATGACCAAGTTCGTACAAAGATCAAATAAAATCATGATGATACTTGCAAAATAAACCGATTAAGAAGAGAAGCCCCAAAAACTTCTCTTCTTTTACGTATATTAGACATAAAGACCTGTGCGAAAAGTGATTTATTGTTGAGAAAATCTTTATTTTGTAGTAAAATAACTATATCTGTGGGTTTATAGAAAAAAGAAGAAAAACCCGCTATTTTATGGAGGATGATATGAAGAAATTTGTTGCCGGATTAGTTGCCGGAACTATGATTTTTAGTTTAGTAGCATGCCTTCCTACAGGCGTTACAAACGCAGGAGACAAAGATTCAAATGATGCTGTTGCAACCATTGTTAATTCCAATTCGGGAAACGATAATACAAGCAGTTCAAACAACGGCGATCAGAACAATACAGTAAACCCTGACCATCCCGATGATAACGGTAATCAGGGTAATACAGAGTCCCATCCCGAATACAGATCATATCCCATTTATTCGGCATATGATTACACTGTTAAGGATAAACATCTGGATGAAAATGACTATAGCAGCATCAAGATAATCGATACCGGATATACAAACATTTACGTTAATTCGTCTGAGTATAATGATTATGAATATGTTGAACTTGCCAATAAGATGTCGGATGTAAACGCAAGCAACGAAGAAGCGCTCACCGAAATATTTGAAGGTTTTGAGAGCGATTTTGATGAGATGTGGTCTGATGTTGAAGATCTCAACTGGGGTCCTGTCTTTTATGAGTATGATTACAAGGGCATTATAAGAGCAGATCAGAAGGTTTTCACCACAGGAAACTATGCATCGGTTTATTACGGCGGAGCTCACGGCGGAGCCTATGAAGGCGGATTCGCCTATAATTCCCAGACAGGAGAGACCATTAATTTTAATGATGTTGTCATAAAGACAGACGGACTTGTTGATATCATTACAGATGAGCTGTATGAGAATTATGACAAAGAAATTTTCTTCTCCGAAACTGAAGAAGAGTTAAAAGAAGATGTTAAACTCTATGTTGACAGTCTGATAGACGGAGAAGGAACAAACTGGTCCTTAAACTATGACGGCGTGGCTATTTACTTCGGCGATTATGCACTTGCCGCATATGCTTCGGGACATCAGATAGTATTCATCAATTACGATGAATATCCTGAATATCTTAATTCCGAGTATTTTAAAGATGCAGACGAAGAATATGTAATGCATGTTTCAAAATGCGTTTCCTATCCGATGTATCTTGGTGATAAAGAATATGCTTTAAGCTTTGGCTGGGAAAAAGAATGGAATGAAGAATATCAGTTCTATTCGGATACATATACTCATTTATATGTGTACGGTGCACCCGATTATTATCAGGATATAAGAATTGACGGTTCCTTTATGGACCCCAGCATCTATATCATCAGGAAAAACGGAAAAGATTATCTGTATGTTCAGAACTACTTCTTTGATGGTGTAGAGTATTTGCAGATATATGAGTTTAACGGTAAAGAATTCGAAGAAATCGCTGCTTACCAGGGCGGAATTTACTTTGATACCAATGAACTTCGAGAAACAACACTTGCTGCAAACACATTCTTTGGCAATAATTTCGAATTCCCTACAATCCCTGTATGGGTTGGTGATGACGGCGAACTCGAGTTTGGCGAATATTTCGATTACGCTTTATATGATGAATGGGAAAAATACTATGCGTATACCCCGACTACAGATATTAAGGGTTACGAAGTTGATAGCGATTACAAGCCTACAGATGTTGAAAAAACTTTAAAGAAAGGCACCATAGTAAGACCTGTCAGAACCGATTTGGATACATTTATTACACTCACGGATGCTGACGGAAACTTATATGGTTTTAAAGCGGCATATAAAAACGACGAAATGATGATAAACAATAAGAGTACCGGCGAGCTGTTTGATATTCACAGCGAGTGGTAAAAAGGAGATAAAAATGGCACAGGTTGGAATAGTAATGGGCTCGGATTCCGATATGCCCGTAATGAGCAAGGCAGCAGAAATGCTCGACAAATTTGGAATTTCTTACGAGATGACTATCATCTCCGCACACAGAGAACCCGATGTGTTCTTTGAATATGCCAAAAGCGCCGAATCAAAAGGCTTTAAGGTAATTATCGCAGGTGCGGGAATGGCAGCACATTTACCCGGTATGTGTGCAGCAATTTTCCCCATGCCCGTAATCGGAATTCCCATGCATACAACAAGCCTCGGCGGAAGAGATTCGCTTTATTCAATCGTACAGATGCCTTCAGGTATTCCCGTAGCTACCGTTGCAATTAACGGCGGAGCAAATGCAGGTATTCTTGCGGCCAAGATTCTTGCAACATCCGATGCAGAACTCTTACAGAAATTAAAAGATTATTCCGAATCACTCAAAAAGAGCGTTCAGGAAAAGGATGCGAGATTACAGGAAGTCGGATACAAAAATTATTAATTCGGTTAGTAAAAACCATAACGTATAGGGATAAAAATATTTATTTTTAAGGAGAAAAAAATGGATTACAAATCGTCCGGAGTTGACATCGAGGCAGGTTACAAATCTGTCGAACTGATGAAAGGTTTTGTAAAAGAAACATTCAGAGAAGAAGTACTTGGAGGAATCGGCGGATTCTCAGGCGCTTTTTCAATGAGCAAATTAAAAGAAATGGATGACCCTGTTCTTTTATCCGGTACAGACGGATGCGGAACAAAGGTTAAACTTGCATTTCTTCTCGACAAGCATGATACCATCGGTATCGACGCTGTAGCAATGTGTGTAAACGATGTTGCATGTGCGGGCGGCGAGCCTTTGTTTTTCCTTGATTACATAGCATGCGGCAAAAATATCCCCGAGAAAATAGCTACCATCGTAAAAGGTGTTGCAGAAGGTTGCAAGCAGTCAGGATGTGCTCTTATCGGCGGTGAAACAGCTGAACATCCCGGACTTATGCCCGAAGACGAATACGATCTCGCAGGCTTTGCCGTAGGTGTAGTTGACAGAAAAGACCTTATCACGGGACAGAACATAAAAGACGGAGACGTCCTCATCGGTATCGCATCAAGCGGTGTTCATTCAAACGGCTTTTCACTGGTTAGAAAAGTATTCAGAATGACTGAGGACAATTTAAACCGTTACAGAGACGAACTCGGAACAACACTTGGTGAGGCGCTTATCACTCCTACCAAGATTTACGTAAAGGCTTTAAAGTGTGTTAAGGATGCAGGCGTAGTATTAAAGGGCTGCAGCCACATTACAGGCGGCGGATTTTATGAGAACATTCCCAGAATGCTTCCCGAAGGCATCGTAGCTGAGGTTAAGAAAGATTCTTATCCCGTACCCGCTATCTTCGGACTTATTCAGAAGGAAGGCAACATTGCAGAAGAGATGATGTACAACACCTTCAACATGGGTCTCGGAATGGTAGTTGCAGTTGATCCCGCAGATGTAGACAAAGCTATCGCAGCAATCAAGGCAGCAGGCGAAGAAGCTTACATCGTAGGTAAGTGTAAGAACGGCACAAAGGGAGTTGAATTATGTTAAAAATTGTTGTCTGTGTATCAGGCGGCGGTACAAACCTTCAGGCTATTATCGATTCGATTAATAACGGAAAATTACAGAATACGGAGATTGTCGGAGTTATTTCGAACAATCCCAATGCATATGCTCTTGAAAGGGCAAAGAATGCAGGTATAAAAGGTATCTGCGTATCTCCGAAGTCATTTGCCGACAGAGAGGAATTCAACAAGGCATTCCTTGATGCGTTGAATGATTTTAATCCCGATCTGGTTGTACTAGCAGGTTTCCTCGTAGTTATTCCTAAGATAGTTATCGAAGCTTACAGAGGAAGAATTATAAACATTCATCCCTCGCTTATCCCTTCGTTTTGCGGAACGGGATATTACGGACTCAAGGTACACGAAGCAGCTCTCGCGAGGGGCGTAAAGATTACCGGAGCCACCGTTCATTACGTGGATGAAGGTACGGACACAGGTCCGATTATTATGCAAAAAGCAGTCGAAGTTTTAGACGGCGATACGCCCGAGATTCTTCAGAGAAGAGTTATGGAACAGGCTGAATGGATTATTTTACCCGAAAGTATTGGTTTGATTGCAAAAACAAAGGAGACAAAATGAAAATACTTGTAGTCGGCGGTGGCGGAAGAGAACATGCCATTGTAAAAGCAATATCAAAGAGTGAAAGAGTGGATAAAATTTACTGCACACCCGGAAATGCCGGAATAGCAGAACTTGCGGAATGTGCTCCCATCGGAGTAATGGAATTTGACAAGGTTGCAATGTATGCTTTGGAAAAGCAGGTAGACATGGTTGTAGTCGGACCTGACGATCCTTTGGTAGCAGGCATTGTGGATGTACTTGAAACAGCAGGATTAAAGGTATTCGGCCCCAACAAAAAAGCAGCAATCCTCGAAGGCAGCAAGGCTTTTTCAAAGGATTTAATGAAAAAATACAATATTCCCACTGCAAAGTACGAAGTATTTGAGGAATCCGAACCTGCAATTAAGTTCCTCGATCAGTGCAAATTCCCCATCGTGCTTAAGGCAGACGGTCTTGCACTCGGCAAAGGCGTTCTTATCTGCAAGGATTACGACGAAGCCGTTGCGGGAATCCATGAAATCATGGACGACAAGAAGTTTGGCTCTGCAGGAAACAAGATGGTAATCGAAGAGTTCCTTACAGGCAGGGAAGTCAGCGTATTATCATTCACAGACGGTAAGACAATCAAGATCATGACATCTGCTCAGGATCATAAAAGAGCCAAAGACAATGACGAAGGCTTAAATACAGGCGGTATGGGAACATTTTCTCCTTCACCTTTCTATACCGACAGAGTGGATGATTTCTGTAAGAAATACATTTATCAGGCAACTGTGGATGCAATGAAATCAGAGGGCAGAGATTTTAAGGGAGTTATTTTCTTCGGACTTATGTTAACCTCCGAAGGTCCCAAAGTCCTTGAATACAATGCAAGATTCGGCGATCCCGAAACACAGGTTGTTCTTCCGAGAATGAAGAATGATATCGTAGATGTATTCGAAGCATGTATCGAAGGAAGACTTGATAAGATTGATCTTGAATTTGAAGATAACGCTGCAGTATGTGTGGTACTTGCAAGCGACGGATATCCGGTTTCATATGAAAAAGGAAAAGAAATAAGAGGTCTCGAGAATTTCGCCGGAAAAGATGATTATTTCTGCTTCCATGCGGGCAGTAAAATCGCTGACGGCAAGGTGGTAACAAACGGAGGAAGAGTGCTTGGTATAACGGCACTCGGAAGCGACTTAAAAGAGGCCAGAAAGAAAGCTTACGAAGCGACGGAATGGATTGATTTTGACAACAAATACATGCGTCACGACATAGGCAAGGCAATCGACGAAGCGTAGGAGCAGACTTGACGTTTCGGGCAAAAAAAGGTATATTTTATAGTTGTGTAAATACTTTTACGAGGTGATTAACAGATGAAATTAATTAATAGAAAAAATTTGTGGAGAAACGGAATTTCGGCATTTGCAATTCTTTTAATTTGTCTTTTCCTTTTACCCATTACAGCAAAGGCAGATACAACCGGTACAGTAAATGATACCAACGTAAATATCCGCTCCGAAGCAGACGCTACAAGTACTTCTCTCGGAAAAGTAAATTCAGGTGACAAGGTTACCATCATCGAAGAGAAGACCAATGCGCAGAACGTTTTATGGTACAAGATTACAACTGCTACAGGAACCACGGGTTATGTAAGAGCAGACTTCATTACCAAAGGTGATGCTGCCAACAATAACAATACTACTACAACAACTACTACCACAACCACAACAACCAACGTAACAAACGTTGATTCAAAGCCCGCATATATCGCAGGTGATGTGGTTAATATCCGTTCACAGGCTTCAGCTTCTTCAGATCTTATCGCAAAGGCTCAGAAGAATACAGAAGTTACGGTTACAGGCGAAGCTACAGCTTCCGACGGATACAAGTGGTACAAAGTTTCGTTTACTGCAGACGGTGCAAACAAGACAGGTTTCATAAGAAGCGACCTTCTTACATTTACAAAACCTACCAATACACCGGCTGAAACAAACATCGATTCAACTACTACCGAAAATCCCGATACAACTACCGAAGATCCCGGAACTACGGATCCCGGCACCGATGTACCTGAAGAGAATCCTGATACAACAACAGACGAACCTGCTGAAGTAAAGAAAGGTATCACACCTCTTCAGCCTTTCGAAGCACCTGAAAATCTTCCCGACGGATTCGAGGAAGTTAAGCTTGAGTCAGGTGAAAAGGTATGGCACAAAGGTGATTTCTATATCATTTACGGTATGAACGAAAGAGAAATTACCGGATGGTATGTTCTTGATGAAAAGAACAGCACATATGTTGCATATGACGGACTTTTCGATGCAGTAAGCAAAAAGAAAGATAAGGATTCGGGTGCAACAATATTCGGAATCAATCTTAAGGTTATCCTTATAGTTCTTATCATAATAATAATCATCCTTCTTGCCGCAGTATTCTTCATGGCACTTAAGCTTTCAAGAGGCGTTGAGAACGACGATGATTACGACTATGACGATTATGAAGACGAAGAAGATGAAGACGAAATCCCCGTTTCTTCAATAGAGAATTCCAGAGGACGTTCTTCAAGAGAAGAAAGAGTATCGGCAAGAGCAGAAAAAGAACCCAAGCAGAGTAAAGCGGCGAGAGCCAAAGACAAGTTCTTAAATTACTTTACTACCGAGGTTGATGACGATGCCGAGGATGATGAATATTATGACGACGTGGACGATGACGACGACATAGATTTCATTGATATCTAATAAATTTTAAAGCCTCTGTTAGAAATAACAGAGGCTTCTTTATAAGGGAATTATTTATGGAATTAAACGAGCAGAGCAAACAGGTACTTAAATACGCCAATCAGATAGGAAAGACTCTCGGTGCGAGTGCGCTTGACACCCAGCATCTTTTATATGGTCTTGCCAAGTGCAACGAGTCTCTCGCGGGAAGCATTCTTGAAAGCCACGGTGTTACACCTGCGGCCGTTAAGAAATGTTTTGAATCAAGAAGCGAGGCCTTAAGAAAAGTGACCGTAAAAGGTAAACTGGACTTTACGCCGCAGGTTAAAAAGATACTTGATGTCGCAGAAAAAATAGCAAGAGACACAGGCTCCGATCTTGTCGGAACGGAGCATATACTTTATGCCATCGTGACCGAAGAAAAATGCCTTGCATATAACCTTCTTTTATATCTCTTAAAAGATACGGGTACTCCCGTAGGCAAAATCGCAGAGGAAATTGCAGCCAACTTCGGATTTGACGATGATGGCTATATTCCCGATGAATATGTAAGAGCCGAAGAAAATCCGATGGGTGAAGGCCCGCAGAGATTTTCACTCGAGGATTATACAAAAGATATTACAGAAATGGCAGCGAACGGAGAGCTTGATCCCGTTATCGGCAGAGATGATGAGATAATGCGTATTATTCAGGTACTCGCAAGACGAAGCAAGAACAATCCCTGCCTCGTGGGCCAGCCCGGTGTCGGCAAAACGGCAATCGTTGAAGGCCTGGCGCAGAGAATGGCTGACGGCAGTGTTCCTGACATCATAAAAGACAAGAGAATCCTTTCTCTTGATATGTCATCGCTTGTTGCCGGTACACAGTACCGAGGTGAGTTTGAGAAGAGATTAAAGGCCGTAATCGAAGAAGTATCGGAAGACGGCAATATAATTCTTTTTATGGACGAAATTCACACTTTAATCGGTGCAGGCGGAGCAAAGGGCACGCTTGATGCTTCGAACATTTTAAAGCCCGCATTATCAAGAGGCGAAATCCAGTTAATCGGTGCAACCACCGAGGAAGAATTCAGAAAATATTTTGAAAAGGATGCTGCGCTTGAGAGAAGATTCCAGCCCATAGCCGTATCACAGCCCACCAAGGAAGATACGCTTAAGATTCTTTTAGGAATTAAGCATAAATACGAAGAGCATCACAATGTATTTTACGATCCGGAGGCAATTGAAGCCTGCGTAAATCTTTCGGACAGATACATTACCGACAGAAACCTTCCGGATAAAGCTATCGACGTAATGGACGAGGCAGCTGCACTCGTATCCCTTACAGGTTACAAGACTTCGGATAAAATAAGAGTTTTAAGGGATAAAATCTTTGAGTGCGACCGCATAATGAAAGAGTCCATAGAAAACGGTGAATTCGAAAAGGCGGGAGAGGCAAAGAAAGAGCAGGACGTCTTATTTGAGACCTTAAGAAAGTCCGAAGCGGCTGAAAAGAGAAAGAAAAAGAAGACTGAAAAGACGGTTACCGTCGAGCAGGTTGAAAAGGTTATTTCAAGATGGAGTAAAGTGCCTGTATCGGAACTTTCCAAAAAAGAATCC
The DNA here is from genome assembly GCA_017618075.1 of Lachnospiraceae bacterium. GTDB lineage: Bacteria > Bacillota > Clostridia > Lachnospirales > Lachnospiraceae > UBA3766. The sequence continues at coordinate 27,230 of JAFZUY010000044.1, forward strand.
GACAGACTCATCGGTCTTGAAAAGAACCTTCATAAACGTATAATCGGCCAGAACGAAGCAGTTGAGGCTGTCAGCAAGGCCATAAGAAGAGGACGTATAGGATTATCTGATCCCAAGCGCCCCATAGGAAGCTTTGTATTCTTAGGACCTACGGGTGTAGGAAAGACAGAACTTTCAAAGGCTTTGGCAGAAGCAGTATTTGGCTCGGAAGATTCACTTATAAGAGTTGATATGTCCGAATACATGGAAGCACATTCGGTATCAAAGATACTCGGTTCACCTCCCGGATATGTAGGCTTTGACGACGGCGGACAGCTTTCCGAGAGAGTACGTAAAAATCCTTATTCGGTAGTTCTTTTTGATGAAATCGAAAAGGCTCATCCGGATGTTTTTAACGTGCTTTTACAGATTCTTGACGACGGTCAGGTAACCGATTCACAGGGTCGAAAGATTAACTTTAAGAATACCATCATCATTATGACTTCGAATGTCGGTGCCAAGAGAATCACAGAACCCAAGAATTTGGGATTTGGCAGCAAGGAAAGCAAAGAGCAGAATTACGAGAAGATGAAATCTAACGTAATGGAAGAGGTAAAACAGCTCTTTAAGCCCGAGTTTATCAACAGAATCGATGATTTTATCGTATTCCACAAGCTTGACAGAAAAGAACTTGAAGACATTACTTCGCTTCTTTTATCAAACCTTGCAAAGCGTGCAAAAGAGCAGATGAATATTGACCTTAAATTCACCGTTGCCTTAAGAAATCACATAGTAGATAAGTTCTCGAATCCTTTGATGGGAGCAAGACCTTTAAGACGTGGAATTATGGTGGATATAGAGGATCCTTTAGCCAGCGAAATCCTCTCGGGAAACATCGAAGAGGGCGATACGGTCAAAGTTTCTTTTAACAAGGGAAAGGTAAATTTTCACTAAAATTTTATAGAAATTGAGACCGTTTTAAGGTATAATAAAGTCATCCGAAATAACAACTTTGCCCCGGCTTTTATTTTAGAAAAAATCGGATAGAGGGGACACTAGAAAATATTAAATGGGGGTATTTTAAATGGATATCATCAGTACTTCGGAAAACGGGAAACTTGCATTTGGAAACTACGAACTTCCCGAAAAGCAGAAAAAAGAGGATTTTCCTCACTGCGGCGATCTGTACAAGATCAAGACTTACAATACAATGACGAAGCTCGAAAAGAACGGTTTATTCCTTTTTGAGTCGGTTCCGGGTACCAATGTTACGGATTTTGAAGAAAACGATAACGGTTTATTTTTTAAAGTTGAATCAGACAAGGATTCACAGATTACCGTAGGACTTGAAGAAAACACCGAATATGATATTTCCATCGACGGAAAATCAATCGGCAAAATGAAGTCAAACGGTTCCGGTAAGGTTAGCTTTTCTGTTGAACTTTCAAAAGGAGAAATAAAAGACATAAAAATAGTCAAATAGAGGATTTATGTCAAAGGATAAAGTTAAAACCGTTTTCTTTTGTACGGAATGCGGTTATGAATCTCCGAAGTGGATGGGCCAGTGCCCGGGATGCAAGGCGTGGAACACTTTTAAGGAAGGACTTGATAATAAGCAGTCCGTAAAGGGTTCTCCTTCAACAAAGAGAAGCACATCGGAAAAAACCGTCATAATCCCTGTCTCAAAAGTCGAGATAAAAAAAGAAGACAAAATAAAAACAAATATCGGTGAACTTGACAGAGTCCTGGGCGGTGGTATCGTTTGGGGCTCTTTAACTCTAATAGGCGGCGATCCCGGCATCGGAAAATCGACGCTTCTTTTGCAGGTCTGCAAATCTCTCGGAGATTCAGGAAAAAATATATTATATGTTTCGGGCGAGGAATCGGCCGCTCAGATTAAATTACGTGCCGACAGAATAGGTGAGTTTAAGGAAAACGTTAAACTCTACTGCGAAACATGTCTTGACGACATAAAAGAAGTTATCGAAGAGACCAGACCCGAAGTAGTAGTAATCGATTCCATACAGACCATGTTCTTAGAGGATGTGGCATCGGCTCCGGGAAGCGTACCTCAGGTAAGAGAAGCGACAGGAGTTTTGATGAGACTCGCTAAGGGTCTGGGTGTTTCGATTTTTATCGTCGGACACGTTACCAAGGACGGAAATGTAGCAGGACCTAAAATGCTTGAGCATATGGTTGATACGGTGCTTTATTTCGAGGGAGACAGACATGCATCTTACAGAATTTTAAGAGGTGTAAAAAACCGTTTCGGTTCGACCAATGAAATCGGCGTATTTGAAATGAGAAACCAGGGCCTCGTGGAAGTAGCAAACCCTTCGGAGTTTATGCTTTCGGGAAGACCTATAGGCTCTTCGGGAAATGTGGTTTCCTGTTCGATGGAAGGCACTAGACCAATCTTCATAGAGATACAGGCACTGATTACGACTACGAATTTCGGTATTCCAAGGCGCCAGTCTGACGGCTTTGATTTAAACAGAGTTAATCTTTTAATGGCCGTGCTTGAAAAGAAAATGGGCCTGCCGTTTGGAAACTGCGACGCGTATATAAATATTGCGGGCGGTATCAAAGTATCGGAACCTGCTGTGGATTTAGGCCTCGTAGTCGCAATACTTTCGAGCTTCCATAATAAGCCCGTAAAAGAAGATATCGCAGTCTTCGGAGAAGTTGGTCTGTCGGGCGAAGTAAGAGCGATAGCACAGGCTGACGTACGAGTAAATGAAGCAAAGAAGTTAGGCTTTAAAAAGTGCATACTTCCCGCATCCTGTAAAAAGAGCATTCAGGATGTAAGCGAAATGGAGCTTACGTTTATAGAGAACATAAAAGAATTGAAGATATAAGTTTACATAAAACTAAATAAGTTTACATAATATTGAGAGGTTACACATGAATACTTACAAAGTTAAGGTTGGAAAGAAATCAAAAAAATATCCTGAAGGAACGACATTTGAAGAGATAGCAAAAGATTTTAAAGATGATTTTACGAGCGATATTGCAATTGCTATTTTTAACGGCAAAATGAAAGAACTTGCCAAGAAACTCGATGCGGACGGAGTAATTGAATTTCTGGATGTTAAGGACGGTACGGGCTACAGAACATTTAAAAGAACCGCAGTTCTTATGTTTATGAAAGCCTGCAGCGATGTTATCGGCGAAGATAAAATAAATAAGATTAAGCTCGAGTTTTCGGTTAATACCGGATATTATTTCTCATGCGACGGAGATTTTAAGGTTACAAGCGCTCTTGCTAAAAAGCTTGAGAAAAAAATGCGCGAACTTTCGGACAATTCTACTCCGATTCTTAAATCAACCAAGCCCATTGAGGAAGCAGGCAAGATTTTTGCAGCACAGGGAATGGAAGATAAGCTTAAACTTATCAAATACAGAAAGAGTTCAGTAATCAATCTTTACGAACTTGACGGATATTATGATTATTATTACGGATACATGCTTCCTAACTGCGGTTATGTAAGACTTTTCGAAGTACTCAAATACAAGGAAGGCTTTATTTTAAATCTTCCGAGAAGAAAAGCTCCCGACGTGCTCGAAGAGTTTGTGCCTCTTGATAAAGTATTCGAGACAATGATGACTGCAACAAGATGGGGAGATATGCTCGGTATCGATACCGTAGGTGATTTAAACGACTGCATCTGCTCGGGCGATATTGACGATATGGTACTTGTTCAGGAAGCTCTGCAGGAGAGAAGAATTAGTGAAATCGCCAAGGATATTGCAACCAGAAAAGGCGTTAAGTTTATTATGATTGCAGGTCCTTCCTCATCAGGAAAGACAAGCTTTTCGCACAGACTCTCCGTACAGCTTCGTACCCTTGGTCTTAAGCCTCATCCTATTGCAGTGGACGATTATTTTGTAAACAGAGCCGACACACCTTTGGATGAAAACGGCAATTACAATTTTGAATGCCTCGAAGCAATTGATACAAAGCTTTTTAACAGCGATATGAACAAGCTTCTTTCCGGCAAGAGAGTCGAAATTCCGACATTCAATTTTAAGATCGGTGCGAGAGAATACAAAGGCAACTTCAAACAGCTCGGCCCCGACGATGTACTTGTAATCGAGGGTATTCATGCACTTAACGATAAGATGAGTTCCACACTTCCCGTGGAAAGCAAATATAAGATTTATATTTCCGCATTAACAACACTTAATATCGACGAACACAACTGTATCCCTACCACAGATGCGAGACTTTTAAGACGTATGGTAAGAGATTACAGAACTCGTGCAGCTTCTGCCAAGAGAACCATCGGTATGTGGCCTTCTGTCAGAAGAGGAGAGGAAGAGAACATTTTCCCGTTCCAGGAAACTGCGGACGCTATGTTTAATTCGGCTCAGATATATGAGATTGCAGCGCTCAAAGCCATTGCGGAACCGATTCTTTATCAGGTAAAACCCGAAGATCCCGAATATTTCGAAGCCAAGAGACTACTTAAATTACTTGAATATTTCCTTTGCATGGATACTACGAATCTGCCCAAAAATTCAATCGTAAGAGAATTCGTCGGAGGCTCCTGCTTTAACGTATAAAAGAGATGAACAGCAAATATAAGGAATTAAAACTAAAATACGACAAATATAAATGGCCGATATGGTTTATGGCAGGAATACTGGTTGTACTGGTATTCCTCATTCCTTATTACGTACTTCGTGAAAATGCGTATTTTATGATTCACGATGAGCTTGACGACGGAATCTTTAAGTATATGCTTTATGCCAAAAACTTCGGCAATAACGGCAGCTTTATCCCTGAGTTTATGGGTGGACAGAACAGATATACAATCACCATTTCCACCTTTTGGGGAATATTTTTATACAAGTATTTTGCACCTTATGCGGCATTTGCGATTATGCTTACCATAGTCGTATTTACAGGTTATATCGGAGTTTATCTTTTAGGAAAAGAAATATCCGACAACGCTTTCGCTTCATTTGCGGCAGCGTGTCTTTTCTCATATCTTCCTTTCAAATCGATGTTCGGACTTAACATCGTAGGATTCCCTCTTTTAATATATCTGCTCATAAAATTAGGCAAAGTGCATCAGGAAAAATACTGGCTGTATTTTCTCCTTCTAATTTACTATGCATTCGGAACCACGCTTGCATGGGCCGGTTTTATGTCCATAGGGTTCTTAACCCTTGCAATCATCGGCTTTGCAATATTTGACAAGCATCATAACGTGTATATAGGCAATCTGGTTGTGGCGGATATTATCTTAATTGCCATACAGGTTTTCACTTCGTGGGATCTCATAAAAAGCACGATAGGACCTGCGAAGGTTATATCCCACAGAGAAGAGCTGGTTCTTAATTCATATCACGATTTGTGGGCGCTTTTCAAAGATATGATGTTTATCGGCGGCAGCCATTCGGAATGCTGCAGCAAAGTAATTGCACTTTCCGCGATAGTTCTTTTAATAGGAGTGCCCATCCTCGTACATTTTATGACGAAAGTGCAAATCGACAATGTGCTTAAAATAAACAACAAGTATAAACTGCTTTGCATCTTTTATGGTGCGAACGTTTTAAATGCTTTGTTTACATGCTTTTACTGCTCGGAACCAATTGTAGCGTTAAGACAAAATATCGGCGGAATTTTTAAGACTTTCCAGGCCAACAGAATTTACTGGTTAATGCCCGCTTGTTTTATGGCTGTAATGATTCTTGAAATTGCCATTCTTTGGGATATTGCGGAAATATTTATCATTGAATTTATATTCAAAAAACAGCGTTTCTTCGCTGCATTTCCATGCGTTGTAATAATCGCGCTGGTATTAATCTATGCGAGAAACGTATATCTTTCGAGTCCTTTTTATCACAATATCAGGCTCATGGTTTTCCCCGACACATACCATGTGGACAGCTGGAGACAATACTATGCCGAGGACCTTTATGCTAAGATTGATGAGGCAATAGGCAGAGACAAGAGTACCTACAGAGTGGCTTCAATCGGTGTTAATCCGGCGGTTGCACTCTTTAACGGCTTTTATACCGTGGACGGATATTCGACAGATTATCCGCTTGAATATAAGCACAAATTCAGAAGAATCATCGAGAACGAACTTGCCAAGGATGAATCCAACAGATTATATTTTGACAACTGGGGCAACAGATGCTTTGTTTATACGGCAGATCTTGGCAAAAGATTTGACATTTACCGCGGAGAGAATACTGAAATCAATATTGATCTTAATATTAACGCCCTAAAAGAAATGGGCGGAGAGTATATATTCTCTGCTGTTAAAATAGCCAATGCCGAGAGCCTCGGACTTGAAAGCATTTCGGATACACCTTTTATAAAAGATGCGGATTCGTACGGAATCTGGGTTTATGAAGTAAAGTGAGAAAAGCGTGAAAGATTCAAGAAAAGTTTTACCCGATATACTAAGGGTGGTTTTAACTGCCTTCATTTTGTTCCATCACTATCAGCAGCTGACGGGAACGTTCTTTTATCGTGGAATAAACTTTTACGGCGGAAAGTTTTACTTCGGATATATAGTTGAGTTTTTCTTTCTGATGTCGGGCTTTTTCATGGTGCCTTATGTGACAAAGATACAGGAGAAGATGTCTTTTCCGACATTCTTTGGAAAAAGACTAATAAGACTTCTTCCGAGCTTGATTGTAACTACAGTGCTTTATGATGTTGCGCTTTTCTTTTATGTCAGACTCTGCAACGGCACATTAAGATATCCAACGAATATTAATGTATTCGGAAGCATTGTGACAGCGCTCGGTCTCGGAAGCTGGTGCATCACGAAAGACTTCGAAATCAATCCGATATGCTGGTACGTAAGCGTGCTTCTTCTTTGCTATATTCTCATGTATATCTTTGTGTTTTTATCCAAGATTACGAAAATCCCCGCAGGAATTATGCTGGCAATTCCGATGATTACAGGTGTTGTTATAGCTAATTCAAATACATTTTCAATCATTCCTTTTCTTTCTACAAGAATTTCAAGAGGTTATATTCATTTCTTTGGCGGGCTTCTTTTAGGAATAATCTATTACGGACTGATAAAGACGAAGACTACAGAAAAGAAAGAAGCACCTAAGTTTATTGCTCTTGTTAAGAATGTAATTAATAAAGTCGGAGAGGCTACTCTAGACATATATCTGATCCAGTTACCGATGCTTTTATTATTCTTCATTATTTCGCATTATTCAGGTCTTAATCTTGTTAGTGGCAAGACGATGCTTTTATATGCTTTCAGTACTTTTGTAATCGGCGGACTTTATTATTTCCTTATCGGTAAGAGGATTCATATTTTACTTTCAAAAACATTTTTTAAGAAGAAATAAATCACGAAAATCCAATAATTTGATTTTTTAAAAGATAGTTATTATAATCAATATTTGAGTGAAACGGGCGATCGCGGCTCCATTCGGAGGTGAGGAAAGTCCGGGCTTCGCAGGGCAGGATGCCGGATAACGTCCGGTAGAGGTGACTCTCAGGAAAGTGCAACAGAAAATAACCGCCGCGCAAGCGGTAAGGGTGAAAAGGCGGTGTAAGAGACCACCGCTTATCCGGTAACGGGTAAGGCTGTGTAAACCCCATCCGAAGCAAGACCAAATTGAGCTCATAAGCTTGCCCGGCTTGGCTCAGGTAGGTTGCTTGAAATTCGTGGCAACACGAATTCTAGATAGATGATCGTCCAAGACAGAACCCGGCTTACAGTTTCACTCTTTTATGAGAATAACAGTGCCAGACACCTTCGGAGTCAGGCACTCTTTTTTTGTCGAAAGGACACACTTTTTTCATTGAATAACTATAAAAAAAAGTATATAATAATAATTCAGTATGGCTATTTACGGAGGAAATAAAATGGAAAAAAAGATTATGCTCGGAAACGAGGCTATCGCCCGCGGTGCATATGAAGCAGGTGTCAAAGTGTCTTCAGCTTATCCCGGCACACCCAGTACCGAAATAAGCGAAAACATAGTCAAATATCCTGAAATATACGCAGAATGGTCACCTAACGAAAAGGTGGCAATGGAAGTAGCAATCGGTGCTTCCATGAGCGGTGCAAGAGCGCTCTGCTCAATGAAAATGGTTGGTGTAAACGTTGCATCAGACCCTCTTTACACAGTATCTTACATCGGAGTTAACGGCGGATTGGTACTTGTTGCTGCCGACGACCCCGGTCTTTACTCATCACAGAACGAACAGGATTCAAGATGTGTTGCCAGAGTAGCACAGGTTCCCGTTCTTGAACCTTCGGATTCTTCCGAAGCCAAAGAATTTACCAAACTCGCATTCGAATTATCGGAAAAATATGACTGTCCGATTATGATCAGAACAACCACACGTCTTGCTCACAGCCAGGGTGTAGTTGAACTTTGCGACAGAATAGAAGTGGAAGACAAGCCTTATGAAAGATGCGTTCCCAAGAACGTTATGATGCCTGCAATGGCTAAGGGCAGACACGTATTCGTAGAGAAGCGTCTAAAAGATATGGCAGCAGATGCCTGCAGCCTTCCCATCAACAAGGTTGAAATGAACGATACCAAGATCGGTGTAATCACATCCGGTATTCCTTATCAGTACGTAAAAGAAGCACTTCCCAACGCCTCTGTACTTAAGCTTGGTCTGGTTCATCCTCTTCCTCAGAAGCTTATTGAAGATTTTGCATCAAAAGTAGATACACTTTACGTAATAGAAGAACTCGAGCCACTTATTGAAGAGCAGGTTAAGTCCTGGGGCATTAAGTGCCACGGCAAAGATATCCTTACTGTTCAGGGCGAGTATTCAGCCAATATGCTTAGAAAGGCTGTTTTAGGAGAAGAGGTTAATACAGACGAGCCTGCAAAGGTTCCCGCAAGACCTCCCATTCTCTGCCCCGGATGTCCTCACAGAAGCACATTTACCGTTTTAAATGAGCTTAAACTTCATGCAGCAGGAGATATCGGCTGTTACACTTTGGGCGCTGTAGCACCTCTTAACGTAATCGATACGACCGTTTGTATGGGTTCATCCATATCAACTCTTCACGGTATGGAAAAAGCAAAAGGCAAAGATTATATCAAGAACTGGGTTGCTGTAATCGGTGATTCAACATTCCTTCACACAGGTATCAACTCACTTCTTAACATGGTATACAACAAGGCAACAGGTACTGTTATCATTGTAGATAACTCAACCACAGGTATGACAGGTCATCAGGATCATGCAGCTACAGGCAAGACATTAAGCGGTGAAGCAACATATGCAGTTGATTTAGTCGACCTCTGCCATGCGCTTGGTGTTGAATTTGTAACCGTTGTTAATGCTTTCGATACAGAGAAATTAAAAGCAACAATTAAAGAAGAAGTTGCAAGAGATGCTGTTTCCGTAATTATTTCACAGGCACCCTGCGCTTTACTTAAGACAAATATATCTCATAAAAAATGTTACACGATTCCCGACAAGTGTAAGAAATGCGGCGTATGCTTAAAGCCCGGTTGTCCCGCTATGAGCAAGAATGCGGACGGAACAATCAAGATTGACGATACAATGTGTAACGGCTGCGGACTTTGTGCATCAAGATGTAAGTTCGGTGCAATCGAGACAAGAGAGGTGTAAGCATGGAAACAAAGAGTATTATGATAGTAGGTGTAGGCGGTCAGGGTACTTTGCTTACAAGTAGAATATTAGGCGGTGTCATCACAGACGCAGGATATGATGTAAAGCTTTCGGAAGTTCATGGTATGGCACAGCGTGGCGGTTCCGTAGTTACTTTCGTTCGTTACGGTGAAAAGGTTTATGAGCCCATCGTAGAAGAAGGTTGCGCAGACGTTCTTATCGCATTTGAGAGACTTGAAGCATTACGTTATGCTCATTTCCTCAAAAAAGACGGTGTTTTAATCGTAAACGACCAGAGAATCGACCCCATGACAGTTCTTACGGGAGCAGCAGAATATCCCGAGAACATCATCGAAGATTTAAAGAAAAAATACAAAGTAATCGATATCGATGCAATGGCTGAGGCAAAAAAGATCGGCAATGCAAGAGTATTCAACACAATCATCGTGGGTATTGCCGCAAAGCATATGGATTTTGAGAAGGATGAATGGTTAAAGGTTATCGAAAAGACCGTTCCCGCAAAGACCATCGATATCAACAAAGCTGCTTTTGAAGCAGGATATAACTTATAAAATTTTTAGGAAGATTTTTATAAGACGCGCAAACAATTATTTCCAAGAAAAATGAGGTTACCAAAGTATGATTTGGAATGAAGCAAGAGAATGCATGAGCCGTGACGAGATGGCCAACATGCAGGGAGCCAGACTCAGAAAACAGGTTTCAAACGTTTATCACAACGTGGAATTTTACCGTAAAAAAATGCAGGCAATCGGACTCGAACCCGGGGATATTAAGGGTATTGAGGATATTACCAAACTTCCTTTTACAACAAAGAACGATTTAAGAGACAATTATCCTTTCGGTCTTTTGGCTGTTCCTAAATCACAGATTGTGCGTGTACACGCATCCAGCGGTACCACAGGAAAGGCAACCGTTGTTGCATATACAAGAAGAGATATCGAAGCATGGCAGGAATGTGTTGCAAGAGATCTTGTAATGTGCGGTATCTCCAAAGAAGACATGATTCAGGTAGCATACGGCTACGGCCTTTTCACCGGTGGCTTAGGCCTTCATTACGGTGCAGAAAACTTAGGCTGTATGACAGTTCCCATGTCTACAGGTAACACCAAGAGACTCGTTACCATGATGGAAGATTTCGGCGTAACGGCTATTGCATGTACACCTTCATACCTTCTTCATATTGCTGAAGTAATTGAGGAAATGGGTGTCAGAGACAAACTGAAATTAAAGACCGCTATTTGCGGAGCTGAGCCCTGGACCGAAAAGATGAGACAGCAGATTGAAGAGAAGCTTAATATTCATGCACATGATATTTACGGTCTCTCCGAAGTGTGCGGACCGGGTGTTGCCTGTGACTGTTCTTTCCACAAAGGACTTCATATTCAGGAAGATCATTTCTTTGCGGAAATCGTTGATAAAGAGACACTTTATCCTGTAGATGACGGAGTGGTCGGAGAACTTGTATTTACAACACTTACAAAAGAAGGTTTGCCTCTTTTACGATATCGTACAAAGGACCTTACAAGTATCGATCATTCTACATGTGACTGCGGACGTACAACTCCGAGAATTTCCAAATTCAAAGGCAGAAGCGATGATATGCTTATCATCCGCGGCGTAAACGTATTCCCTTCACAGGTTGAAACAGCTCTTCTTGAGATTGACGGTGTATCACCTCATTACCAGATGATAGTTGACAGAGTAAACAACCTCGATACACTCGAAGTTCAGGTAGAGGTTAACGAAGACGTATTATTCGACGAAATCAGAGAGATGGAAAACCTTACCAAGAAGATTTCCGCTGCTTTACAGAGCGCTCTTCTTATTGCTGTTAAGGTTAAACTCGTTGAGCCGAGATCTTTGGATCGTTTCGAAGGCAAATCAAAGAGAGTAATTGACAAGAGAGTATTTGAAGATTAGGGGGTGACAGTATGTATTTAAAACAGTTGACGGTATTTCTTGAAAATAGAGAAGGAAGACTTGACAGCGTAACAGATATCCTTGCTAAGAACGATATTAACATAGTATGTCTGTCACTTGCGGATACGAGCGAATACGGTGTACTTAGAATGATAGTTTCCGATCCCGATAAGGCAAAAGCTGTTTTAAAAGAAGCAGGCTGCCTTGCAAGACTTACAGATGTTCTTGCAATCAGTATGGAACAGAAGGCAGGTTCACTTAACCGCCTTACCAAGATTCTTACATCCGATGGTATTAACATCGAGTACATGTATACTCTTAACTCAAGCCGCGAAGCCGGTTCAATGATCATAAAAGTAACCGACATCGACAAGGGCTATGATGCAGTTAAGAAAGCAGGACTTACACTCGTAGATCCCGAGGCTGCTTACTCAATGTAAATTCAAATCTTTAAAAGATTTATGGTGCCTGACTCGCAAAGCGTGTCTGGCACCTTTTTGTTTTCTATAACTTTTAAATAAATCTTATAATGCATGAGATATAAGCAAAAATGCATGACATATTATAGACTAGCCATAAATTGATTGATAAAATTAAAAGGTTTATAAAAAATGAGGGCAAACTATCCGTGAGGGTAGGACGCAAAGTTGTAAGCCTTTGGCTTTTAAAGGTGGTTTAACTGCAATCAGATTAAGATAATTCTTGTTTGATTGCTTTTTGTTTATAGGAACATGTAATAGTGCAAAATTATGAGGGGGTTTGTATGAAGAAAAAGAGAATAATTAAAAAAACATTGATGTTTTTTGCAGGGATTGCTATTCTTTTGGGGTATTTTTCTTCTTCATGGATGACAATGTCGGTAAAAGCGTATTCAAAAGTTTATGATAGGGGTCCTTATTCCACGTATTCACCCGAGAATGTACGTGATCTTATCAGGTGGGATGGTGAAAGCCCTGACAATCCAGTTTATATAAAACTTTATAATGATTTAGAATATTCTGGTTGTATACTACTTGTAGGATATGGGGTTGTTGATTTAAATAATCATCGTATTTATGCTGCTTCAACCAATGTACAAGGTCCAACCACAGGTGTAGAGGATTGGTGGGATTATGATAGTAATACATATCAAAGTTCTTATATAAAAATTATGGGTCCTGGAACAATTGATAATTTAGATGCTAAAGCGGTTCAGCGTTCTTCCGGTGGCGCGCTTTGGCTTGCTTATTATGGTAATAGTACACTTGAACTTGAAAATGTAAAAGTTTCAGGAAAAACAAATGGTGTTTACTTGGTTGATAATTCAAAACTTATTTTATCTGGTGGCACTAAAATAGAAAAATGTGGTGAGTATTGTATTTGGGCGATAAGTAATTCTTCTGTCACTATAAAAGACGCAGAACTGTCTTTTGAAGAACCGATAGGAGGGTCTTCACATACAATAGGTGGTGTTTTGCTTGAAAACAATGCATCCCTTATTGTTGAAAGCGGAACTATAAAATCTGAAAATACGTACAGTAGCAACGGTGTATTTTTAAAAGATAATTCAAAATTTATAGCCCCGGCAGGCACGCTTGTCAATTGTTCTTGTTCTTGTCCTTCGGATAAAGTTATTGTGTCTTATATGCCAAATTATACGGGCAATGATAATATATATAAAGTAGCAGCAAATAAATCAGGTTATAGATTAGACCAAAACATTATAGACCGCCCAGGCTATGCTATCAAAAGTTGGAATACCCAGCCGGATGGTAAGGGAACTTCTTATAGATATGACGAAGTTGTTTCATTTGACTCCGAAACAACGCTTTATGCAATATGGACTGATGTTTTTGATATAAATTACAGTACCAATGGTGGTAATTTTGTTTCAAATTATCCTACAAATTATACTTTCGGAACGGATGTTACTTTGTCTGATGAAAATGTTATAAAAAAAGACGGTTATACATTTGACGGTTGGTATACAAATCAAAATTTTGACGGAACAAAAATTACATCTATTTCTTCCACAGAGTACGGACACAAATATTTATATGCAAAGTGGAATCCAAATACATATAATGTTAGGTTTGTAACAAATGGAGGAATGATTAATACAAATAATGTTGACAATTATATCTGTGGTACAGGAGCAACTCTTCCCGATGCAAACGATATTTATCTGACCGGAAATACGTTTGAGGGCTGGTACGATAATGAAAAATTAAACGGAACTCCTTTTACGGAAATAACAGCAACAGATTTCGGTGATAAAACTTATTATGCTAAATGGTCGTTTAATACATATAATGTAAATCTGGTAACAAACGAAGGAACCATAAAAACCAATGATGTAACCGAATATACGTACAGTAAAGGTGCTAAACTTCCTAATGCTGATGATGTTGAAAGAACAGGATATACATTTGAAAACTGGTATGAAGATGCATCTTTTACGGGCAATGCCGTAACTTTCATTACTGATTCGGAAATCGGTGATAAGACATATTATGCAAACTGGACTCCGCATAAGTATACGGTATCTTTTGATTCTAACGGCGGAACAGGAACGATGACTGACCAGACAAGGAAATATGATGACGGAATATCACTTCCGGACAATTCATTTACTTTTGACGGTCATACCTTTGCGGGCTGGAATACAAGTGCAGACGGAGCAGGTAAAGCATATGCTTACAATGCAACAGCTAACATTTCAGATGGCGAAGGAGATACAGTAATTCTTTATGCACAGTGGACTACCAATGAATATGTAATCACCTGGGCAAATGAAGACGGAACTGTTCTTGAAACCGACACGGATGCAGAATATGGTTCAACACCTGAATATAACGGAGAAGAACCGACCAAAGCAGCAGCAAATCAGCATTCATATATATTTGCAGGATGGAACCCTGAGGTTACTACTGTGACAGGATCGGCTACATATACCGCTAAGTTTACCGAAGTAGCTGATGTTTATACAATAACATTTGATGCAAACGGAGGTACGGTTAATCCTTCATCTGACATAACGAATGTAGAATTTAAATTAACGTCACTTCCTACACCTGTTTATGAGGGATATGAATTTACCGGATGGTATACATCGGCTGAGGGCGGAACTGAAATAACAACAGATACTGTATTTACTTCCAGTCAGACGATATATGCTCACTATAATGAAATACAGAATACTGAAGAACCTGAAGAACCCGAAATTCCTGAGGAACCCGAAGAACCTAAGAAAGCGACCAATTATCTCGACGAACTTTATGCAAGGCTTGAAAATGCAAGAATACTGGGCGGAGAGCAGACGGTAGAATGGAATGCAGGAGATTCTCTTCCTTACGATGTAATGAAGAAACTTCAGGAGAATCCTCAGATAACGCTTGTTTTCAGTTATACATATCTGGATGAGGATTTTGAAGTTACTATACACGGATGCGATGTTCAGGCTGATCCGAATGTAACATGGTGCGGACCTTTATATCTTTATAGTATTTACGGAGGATATTCCGGCGAAGAAAACGGTGTAAAGGAAAGCGGAACTTATATTGTTCAGGCAGGAGATACATTATCTTCGTTGGCAGAGAAGTTTAATACAACAATTAAAAACCTGGTTGCATTAAACAATATTAAAGACGAAAACCTTATCTACATCGGTCAGGAACTGAAATACTAATAAAAAATATCTTTTTGAAACAGGCGCTTGTGCAAATGCACAGGTGCTTTTCTTTTATGATGCGCTTTTATCCGCCTTTAAAATTCTTCTCTTTTATGGTAAAATTACAAAGTGTATGTGTTGAAACATACTAAAAATTTGAACAATCAGGATTTACTTAACATATATGAATTTAGAGCGATTTTTAAATCCCGAGCAGTATGATGCGGTGATGCATACGGAAGGGCCGCTTTTAATTTTGGCGGGTGCCGGTTCGGGCAAAACAAGAGTAATTACATACAGAATAGCGCATATGATTGATATAGGAATTTCTCCTTACAACATACTTGCGATTACTTTTACGAACAAAGCTGCGGAAGAAATGAGAAAAAGAGTGGATGACATCGTCGGATTCGGTGCGGATTCGATATGGGTATCGACTTTTCATTCAACATGTTCACGCATTTTAAGACGACATATAGACCTTCTCGGATACAATTCGGATTTTAGCATCTACGATACCGATGATTCTAAAAAGGTTATGAATGACCTCTTAAAAAAACACGGACTTAACCCCAAGGAGTATCCTCCTAAAATGATTCTTTCGACAATCAGTTCGAACAAGAACGAAATGGTTACGCCCGAAGAATACGAGTCGTTCGCAAAAGAAGATTACGAGAAGAAAGTTTCATTCCTTTACAGAGAGTATGAAAAGGTTCTTTTTGACAACAATGCGCTGGATTTCGACGATTTGCTTTTATTGACCGTTGAGCTTTTCAAGAAGAACAAGGACGTACTTGAAAACTACAGAAACAGATTTAAATACATCCTCGTGGATGAGTATCAGGACACAAACTCTGTTCAGTTTGCGTTCGTAAAACTTCTTGCGGATAAGTATAAAAATCTTTGCGTGGTAGGTGACGACGATCAGTCAATCTACCGTTTCAGAGGTGCGAATATAAGAAACATTCTGGATTTCGAAAAGAATTATCCGACCGCAAAAGTGGTTAAACTTGAGCAGAATTACCGTTCGACAGAAAACATCCTAAATGCCGCAAATGCAGTAATTGCGCATAATATTGGCAGAAAGGAAAAGTCACTCTGGTCCGAAAAGGGTGACGGCAGCAAAATTCATTTTAGAACCTTTTCTTCGTCGAAAGAAGAAGCTATGTTTGTTGCGGATGATATTTATACCAAGGTCAGACGCCGTGATGCGTTAAGGAACGATATAGCGGTTCTTTACCGTACCAACCAGCAGTCGCGTGAACTTGAAGAAGCAATGCTTCGCGAAAACATTCCGTATACGATTGTCGGAGGCACCAACTTCTATTCAAGACGTGAAATAAAAGATATCCTCGCGTACTTAAAAACCATAGCAAACGGTAACGACAATCTTAATGTTGAAAGAATTGTTAACGTTCCTAAAAGAGGCATAGGCGAGACTTCCCTCGGAAAAGCCAGAATGTACGCGGAGAATAACGAAATATCTCTTTTTGAAGCCCTGCTTCATGCAGACAGAATTCCTTCAATCGGAAAAGCTGCGGATAAGATGAGAGATTTTGCTTCGGAAATAATTCTTTTAAGAGAAAGAATTGCCGAAGGCGAATTCGACGATATTCCGGAAATCATTTCAGAGCTTATCGAAAAGATTAAATACGAGGATTATATTAAAGAGAACGAAGACAAGGATGACGCAAACGACAGACTTGCCAATATAGACGAACTTATTTCAAAGGCTGCGTATTTTGAAGAAAAATATGCTCAGGAAAATCCTGACGCCGAGAAAGGACCGACACTTCAGGAGTTCTTAAATGATGTATCATTAGTTGCGGATATAGATAATGCGGATACGTCTTTGGACAGAATCCTTATGATGACGCTTCATTCGGCCAAGGGTCTTGAATTCTCGCATGTATATATCGTGGGAATGGAAGACGGTTTATTCCCCGGAGAGAGAAGCATCACTTCATACAATTCCGAGGATATCGAAGAAGAAAGAAGACTTGCATATGTAGGTATTACAAGAGCAAAGGATGATTTAACCTTAACTGCGGCTCAAAGCAGAATGGCAAGAGGTCAGTGGCAAAATTTCCCTGTGAGCAGATTTGTACGAGAGATACCCTCAGAGCTCTTAGACAGCGATACAAAGTTTAAAAAGAGCACAGACGAAGAAATTCCCGTGCAGAAGTCTAAATACGCTCCTACGGGCGTTTACGGCGGTTATTTAAGGAATTCTTCTACAGGTACATCAAATTCAATACCCGGCGGAGTACCTTATGCTTCAACAGGACTTCTTTCAAAAGGCAAGCCCAAAGCCACGGCAAAGGTTAACATAACTCCCAAAACAGATTCTAAAGACGATAAAGTCGACACGAATTACAAAACCGCCACGGTGCAGGCTAAAGCAAAGCCGCTTGGACTTACAAAGGGCAGCGACTTAAAGGGCAGTATCAATTATAAAGTCGGCGACAGAGTCAGACATATCAAGTTCGGCGAAGGCATCATAAAAGAAATTGACGACAGCGGTGTTAACACATATGTTAAAATAGAATTCGACCAGTACGGTCAGAGAATACTCGATTCAAGGTTTACGAAACTTACGGTGATTTAAATGAAAGTCATAATAAGAGCAGACGCAAATTCAAATATAGGTCAGGGACATGTTATGAGATGTCTCTCGCTTTGCGATTCCTTTAAAAATAAAGGGCATGAGTGTTTATTTGTATGCGCAAAAGATACTCCCATGGATTTTATCATGAACAGAGGATATGACGTTTATTATCTTACAACCTCTTATAACAGAATGGATGATGAACTTGCGCTGCTTGAACAAATAATCGCTGAAGAAAAAGCCGATCTTTTGATTATTGACAGTTATTATGTTTCCGTGAAGTATTTACAATCCGTAAAAGAACTTATAAAGACCGTTTATATCGATGACGTATATTCATTTGCATACAATGTTGACTGCCTGGTCAACTATAATGTATACGCGGATGAAGAAAAATATAAAGAGATGTATGTGACCGAAAAGGTCAAAACACCTGAAATGATAATCGGTCCCGCATATGCTCCTTTAAGAAAAGAATTTGCCGAAAAAAACTTAAGAGAGATAAATGAAATTAAGAATATTATGATTTCCGTTGGCGGAGCCGATCCTCTGCATCTTGCACACGGATTTGCTCTTAAGTTTTCCGAGGATGAGTTTTTCAAAGATAAAAACATAAATATGATTCTCGGCAAAATGGAGCCGGATATAGACAAAATAAAAGATATCTGTGAAGCCACAAAAAACATCAACTATTTCGTAAATGTTACAGACATGAAAGAAAAAATAGAAGAGGCTGACATAGTTATTTCCGCTGCAGGAAGCACACAGTATGAAATATGTGCATGCGGAAAGCCCTGTATCTGCTTCTCAATGGCAGACAATCAGGTTCACGGAGGAGAGAAATTTGGTGAACTGGGCGCTTTTATTTATGCCGGAGATGTAAGATTTAACGAAAGTTTCTTTTATGATATTATAAATGCAGTTAAACGTATTGCTGCAGATCCTGCACTGGCAAAGGAAATGAGCAGAAAGGCTTCGGAAATTGCAGACGGTCACGGAGCTGAAAGAATAGTTAAAGAACTCGAAAATATTTTTGGGAGATAAGAAATTGGCAGACAATAATATTGATGTATTCTTAAGTTATTCAAGTGAAAACAAAAATGTTGCAGATGCTATTGTTTCTGAATTCGAAGCGCATAACATTAAATGCTGGTATGCGCCCAGAGACATTATGCCCGGCGAAGAGTGGGTAACTGCAATTGCAAATGCACTTGAAAACTGTAAAATACTGGTGCTTGTTTATACCGATGAATCCAATTCATCCAGACAGGTAATGAATGAAGTTGCAATGGCTTTTAATGCTGGCAAAACCATCGTTCCTTTCAGACTGACGGAAAATAAAATGAGCAGTGAATTCGAATACTATTTGACCCGTGTTCACTGGCTTGATGCGGTTACGCCTCCTTTGATGGAAAAGATAGAAAGCTTAAGGGATTATGTCGAAATTATTTTATGCGGTGTTGATACATCAAATTTAAGCCGAAATGCGGTTGAGAGAAAAAAGCCTGAAAAAACTAACGTTAAGAAAAAGGGTAAAAAGAAATTTGTTTTACCTGCAATCATTATAGGAGCTGTTCTTGCGGTTGCTGCTTTATTTGTTATAGTTGCAGCTTCTGTTGCAATCATTATCGGTATAGGCGGCAGCGGAAAAAGAAACCTTGAAAAGGGTATTACATTTTATTATTCAGAATATCAGGGAACTAAGGATAACGAAGCAGCCAGAGGATATTTCGAAAAGGCGGCAAAAAAAGGTGAGGCCGACGCATATTATTATCTCGGAATGCTGGATGAGAGAAATTACGACTACGAATCCGCGAAAGAGAATTTTGAAAAGGGTGTCGAAAAAGGAAGTGATCTTTCACGTCTCGAACTCGGTAATCTCTATGAAAACGGACTCGGAGTATATCCGGATTTAGTAAAAGCAATAAGCTTATATGATGAAGCAATGGCCAAAGGCTGTGCGGAAGCTTACTGTTATGAAGGCAATTTCTATATCAGCGGATATCTTAATTATGTGGACGAATCCGATGACGCTTATGAATATCTTAAAAAATCCACCGACAGTGAGATAAAAGATGTTGCATCAGGAGCGTATCTTGATCTTGCATACATGTATTATAACGGTGTATACGGTCCCGAAAAGGATGTAGAAGAGGCTCTTTTATGCTATGAAAAGGCAATGGAATTAAATCCCGGATTAACAGGGGTTTGCTATGATTACATGGCAGAAATAAAAATGTACGAGGATGATTCCGTAGGCTCGCAAATGTATTTTGAGAAAGCTTTGGATTATTTTGAGACATCGGCAGATAAAGGAAACCTTGATTCCATTTTCTGGACAGGCTTTTATTATCAGTACGGCTACGGAACAGAGACCGACTATGAGAAGGCCATGGATTATTACAGAACAGCCACCGACAGAAACATTCCCGATGCTTACTGCTGCATAGGTTATTTGTATGAATACGGTAACGGAAATGTAAAGCAGGATTATAATAAAGCATATGAATGGTTTAAAAAAGCTACAGACATGGGTTACGCCGAGGCGATGAAAGCTATAGGAGACATGTATAAAAAAGGCGAATACGGTCAGAAAGCGGATGGTACGGAAGACTTTAATTCGGCCAGAACATGGTATGAAAAAGCGATTGAGAGCGGTTATCTTCCTGCATATAATACTCTTGCTTCAATGTATGAGTATGGCTTGGGAGCCGATGATGATTACGACAAGGCCTACAGTCTTTATTATACAAATGCAGAATTCGGTAATTCCGAAGCCATGTATGAAATCGGAAAAATGTACTACAACGGATTCATTCCGGAAGATGATGAAAACGATGCAATAAGCTGGTATTATATGGCTGCCAAGCACGAAAATACGGATGCTATGAATGCCATCGGTACAGTATTTGAAGAAAATGAAAATTATGAAAAAGCAGGAGAATGGTATAAGGCAGCAGCTGCAAGAAACGACTTTGAAGGCATGAGAAACCTCGGATGGCTGTATTATTACGGAAATGTTAACGGTACACCGGAATACGAGAATGCTTTCAAATGGTTTAAAAAGGCAGCAGATGCGGGAGACTGGATTTCCGAAATTCTCGTTGCAACCATGACCGCTGACGGAATCGGTACAGCCGAAAACCGCGGAGAGGCAAAAGATCAATTGGAAAAAATAGTCGCTGAAGGATATGCTGACGCCTCTGTATATTATATTCTCGGAACCATTTATTACGATAATATTGAAGTACCCAGAGATCTTTCAAAGGCACTTGATTACTTTGGGCTTGCGGCTGATATGGGCAATGATCTGGCCTGCGAAAAACTTGGCGATATGTATTATTACGGTGACGGAGTAAGTCAGGATATTTCGAATGCAAAATATTATTATGTAAAGGCTGCGGATTCCGGAAATGCTTCAGGTCACGTTTATCAGCAGCTCGGAGATATGTATTTTTTGGGTAACGGTTTTACTGTGGACAACGAAAAAGCCAAAACGTATTATCTTCTTGCGGAAAAACAGGGTATTGAAGATGCCGCAATGTTTTCAACTCTGGGAATGATATATTACTGGGATGCAGACTACTCTGACAGTGCGGTATATTTTGAAAAAAGCGCCAATATGAGTCTTAGTCCCGACGATATGTATAATTGCGGCTGCGCTTATTATACTATGGGAGATTATCAGACTGCCCTTGCCTGGTTCGGAAAAGCACTTGAATATGACTACGACAGAAGCTTTTATCTTAAGCAGGACATTGAAAATATGGTACGTGACGGACTTATAACAGAGGAGGATGCCGCGCCCTATCTTAATTAACATAATATTTTTTTAAAAATTGTATCTTTTTTAATTTTTAAGTGATATAATAATTCCATAGAACTTCTGATTATGCAAAAGGGGGTCAAGAAAATGGCTAATATTTTAAAAGTGTTCAAAAAGATTAAGGATTTCGATGATTTCCTTGAAATGACAAAATTAGATGGTATTATAAACAGAAAGAAAAGAGAGCAGGAAGAAGCTGAAGCTGCAAAGAGACGTAATATTATCATTACAATCCTTGCAATCGTAGGTGCAATTGCTGCAGTAGCAGGTATTGCTTATCTTGTTTATCGTTACCTCACACCTGATTATCTTGAAGATTTCGATGATGACTTCGATGATGATTTCGATGATGATTTCTTTGATGACGAAGATGCAATCGAAATTAAGGATGACAAGGAAGAGGAATAATCAGACTTTTCTAAATTAAAGATATATAGAAGTGTATAAAAAGGAACGACATGATTTTTGTGTTGTTCTTTTTTATGTGCAAAAAAAGAACCAGGCACGCTATGCGAGTCAGGCTCATGGCGATGTGCCAGACTCGCGAAGCGCGTCTGACTCCTAGAATACCATTGCACAGACCTTCCATTCGCCGTCTTCTTTATAATAATAGAAACGTGCATCGGTAACCACATCACGAGGGCGTACGCCGTAGATTAACATATGCTGTGTATGTTCTATCTCACAGTAAAATGCCTCGCTGCTGTAAGGGATAAACTCAATTATTTTATCCTCTACGCTTTCCGTGGTGTGATTAGGGAAGTATTTAAGATTGCCGCTGTTTGATTTGATTTCACTGACAATCATATTGTTTTTGGTAAATATCTTATCGAGTGCCGAGTCGTTGATTTCACGGCATACAACCTGCGCATAAGTGTGTACGGCTTCAGTAGCGAAGGCTTTCATTTCTTCTTCGACTTCCTTTGGCGCTGAGACAGGAGTTTCATATACGCCGGTATTGTTGTTCATGGTTGGTATTATTTCCTGTCCGTAACCATTTACGACCTTTACGGAAGGCTTCTCATAAAAGCCTGATATCTGATAATACTTCTTAAGCGGAAGCTCGGTAAAGCCTTCAAAATGTTTTTCCTTGTTTAAATCGAGCCTTGTAACATATTCGGGAGATACTTTTATGTCGTTTACATACACTTCGCAGTCTGTGTAAGCCTGAATGCTTACAGAAAACTCTGCATCGGAATACATATCAAAACTTTCCACGCGGTAAACCGGGAGATCATATTTACGTTTTTCGTCAGTCTGTATAAGGTTTACCTGGCCTACGATATAATTGTCCGCGGTTATATGATAAACAGGGTTTTTATCTGTTGATTCGGTTGCTTCAACATAGGCGATTTCTTTTCCTTCAAGAAGCTTCGAATAATAATTCTCAACATTCTTCCCTGTTTCGAATTCGTTGATTTCAGGTTTGTCGGAAACGGCAGCATAGATTGAATCAAAATCCAGCGGATCGAACATTTCAAAGAAATCATCCATTACATGGTAGGGGAGAGAAGCCTGATATACTTCTTCGTAATCTCCGAGGAAGAAATAGAATTTGTATAATAAAACACCGATAACTGTTAAAAGAATTGCTGCCCAAACGGCAATAAAAATGATAAATCCTTTTTTGCTCTTTTTAGCCTTTATCGGAGCTTCGGCTTCTTCTTTGGCTTCTTTTATGGCTTCTCTTTTTTCGGCCTGTATTTTTTCCCTGCGTTTTCTTAATTCCTTTTCTTCTTTTCCGTCCAGAGAAAGGAAAGCCTTTTCGGAGGCCTTTTTACTTTCTTTTATCTTTTTTTCGAGCGACTTAAAGGAAACGTCCTCTGCCCAGGAAGCATCAGGCGTATCCATATTGCTTAATTTCTTTTTTTCGTTAAACATGTCCCGGTTCATATTTACCTCTTTTCCACGACAAAAGCCGTAGGCATGGCTCTGTTACCGAGAGTACAGCTTGAGACTATTTCTTCGTTGTTATAAACCATGGAAGAAGACATACCGCCGTCAAGGTTGGCAGCATTAACAGCTCCGAATTCTTCCATAACCGTTATAAGATCGCCCATTGTTGCGCCAAGAGAAGAGGGTTGTCTTCCTTCGATTACAAGGAGCAGAACATCGCCGTTTTCTCTCTGTCCGATGGCGGTTCTTGGATTAAGACCGCTGCCCGAACCTGAATACTTGGCCGATTTTCCGTTTACAATTAAAGCGGGACCGAATGATACCGCATCTCTTACACCTATTGACTGAGCGTATCCTGCTGTCATTCTGCCGACCACAAGTACGTCATCTTTTGTGAAGCCGTATACATCATAGGATGTGTCGGGATCTCCGAAACGAAGTACTCCTTCGGAGAATACAACTCCTTCAGGCATTCCACCCGAACCGAGTCCTATTTCATCATCATATTTACCGCCGTTTACACCTGCCACGCAGTCGTATTTTTCCACGAGCTTGGGGAGGGTTAAACCGGGCGCATCATAATCGTAATAATCGAGTGTAGCAACCTTTACACGCGAAGGGTCGTAAATAACCATCATCTTGCCCTTGTAAGTATCGCCGTGAACATCGAAGACATCTATACCGTCGCCGTCAGGATCAAGAGACGGATCTGCCACGGGTTCAATCACATCACTTTCAATTCCGGTCTCGGGTGAAGCGGAGGCCGTAGTTTTAACCATAGCGATATCGGTTATTTCGGTAAATTCCGATGTATTGTTTTTGGATAATATTTCGTCGATTTCTTCCTGGGATAAATAGATGTCTGCAAGCACGCCGCCGACACTCGATTCCTTGGCAGAAGCAACAAAAAGATCTCTAACTCTCTGTGAAGGACCTTTGTTTACAAAGTAAAAGAAAATGTAAAGACCACATACCAAAATGAGAAGAGTTACGCCAAACCAAATAAAGAACCGACCGACTACTCGACCGATTCGGGAAAAAACAGAATTCCTCTTCCTACTTTTAGTTGTTTTCATGATTATAAAATACCATATTTTGTATATATTAACAATATTTTTAAAACATAAATGTTTATTCTTAAAATATATCTTTTGAGGGCGAAAAGTGATAAAATATTTTTTCGGATAATATTATAAAGGAATTATTTCTCATGAAAGAAAACAAAAAAGAAGGTTTTGGAAGTAAATTAGGATTTATATTTGCAGCCGCCGGCTCTGCGGTAGGTTTGGGAAATATCTGGAGATTCCCTTATCTGGCGGCTAAATACGGCGGCGGAATTTTTCTATTGGTTTACATAATATTGGCAGTAACTTTTGGATTTTCGCTGATGATTACCGAAATAGCGCTCGGAAGAAAAACCGGCAAATCGGTTATCGGCGCATACAAAGAAGCTGATAAAAGATTCTCATTTTTAGGAGTAATCGCAGCCCTTGTTCCTTTTATCATCACTCCTTATTACTGCGTAATCGGAGGATGGGTACTTAAATATCTTACGGTTTTTGTGACCGGATCAGGAAAAACTGCGGCTGATGGCGGAGATTTCTTCACCGGATTTATCGGCAAATGGTTTCAGCCCACGCTTTTCTTTGTACTATTCGCACTTATTACAGCACTTGTTGTTGTTCTCGGAGTGCAGAAGGGCATTGAGCTTATAAGCAAGATTTTAATGCCGATTCTGCTTGTGCTTATAATCGGTATAGCAGTTTATACCATGACTATTCCCGGAGCCAAGGAAGGATTTAAATACTATGTTCTGCCGAACTTTAAGGGCTTTACACTGACCATGTTCTTAAAGACACTCGTTGCGGCTATGGGACAGCTTTTCTATTCAATGTCGCTTGCCATGGGTATCATGATTACATACGGCTCATATATGAGAAAAGAGGATTCTCTGGAAAGCAGCGTTAGACAGATAGAGATTTTTGATACTGCGGTAGCACTGCTTGCCGGAATGATTATAGTGCCGGCTGTATTTGCTTTCAGCAACGGAAACGCGGAAGCATTAAATGCAGGTCCGAGTCTTATGTTTGTAACGCTTCCCAATGTGTTTAAAACCATGAAGGGCGGTCAGATAGTCGGAACGTTTTTCTTTGCGCTTGTAGCACTTGCAGCGCTTACATCATCCATTTCGCTGCTTGAGACCATAGTCTCGATTGTCTGCGAAAAATTTAAAATCGGAAGAATCCTCGGAACAATTATTTGTTTTATATTTGTTCTTTTAGTCGGACTTACATCGGTATTCGGCTACAGTATCTGGGACAAGGTAAGTATATTCGGATATCAGTTCCTCGACTTTTACGATTTTATCTCAAACAACGTGATTATGCCTGTCGTATCACTGCTTACATGTATACTGATCGGATATTTTGTGAAGACAAAATTCGTGGAAGAAGAAGTTATGCACGGAGAAAAGAAATTCGGCGCAAAAGGTCTGTACAAGGTAATGATTCTTGTAATCTGCCCTGTCTGCATGATAGTGATTTTATTAAGCAACCTACTCTTAAAACTGTAGTTAAGCAGGTATCTTAAATGATTTTAAGTTATTTTTTCAAAAACGGATTTTTACGGGCTTTTAATTTACCCTTTTAACATAATTACAGGTATGCTGGATTGTATTCAATTTGAATGACCGATGATATAATAATATCAGCATAAAAAAGATTTTTTTGGAATCGAAAGGAGGATTTGTTATGATCGGTTTAATAGGTTTGAATTGGTTCAATCAGAACAACACTGTTGGCAGAGATTTATGGGCTATGGCGCTTTCAGAAGGCGGCGGAAATCCCGGAATGAAACACAACCCCATCTATGTGAAAGAGAGCAATGAATCCGCCACAGAAACAATTGAAGAAATAACAGAAGCCGATTCCTTTGACGAATAAGCTTCAGGAGGTTAAATAATGGAATTTTTACTATTAAGCGGAAGCGGTATTAATGATGCGTTATCCAATATTGAAACCGGACTTAATTCCGCAAACAATTCGGCATTTTCTTTATACGGAATATTTGGTGCTATTGCGGGAATGCTCGGAATAAGTATATGGATTTTGGGAATCATAGGTGCAATCATTTCATCGATATTCGGTGTTATAATGTTAATCCTTGAATATCTTCTTCCTGCAATTGCACTCTATAAACTGGCTAAAAAAGCAGGATACAAATATCCATGGCTTGGTTTTATTCCGTTTGCCCAGACATATCTGGAATTCGTCCTGCCGCGAAGGGAATTCAATCTTCTTATTAAGACTAAGAAACGTAATTACATGGGAATTGCATTCCTTGTACTTTCATTATTCGGAACCAGCATTATTGTTGCATTAAACGTGGTTCCCGCAGTAGGACAGCTTTTGGATCTTCTTTTACCAATTGTTCTTATAGCAATGGCATGGCGTAAAAAATACGATATGCTGGTTACTTTCAGAAGCAAGGAACTTGCACTTCCGATTTCAATTATCAGTATTTTTGTACCCTGGGTTTACACCATCGTTTTAATCTTCTCCATGAATCAGGAACCCGAGTACGGTGTAGGAAATTACTATAACGTATACATGGAAGATCATTAAATATTTGTTTTGTGATGTTTATGAAATTTCGTCGGCGGATTTTCTGTCGGCGAAATTTCGATTGTTATAAATAAAAACTCATTAAGGATTCAGGCATGAAAAAAGGCGACAGTTTTGAAGGCTACGTAACAAAATATGATTTTCCAAATGTCGGACATGTGGTAGTTTCTGACGAGAACGGAACATATGACATTAAGATTAAGAACGCTATTCTCGGACAGAAGGTTAAAGGTACCGTTAACAAAAAGAAACACGGACTTTTAGAGGCAAGACTTGAAGAGGTAATCGAGAGAGCGCCGGAAGAAACTGCAGAACCCTGTCCGCATTATAAAGAGTGCGGCGGATGCACATATCAGACATTTCCTTACGAAAGCCAGCTTAAGATAAAAGAAAAGCAGATTGTCGATATGCTTAAGAAGTCTTTAGGAGATAATGCTGCAGATATTGATGATGCATATGAAGGAATCTTAGGAAGTCCGGATGAGAGTGAATACAGAAACAAAATGGAGTTTTCGTTCGGAGACGAATATAAGGACGGGCCTTTAGCGCTTGGAATGCATAAAAGAAACAGCACTTACGATGTTGTTAATACTTTTTACTGCAGAATAGTGGATGAGGATTTCAGACAGATTCTTAAAACCACTTACGAGTATTTTAATAAACTTAATATTCCCTATTATCACAAGATGAAACATGAAGGCGTGCTTCGCCATTTATGCGTGAGAAAGGGAAGAAAATCCGGCGAGATACTTTTGTTCCTTGTGACATCTTCTCAGTGGGATAAGAAGTATTCGAAAGAAGAGTGGGAAGGAATTCTTGAAGCCTGGAAGAATGAACTGCTTAGTATAAATACCAAAGGCAAATTTGCGGGAATTCTGCACATAAAGA
This sequence comes from Lachnospiraceae bacterium, assembly GCA_017618075.1. Lineage (GTDB taxonomy): Bacteria > Bacillota > Clostridia > Lachnospirales > Lachnospiraceae > UBA3766. The sequence continues at coordinate 55,235 of JAFZUY010000044.1, forward strand.
ATGATTCGCTTGCCGATGCGGTTATAGACGAAGGAAGCACGATTCTTTACGGAAAGGATTATTTTGAAGAAGAGCTGCTTGGACTTAAGTTTAAGATTTCACCTTTTTCTTTCTTCCAGAACAATTCGCTTGCGGCTGAATTATTATATTCTAAAGTTAAGGAATATCTTTTAAGCGGTGTTGAAGGAAAACCGGTTGTGTATGATTTATATACAGGTACCGGAACCATTGCCCAGCTTGTATCGGAAGCAACAAGCAAGACAATAGGCGTAGAAATCGTTGAGGAGGCCGTAGAAGCTGCGAAGATAAGCGCAAAGAGAAATGGTATAGATAACTGCGAATTCATCGCAGGAGACGTTTTAAAGTGCCTGGACGACATTGAAACGCTGCCTGACTATATAATTCTTGATCCTCCGCGTGACGGCATCAATCCAAAAGCTTTGGAAAAGATATTAAATTATGGTGTTAAAAGAATCGTATATGTATCGTGTAAACCTTCAAGCCTGGCAAGAGATATTCGAGTCTTTTATGAGAACGGATATAAACTTGAAAAGATGTGCTTAACGGATTTGTTTCCGAGCACGTACCATTGCGAGACGGTTGTGTTACTTAATAAAGCAGAATAAAAAAATAAGCAGAGAATTATCTCTGCTTATTTTAGTTGTATATGAAAACAAGTAAATTAAGGTGTCAGATGTGAAGGACCTCTGAAGAGGAACATTGCTTCTTTTATGTTAAGTCCTAAAAGAAGCATCGTAAGTCTGTCAATACCGAGGCCGAATCCGCCGTGAGGAGGACATCCGTATTTGAAGAATTCAAGATAGAATTTAACGTCTTCGGTAAGTCCCTTTTCGTCAGCCTGAGCCTTTAATACATCATATCTGTGCTCACGCTGTGCACCGGTTGTGATTTCCACGCCTCTCCAGATAAGGTCGTAACCCTGGGGAACGCCCTTTTCGTCACGCATGTGATAGAAAGCTCTCTTTTCTGCGCTGTAATCTGTGATGAAGAGAAATTCGTGGCCATAATGTTTCTTTACCCACTGGTAAGAAAGACGCTCTGCGTCTGTTGTGAGATCGCCTTTTTCCGAATCGGGAACTGTGTATCCGTATTCTTTTTCAAGTGCATCATAAAGATCCGCAAGTTTTACTCTGGGGAAAGGAGTTGTGGGAACGATTACTTCTGCATCAAATTCTTCGGTAGAGAAGAGTTCTTTGATTTTATCGCCGTATTTTTCCTTAACCTTAGTAAGAGCATATGTGATTAAGTCTTCCTCCATTTTCATTACGTCTTCGCATCCGTTGATGTAAGAAAATTCAAGGTCGAAACATGTGAATTCCGTAGCGTGCTTGCTGGTAAAAGATTTCTCTGCTCTGAAAACGGGACCTACTTCGAAGATCTTTTCAAATCCAGAAGCCATAGCCATCTGTTTGTAGAACTGAGGGCTCTGTGCAAGATAAGCATTGGGAAGGTTGTAGTTGGGGAAGTAGTCAAGTCTGAATACATCCGCACCTGATTCACTTGCTGCAGCAATAAGCTTGGGTGTGTGGATTTCGATGAATTCCTTGTTAAGTAAGAATTCACGAAGAGCAGCGGTAAGAGTTGTCTGAGCCTTGAACATAAGCTGGTTTCTTTCTGTACGAAGATCAATCCATCTGTATTCGATTCTCTGATCTATTGAAGAACGCTCTACGGCAGCTTTTTTCTTGGTAGCGGGAATATATTCTCTCGCAATGGGAAGTGCACTGGCAACAGATTCGATTTCGATGCTTGACGGAATGATTTCAACTCCGCCGAGTTTTACGAAATCGCTTAAAAGCACTTTGCCGGTAACTCTTACAACTGTATCGGGAGTGATTTTGCTTAATGTTTCTTCCCAGTCGGGATGAAGTTCTTTTTCGATGGTTACCTGAACTCTGCCCGTGATATCTTTAAGTACAAGGAAAGCCATTGCCTTGCCGTCTCTGTAGTTGTCTACGAAACCTGCGAGGGAGACTTCTTTGTCTGCATAATCCTTAACATTTTCAATGTAAATACGTTCCATTAAATAACCTCTTTTCAAGAAAATTTTACCTTTAATAGTGTAAAACCCCGACGGATAAAAGTCAACTAAAGGAAATGCTATATATTAAAGAAAAAATATATTTTTTTAATGATTTGTGCTATCATAACTATGTATGGTGTTTTTTGTGTAAAACGGGCATTTTAGTAGGGCAAAAAAATGTATAAAAGTCGAAAAACTGCATTTATAATCGGCGCAATCATTTTCGCATTGATTGGTGCCGGATTCTTATTTCTTTTTATTCGTGTAAAAAATACACCTGAAATCACTGTGATTCAGACTGCCGCAGATACGAACGTCAACAATGGGGATCTGCATGTTGACATGCCCATAGTCAAGGGGTGGAATGACAGCGGATTTCATGCAAATCAGTATGACGCCAAGCTTTACAACAATACATTTAACAATGTCAAAGACTGGTCAATCACGCTTAAACTTCCCAACAACGCCAAAGTAAACGATTCCTGGAACATTTCCATTTATGAAAACGATGACGGAACCGTAACAATCATAAATACACCCAATCAGGGTTTTAACGACATTATTGAGCCTAAGGAATTCATTACTTTCGGCTTTATTCTTTTTTCCAATTCGGATGAAGAAATAACCGATTTTGTAGTCAAGGCGACACCCGAAGCAAAAATCACCGATTATCCGCTTTATTATATTTTGCTTGCAATGGTATTTATAAATATCGTTTTTGTGTCGATAAATATTGCGGTGGTTATAAAAGATCACCAGTACAAAGTCAGAACTGAGCATGACCGCAAGATTATCATTCAGTCAATGAAGACTTTCACCAACTTCATCGATGCTAAGGATAAGTACACGCGAGGCCATTCGATTCGTGTCGGCTTTTATACCAAAAAGATTGCCGAAAGAATGGACTTTGATGAGGATGAACTTGATAATATTTACTATATTGCGCTTCTTCACGATGTCGGTAAAATCAATATTTCCGATGCAATATTGAACAAGCCGGGAAAACTTGATGACGAAGAGAGAGATATTATCAAAACACATACGACAAACGGAGCACAGATCCTAAAAGATTTCAGTTCGGTTCCTCATATCGTCGAAGGTGCAAGATACCATCACGAAAGATATGACGGAAAAGGATATCCCGAAGGTTTATCGGGTGAACAGATTCCGCTTGTTGCAAGAATAATCGGTGTTGCAGATGCTTTTGATGCAATGAATTCGGACAGATGCTACAGAAAAGCATATCCGATGGAAAGAATCGTAAAAGAATTAAAAGAGGGAGCAGGCAAACAGTTTGATCCCGAAGTGGTAAAAGTAATGCTCGAGCTGATAGAAGAAAAGGTATTTTACGGTATCGGTTCGGACGATAACGAGGAATAAATTTAAGGATTGTTTAGGAGGCCAAATGCTTAAAAGATTCTTAAGAACAACCAAAGGAAAAGTTATTGCTGTCAGTGCGGCTGTTGCTGCGGTTGCGCTCGTTGGAGTAGTTGTTTTCATGCTTATTATTAACAGCAATAAATACAGAAGTATTTCTGTTGCCGATGTAAAAGGGATTGTAAATATACTCGGCCAGAAAAACAACGGCCAGGCATATAAAGGCCAGCGTCTTTTTGACGGTGACGATGTCACGGTAACGGAAGACTCCGAACTTACTTTGTGCTTAAATAACGACAAGTATGTTTATGCCGACGAAAACACACATTTCAAACTTGAGGCTGCTTCGTCAAAGCAGGGCAACAAGTTAAAGATAGTACTTGATAAAGGTTCCGAATTAAACGTTCTTACAGCCAAACTCGGAGACGGTGACACATATCAGGTTGATACTCCAAACTCCACTATGTCAGTAAGAGGTACGAGATTCAGAATGACAGTTTATACAGGTGAAGACGGATATACTTATACACTGCTTGAGGTTGAAAGCGGTGTAGTTTTTGTACAGTTAAAGACGTTAACGGGCGAGTACAACGGAGTTGAAAAAGAATTCTACGCAGGTGAGAGTGCACTTATCAGAGGTGGAGATGATTTCTCCGAATTTGTACTTTCAGACGAGAATACAGAAGTCTGGATGCTTGATCATGCAAGCCTTCCTTCAGAAGCTGTTCCGAGATTGGTTGAACTTCTTAAAAAGAACGAAGAACTTGAACTTGCGGCAAAAGAAGCTGAGGAGAAAGTTGTAGTCGAAGAAGACGACAAAGATAAGAATCAGGTTGTAGAAAAAGATACAGACGCTGATAAAGATAAAGACGCTGACAAGGACGCTGATGCCGACAAGGATAAAGATGCCGATAAAGATTCTAAGGATAAGGATGCCAAGGATAAGGATGCAAAAGATTCTAAGGACGGTAAGGACGCGAAGGATTCTAAGGATAACAAAGATAACAAAGACAACAAAGATACCGCCAAGGATAACAATGACGCAAATAATCAGGCAAGTGGCGGCGGAAATAATAATCAGAACAATAATACCCAGCAGGCTGATCATACTCATACCTGGGGAGATTGGTATTACAAATCTGGAGAAGCTCCAACTTGTGAAGCGGGAGGAAAGAGAACTCATAAATGTTCCGGTTGCGGTGCTGAAGAATCTGAACCAGAAGATGCATTAGGACATAACTGGGGAGGCTGGTTCTATAACCAAGGAGATGAGCCGACATGTGTGGCAGATGGAAAGCACACTCATACCTGTTCAGTTTGTGGAAAACAGGAGTCTGAAACAGTTGGTGCGTTGGGACATAATTGGGGTGATTGGTTCTATAAATCCGCAAAAGATGAACCCGACTGTACAAACGGCGGAACTCATACCCATACTTGCTCGGTTTGCGGAGCTGAAGAATCTGAACCAGTAGGTGCTTTAGGTCATGACTGGAGTGATTGGAATATTGATAGTGACAACGGATGCAATCATGATGGAAGTAAGTCAAGACATTGTAATCGCTGCTCGGCGCCAGACACTCAAACTATCCCGGCAGATCCTAATAAACATGATTGGGATTTAAAAGATAAAGGTCTTCCTTGTACAGACCCCGATACAGGCAAAACCGGTACTTATAATTTCTATATCTGCAATGAATGCGGTGCAAGCAAAAATGATGATTATAATTGGGATTAATTGATTTTTTGAAAAATACATTTTAGGGAGGAAAAAACATGTCAAACACTAATTCATCAGATGCAGCTGTTGCTTTATTTGCGGGTGGAGCATCAATATTATTTATCATTTTCTGGATACTTTATGCGATTATTTTAATTGCAGTAGTAACGATTCTGATAATCAGTATGTGGAAATTATTCGTAAAAGCAGGAAAACCCGGATGGGCCAGCATAGTTCCCATTTATAACTTCTGGGTGATTTGTGAAATGGTATTTAACAATAATATTATGTGGTTTATATTCATCTTTATTCCGTTCCTTAATTTTGTTTCAATGATAGCCATGATGATAGGAATGGCCAAGACATTCGGAAAAGGTACGGGATTTGCAATATTAACCATATTCTTCTACATTGTAACATTCCCGATTCTTGCGTTCGGAAAAGCTACATATGATCCGACTAAGAAAATCTGCTAAACTTTTAAGCCCTGATTATTAACTTTACCGGAGAGAAATATGTCCAAAATAATCGGAATTGATTTAGGAACCACAAACAGTCTTGTGACTGTCTGGGAAGACGGAAAAGCCGTATGCATACCCAATGCATACGGTGATTTTCTTACGCCCAGCGTTGTGAGTTTTGACGGCGAAGAAGTGATAGTCGGCAAGGCGGCCAAAGAAAGACTTATCACCGCACCCGACGATACTATCGCTTCTTTTAAGCGTAATATGGGCAGGAAAACTCTTCTTAAGAATAATTTCACGGCAGCAGAGCTTTCTTCTTTTATCTTAAAAAACCTCAAGGCGGATGCGGAGAGATACTTAAAAGAAGAGGTGAGTGAGGCTGTCATAAGCGTTCCGGCTTATTTTGACGATAAGGCCAGGAAAGCTACCAAACTCGCGGGAGAACTCGCAGGACTTACTGTCAACCGTATCATTAACGAGCCATCGGCAGCAGCCTTAGGGTATCTTAAAAACACCGAAAAAGGCCGTGAATTAAGCGGAGATTTTGACAACCATAAGCTCCTTGTATTTGACTTTGGAGGCGGTACGCTCGATGTGTCATTGCTTGAAACCTTCGAAAATGTCGTTGAGATAATATCCGTCAGCGGAGACAATATGCTCGGCGGTATCGACTTTGATAAAGCAATTGCAATTAACTATATTAAGAGCCTGGATAAGGATCCGGCTCAGATTAAACCGCAGGATTTCAACATTATCCTTGAGGATGCCGAGGCGCTTAAGAGAAAATTAAGCGAGAAAAAAGAAGCGAGTGTCAAGGTCAATGCAAAGGGCTACAAGGGCATTATGTCTCTTACGATGAAGGAATTCGCCGCTCTTTCGGCTCCGATATTCAAGAAAATATATGTTCCCATTCAAAACGTATTAAGAGATTCGGGCAACAAACCCGAAGACATCGACGAAGTAATCGTAGTCGGCGGTTCGGGCAAAATGCCCATAGTGCAGCAGTATTTAAAGCACATTCTGAAAAAAGACAAGCTCTACGTATACGATCCTGATAAAATTGTCGCTCTCGGAATGGGCGTTTATGCCGGCATCAAAGAGAGAGACGAGGATGTAAAAGACGTGATTTTAACCGATGTTGCGCCTTTTTCACTCGGAATATCGACTGTGAATTACACCAATCCCGAAAAGCCGCTTTCATCTTTTATCATACCCCGTAATACCGCGCTTCCTGCATCGAGAACACATCCGTATACAGTGCTTTATGACGGACAGGGCATCATAAAAGTGGATATTTTCCAGGGCGAGGAAATGTATGCCGAGGAAAACAGACAGATTGGCAACTTCGAGGTAAACTTGCACGGGCTTGGCAAAGAAGGGATGCTTACGTATATTACGTTCACTTATGATTTAAACGGCTTTCTCATCGTGAATGTAGATATTCCCGACCTTGAGATGACGCAGGAAGAACTCTTCGTTGACAACGAACTCGGTCTTGATGAAGAGACGGTAAAGAAGAAAGTTGAGCAGCTTAAAGGTCTTAAACTGGTGTCTTACGAGGACGAGGAAAACTTAAGAATCATCGAATGGGGCAAGAAACTATTCGTGCAGTGTCCCGATAATATTAAACGTGAGATTTCCAAGAAAATACTTTTCTTCGAGAGCAAGCTCGCCGAGGACAGATACGAGGCTATAAAGCTCAGAAAATACCTTAAAATGTATTTTCTTAACATAGAGATGACGATACTTAAGAATCTGCTCGAAAATTACGAGTACGACGATTCGTGGCTCGATGAGGAAACCAAGGAGACCGACGAATCCTTCAAACGCTGGGAAGAGGACCAAAAGAATGATAAAGAATGAGTTTGAAAGTCTTTTTACCATCCTTGGCCTGGCTCCAACCAATGATTTGAAAGCGATTCGAAAAGCCTACTCCAAAATGTCGGCTAAATATCATCCCGAAGAAAATCCCGAGGAATGGAAGAAGATACACAATGCTTTCAAGAGCCTGACAGAAATTCTTAATGATGAAAAAGGTATGGAGGAACTGGCTCAGATCGCTTTTTCGGAAATACTTGATACGCCTAAAGAGAAGAATGCATATTATCACGTAAAAGGTCAAAAGGCAGAAGAGCTGGATAAGGAAGCAGATATTTCGATTGAATCTTTTCTGTCGAAAGATAATTATTCTTTTTATCGTTTTTGGGATGATTTGGAAAAGAGCATTAACGAAGAAGAGAACACAGATGAAACTTTGGATACATCTGATGCAGGATTTGATATAATCCGTGAATTCGTTGATGCCATTGACAAAACAGCCGAAGAAATTGAGTCGGATGATGAAGCCGAAAAGGCATTCTGGGCAGATATTTTAAGTGTCATGCCCGAGGAAAAAGAGCCCGAAGACAAAGCAGAGGCTGACAGGAAGAGGAAGGAACGCGATGATCTTGAGTTTTTTGCGGGACTGGTCAAAAAGGCATACGCCGAGGACCCATGGCTTCCTGACAAGACTGTTCTTACTCTAAAGAGCATGAACGAATTCATGACACATCCTCTGTACCGGGATATGCTTAGAAACAGTAAATTTCTTCCGATGCTTATAGAAGCCTTAAGAGGAAGATATATTGAAAATGATCTAAAAAGGGCACTTCTTGAAGATATTGTTAAAGCAAAGGAAGGAAGTCCCGATGATTCATTAAACATCTTTTATGATGAATTGAGATCGGTTATATGTGAATACAATTACAAGGAGAGGCGCTATCGGCCGACCGGAACCATGATTGCTTTATCACGCGCTGCAGACCGCATTAAAGCCTCTCGAAAGAAATAAAGATATTTTCAAAAACCTATTTACAAACATAAATATAAGTGTTATAACTGTATCAGTACGAGTGATACAGTTATTTTTTTAGATACAGACAAAATGACTGCGAAATATATAAGTTTACGAAAGGATATAACATGTTTCATATTGATAACAAAAGTTCAAAAGCAATATATGAACAGATAACAGAACAGATGAAATATCATGTTTTATGCGGTAATTTAAAACCGGGAGATGCCATTCCTTCGGTCAGAAAATTAGCACTTGACTTAAATATAACTCCCGGAACGGTTGCCAAAGTTTATCAGGAGTTGGAGCGCGAAGGAATTATCGAGACCATCCGCGGAAAGGGCACTTTTATTGCCGAGAAGATTGAATTGAAACCCGATGAAGGGAAACTTTCAATGGTCAAAAGAGATTTAAAATCCGCAATTCTTGAACTTAAAATGATGGGTTATTCAAAGGATGATGTAACAAGCCTCGTAAAGAATCTGTATAAGGAGATGGAAGTATGATTAAGATTAACGATGTTACCAAAAGATATGAAAAGAAAACCGCCGTTTCCAATGTCTCGTTTCAAATTGACAAAGGACAGATTCACGGCCTGATTGGTGAAAACTCTGCCGGCAAGACAACGCTTATTAAATGTATTGTGGGAATATATACGCCTGATGAAGGAAGTATCACTTTAGACGGTAACGATGTATACGATAATGTGGATGCTAAGAAACGAATAGCTTACGTCGGAGATTATGCTCAATTCGTGCCATTTTACACGGTGTCGGCTGTGCTTAAGATGTATGCGAGATTTTATGATTCTTTCAGTATCGATAAGTTTAATAAGTATAACGAGATTTATAATATACCCCTTAAATCCGTTGCTAACAACCTCTCCAAGGGTCAGAAAATGAGACTTAATATAATGCTTGAGATGTCTAAAGGAGCGGAGTACATCATTATGGACGAACCGGCATCAGGACTTGATCCTATTGCCAAGACGCAGTTTTTCGATATGCTTATCCGAGAGGTAGAGGAAAACGGCACAGGTATTTTTATAAGTTCACACAATTTACAAAGTCTAGAGAAAATTTGCGATGTTGTAACCGTCATGCATCAGGGAGAGATTGAAAGCAATGTGGCGGTCAATGAACTTAAGAGCAAGATTAAACGCGTACAGGCTGTGTTTGAAAAAGGCGTATCGGATGAGAATCTTGTAAACGCCGGATTTGAACATGTATCGCATACAGGCAGCATATATACCATGAATTCAAAGGAAGAAGATGAAAGCATCAAAGAAAAGCTTAAGAGTCTTGGTGCATCTTTTATCGAAGTTACGGATCTGTCACTGGAAGAGTATTTCGTTGCTCTCGGTGATAAAAATTAACAATAACAGGAGAAGCCTATGAAAAACTATGGTAAATATATTCGCGAAACAATAGGATTTTGGATAATCACGCTTATTACTGCTTTTGCCTATACTGTGTTTGCGACCAATTACAATTTATCACTCGGCATTCCCGAGGGACTTGTGGAAAATCCCGCGAAATACCTCTCGGATCATTTAACTGCTGCAAATGATCTGGCGACATTTTTAAGGAGTTCATTTTTGCCTTTTACGAATACCATGCTTCATCTTGATGCAACAAATGCTATAGGAAGTCTTATTATAATGATTCTTTTCATTATGATATTTATGATTTTCTATAAGCTTTTGTATAAAGGTATGGGAGAAAAGAATATCTATACAAGACTTCCGCTTAATAACGGAGATTTCGAATGGTTCTCGTTTGTGACAGGCAATATCTCGATAGTTATATGTATGACGATATCTTTCTTTATATCATACTTAAGATGCAGGATTCTTCTTGGGAAAACTCTTTCGGCGGGACACGATTACATTATTTCCGTGCTTAATTTACATCAGGATAAGTATTATTTTGCTCTTATCAAAGATGATGTTTTAGTATCGGGAATTTTATCATACGCATATTTATCGCTTCTTTTATGTGGTGCATTTGCCATAATGTTCTTACTCGGAGCAATCATAAAAGAAGAAATGATCGGATATGTCTTCGGTGGTATATCCCTGTGTTTCGCATATGAATTGTTTGTAACCGATTCTTTCAATAATATTCTTTTAGGAGCATTTGGATTTGACAGATCAAAACTGTATACATATATATTTATAAGTTTTATTGTATTCGCAATAGCAGGTGTATTGATTCGCAATACTCTTGGTAAGAGAGAGTTTACGAAGAATCGCTTTCTGGTGTATCCTTCGCTCATCAAACTTATAATTTTTATTCTGGCATTACTGCTTATCATGGCAAATTATAATATGATTCGAGATTACTACTATAATGCAGTAATCAGCGGCATAGGAAATGTGCGCGGAATATTTTTTGAATTTACGTTCTGGATAGATTTGTTTGCAATAGGATTAGCTGTTTTCTTTATAATCCTTAAATCGAAGAAGATGGAAAGTGCGGCTTTTTCTTTGGGTAAAGTAAGAAAAATAAGTGTAACTGCAGGCATGGCACGCATGTATTTGATTCCGATTATCTTATGCACGGTATTCGGTATTATCAAAACAGGCGACACAATCAAAGCCGTAAACGGTTTTGAATTCAGCAGGATTCCACAGATGTCGCCTGAAGCATTTGAGGAGCTGTGGTTTCATTTCCAGACTGTATATCCACGAACGATGCTGGAATACCTGGCTAATATTCTGGTATTTTCGGTATTGATTCTAAGCGCGGTAAAAGTGCTTCAATTCTTACTAAACGACGGAAGATATTTATCGGAATATATGGAGAGACTGCCCGTTAAGAGAAGAAAACGGTTCTTCTTTAAACTGCTGTTGGATTCATTGATGATAATAATACCTATATGCATAACTTTCGCAGCTCAGATTATTATTGTATACAGATTACACGCGTTGGACAGGGTTTTCTTTGCTCCGTATGAAGGCATAGTTGCCAAATTACTGTTTGGATTTGCACTATATACGGTCTGTGCATTCCTTGCGGTTGAAATGTTCTATGCCTTAATCGATGTATCTGTAAGTGCGCCATTTATTAAGCTTTTGACAATGATTTTCGGAATGATACTTTTGTCATATTCAGAAAGTATGTCTGGCATAAAATATTACTATTGGAATTATGTATATGATCATACAAAAAGTCACTGGATTCCTGATCCGCCTCCCTTTTCTTTTACGGAATGTCTTAACAATGCACCTTATATAATGTTCGCATTAATTGCATTATCTCTGGCGGCGGTACTATTCGTTACAGCTTTCTTACATTGCCGTAAGGCAATTCGAGGAAGTATGTTTATTACAGGATTTGGCAAGTTCTTCTTTGTAACCCTGATAGTTATTAATCTCGGATTGCTTGTATTCGAGGCGGCCGAAGGATCAATTATAAGAATTGTAATCGGTTGCGTGGCAATCGCCCTGACAGTATTCCTGTTACTTCAAAAGAAGCGACCGATACTTAGATAGACTATAATTCTAAAAGAGCAAAAGTGTAGAAGATCAAAAGAGTAAAAGAACAAATGAGCCCGGCGATTTTGCCGGGCTCTAATTTGTTATAACTGTTATTTGTTATCATAATCGAAATATAAGATTTGAATTTATTAACAGATTCTGGGAAGAAGTTCGCCACTCGGACGGGAGAGTAATGTCTTGGCACCGACTGCAGTGTTTAAAATTACTTTGCCGACATTTTCTTCTGTGACTTCACCGATGATTGCGGCTTTTTCGGAGTTTTCGCAAGCCTTAAGTGCATTAAGAACTTTATCTGCTTCCGAAGCGGGTACGAAGAAGACAAGCCTTCCTTCGCATGCAAGATACAAAGGTTCAAGACCAAGCATTGCACATACACCGCGAACACCGGGATCTACGGGAATCTTTTCACTTTCAAGAGAAATTCCGACATTGCTCTGATGAGCGATTTCATAAAGAACGGTTCCTACACCGCCTCTGGTGGCATCTCTGATTACATGAATGTCTTTTGTTTCTTTTAGGACGGCTTCGATATTGTTCCAAAGAGGTGCGCAGTCACTGGTAATATCGGCATCGATATTGAATTCGTTTCTTGCAAGAAGAATTGTGCAGCCGTGTCTTCCGATATCACCTGATACGATTATCTTATCACCGGGTTTTGCGAATGCGCCCGATGTATTAACGCCTTCGATAATGTTGCCCACACCCGTGGTTGTAATAAAGATTTTATCGACCTGTCCCTTGCCTGCAACCTTGGTATCGCCTGCTACGATTTCCACACCGGCTTTTCTTGCGGTTTCGCCCATGGATTTGGCTATCTTTTCAAGTTCTTCAACAGGGAAGCCTTCTTCGATAATATATGAGCATGTAAGATATTTAGGCTTGGCGCCCATACATGCTATATCGTTTACTGTTCCGCAGATGGCAAGCTTGCCGATATTTCCGCCTGGGAATTCATAAGGAGATACTATAAAACCGTCTGTAGACATTGCAATCTTACCTTCTGAAAGAGAGAGTACCGCAGCATCGTCGGCTGTAAGATCGGGATTGTCAAAATTGGCTTTAAAGATTCCGTTAATCAGTTCATTTGTCTGTATGCTTCCTGAACCGTGTGCAAGGGTAATTACGTTTTCCATGAGATTACCGCCTTTCATATGATAAAAATGGATGTTATGTAAATTATATTAAATATTTTAGTTAACATAATAGAATTAGATATTATGCAATAAAAAAACTAGAAAACTCACAATATATTATATTGATTTAATAGAAATAGAATTATGTAAACTAATTATGTAAAGAAGAAAACCTTATTTATGTTAATACATTATGTAAAATAAATATGTTAACAAATTATGTTAATAATTGTTTATTTTATGTTTAAAGATAGGAGACAGCTTTGCTTCCGGGTTCACTCGGAGCCAGGCACGCTTCGCGAGCCGGGCACCTGAGCCGTTCGTCTCTTTTACTGAGCATACTGGTAGAATGCGGAACATGCGCCTTCATCAGATACCATGCAGGCTCCCACAGCATGAAGGGGAGTGCAGATTTTACCGAATAAAGGACAGTCTGAAGGTTTGCAGTGCCCCTGTAAAACTTCGCCGCATCTGCAGCCGGGATTGGGCTTGCCTTCGATATGAGGCATATTGTATTTTATTCTTGCATCAAAATCGGAATACTCACTTCTTAATTTCATTCCGGATTTTTCAATCATTCCGAGACCGCGCCATTCGGTATCGCAAAGCTCCATTACTTCATCCATAAGCTTCTGGGCGGAGATACTACCTTCGTCTTTTACGACTCTGGGGTAGCAGTTTACGAAGAACGGTTCGCCTTTCTTAAGCATTTCGATTGTAACTGCTAAAGCGGTCATAAGTTCGGTTGCGGTAAATCCTGCAACTACACCCGAAACACCGTCTTCTTTGAGTTTTTTGCATACGGCATTTCCTGTGATTGCATTTACGTGACCGGGATAAATAAATGCATCTGCGCTTCCTTTTAATTTAAGATATGCGTTGGGCATTGATTTATTTGCTGTAAGAATCGAAAAGTTATTAAGTCCGAGTTCTTTTGCTTTCTTTACAGCCAAACATGCTGACGGAGTAGTGGTCTCAAATCCGACTGATAAAAATACAACCTGTTCATCGGGATTTTCTCTTGCAATTTCGACTGCGTCGTCAGGAGAATATACAGGTCTTATATTTCCGCCTTTGGCTCTTGCACCGGCCAAGTTCATTTCGGTGCCGGGTACTTTTATGAGGTCTCCGAATGTTGTAATAAGGCAGTTTTTCTCGAGTGCGAGATATAAAGCCTCATCGATAAATCCTACCGGAGTAACGCAGACGGGACAGCCGGGGCCGGAGATAAGATCGATATTCTCGGGTAAAAGAGAGCGTATTCCCAGTCTGAATATTTCGTGAGTATGAGTTCCGCAAACCTCCATAATGCGGACTTTCGGTCCGTCGTATGAAGTGATTATTTCGCGGGATTTTTCAATTATATCGTTCATAGCTTTTCCTTCTTTTATGAGATATTAAGAAGTCCGAGTACTTCGTTTCCTTCTTCTTCGTCGTCGGAACTGATTTTTGCGATTGCAACACCGGCATGAACCATTACGTAATCGCCGGGTTCAAGGTCGTCAAGAAGTTCTGCGCGAACATCTCTTTTGGCACCGTTGGCATCGATGATGGCGGTACCGTCATTAATACTTACAACTCTTGCAGGTAAACCTACACACATTTTTTTATCCTCCGTTAATTTAGTTTAAATAAAAAAGTCCGTATAATGCCTGTCCCAAAGCAATGCCGCCGTCATTGGGCGGGATAATGCTGTGATGGATGACATTAAGGTTAGCAATTTTGAGTTTTTCTTTTGTTAATTTAAGCAACAAAATATTCTGATAAACACCACCGCTTAGTGCGACGGTTTTTATACCCGTTTCATTTGAAGACATAACGCACTGCTTAACTATCATCGAAGAGAGCGCATCATGGAAATAGTAAGCCAACTTTTCTTTGTCTTCGCCGTTTAAATATCTTTCAGCGATGTTTAAAACAAGTTTGTTTGTATTTAAAACATTGTCTTTTATGAGGTCGATATCGCTCATAAAAGAAATGTCAGAATGTTCTTTTTCATACTTCTGTGCAGCAAACATTAATGATGTAGATGCTTCGCCTTCGAAAGTGGAAGAGCGTTTAATGTTAAGTATTGCACTTACCGCATCGAAGATTCTTCCGGCAGATGTGGATTTTACGCTGTTAATGTTTTTGGAAGCCATCTGTGCGAGGAGATTGAATTCGCCTTCGCTGCAAAGGTTTAATTTAAGTGCAATATCTTTTCCGCTTTCGGAAGTATCGCGAAGAATGCTTGCTGCGATTCTCCAGCCTTCTTTTGCGGAAATATCGCCGCCGGACTGGATAAAAGGAGCAACGCTTGTAATTCTCTCAAAATCATGTACGCTGCACTTAAGTATTTCGCCACCCCAGATGGTACCGTCCGTACCGTATCCCGTACCGTCAAAGGAAACACCGATAACATCGTCGAGGTAATTGTTTTCCGCCATACATGATAAAATATGCGCGTAATGGTGCTGGACCTTAATAAGGGGCAAATTAAGCGTTTCTGCGACCTCTGTGGTGTGGTACAAAGGATGCAGGTCACATACGGCGAGAGTTGGTGCAGCTTCTAAAAGAGTTTCCATCCTTGTAATTGATGCTTTAAGTGCTTCAACCGAACGAAGATCTTCCATATCTCCGATATATGCGGAAGGGTAGAACATCGAATCCTTTGCTATGCAGAAGGTGTTTTTAAGTTCGCCGCCTATTGCCAGCACGTGACCTTTTACTTTTGACGAAATCATCACGGGAAGAGGTGCAAACCCACGCGATCTTCTGATCATATAAGGTTTTCCCTCATAAAAGTCGGTCACGGTATCGTCGCATCTTAATCTTATTTTACGGTTGTTTGAAAGTATGTAATCCGCGAATGAAGATATTTCGTTTAATGCGTCGGAGTCCGTTCTGCATATGGGTGCGCCGGATGCATTTCCCGATGTCATTACAAGTGCATCGGGCATCGAAAGGTCATCGTTATAGTCAAATAAAAGTAACTGAATGGGCGCATACGGAAGCATGACACCGAGTGTAGGATTGCCGGGTGCGAGCGATTCCGCAAGTTCTTTGCATTCTTCTTTTTTCTTAAGAAGAACAATGGGTTTCTGATGACCGCATAAAAGTTCTTCCTGCTCTTTTTTAACCTCGCAGTATTTTAAAACCGTTTCGAAAGAACGCATCATTACGGCAAAAGGTTTTGCCGGTCTTGTTTTTAAAACACGCAGTCTTTTAACGGCATCCTCGTTTGTTGCATCACATGCAAGATGAAAACCGCCGATACCTTTGACAGCTACGATTTTGCCTTCGATAAGGGCTTTTCTTGCTGATGTAATTGCATCACGGCCTTTAACTTTTGCATATTTTATGAATGATTCTTCGCTGTCCGGAATATTTTCGGACAGAAGACTCTTATCAAAAAGATAATATTCGGGGCCGCATTCGTTACAGCATACAGGCTGTGCATCATAGCGCCTGGATGCGGGTGAAATGTATTCGTTATGGCAGTAATCACACATTTCGAATTCACCCATGCTGGTGCGAACTCTGTCGTAGGGCATTGAGTCAAGAATAGTAAGTCTCGGACCGCAGTTAGTACAGTTGATAAAAGGATGCAAATACCTTTTATCTGAGGGAGTGTAGAGTTCTTTTTTACATTCGTCGCAGATGGCGATATCGGGTGAGACAAAGATTTCTCCGGGATCTTTTTCGCTCTCTATGATTGTGAATGAATCATATGGCTCTTCGTCTTCATATTTTTTGATGATTTCTAGTATGACGGAACGCTTGGGAGGGCGGTGGTTTAATGCATCAAAAAGTGCATCGATATTTTCGCCCTGAGCATGTATTTCGACATACGAGCCTTTGTTAGCGACTGTACCTTTTATGTTATTTTCAAGACATGTACGGCTTACAAAGGGGCGAAAGCCCACGCCCTGAACGATGCCGTATACTCTGATGATACAAGTATTCAAAATTTATTCTCCAAATAGAACCGTAGTTGCAGTTCTGATGTTATGTCAACCAAACAGGCGACCTGAAACTGCAAATTCAGGATAATCGATAAACTCGCCTTCATAACCTGTGGATTTGATTAATGGCAGAGCATCAGAGTCTGCAATTATCAAATCAAAACTTTCTTTTTCAAGAAGTTCCGTCAGATCGTCTTCACCGCTTAACTGAATATCGCCGTCAAGTGTGTATTCTTTATCCAGCATAAACCATGTGGCGCATTTGATATTGTCGCCTCCGATAGCTTTTCTAAGTTCGTTTGCGGCAAACTGCGAATGAATGATAAGAATGTTTTTACCTGCGTATTTCTTCGCATCATCAATTATGTTTTCAGGAATAAAAGGATAAGCGATTTCGTATGGAATACCAAACTTATCATTCAGGTATTTTGCTGCTTTTAAACCTGCGAGAGAGACTACTATATTATTCTCGCATTCGCTGGCTTTTATTACATCTTCCAAAGTTGTTCCCATGGAATAAATAACAGTATTTCCTGAAAGATAAGCGCTTAGTTTTTCAGCATCTTTATAGCCTGTTTCAATAGGAGTTGCTCCGATGATTCCAACTTTGCCGGGGGCCTTTTCAAAGGATTCTTTAGCAAAAGTTTCGAATAAACGAAACCATGCTTTTTCTTCACCCTTATCGTAATATCCTGTACCTGTGCAGTCCAAAGCTATGCAGGGTACGTTTATTTTTTTCTCGCCCATTCTTTCAAGGGAACGTAAGTCTGTTGCGATAATGGCGGGAACGGGAGTTGAAACAATCAGTGCGAATTTTCCGCCGAGCTGTTCGAAAGAGAGTGCAAGTTTCTCTATAAGCTTGTCGTCACGTCCCATGATGGCATCCATGTCACGAAGACCTGCGCTGAATACGGCACTTTTTTTGTCAAACCATCTGGGCTCGTCGAAGCCGCATATATTACCTGCGCATCCGCCCGCATCACATATTATTATTAATCCGCCCAGCTCATAAAAGACACCGCACGCACCGGATTGATCGGGAGCAAAGGGCGACATGTATTTTAGGAATTTTTTCATGTAAAATACCTGCTAAAAGAAATTATGTAAACCAAAATAATTATTTTGAAAGTTCATTTTCAAGTGCATCAAAAAGATCTGCGACAGCCTGATAACCGAAAGGCTCTGTATCATCACACCATTCAATCCCGGGCTTATCTGAAAAGTAATAAGCACAGTCAGACCCGATGTAGCAGTCGATATCGTCATTCTCATACATCAGCATGGTCGGTGAGAGATTAGAATATACTTTTGTTTCAGGACTTAACTCTGCCAAAGTCTTTAAAAAACTGTAATTAAGCTCACCGATGGTTGCGAATACGCATTCAACTTTGAAGCCTTCTTTTACGAGCATTAATGCTATCTCTATCGCATCGCCGTTTAGGATTTCACCGACGGCAAATTTTAATTCACCATGTTTATTTTTGAATTTGGCAATCTTTTTTTTGGCATTTTCAAAATATGAAGAATCGTCAAATTTTACACCTAGCGCATTTGCAAGTAACGCATACTGATTGTGTATTTTATCCGGCTGATAAAGACGAAGCATTTCAATAAAAGGAATGCCGAGTCGCTTTTGCATATCCTGTGCCGCATGTCTTGATTCGGGATTTAAAACAAGGTTAAAATTCGCTTTTGAAAGCTCTTTGTATTCTTCAAAGGTTTCAAACCTTGCAAGTTCTCTGATATTTTCAATTCCTGCACTTTTAAGCAGGGGATAAAGTTCGCTCTTATCATTAAGGGGAGAGAAAAATCCCATTATATTCATGTCTTTGTTTTCTCTTTTGGATTTTTCCAAAAGAGAGTATACACTCGTTCTGACGTAAGCCATTGGAGAGAGACGTTTTTCTCTTGTTAATGCATACATATAGCAAGCGACGCAGGGAATCGAATGAGTTTCCGTTACTTTTCTGCAGATTCGCTCCATATCCGTACCTAAGAGTGCGTCAACGCATGTGATACAGATCATTATTGCAGATGGTCTTTTATCGAGTGAATCGAGTATCTCCTTGCAGGCATCGTTTATTTTCATTAAATGCCTTCCCGTTACGATGTCTGTATCGTCCAAAAGCTGAAAAAAGAAACGGTTTTTATATTCCGGAGAACTCTTAAAAAGTGATGTGTTTCTTCCGCAGCATGAGGGTGATACAAGAAGCATCACGGACTCGGGAACTGCGAGGCCTGCGCGCTTTACGCCGTATCCTTTGGCTCCGGGAGAGTTGAAAGATAAAGTGGCGGGAGATGAGTATATTAAGTGCTTATTGGATACAAATTCCACAGGAAGATTATCGTATCCAAGTTCAACTATTTCTTTTGTTGTTTTAAAAAATGCTTTGTTCATTTATGTCCTAAAATCCTAAAAGATTTATAATCTGGTCTATAGTCAAGTGAGTAGACACGATTTGTGAAAATAATATTCCGGAATCAGGTGTTAGTCCTGACTCCAGAATAGTTCTTCCTTTTCGTTAGGTGTTAACATCTCAAGAGAGCCGTGTGGCCTTCTTGAGTTATAAA
>JAFZUY010000045.1 GCA_017618075.1 Lachnospiraceae bacterium
TCAACTCCCATAATTCGAGCGCTATCTCTTATAGACATTCCATCCAAAACACGCTGAACGGCTTCACATTTTTCTTCAAAAGTATATTTAGACATAAAAACACCCCGAATGTTTTTGTCTAACATTCGGGGTGCAGTTCAAGTAAGACTGAAGTTTTTTGCTTTATTTATTTTGTAATTCCTGAATAATCATTATCCACATTTATTACGCAGAAATACCCTTTGTGCTTTGCATGTATTTTATTCTGTATTTCTTCTACAAGTTCTTTTTCACTCATTTTGAATTTATGAGGAATAACGACATCGAAGATAAGATTGGAATGTGACTCACCGTGAACCATTCTGAAATCGTGAAGAGTGAGACGCTCATCTATTTCTTTTATGATCTCTGTTGCAAGAACTTTTGCTTCATAAAGAGTTTCGTCATTTGTATCCACGGGATCCATGTGAATCGAGACTTCACAGTTAAGCTTGGTCTTGATTTCGTTTTCGATATCGTCGATGCATTCGTGAAGATAGAGGATGTCCTTGTCGCAGGGAACTTCAGCATGGAGGGATACGAAAATTCTGGTAGGACCGTAGTCGTGAACTATCATGTCGTGGATTCCGATGACCGATTCGTTGGAACGAACTATGGTTTCAATTTCTTTTACGAATTCGGGATCGGGTGTCTGACCTAAAAGAGGAGAGATGGTTTCTCTTAATGTCTTATAGCCTGCATAAGCGATGAAAAGTCCTACCGCAATACCTGCGTAAGCATCGATTTTAATTTTGAATACCGCGTAAAGAATGTAGCAGATTAAAACCACACTTGTTGCAACGGTATCGCTTATTGAATCGATAGCGGTTGCCTTCATGGCTGTGGAGCCAATCTTTTTGCCGTAAATCATATTGTATGCAAACATATAAAGCTTGATTACAATCGAAAGTGAAAGAAATACAAAGGTAAGAGCGCTTACCATGACTTCTTCGGGATGAATGATTTTGTCGATACTTGATTTAACAAGTTCAAATGCCACGATTAGGATAATCAGCGAAACAATAAGACCGGAGATATATTCGATACGTCCGTGTCCGAAAGGATGCTCGTTGTCGGGCTTCTGACCTGAGAGTTTAAATCCTAAAAGAGTTATAATGCTGCTTCCGGCGTCAGATAAGTTGTTAAAAGCATCTGCAGTAACCGAAATTGCGGATGTGATGATTCCGACGCTGAATTTGGTTGCAAAAAGGAAAAGGTTTAAGATAATACCAACTGTTCCTGTCAGAATACCGTATCTGCGGCGGACGTTTTCATCGTTAAAATCGTTTTTGTTTTTTATAAAAATAGAAGATAAAAGTGCAATCATTTTAAAATTCCCCGAAAATGCGGCAATACGGATATATAGTATTGTCATAAATTTTCATACCATAATAATTGTATAAGGTATAAAAGACATTATAATATTGTCCGCGTATAAATTCCATATTTATTGAAGAGAGAATTATTTGAGGTTAAAATTTTCTTGACGTACGGGATTTTTTTGGTATAATTCAATTTGTGCGATTACTCAAACAGACCGTGCACGTATATTTGGTCTTGGAGGAGGGTTGAGAAGTGTCAAGAGTTGAAGTTAAAGAAAATGAATCATTAGACAGCGCGCTTAGACGTTTTAAAAGAAACTGTGCCAAGGCCGGTATTCAGCAGGAAATTCGTAAAAGAGAACATTACGAAAAGCCCAGCGTAAAGCGTAAGAAAAAATCTGAAGCTGCCAGAAAACGTAAATACAATTAATTAATACAGACTGCCGTGAGAAAATCACGGCAGTTTTTTTGCCCTTGGGCATATTTTGTGTTATAATATCCGTCGTTGGAGTAAAGTAAAAATCTGAAGGTATTCAATATTGAAATATGTTCTTGGGGCAATAATTGCCTGCCTTGTAATTCTTTTCATAATTAATATCGTTGATTTAAACCGTTACGTTGTCAGAAGCGTGGCGATTTACGACAGTAAGGTAAAGAAGAAACTTAAAGTCTGCTTTGTTTCGGATTTGCATAATTATTCGTGTACTCCGAAGTTTTATGAGGACATAAAAGAATTTGTTCCCGACATAATCCTTTGCGGAGGCGATACAATTACCGCTACGAAAGGAAGAAAGCAGGACCGTGCTTATTATTTCCTGAAAGAGCTTTCAAAGATTGCTCCGACCTATACCGCGCTTGGCAATCATGAATACAGAGCTAAGATTTATCCCGAAGTTTACGGCACATTGTATGATGAGTTTGCCGAGAAGACGGAAGAGTATAAAATACCCATTCTTTCAAACAGCTCGAAATACTTTGAGGAAAGCAATGTAAAGGTCAGCTCCGTAGATATCGACAGAAGCTTTTATAAAAGATTCAAGGTTTACCCCATGGACGACAATTATATCGAGTCTTTGGTCGGTAAACTTGAAGAAGATAAATACAATATTTTATTAGCACACAATCCCGATTACTTTAAGCATTACAATGCTTACGGAAGTGATTTGATTTTATCGGGCCATGTACACGGCGGATTAATCCGTCTGCCTCTTTTACGAGGTATTGCTCACCCCGGGATAAGGTTCTTCCCCAAATACTCGGGCGGAGTGTATGATGATAACGGCAAATTCGTCCGCTATGCAGATTCGTATGTATCGAGCAAAAATGCGGTTATAAGACTTATAGTAAGCTGCGGTATCGGTTTCCACACGCTTCCATTAAGACTTTTCAATCCGGGCGAATTAATCTTTATTACAATAGATTCAAAACATTAGGAGCAGTTAATGGCTATTCCCGTAAAACTGGAAGTATTCGAGGGACCGCTCGATTTACTTTTACACTTAATAGAAAAGAATAAAGTCGACATTTACGATATTCCGATTGTCGAAATCACGAAGCAGTATCTGGAATACGTAAAAGAACTTCCCAAGGATGACCTTAACACCGTGAGCGAATTCATGGTAATGGCCGCAACGCTTCTTGACATCAAATGCAGGATGCTTCTTCCGAAAACCGAGGATGAAGAGGGTGAAGAGGAAGATCCGAGAGCAGAACTTGTTCAGAAGCTCCTCGAATACAAAATGTATAAATACATGTCCTATGAATTAAAAGATATGCAGATGGACGGCGAAAGATATTTATACAAGGATTCTTCAATTCCCGATGAGGTAAGAAATTACAAAGCTCCGATAGATTATGCGGAATTAATCGGTGAGACCACATTAAGCAGCTTGAACGAAATATTCAATGCCTGCATTAAGAGAGTCGAAGACAAGGTCGACCCCATCAGATCGCATTTCGGAAAGATCGAAAAAGAAGAGGTCGATATCAACCAGAAACAGGATTATATCGCGAAATATATCACTTCTCATAAAAAGTGCTCGTTCAGAAGTCTTTTGTCCGAGCAGAAAACAAAAATGGAAGTTATCGTAACTTTTCTGGTAATTCTTGAACTGATTAAGACCGGTAACGTCGAAGTCAATCAGAGCCAGTCATTCGGAGATATCGATATCGAATTAAAGAAACCGATAGAAGATTTCTCAATATAATTATTGTAAACTAATTATGTAAACCTATATTTACAGGAGTAAGAAATGGACCGTCAGGAATTACAGGGTAAAATCGAAGGCATTCTTTTCGCCATGGGCGACAGCGTAGCCATAAAAGATATAGCAGAAGCGCTTGAAATCGAAGAGAGCCTCGTAAAAGAAATAATAGAAGAGATGAAAGTTTACTACGCTGCAAAAGAGCGCGGTATTCAGATTGCAATCCTTGAAGGAAACGTACAGCTTCGCACAAAAGACGAATACTATGACGACTTAATCAAGATTGCAACTGTTCCCAAGAAGAATGTTTTATCCGATTCCGTACTTGAGACACTTTCAATCGTTGCCTACAAGCAGCCTGTTACAAGAATGGATATCGAAAAGATAAGAGGTGTCAATTCCGACTTCTCCATCAATAAACTTCTTGAATTTGGCCTCATAAAAGAATTAGGCCGCCTCGACGCTCCCGGCAGACCGCTTCTTTTTGGAACGAGCGAACAGTTTTTAAGAGCATTCAATGTAGACTCAATCGAGGACCTTCCTCAGATTAGTATGGATATGATGGAAGACTTCAGAGTACAGGCAGAAAACGAATTAAACTACAATGTAAACAAGGTAGAAAGCGTAGAGATTTAATGTTTAACTACATATATTAAGGGGGATTTCCGTTAAGGAAATCCCTTTTTTGTTGAAAATTGATATAAAAGCCCTCAAAGACGCAAAAAGATTATTTATTTTTGAATAATCGGAGTAGGTTTAATTTATTGAAAATATTGACAAAGTTATGATATGATAATATTTGTGTGAATTTGGGGTTTTTTAGCCCATTCACCTTAAAAAAGTAAAGATTAAATTATATATAGGAGGTAGTACTTATGAGTACCAGTTCTGCTGCAAGAGAGAGAATTAATGCTCTTCTTGATGAAAACAGCTTTGTTGAAATCGGCGCTTTGGTATCCGCGAGAGCAACTGATTTTAATCTCAAGCAAATTGATACCCCTTCAGACGGTTGTATAACCGGTTACGGTGTTATCAATGACTCTCTTGTGTATGTATATGCTCAGGACGCTTCAGTTTTAAACGGTAGTGTCGGTGAAATGCATGCCAAGAAAATTTGCAACATTTATGATATGGCGATGAAGATGGGCGCACCCGTCATCGGCTTAATCGATTCCTGCGGTTTAAGACTTCAGGAGGCTACAGATGCCCTTAACGCAATGGGCGAACTTTACTTAAAGCAGACACTTGCATCGGGAGTTATTCCTCAGATCACCGCTGTTTTCGGAAACTGCGGCGGCGGACTTGCTATTATCCCCATGCTTACTGATTTCACATTTATGGAAAGTGAGAAAGCAAAACTCTTTGTAAACTCACCTAACACCCTTGACGGAAACTCAACTGAGAAGTGTGATACAGCATCAGCAAAATTCCAGTCAGAAGAGAGTGGTATCGTTGATTTTACAGGTACTCAGGACGAAATCCTTTCAAAGATGAGAGAACTTGTTTCTTTCCTTCCCGCAAACAACGAAGAAGAAGCTGAATATGTTGAGTGCACAGATGACCTTAACAGAGCTTCAAATGCAATCGGAACATCTTTCAAGGATGCTGCACTTGCTTTTGCGGATATCGCGGATGATTACAATTTTATCGAAGTAAAATCTGCTTACGCTAAAGATATGGTATGCGGATTTATCAAATTAAACGGAAGCACAATCGGCTGCGTTGGTAACAGAAGCGCAGTATACGATGAAGAAGGAAAAGTTGCAGAAGAACTTGACGACAAGCTTTCAGCAGAAGGCTGTGTAAAGGCTGCAGAGTTCATCAACTTCTGTGATGCATTCTCAATTCCCGTTCTTTCACTTACAAACATTACAGGCTTCAAGGCTTGCAAGTGCTCTGAGAAGAGAATTGCAAGAGCATCAGCCAAGCTTACATACGCATTTGCAAACAGCACAGTTGCAAAGGTTAACGTTATAGCTTCCAAGGCACTTGGTTCAGCATACGTAGTTATGAACTCCAAGGCAATCGGCGCAGACGTAACATTCGCATTCGAAGGTGCTACAATCGGTGCAATCGACGCCAAGAGCGCAGCACAGATTATGTATGCAGGCGAATCAAGCGACGTAATCGCAGAGAAGACCAAAGAATACGAAGCACTTCAGAATTCATGCACTTCCGCTGCAAAGAGAGGATATGTTGATTACATCATCAATCCTGCCGATGCAAGAAAGTACATCATCGGTGCATTCGAAATGTTATACACAAAGAGAGAGGATCGTCCGGCTAAGAAGCACGGCATCATCTAATTAATGAAAGGAAATTTGGCTATGAAGAAATTGAAAACATTATTCTTAGGCCTCGGACTTTCAGTGATGTTCATTTTTGCCGGATGCGGTAAAGCACCGGTAGATCCTGCGGTAGTAAGTACCATTGAAAGCAACAGAGAAACACTCATAAAAGAAATAGCTATGAGTGATGCTAAGACTGACCTGGTAAACATTACCGAGGATGATTATAAGATTAAAGCTGACGAATTTGAGGGCGAGAACTTAAAGTTCGCATCTCAGGATACTTATGTCGCAGCTGTTAACTCATGTATAGCAGCCGAAGACGATGCAGGCAGCATTACCGGATATGACAGAAACATCACCGTTAGCGGAAATCCTGAAGACGGATACAAAGTAACCGAACTTTTAGGATATACAGGACGTAATGTTAATATGAACATTGCGTATGACGGAGATCTTAATATCACGGACATCACATTTTCTCCCATTTACTCAATGGGCGAGGCTATGACAAAGGCCGCTCTTAATACCTTACTTGGTATGGGATCGGTATTCAGCGTACTTATTCTTATCATGATTATTATTTATCTTTTCGGAATCATTCCCAAGGTTCAGAAAGCAAGCGCTGACAAGAAAGCTAAGAAAGCAGCAGCAAAGGCTGAAAACAAAGCTGCTGATACAAATGCAAATGTTGTGGAAACAGAAACGGAAGAACTTGTGGACGATTACGAGCTCGTTGCCGTTATTTCTGCCGCAATCGCTGCTTATGAAGGCAGTGGATCCACTGACGGATTTGTAGTCAGAAGTATCAGAAAATCACAATCGAAAAAGTGGCAGAACGCCCAGTACTAGGAGGAGAAAAATATGAAAAATTATACAATTACCGTTAACGGCAATGTTTATGACGTAACAGTTGAAGAAGGTGCTTCAACAGGCGCTGTTGCAGCTCCCGTAAAGAAAGCAGCACCTAAGGCAGCTCCCGCAGCTGCAGCTCCCGCAGCAGCACCCAAGGCAAGCGGCGCAGCAGGCTCAATCAGAGTTGAAGCCGGTGCAGCAGGTAAGGTATTTAAACTTGATACCAAGGTTGGCGATACAGTTAAGAAGGGTGACGCAGTTGTTACTATCGAAGCTATGAAGATGGAAATCCCCGTTGTAGCTCCTCAGGATGGTACAGTTGCAAGTATCGAAGTTAACGTAGGCGATGCTATTGAAGCAGGCGCACTTCTTGCAACACTTAACTAATTATCAATTCTTTGGATAGGAGATTTTACGATGGAATATATCATTAATACAGTAGATAACCTGATCCATCAGACATCATTCTTCAATCTGACGATAGGTAACTATGCAATGATAGCGGTAGCTTGTTTCTTCCTTTATCTTGCTATTCGTCATGAATTTGAACCCTTGCTTTTGGTTCCCATCGCATTCGGTATGCTTTTGGTTAATATCTATCCCGATATTATGAGACCGTTTGGCGAAGGCGGACATGGTGGTGGACTTTTATACTACTTCTACATTTTGGATGAGTGGGCAATCCTGCCTTCACTTATTTTCCTTGGCGTAGGTGCAATGACAGACTTCGGTCCGCTGATTGCAAACCCCAAGAGTTTCTTACTCGGAGCAGCTGCACAGTTCGGTATTTTCGCAGCATACTTCGGAGCATTACTTATTAACCAGACAGGTCTTGTAGACTTTAACGATAAGGCTGCTGCAGCAATTTCCATCATCGGTGGTGCTGACGGCCCTACATCAATCTTCCTTGCAGGAAAGCTTGGACAGACAAGATTACTCGGACCTATCGCGGTTGCTGCATATTCGTACATGTCACTTGTACCTATTATTCAGCCCCCTATTATGAAGCTTTTAACAACAGAAAAAGAAAGAAAAATCAAGATGGAACAGCTTCGTCCCGTTTCCAAGCTTGAAAAGATTCTTTTCCCCATCGTTGTTACAATCGTTGTTTCACTTATTCTTCCTACAACAGCTCCCCTCGTAGGTATGCTTATGTTAGGTAACCTCTTCAGAGAATCAGGTGTTGTAAGACAGCTTCAGGAAACAGCTTCAAACGCACTTATGTACATCGTAGTTATTATCCTCGGTACATCCGTAGGTGCTACAACAAGTGCAGAAGCATTCCTTAACTTTGAAACAGTTGCAATCGTTGTACTCGGACTTGTTGCATTCTCGTTCGGTACAGCTGCCGGAGTTATCTTCGGTAAAATCATGTGTATACTCACAAAAGGTAAGGTTAATCCTCTTATCGGTTCTGCAGGCGTTTCCGCCGTGCCTATGGCTGCGAGAGTTTCTCAGAAGGTCGGTGCAGAAGCAGATCCTTCAAACTTCCTTTTGATGCATGCAATGGGACCCAACGTTGCCGGCGTTATCGGTACAGCAGTTGCTGCCGGAACATTCATGGCAATCTTTGGTGTATTTTGATTAAAGATTAAACACAGTTTTACAGTAAGTTTTTAATGGAGGAAAATAAAATGGCAGAAAAAAAGCCTATTAAAATAACTGAAACCGTCCTTCGTGATGCACATCAGTCTTTGATTGCAACAAGAATGCCGACCGAAGAGATGCTTCCTATCGTTGATAAAATGGATAAGGTTGGATATCATTCGGTAGAGTGCTGGGGCGGCGCTACATTTGATGCTTCTCTTCGTTTCCTTAAGGAAGATCCTTGGGAAAGACTTCGTAAGTTAAGAGAAGGCTTCAAGAACACTAAACTTCAGATGCTTTTCAGAGGACAGAATATTTTAGGATATCGTCCTTATGCAGATGACGTTGTTTACAATTTCGTAGAAAAATCTATCGCTAACGGTATCGATATCATCAGAATTTTCGACTGCCTTAACGATTTAAGAAACCTTCAGGCTGCAGTTGATGCAACCAACAAGATTAAAGCTCAGGAAGGCAGAGGACATGCTCAGATAGCTCTTTCCTACACACTCGGTGATGCTTATACACTTGAGTACTGGGCAAAGGTTGCCAAAGAAATCGAGGAGATGGGTGCTGACTCTATCTGTATCAAGGATATGGCAGGACTTCTTCTTCCTTACCAGGCTACAGAGCTTATCAAGGCTATGAAGAGCCAGACAAAGCTTCCTATTCAGCTTCATACACATTACACCTCAGGTGTTGCTTCAATGACATACCTTAAGGCTGTAGAAGCAGGCGTAGACGTTATCGACTGTGCAATTTCTCCTTTTGCTCTCGGTACATCACAGCCCGCTACAGAAGTTATGGTTGAAACCTTCAAGGGTACAGAGTAT
Source organism: Lachnospiraceae bacterium (assembly GCA_017618075.1). Classification (GTDB taxonomy): domain Bacteria; phylum Bacillota; class Clostridia; order Lachnospirales; family Lachnospiraceae; genus UBA3766. The sequence continues at coordinate 9,108 of JAFZUY010000045.1, forward strand.
GATACAGGATTTGATCAGGATCTTCTTGCAGAAATCGCTGATTACTTCCGTCCTTACAGAGAAGAGTGTCTTGCAAACGGCCTTATGAGCACAAAGTCTCTTGGCGTAAACATCAAGACATTACTTTACCAGGTTCCCGGCGGTATGCTTTCCAACATGATTTCTCAGTTAAAAGAGCAGAACGCAGAAGACAAGTACGAAGAAGTGCTTAAGGAAATCCCCAGAGTTCGTAAAGACCTCGGTGAGCCCCCTCTTGTTACACCTTCTTCACAGATCGTCGGAACACAGGCTGTATTCAACGTACTTATGGGCGAAAGATACAAAGTTGCTACTGACCAGACAAAAGACCTTCTTCGTGGTAAATATGGTCAGACAATTAAGCCTATGAACCAGGAAGTAATTGACAAGGTTATTCCCGGCGAAAAGAGATACACAGAGCGTTCAGCTGATGCTGCAGGCTTAACCAATGAAATGGATAAGCTTGAGGCAGAGATGAAAGAATGGAAACAGCAGGACGAGGACGTATTATCATACGCATTATTCCCTCAGGTTGCAGTTGACTTCTTCAAGTACAGAAAAGCTCAGCAGGAAAAGGTTGACCTTACGGCAGCTGATTCCAAGAACGGCGCATACCCTGTATAATATAATTTAATCTTACATATAAAAACCGGCCTTTTTATGAGGTCGGTTTTTCTTTACTTTTATGGTCGTTTTTTGTACAATTTTTATGTATGTAAAGGCGTAAAAATGAAGACGATTGTAATTGGTGCGGGGCCCGCGGGAATGATGGCTGCAATAAGTGCGGCAAACTCAGGCGATAACGTGGTTCTGCTTGAAAAAAATGAAAAAACCGGCAAGAAACTTTTTATCACTGGAAAGGGCAGATGCAATGTCACGAATGCCTGCTCAAGAGATGAGTTTTTTGAGAATATAGTCAGCAATCCGAAGTTTTTATACAGTGCTTTTTCGCAGTTTAACAACACGGATTTGATGAAGCTTATTGAAGATAACGGAACGCCTCTTAAAACGGAGAGAGGAAACCGTGTATTTCCCGTAAGCGACCATTCTTCCGATATTTTAAAAGCACTTAATAACGCTCTAAAAAAAGCAGGCGTTGACGTAAGACTTAATACTTCGGTTAAAAGCATTATTACTGAAATCATAAAAGACGCCGAAGAAAGCGATTCAAAGAAAAAAGAGTATACCAAACGCGTTGTCGGAGTAAAGACCGATAACGGCGTAATATATGAGGCTGACAAGGTTATAATCGCAACAGGCGGTATCAGTTATAAATCCACAGGTTCAACCGGTGACGGATTAAGATGGGCAGGAGAAGAAGGCCACAGAATATCGACCTTAAAACCTGCACTTGTGCCTCTGGAAACCTTTGAAAAATGGCCTTTTGAACTGACAGGTCTTTCTCTTAAAAACGTTAGTCTTTCTCTTCTCATAAAAGACAAACTCAAATACAAAGAAATGGGAGAGATGCTTTTTACACACTTTGGAATAAGCGGTCCGCTTGTACTTACCGCAAGTTCGATTATTGCGAAGAGTGATGAGAAAGACATAAAAGTATTTATAGATTTAAAGCCAGCTTTATCTGACGATGAATTTGATGCAAGACTTATAAGGGAATTAAAAGAAGGCAACAAAAAAGAATTAAAAAACATACTCGGAAACATATATCCAATTAAGCTTGGATTACAAATATGCGAGCTTTCGGGTGTGGATATTTATAAAAAGTGTAACGAGATTACGAAGGAAGAAAGAAAAAAGATTCTCGATTACACAAAGAGACTGCCTCTTACAGTTAAAGGCACGAGAGATTTTGATGAGGCAATCATTACTCACGGCGGTGTGAGTGTAAAGGATATCAATCCTAAAACAATGGAAAGCAAACTCGTAAAGAATCTTTACTTTGCCGGAGAAGTAATTGATGTGGATGCTTTTACGGGAGGCTTTAACCTTCAGATAGCATTCAGTACAGGATACTTATCAGGAATGAGAGAAGAAGAAAATTAATATACGGAGGAATTTTTTATGGGATTTAATGTTGCAATCGACGGACCAGCAGGTGCGGGCAAATCAACTATCGCCAAACTTGTGGCTAAAGAAAAAGGTTTTATTTATGTTGATACCGGAGCTATGTATCGTGCTATCGCTTTGTATTTAATCAGAAAAGGCGTAGGAATAGACGATAACGAAGGCTTTGAAAAATACTGCGGCGAAGCAAACGTATCTATAGAGTACGATAACGGCACTCAGATAGTTCTTTTAAACGGAGAAAACGTAAACGGTCTTATCAGAACACAGGAAGTCGGAAACATGGCATCAGCGAGCTCTACAAACGGTAAGGTAAGAGCACAGCTTCTTGAGCTTCAGAGAAAACTTGCAAGAGAAAACGATGTCGTTATGGACGGCCGTGATATCGGAACCAACATTCTTCCTAACGCGGAGTGCAAGATTTATCTTACAGCATCAAGCAGAGTAAGAGCAGAGAGAAGATATCTAGAATTAAAAGAAAAAGGTACGGAGTGTGATCTTGATACAATCGAAAAAGAAATCATCGAACGTGACGAGCGAGACATGAACCGCGAAATCGCACCTCTTAAGCAGGCTGAAGATGCTGTATATCTTGACACCTCCGATATGACAATAGAGGAAGTTAAAGATAAAATTCTTGAAATTATAGAAAATAAAAAATGAGCCAAACGGGGACGGTTCTAAAATGGTAAAAAAGGCCAAAATAGAACCGTCCCCAAATGGCCACTTTTGGAGAGTGGAAAATGGAAGTTGTACTTGCCAAATCGGCCGGCTTTTGTTTCGGTGTAAAAAGAGCTGTCGATACGGTGTATGAAGAAATTGATAAAGGCGGAACTATATATACTTTCGGACCGATTATTCACAACAAGGAAGTAGTTAATGATTTTCTTGAAAAAGGAGTAAAGGAAATCAACTCGCTCGAAGAGCTTGACGAACTTCCCAAGGGTTGTGTCATAATCAGGTCTCACGGTGTTGCAAAAAACATCTACGAAGGCATAGAAAAGCGCGGATTTACTATTATTGACACGACTTGTCCGTTCGTAAAAAGGATTCAGAATTTGGTAAATACAGAGTCCGCACAGGGCAAAACAATTGTCATAATCGGCAACGACGGACACCCTGAAGTTGAGGGTATAAAAGGGTGGTGCGAAACACCTGCTTACGTCGTCGGAAACGAAGATGACGCAAGGGCTCTCAAAGGCGTGTTAAAAGGCGAGATTTACGTAGTTTCGCAGACTACTTTTAACATCAATAAATTTAAAGATTTAGTTGATATTTTAAAAGGAATTTGTTATGATGATAATGTTAGCGTTGTGAATACTATATGCAACGCTACGAGCGAACGTCAAAACGAGGCCGCGCAACTGGCCGAAAAAGCTGACGTTATGATTGTTATAGGGGATTCGCAAAGCTCCAATTCCCGCAAGCTTTACGAAATTAGCAAAATGCATTGTGAAAGAACCTATTTCATTCAGACACTTAAGGAGTTGCATTTGGAATTACCGGCTAATGCTAACCTGGTGGGAATTACAGCTGGGGCATCAACCCCAAAAAACATTATTGAGGAGGTTCAAAAATATGTCAGAACTTACTTTTGAACAAATGCTTGATGAATCATTTAAAACAATTCGAACAGGAGAGATAGTTAGCGGTGAAGTTATCGATGTTAAACCCGATTACATTATTTTAAATATCGGCTACAAATCTGATGGCGTTCTTTCCAAAGCAGAATACACGAATGACTTAAGCATTGATCTGACAGAAAAAGTAAAAATCGGAGACAAACTTGACGTTAAGGTACTTAAGGTCAACGACGGAGAAGGTCAGGTATCACTTACGCACAAGAGACTTGTAATGGATAAAGGTTCCAAGATTCTTGAAGATGCGTTCAATGAGAAGACAACAGTTAAGGGTGTAGTTACACAGATTCCCAACAACAAAGGTGTAATCGTTGTTGTAGATGATGTAAGAGTATTCATTCCCGCAGGTCTTCTTTCAGATGTTTATGAAAAAGATTTATCCAAGTTCATGGATAAGGAAATAGAATTTCTCATGCAAGAATATGATCCCAAGCAGAGAAGATATATCGGCAACCGCAAAGAACTCATTACAGCTCAGAAGGCTAAAGCTCTTGAAGAAGTTCTTTCCAAGATTAACGTTGGCGATACAGTAGAAGGTACTGTAAAGAACGTTACAGATTTCGGTGCATTCATCGATCTCGGCGGTATCGACGGACTCCTTCACATCAAAGAGATGAGCTGGGGCAGAATAGAAAGTGCTAAGAAGCTTTACAAAGCAGGCGATAAGGTAAAAGTTCTCATAAAAGAGATTAACGGAAACAGAATTTCTCTTTCAACAAAGTTTGAAGATGAGAATCCCTGGAAAGATTTAAGCGCAAGATTCCCTGTTGGCAGCGTTGTAACAGGTAAGGTTGCAAGAATGACAGACTTCGGTGCTTTCATTCAGCTTGAAGGTGGTGTAGATGCACTGCTTCATGTTTCCCAGATTTCCAAGAATCATATCGAGAAGCCTTCAGATGTTCTTAAGATAGGCGATGAAGTAACTGCAGAGGTTACAGAAGTTAACGAAGAGAACAACAGAATCAGCCTTTCCGTAAGAGCTATGTTACAGCCCAAGAAGAAAGATGAAGCTACTGATGACAACGGCGAAGAATATGCAACAGTTGATGTTGAATCAGTAGTTGCAGCACAGGTTGAAGAAGAAGCTAAAGAGGCTCCCGCAGCAGTAGAAGCTTCCGTTGAAGAAGCACCTGTTGCAGAAGCAGCTCCCGCAGAGGAAGCTCCTGCTGAAGAAGCAGCTCCCGCAGAAGAATAAAAATAATAATTATTTATATAAAGAAGACACAGTTAATGTGTCTTCTTTTTTTATGTCATATCTTTTAGGATAAAAAATATCAGGCACCTTGCGGCGCCTGATATTCTAGAAAAGAAAGGATGTTATAGGTTATTGATATTTGTTCAATATCAATTTATACGTTAATCATATTCTGCAGAATGTGTTCTGCATATTTGTTGAAACTTTCTCTTGAAGTCTTAAACTCCGGTGTGAGTTCGAAGAACAACTGCTGGTCTCTGTAATCTCTCTTGTAGAACGGCTCGAAGAGAACGCTCCATTCAGGAAGATATGTGGATGTCTTACGTGTGTAGCATGTAAGAGCACTTGCGGGCTCTTTGTGATCCTTTTCGATAAACTGTGCAACTGATTTGTGTACAGCCATATCTTCATGGATGAGATAGTAGTAATCTCTGTAGTTTGAATAGAAGTATTTCATTTCTTCCTCGTAAAGAGGTACCTTCAAAATTCCGTCTATTCCGTCACATGTAAAGTAACATCCGTTTGCGGTATATGAAAGAGGAACGGGAATTGCATTTCTGAATCTTAAGGATAAGATAAGTTCCTGTCTCTTTTTACTTTCATAATCGTTGTAATAGTTAGCCTTAACCTTCATTACACGAAGTGATTTGTTGAACAAATCGGGTATTGAAAGAAGAGAAATCATATGAAGCATTCCGATAACGTCTTCTTTGTTGTGAAGAAGGATTGCATTCATTATTTCTTCGTCCTTACTTACAACATATTCGTGATAGAAGCTTATAAGTTCGCCACCGTCGAAGATGTCTTCTCTAATCATACCGAGGAAGGACTGTAATGTCTTCTGTCTGCAATCCTCGAGCTTCATGAAGTTCTTGTAAGGCTTAATTCTTTTATAAATATCCAGTCCGTCGAATGAACTGAAATCAAAATCATATTCGTACTGTTCGCATTTCTGCTCTATGAATGGAATATCAAACTGATTTCCGTTAAAATGAATTAGGAAAGAGTAGTTTTTGCAGAAGTCAAGAAATGCTTTCAATACTTCGTTTTCTTCTTCATAGTTTTCGGCCAACCACTGGATTAACTGCCATTCGCCGTCTTCATAATATGAACATCCGATCATATATAAATTTGAACTTCTGGCGCTAAAACCTGTAGTCTCGATATCAAGGAAAAGGATATCGTTAAGCGGTGCTATTGTTTCCAAAGGATAATTTAATTCTTTAAGAGTGGTCGAACACTGAACAGTTTTCATTAGATTACCTTTCCAAATGCTTATTTTACATACATTATTATCTTACTACATTTTGAAAATTTTATATAGTATTTTTTTTAAATAAGTAGTAATATATTAAAGGCTATTTTTAAAAAATGAAAGGGAGGCAAGGATTTGTTTACATTTCACGGTGGTATTCACCCCTATGACGGAAAAGACATTTCAAAGGATAAGCCGATTGTAGATTACAGTCCCAAGGGTCTGATGGTATATCCTTTGTCTCAGCATATAGGCGCACCCGCTGAGCCTGTTGTTGAAATTGGGGAACATGTATTGGTTGGACAGTTAATTGCCAAGGAAACGGGGTTTGTTTCATCTCCGATTTATTCGTCTGTTTCGGGTACCGTAAAGGCTATCGAACCCAGAAGAATCATTACAGGTGATCATGTTAAGTCGATAGTTATTGAAAACGACGGTGCTTACGACGAGGTAGAATTTACTCCTAATCCTGATTACACAAAGCTTTCTAGAGAAGAAATCGTTTCTCTTATTCAGAAAGCAGGTATAGTCGGAATGGGCGGAGCAGGATTCCCTACGCATGTTAAGGTTTCACCCAAAGAACCGGATAAAATCGAATACATTATCGCGAACTGTGCGGAATGTGAACCCTATCTTACAAGTGACTACAGGATTATGATGGAAACTCCCGAGAAACTTGTGGAAGGTCTTAGAATCGAACTTTCCTTATTTAATAATGCAAGAGGTATTCTTGCAATTGAGGATAATAAACCCGATTGTATTAAGAAACTTAAAGAACTTACAAAGAACGAGGATAAAATCACGGTTATTCCTTTAAAGACCAAATATCCTCAGGGTTCTGAAAGACATCTTATATTTGCAACCACAAAGAGAGCAATCAATTCTTCAATGCTTCCTTCGGATGCAGGCTGTATTGTAAACAACGTAGATACAATCTGTTCCATTTATCAGGCAGTTGTTGAAGGAAAGCCCTTACTTCAGAGAATAGTTACTGTTACGGGTGACTGCATTAAGAATCCTCAGAACTTCAGAGTTCCTATCGGAACAAATTATCATGAACTGATTGATGAAGCAGGCGGATTCATAAAAGAGCCTGAAAAGATAGTTTCCGGCGGACCCATGATGGGATTTGCCATCTTTGATCTTGACGTTCCCGCAACCAAGACATCATCGGCACTCCTTTGCTTATCAAAGGATCAGATTTCTTCGGCTACAGAAACCGCATGTATCAACTGCGGAAGATGCGTTGAAGTATGTCCCGGAAGAGTAGTACCTTCCAAACTTGCCGATTTTGCACAGAACGGCAACAGAGAAATGTTTGAAAAATATAACGGTATGGAATGCTGCGAATGCGGATGCTGCAGTTACATCTGCCCTGCAAAGCGTTACCTTACCCAGAGTATTAAATCTATGAGAAGAATGATTCTCGCTGACAGAAAGAAAGGGGGTAAATAATCATGGATAAGAAGTTAAAAGTATCCTCTAACCCTCATGTCAGAGACGGTATGTCGACAAGAGGAATCATGCTTGCTGTTATCATAGCACTTATGCCTGCCACAATTTTCGGTGTGATCAACTTTGGTTATCATGCTCTTCTTGTAATTCTTGTTTCGGTAGGCTTTTCGGTACTTTCCGAGTTTGTAATGTGCAAGATATTAAAGAAACCGGTTTCGGTGGGAGACTGTTCCGCAATTGTTACCGGCTTATTACTTGCGCTTAACCTTCCTTCATCATTTCCTTTATGGATGACGGCACTCGGTGCATGCTTTGCAATCGTTGTCGTTAAGATGCTTTTCGGAGGTCTCGGCCAGAACTTTATGAACCCTGCACTCGGTGCAAGATGTTTCCTCGTTATTTCTTTTGCGAAATACATGACAAACTTTACCACCGACGTTTATACAGGACCCACACCTCTTGCAATCGTTAAGGCAGGGGGTGAAGTAAATATCTTTGATATGGTAATTGGACGTACAGCCGGAACCATCGGTGAGACAAGCATGATTGCCATCGTTCTCGGTGCATGCTTCCTTATTGCTCTCGGAATCATCGATTTAAAGATTCCCGGATCTTACATCGTATCGTTTGTGATATTTATCCTTTTATTCTCCAAGAGGGGATTTGACTTAAATTACATCTGCGCACAACTCGCAGGTGGCGGTCTTATGCTCGGTGCTTTCTTCATGGCTACCGATTATGTAACACGACCTATTACCAAGAAAGGACAGTATGTATTCGGTATCCTGCTTGGTATCTTAACCGGTGTATTCCGTATATTCGGACCCGGTGCGGAAGGAGTTTCCTTTGCGATTATTTTAGGAAACCTTCTTGTTCCGCTTATCGAGAAGATTACTCTTCCTAAAGCTTTTGGTAAAGGAGGAGAGAATTCACTATGAGTATGTCCAAAGAAGATTTAATAAGAATCATAAAAGATACTGCAGTTATTTTCGGTATCACTCTTGTTGCAGGCTTAGGATTAGGCTTTGTTTATGAACTCACCAAAGAGCCCATCGCTACACAGGAAGCGCAGGCTCAGGCAGACGCATGCAACGAAGTATTTAAGGAAATTAATGAAGCAGGAGTGCTTGATACGGTAGAAGAGCTTACATTTAATCCTATCGATGTTGATGCTAAAATAAGCGAACAGCTTAAGAACGAAGATTATAATGTAGCTTACATTGACAGTGTATACGAAGCAAAGAAGGCTGACGGTACACTTTACGGTTATGTAATCGGCGTAACAAGTACTTCAGGTTACGGCGGAAACATTTCCTTCTATATGGGTATTACACTCGACAATATGTTAAAAGGTGTTTCAATCCTTTCGATTTCCGAAACACCCGGCCTTGGCATGAACGCTGAGAACGTACTTGTTCCTCAGTTTAGAAACAGAAAACTCGAAGAGTTCAAGGTAGTTAAGACAGGTGCTGTTTCATCTGATGAAATCGATGCCATCACTTCAGCTACCATTACTTCGAATGCTGTTACAAACGGCGTTAATACAGGTGCCAGATATTTTACAATTTTAAACGAAGGAGGGAATGAATAATGAAAAGATGTTTGGAACGTCTCTACAACGGACTCATTAAAGAAAATCCCACTTTCGTACTTATGCTTGGTATGTGTCCCACACTTGCCGTTACCACATCGGCTATTAACGGTCTCGGTATGGGTCTTTCCACGATGGTGGTACTTGCGCTCAGTAATATGATTATATCGGCTCTTCGTAAGATTATTCCCGATAAGGTTCGTATTCCGGCATATATCGTTATTATTGCAACCTTCGTTACAATAGTAGAACTTTTAATGCATGCTTTCGTTCCCGGATTATATTCGGCTTTAGGCATTTATATTTCGCTTATCGTTGTTAACTGTATCATCCTCGGACGTGCTGAAAGCTATGCATCCAAGAATCCTGTATTACCTTCACTGTTCGACGGTATCGGTATGGGACTTGGATTTACATTGGCACTTACACTTATCGGTTTGGTAAGAGAATTCTTAGGTGCCGGCACATTATTCGGATTTGCAATTGACGATATGTTCGGCAGTCCTGTATCCGTATTGCTTGTAGGAGCTCTTGCAAAGGTAATCAATCCTAAGGCAAAGGGATTTGCAGGTATTATCAACAACATACTTAAGATTGAATTTTCATCTATTTCACCTATCGGAATCCTTGTTATGGCTCCCGGTGCATTCTTCGTGCTCGCAACCCTTACAATGATTCAAAACGTCATTAAAGACAAAGGTGCGAAGGCAGGAAAAGACACATCCAAGATCGGTTCAGGCTGCTCAAGCGATTGTATGAACTGCTCGGATATGGGTTGTGCAAGAAGAATGGTAGATAATACCGTAAAAGAAGAAGCCCCCGCAAAAGAGGAAGCTCCCGCTACGGTTGAAGCACCTGCACCTGAAGTAAAAGAAGAGAAGGAGGGCGAATAAATGAACGGAACATATATCGGAAACATCATTGTAATAGCCATCGGCTCTTCCTTAATCAGTAACGTTGTACTGAGTCAGTTCTTAGGACTCTGTCCTTTCCTCGGAGTTTCTAAAAAGGTTAAAACAGCTGCAGGTATGGGTGGTGCACTTATTTTCGTAATCACCATGTCATCACTTGTATCAGGCCTGATTTACAAATTTATTTTAAAACCGTTAAATATCGAATATCTGAAAACTATCGTTTTCATTTTGATAATTGCAGCACTGGTTCAGTTTGTAGAGTTTTTCTTAAAGAAGTACATGAAGTCCCTTTATCAGGCACTTGGTGTATATCTCCCTTTGATTACTACCAACTGTGCGGTTTTGGGTGTTGCTATCAATAACGTTAACCTTGAGTATGATATCTTAACAGGCGTTGTAAACGGTTTTGCAACCGCTGCGGGCTTTGCGATTTCAATCATTATCCTCGCAGGCCTTAGAGAAAAGATGGAATACAACAATATACCCAAATACATGAAGGGAATGCCCATCGTACTTGTTACTGCCGGACTTATGGCAATAGCATTCTGCGGATTTTCGGGTTTGATTTAAGGAGACAGATATGAGTTTAACAGGTATACTGCTTGCTGTAGGCATTGTAGCTGCAGTAGGTTTGTTTATAGGAATATTTTTGGGATTTGCTTCGGTTATCTTCAAAGTCAGTGTAGATGAGAGAGAAGAGAAAATCGTTGAAGTACTTCCCGGCAATAACTGTGGCGGTTGCGGTTATCCCGGCTGTTCGGGACTTGCTGCTGCTATCGTAAAAGGCGAAGCACCCGTAAACGGATGTCCCGTAGGCGGTGAAGAAGTTGGTAAAAAAGTAGCTGCCATTATGGGCGTAGATGCTGTAGAGTCCGAAAAGATGGTTGCATTCGTTAAATGTAACGGCGACTGTGAAGCATCCAAGATGAACTACGATTACGTAGGTCAGGAAGACTGTCAGATGCTTATGTTCGTTCCCAACAAAGGACCTAAAGCATGTAATCACGGCTGTCAGGGCTTCGGAAGCTGCGTTAAAGCCTGTCCTTTTGATGCTATTCATGTAGAAAACGGAGTAGCCAAAGTTGATAAAGAAAAGTGTAAAGCATGCGGAAAATGTATCGCCGTATGTCCTCAGCACTTAATAGAACTGATACCTTATTCTGCAAAATATGCCGTAGCCTGCTCTTCAAAGGAAAAAGGCCCGGTAACAATGAAAGAATGTGCAAACGGCTGTATCGGTTGCGGACTCTGCAAGAAGAACTGTCCCGCTGAAGCTGTTGAAGTCACAGACTTCCATGCAAAGATTGATTACGCTAAATGTGTAGGCTGCGGAACCTGTATTGAGAAATGTAAGAAAGGTTCCATCGTTGAGCATTAATTAGTTTTGGAATAAGTAAGAATAAAAGGTATCGGCATTTGTCGGTACCTTTTTATAACTTTGGTATTTTATGAGCAAAAAGAATCTCTTGCAAATTTTAATATTGTTGCTTGTTACCGCAGGGATTATCGCTGCCGTTCTTTTACTTGGCAAAAACGGAAAGACCCTAACAAAGGACGGTTATTATTTTGATACCTATGTAAGTCTTACCGTATATTCGTCTAAGGATTCAAAGTATCTTGACGAGTGCCTAAGGATGTGCGAAAGATACGATAATCTTTTCTCACCTACAATAGAAGGCAGTGATATTTACAATATTAATCACGCTAACAAAGAGCCCGTAAAAGTTGATCCCGAGACATATTATCTTTTACAAAGAGCGCTGGAATTCTGCGAAGAAACAGAGGGTGCCGTCGATATTACTGTAGCGCCTTTAATGGATGTCTGGGGCTTGTCGCATGAAAGCGGAAATCTTTTAGGAGATACTGATAATAAAAAGCCGACGGATTCGGATATAGAGGATGCTCTTAAAAGAGTCGATTATCGAAATGTAATTCTTGAAGAAGATAATTATGTACGCCTTAATGACCCTGAAACAAGAATTGACTTAGGTTTTATAGCAAAGGGCTATATCGCTGATAAAATAAAAGAATATCTCGTTTCCAAAGGCGTTAAAAGTGCTATTGTTTCGCTCGGCGGAAATGTTGTTGTAATTGGCACAAAGCCCGACGGAAGCGATTACAATATCGGTATTAAGGATCCTGACAATTCGGGCGAGATAATAGAAAGTCTCAAAGTATACGACTGTTCGGTGGTAACGAGCGGAACATACGAAAGATATGTCGAATATGACGGTGTTAAATACCATCATATCTTGGATACAGCGACAGGATATCCGGTAGATAATAACGTTAAGAGCGTAACCGTTTTAAGTCATTCTTCGCTTGAAGGAGACGCGCTTTCTACCATTTGTTTAATTCTTGGCGAGAAGGGCTCGAGTGAAATACTAGCCCAATATCGCGCTGAAGCTGTTTTTCATTAAGAGGGCATAAAAATGATTGTAATGATAAAACGAAAAACCATACATGTATATTTGAAGATACACTGTCAGCAATTAAATTGAATAATCGGTTGAAATGATGTAATATAAGTATGTTGCGGTCATTTCTTTTATGATCTGCAAACTGAGAATTAATTTAATTGGAGAAGACTATGAAAATATATAATACACTTACAAAACGCGTAGAAGATTTTAAGCCCAATGTGGAAGGCAAGGTCGCTATGTATACCTGCGGACCTACCGTATATCATTTTGCGCATATCGGAAATTTAAGATCATATCTTATGGAGGATGTTCTTGAAAAGACACTTCGATACAGCGGATATGATGTAAAAAGAGTAATGAATATCACCGATGTCGGACATCTTTCATCAGATGCAGACACGGGCGAAGATAAAATGTTAAAAGGTGCAAAGCGTGAGCATAAGACGGTTATGGAGATTGCAAAATTCTATACCGATGCTTTTATGAGCGATTGCGCAAAGCTTAATATCAAGACTCCCGATGTTGTAGAACCCGCAACCAACTGCATTGACGAATTCATCAATATGATTACGGTTCTGCTTGAAAAGGGCTATGCGTATAAGGCAGGCGAGAATATTTATTTTGATACATCCAAACTTAAAGAATATTACGTATTCGGCAATCAGTCCGAGAACGATTTAATGGTCGGCGTTCGTGACGATGTTACCGAAGATACAAACAAGAGAAACAAGAATGACTTCGTACTTTGGTTTACCAAATCAAAATTTGAAGATCAGGCTCTTAAATGGGACAGCCCCTGGGGCGTAGGTTATCCCGGATGGCATATTGAATGCTCATGCATCAGTATGAAGCACCTTGGTGAATATATGGATATTCACTGCGGTGGAGTGGATAATATTTTCCCTCATCACACCAACGAAATCGCACAGAGTGAATCATTCCTCGGCCACAAGTGGTGCAATTACTGGTTCCACGTACATCATTTAAACGATGAAACCGGTAAAATGAGTAAGAGCAAGGGCGAGTTTTTAACAGTATCTCTTTTGGAAGAAAAGGGTTATAACCCCCTTGCATACAGATTTTTCGCACTTCAGTCACATTACCGCAAGCCGCTCACATTCTCTTATGAGGCGCTTGATCAGGCAACGGTAACCTACAAAAAGTTAAAGAATAAGATTGCAACCATAAAAGAAGAAGGTGCGGTTGATGAGGCAATCGTAAAAGAGTGGCATGACAAATTTGCTGAAACAGTCGGCAATGACATCAATACAGCAATGGGCATCACACTTCTTTATGATGTTTTAAAGACAGACTTTAACGGTGCTACAAAGCGTGCAATCATAGGAGATTATGACTATGTATTAAGTCTTGATCTTTTAAAAGCAGATACAGAAGAAGCAAATAACGGTGCTGACGATGAACTTACAGCATATGTAGAGGCTAAGATTGAGGAACGTAAGGAAGCTAAGAAGGCAAAGGATTTTGTCAAGGCTGATGCAATAAGAGCAGAGCTTCTTGAAAAAGGTATCGCGCTTGAAGATACACGTGAAGGCGTAAAGTGGAAGAGAGTGTAAATGACAGATTTACCGGAAAAGATAAAAGAGCAGTTTGAAATAAAAGATACGGACATTAATACTTACAATCCGTTGACTCTTGCTTTTATCGGCGATAGTGTATATGAAACCATAGTAAGAACCATGGTTGTAAGTAAAGGCAATAAGAGTGTTAATGCGTTAGCCAAGGATAAGAACAAACTGGTTAATGCAAAGACACAGAGCCGTATCGCCGAGATACTGACAGAGTATTATACCGAAGAAGAGGCAGATATTTACAGAAGAGGCAAGAATGCCAAGACCGCCAATCATTCAAAGAGTGCGGCTTACAGTGAATATCACAGGGCCACAGGCCTTGAAGCGGTTTTCGGATATTTATACCTGACGGGTAAACTTGACAGATGTCTTGAACTTTTAAAATCAGCTCTTGAAAAAATGGAAGATTAAAGGAATACTATGGGATACAACGAATCCATGATTGAAGGCAGAAATGCCGTTACAGAAGCATTCAGATCGGGCAAATGCGTTGATAAGGTCTATGTATTGGACGGATGTCAGGACGGGCCGATTTTAACGATTAAAAGAGAAGCAAAAAAAGCCGGCAGTTTAATCAAATATGTAGACAAACAGCTTCTCGACAATATGTCCGAAACAGGCAAGCATCAGGGCGTAATCGCTGTTACGGCCGCTTATGATTATGCAGAGGTATCGGATATTCTTGATATTGCAAAAGAAAGAAACGAAGATCCTTTTATCGTTCTTTTAGACAATATCGAGGATCCGCATAACCTGGGTGCGATTATAAGAAGCGCACATCAGGCGGGCGCACACGGAGTAATAATTCCTAAAAACAGAGCCGTAGGGCTTACCGCAACAGTTGCCAGAACTTCTGCAGGCGCGCTTAACTATATTCCTGTTGCCAAGGTAACCAATCTTTCAAAAACCATTGAGGATTTAAAGAAAGAAGGATTGTGGTTCGTCTGTGCGGATATGGACGGAGAAACGATGTATAACCTTAATCTTAAAGGACCTATCGGAGTTGTCGTAGGTTCTGAGGGAGAGGGCGTTTCAAGACTCGTAAAAGAAAAATGCGATTTTGTTGCATCTATTCCTATGAAAGGTCAGATTGATTCGTTAAACGCATCCGTGGCTGCAGGAATCCTTTGCTTTGAAATAGTAAGGCAGAGAATGCAATAAACATAAATTTCGTAAATTGGGGAAATAAATCAAATGAATTATGAATTATTAACCGACGAGGAACTTGTCAGATTGAGCCGGGACGACGAGAGTGCCATGGACTATCTGTTAAACAAGTATAAGGGTGTGGTTTTATCCTGTTCCAAATCTTTATTCATACTCGGCGGCGATGACCAGGATCTTGTTCAGGAAGGCATGATAGGGCTTTTTAAAGCCGTAAGGGATTTCGATGAGCATAAGAATATAAAGTTTTCTACATTTGCGCAGATTTGCGTCAAGAGAAATATTTATACGGCTATAACAAATTCCAATTCACCTAAGAACGAGCCTTTAAATAAAGGACTTTCGATTTCTCATACCGATTCTTCGGATGACGAATTTAACAATTTATCGACGGAAGATCTCGGACTGTCAGAGATTTACAATCCCGAAGATAATCTGATAAATAAAGAAAAATACGATGAAATCATTTCTTTTATGGGCAAAGAATTATCCAAACTGGAATATCAGGTAATGGACCTTTATATCATCGGCCTTACAACTTCTGAAATCGCCAAGGTTTTGGGGAAGAATGAAAAAACCACCGACAATGCATTTCAGAGAGCAAAGAACAAAATACGTAAATATCTGGAGGAAAGATAAATGGTCAATCCGGCTGCTTTACTTACACTTAAGAAAAAATGGGACGAGTTTTCGGGAAGACACCCTAAATTTGTTTCATTCCTCGGTGCTTTGAAAAATCAGGGAATTACTGAGGGTAGTATAATAGACATGAAGGTAACGATGCCTAACGGAGAAGTTTTTCAGTCAAACATCAAACTTACTCCTGAAGACATTGAATTAATCAGGGGATTAGCGGGACAGGTTAAATGAGAGTAGCCACCGAAGAGGAAGACAGACTTCTTCAAAAAATATCATTTTTGGAAAGTGATATTTACAATCTTGAAAATGAAGTGATGCTTTGCGAGTCAGAGGCAAAGGGGGTTCGCGAACAGAGGAGAAGGTATACGGTAAAATTTTTTACCGTTATAGTTGTCTGCGCTTTTTTAATTATTCTATCATCAGGTTATCTTATTAATATAAAAGCCGACTGGCGCCTTACCGTGGCAATTTATCTCGGTTCGGGCGGCCTCGGATTTTTTGCTCTCGGATTCCTTATATACACAATTATTTTCCTTGTAAGATATTTTGCCGCAACTTCAAAATCTGCATCCGCCGCGGCATTTGCAGAAAAAATCGGCGTTGAAAATCTCGATGAAAAAGAGACTGTAAATCTTGCCAAATTATCCAATCTCAAAAAGAATATAAAAGATAATCGTACATCGCTTGATGAGAATACAAAAGCTTATTTTGAACTCAAGGAAAAGAACGATAAGATTTTCGACGAAGAAATTGCTTCGGGTAAAAGAAAGCCCGATTTTAATTTTGATGCTTATAACAACTATATCGAAGTTACAAACGAATGGATTGATTTCAACAAACTTAAAGTAGAGCATTTAAGATTATCCAACCGTAAAAAGGTTCTCGAAAAAGAAGTCGAAGGTATGATTTTAAATGAGGATAAATGCAAAAAAAGCATAATCTGGTTTTCTATTCTGATTCTTCTTCATGTCGCTACCATTATTGCTCTTATTATTTCTTCAAATTTTATCGAACCTGAGCTGGTTCCGATTCTTAATATTGTAATTGTTATTTTCTTTATGATTACCGGAATAGTGGTGATTATTAATCTTGTTAATTTCATCACCAAACTTCCTTATATTTCCGATTCAACATTGGCTCTTTTTGTAGCAGACAAGCTTGGTATTGATCAAACCAAAAAAGATTTAAAAGACATGATGGCGGAGATAGATACTTCAGCTGTTAAGATAAATGATTTATCCGAAAAGATAAAAGAATATAAAGATATGTTTGCCAAACAGAGAGACGAGAATTTTTCATGAAACCATCTGATGCACTGGTATACAGATTTTTCCAACCGCTTTTCACATTGCTTTTTTGGATTCTTTACAATCCGAAATACGTGAACAAATCTGTTATACCAAAGAAAGAACCCTGCGTAATTGCGGGAAATCACAATTGTATTTTAGACCCGATTTATGTTTATACATCCACCACCAGAGTTGTGCATTCACTTGCTAACAAGGAATTGCATGACGGAAAATTCGGATGGCTTTTTAAATCGATAGGCTCGATACCTGTTGATATGAAAGCCAAACATAACGGCGGTGCACTTAATGCGGCAATCGATTATCTAAAAAGAGGCTATGCGATAAATGTTTCGCCTGAGGGTAAGAGAAACTTTACCGAGGAAACGCTGCTTCCTTTTAAACCCGGTGCTGTTGTAATGGCGCAAAGGACAGGATGTAAACTTATACCGTATGCGGTAACGGGCGATTACAAATTTCGAAGCAGAACCTTAAAGATTACTTACGGCGAACCGCTTGATATCAAAGATCTTTCCGTGGAAGAGGCCAACAAACTCTTATATGATACGGTAAAGCAAATGATGATTGAAAATAATTTCCACCCCAGAAAAGAAAAATTCGTAAAACATAAAAAGAAGGACTAGAAAAATGGAACAGGTAAAAACACCCTGGTATTCGTCATATGACGGGGTAAGAGAGCATCTTGAATATCCTGATTATTCTATTTATTTACTTTTGGAAGAGTCGGCTAAAAAGAGAGAAGGACTTACAGCATACAATTACTTTGGAAAAACCGCCACGTACAAAGAGTTTTTGGAGCAGATTGATTCGGCAGCGCGTGCTTTTCTTCAAATGGGAGTAAAGCCTAAGGATATCGTAAGTATCTGTATGCCCAATACACCCGAAGCTTTGATTTCTTTTTATGCGATTAATAAAATCGGCGCAGTGGCAAATATGATTCATCCTCTGTCAGCCGAAAACGAAATAAAATATTATGTAAACCTTACTGAAAGCAAGATTATTGTAACCGTTGATCTTGCTTTAAATAAAATCATTCATATTTTATCCGAAACTAAACTTGAAAAGATTATTCAGGTAAGCGTTGCTGATTCAATGCCAGTACCTATTAGTGTAGGATACTATGTTAAAAAGGGCAGAAAACTTCATTTTGAAAAATGTGACATTAACATTAAGTGGACCGATTTTATTAAGAGCGGAAAGCAGTATGCCGGGGAGACTTTATTCAAACCTGACAAGAATGATACTGCAGCCATACTTTATTCCGGCGGTACCAGCGGATTTCCTAAAGGCATTGAGCTTACAAACCTTAATTTCAATGCGCTTGCGCTTCAGAGTGTAGAGATTTGTAAGACTTTGCACGAAGGCGACAGAATTCTTTCTATTATGCCTGTATTCCACGGCTTCGGACTTGGCATTTGCATTCATACAGCTTTGTATTTAGGAGCAACTGCAGTAATACAGCCTCAGTTTAATGCGGCTGAATTTGATAAGCTTCTAACCAAATATAAGCCCAATATCATTGCAGGCGTGCCTTCGCTTTTCGAAGTAATGCTTAAAAACAAAAGGATGGAAGGTGTGGACCTTTCGTTCTTACATCTTGTAATAAGCGGCGGTGATTCACTTTCGGAGAGCCTTAAGTTAAAGGTGGATGATTTCCTCGAAGAGCACGGTTCGGATGCAAAGGTAAGAGAAGGTTACGGTCTGACAGAATGCGTTACAGGAAGCTGTTTAATTCCTGTAAACAAATATAAAGCAGGAAGTATCGGTATTCCTTATCCCGATACGTATTATAAAGTCATTAATCCCGAGACACTTGAAGAAATGCCTTACGGTGAGGACGGTGAGATTGTTTTATCAGGTCCTACCGTTATGAAGGGCTATTTAAACGAGCCTGAAGAAACCGCCAATACCTTAAGATTACACAAGGACGGTAAGGTATGGCTTCATACGGGCGATTTAGGATATATGGACGAGGACGGATTCTTATTCTTTAAGCAGAGAATCAAGAGAATGATTATCTCCTCAGGTTATAATATTTATCCTCAGTATCTTGAGAATATAATTGACTCTGTACCTGAAGTACTTTTATCATGCGTCATCGGAATCGACCATCCGCTTAAGGTTCAGGTTGCAAAAGCTTTTATCGTACTTCGTGAAGGATATGAGCCCACAGATGAGATAAGACAAAAGATTAGAGATGTTTGCGAGAAGAATCTTGCAAAGTATTCCTGGCCTTTCGAATACGAGTTCAGAAAAGAACTTCCCAAAACTCTCGTGGGAAAAGTAGCATTTACTCAATTGATTGAAGAAGAGAAGGCTAAAAGCGCTAACAAAGAATGATTTATAAATGAGAGGGATAGCAATGGGATTGTTTAAAAAGAAAGAAGAGATAAATCAAGGTAAAGATTTACCTTTATTTGATGTACCATTTCGAAAAAGAGTAAAAGACTGCTGGGATTATTTTCTTACCGAAGAAGTTAATCTCAGAAATCTGATTGATTCAAAAGCAGGTGCAAATGCAATCTGCGATGAATTAAATAAAATATTCGGTATTGCTTTTGAAAATGTATATGCCGAAGTTGGATTTAACGGTGAAAAACATGATTTGATACTAAACTTAGAAGGAGACTGGTCCAGACTGTTTTCTCTTGCGTATTTTAAGAGAATGGCTCCTGCTGAGGTTTATGATAATTGGAATATTATTGTCGGAAGACGGTCAAACGGACAGGCGATAAACAGATTTGAACTTAGACTTGGCAATAATTCTGTCAGTGCGGAAGATATTGATATTTGGAGTAATTGGCAAAACGGATATGTTGATTTGGAAATATACTGCAAGAATATGCTTCCGCTTATAAAGAATGAAAAATCTCAGGCGTTTCAGCTAATGTTTATTCTTTTGGACCAGGCTGTCGGCGAACTGGCTGAAATGAAATATATCGCATCAATCGATTTTTTGGACAATCCAAAGAATGAGGCTCCATTGAAACTGGACGGACTGATGGATGATTTTATTTCTAATCTTTCACTCTCAAAAGAAGAACTTATGAATGCTGAAAGGTATATTGATCTGTACAGTGTTTATCAGTTACAGCCTGATGAAAACGCAACGGATGGCCTCAGAAGAGATGTATTTGGCGGATCATCCTGTCTTATCCCTGTTTTAAATGATTTCAGGAATAATAAAACATATATTGTTGATTCGTTTGAAAAAGACGGCATTTCTGCGGGTTATATCTTTTATCCTTTGGACTGGGCATCCGGCAATGATCGCTCAGCAAAGATTCTTGATTTCAGAGATTCTGTGATTGATGAGATTGAAAAAAAATGTGGTAAAGAATGCTTTAGTTTCTTGGGCGGAGCCACAGGAGTAAATTATGGATATCTGGATTTTGTTGCATATGACTTAAAAGCAGTAACCGATGCAATAATAGATATTTTCAGTAAATCTGAAGTAAGTTTTGTAAAATACCACAGCTTTAGAAAAAGCACCGAAACAATTACTGTATATGATGCCCGAAACAGAAGATCCTGAAAATAAAAGACTAGAAAGAGGCATAAGAAATGGATGAAAGAAAAGTATTCTTATTTCTTTTTGGCTTATCCACTCTGGTATTAATAATTGTTATAATAGCAATAATAATATTAAGGCTTACGGATATACCGACAGGGATAAATAGCAGTATAGATAATTCAATTTACGATGTTTTTCAAGGGATTTTTAATTTTGTTTAATCCGGTTTAAAAGGTGGATATGATAGATTTGATTATAGATTCACAGGAAAACAAAAAGAAGATTGCAGGTATAAAAGCAGCGGATTATATAAAAGACGGAATGATAGTCGGTCTTGGAACGGGTTCGACTGCAAAGTATCTTGTGGAAAGAGTAGGCGAACTTGTTAAAGGCGGTTTAAAGATTCAGGCTGTTGCTACATCGAAAGCTACTGAAGAGCAGGCTCGTGAACTTGGTATTTCTTTGCTTGACGTAAATGATGTCGAGTATCTTGATATAGCCATCGACGGAGTAGATGAAATTGACAAAGATTTTAATGCGACAAAAGGTGGCGGTGGTGCGCTTTTTAGAGAAAAAATCGTTGCAAGCCTTGCAAAAGAAGTTATCTGGATAATGGATGACAGTAAACTCGTGGATTCCATCGGAGATTTTCCTTTACCTGTTGAAATATTGCCATACGGATATAAAGTCACTCTTAAAAGACTTAAAGACCTTGGATTAAATCCTGTAATGCGTTTAAAGAACAATGAACTGTACGTAACGGATAACGGCAATTATATAGCAGATCTTCATATGTCTGCTCCTGTCGATGTAAAAGATATTAAAGAAAAACTCGACAATACCGTAGGAGTATTGGAAACGGGTCAGTTCTTAAATATGTGCAATTGTATCATTGTAGGGACTGATGATGGTGTAAAAATATTTGAAAACAAATAATTTTTATGTTGACATAATAAAAAAATAGTGTTAGTTTAAAAAAAGCAATTGAAAATTATTTTTAAAAACTGTGACGAAGACTGCGTCTGATGTCGAATTTTCAGAGAGTCGCCGGTTGGTGTGAGGCGATAATTCAATTCTTTCAGCTATCCCTTCCGAGTTGGAATTCCGAAATGAAAAAAGTAGACAATTCCCGTTATGCCACGTTAAGGCACTTGACTTGTTGGAGTCAGAAGAGGAGGCATCTTCAGTGATGCAATTTGAGTGGTACCGCGGGTTAGCCCGTCTCAAGCAATTGAGACGGGCATTTTTAATGTGAAAACCTTAATCTCAATTCTCTAAGATTTCAACGCGTATCGTTGATTACATTTTTTATGATGAAGGAGAAAACATGAGCGAAAACAATCAGAATCTTGAATTTAAAATTCATGAGGTCGCACGAAGAATCGTTGATTTGAGAGAGGCTATGAACCTTTCCCAGCAGGAACTTGCAAAGAAGATAGGTCTTGATTACGATCAGTACGTAAGATACGAATCAGGCGAGGAAGACTTTCCTTTCACATTTATCTACAAAATTGCTAATACCTGTAAAGTTGATATGAATGACCTTTTAACAGGTGAATCACCCGCACTTTCAGAATATGTTGTAACAAGAAAAGGCGAAGGAAGCGAGATCGTAAGAAGAGAAGGTTTTATGTATCAGAACCTTGCTCCCAATTTTAAGAACAAACTCGCTGAGCCTTTTTACGTAAAGATTCCTTACTCAGAGGAAGCACTTAATCCTCCTTACCACTTCAATACACATGTCGGTCAGGAAATGGATATCGTCATCAAGGGCAACCTTAAGATGATGGTAGGTGATTCGGTAGAAATCCTTCACGAAGGCGATGCTATCTACTATGATTCATCCACACCTCACAACGAAATCGCTCTCGGCGGTGAAGACTGCGAAATCTATGCGGTTGTTATGAACCCTGAGAAGAAGGGCCTTTCCGAAGTTAAGGATAAAGTAAGAACAAATACAGTTACCAATACAGATCTTGCAAAGATCAAAAATCCCGTATACGAGAAATTTGTTGAAACAACAGTTGATGAAAACGGTATCTTCAACGGAATCAAATATAAGAATACAGAGAAGTTCAACTTTGCTTACGACATTGTAGACGAAATGGCAAAGAAGAATCCTTCCAAGACTGCTATGGTATATCTTTCCGAGCTTAAGGAAGCAAGAAGATTTACTTTCAAGGAAATGTCCGAATATTCCAACCAGACTGCAAACTACTTTAAGTCTCTCGGAATCGGTAAGGGAGATAAGGTACTCGTAGTACTTAAGAGACATTATCAGTTCTGGTTTACAATCCTTGCTCTTCATAAAATCGGTGCAATCATCATCCCTGCAACACATCTTTTAAAGGATCATGATTTCGAATACAGATTTAATGCCGCTCACTGCAAGGCAATCGTTTGTACAGGTACAGGCGATGTAGCTGATCAGGCTGAATTCGCTGCCAAGAGATGTCCGGATCTTAAGATTAAAATCTGCGTAGACGGTCTTCAGAGAAAAGGCTGGCATAATTTCAACGAAGAAATGCCCACATTCTCCAAAGAGTGGGAAAAGCCCGAAGATTTTGCGTGCGGAGACGATACAATGCTTATGTTCTTTACATCGGGAACTACAGGATATCCCAAGATTGCTGCTCACAATTTCAAATATCCTTTGGGACATTTCCCTACAGCAAAGTTCTGGCACAATGTTGACCCTAACGGACTTCACTTCACAATCGCCGATACAGGCTGGGGTAAAGCACTTTGGGGCAAGCTCTACGGACAGTGGATGTGCGAAGCGGCTACATTCGTTTATGACTTTGAGAAATTCAAAGCAGACGATATCCTTCCTTTGTTCAAGCAGTACAACATCACTACATTCTGTGCACCCACAACAATGTACAGATTCTTCATAAAAGAAGATCTTACCAAATATGATTTGAGCTCCATCAAGTATGCAACAGTTGCAGGCGAGGCTATGAACCCTGAGGTTTACAACCAGTTCCTTAAAGCAACAGGCGTACGTATCATGGAAGGCTTCGGTCAGACAGAAACAACACTTTCAATCGCCAACTTCGTAGGCGAGAGCAATAAGGTTGGTTCAATGGGCAGACCTTCACCCTTATATGATATCGATATCGTTGATCCCGACGGCAATCCCTGCAAGGTTGGTGAAACAGGCGAAATCGTTATCAATACGCAGAATGGTGTACCCAACGGTTTGTTCCAGGGATACTTCGAAGACGAAGAGAAGACCAAAGAAGTATGGCATGACGGATTCTATCATACAGGCGATACAGCATGGAAAGATGAGGATGGATTCTACTGGTATGTCGGCCGTGTCGATGATGTTATCAAGTCTTCCGGATACCGTATCGGACCGTTTGAAATCGAATCAGTTATTATGGAACTTCCTTATGTTCTTGAGTGTGCTGTTGTTGCAGCACCCGATGAAATCAGAGGCCAGGTTGTAAAGGCCAATATCGTTCTTACCAAGGGAACTGTGGGTACAGATGAACTTAAGAAAGAAATCCAGACATATGTAAAAGAGCACACAGCTCCTTACAAGTATCCGAGAATCGTCGAATTCAGAGATGAATTACCTAAGACCATCTCGGGCAAGATCAGAAGAGTAGATTTAAGATAATAATTTTGTGCCAGAGGGACGGTTCTTCTGGCACATTTTTTATAAAAATATGAAAAATAGAACAACAAGAACCGTCCCTCTGGTTCGTTTTTTAAAAAAATGATAGATATTTATTTATCAATGTGTTAGTATATTATCGTTGGTTTAAAGGTTAGTTAGTTGATACTAATTTCATTCACGTTTAAGTGTTTTTATAAAGGAGATTTAATTATGGCAAATGCACCGAAAGTATTACTTATTTTGGACGGTTATGGATTAAACGAAAAGACAGAAGGCAATGCTGTAGCACAGGCTAAGACACCTGTCATGGATAAGCTCATGAAAGAGTGTCCTTTCGTAAAAGGCAATGCTTCAGGTATGGCAGTTGGTCTTCCCGACGGTCAGATGGGTAACTCTGAAGTAGGACACCTCAATATGGGTGCAGGAAGAATCGTATATCAGGAACTTACAAGAATTACCAAGGAAATCCAGGACGGTACATTTTTTGAGAATCCCGGACTTATGGAAGCTGTAGAAAATTGTAAGAAGAACAATTCCACACTTCATATGTACGGTCTTGTATCGGACGGCGGTGTTCACAGCCACAACACACATATTTACGGACTTCTTGAACTTGCAAAGAGAAACGGACTTGATAAGGTATTCGTTCACTGCTTCCTTGACGGTAGAGATACACCTCCCACAAGCGGTAAGGATTTCGTAGCAGAACTTGAAGCTAAGATGGCTGAAATCGGTGTAGGTAAGGTTGGTGTTGTATCAGGACGTTACTATGCAATGGACAGAGACAATAACTATGATCGTATAGAAAAAGCATATGATGCATTAACTAAGGGAGAGGGCATCAAGGCAGACTCCGCTACAGGTGCCATCCAGGCTTCATATGACAACGGTGTAACAGATGAATTTATGATTCCGACAGTAATCTGTGACAACGGCGAACCCCGTACAACCGTAAAAGACGGTGATTCAATCATCTTCTTTAACTTCCGTCCCGACAGAGCAAGAGAAATCACCAGAGCATTCTGCGATGATGATTTCAAGGGCTTTGAGAGAAAGAGACTTGATGTTAAATACGTATGCTTCACCGAATACGATCCTACAATTCCCAACAAGTCTGTAGCATTCCACAAGGTTGAAGTTACCAATACATTCGGCGAGTGGCTCGCAGCTAACGGCCTTAAGCAGGCAAGAATCGCAGAGACAGAGAAGTATGCTCATGTTACATTCTTCTTCAACGGCGGTGTTGAGACTCCCAACGAAGGCGAGGACAGAATCCTTGTTAACTCACCCAAGTATGTTCCCACATACGACAAGAAGCCCAGAATGAGCGCATACACCGTATGTGACAAATTAAGCGAGGCAATTACTGCGAAGAACGAAGACGGCACATCAAAGTATGATGTCATTATCTGTAACTTCGCCAACCCTGACATGGTTGGTCATACAGGCGTTCTCGAAGCTGCAATTGAAGCAATCGAAGTAATCGACAAGTGCGTGGGCGAAGTAGTTAACTTCGTAAAAGAAGTAGGCGGCACAATGTTTATCTGTGCAGACCACGGTAACGCAGAACAGCTCATCGATTATGAGACCGGCGATCCTTTCACGGCTCATACAACAAATCCTGTTCCTTTCATCCTTGTAAACGGACCCGAAGGAAAGAAACTTCGTGAGGGCGGATGCCTTGCGGATATCGTTCCTACAATCATTGAACTTATGGGAATGGAACAGCCTAAGGAAATGACAGGCAAATCATTACTTGTTTAAAATCATAAAAGAAAAGCGGGAGCGGAGTAAAACCGCTCCCTTTTTTAAAAATAACTTGCAAAAAGATAATCGTTATGTTAATATAACAAAGCGGTTGTAATTGGACTGCGTATTTTTATATATATTTAAAGGTGAAAAATGCAACAGGTAATTAAAATCATAGTAATGGTATTATTTATACTTATATGTGTAGCGCTTACATTCCTCGTACTTATGCAGGAAGGTAAACAGCAGGGACTCGGAGCTATCGGCGGTATCGCTGATACATACTGGGGCAAGAACAAAGGCCGTTCGATGGAAGGCGTGCTTGTAAAGAGTACAACAATCCTGGCAATTGCTTTTATGATTATTGCTCTGCTTTTAAATATTCCGATTCTCTTCGGTTAAAGAAACATAAGCGCTTCACAAAGAGGCGCTTTTTTAATAATATTTTGGAACAATTATGTCAGACAGTATTAAGATAATAGCTAACAACAAAAAAGCATATCATGATTATTTTGTGGAAGAGACCTTTGAAGCAGGCATAGTTTTGGTAGGTACCGAAGTTAAGTCCTTAAGAATGGGCAAATGCTCCATCAAGGAATCTTTTATCGGAATAGACAATGGTGAAATCTTTATTTACGGAATGAATATATCTCCGTATGAAAAAGGAAACATCTTCAACAAAGATCCTATGAGAACCAGAAAACTTCTTATCCACAAATCGGAGATCATGAAGTTAACAGGCAAGATAAAAGAAAAAGGCTATACGCTCATTCCTTTGAAAGTATATTTCACCAAGGGCAAAGCTAAGATGGAGTTTGGTTTATGCCGCGGTAAGAAACTATATGATAAAAGAGAAGCAATCGCCAAGAAAGATTACGAGCGTGAGACCAGAAGGGAATTTAAGAATTCTCAGTATGACTGATAATAATCATTTCTTTTATGAGATGTTTATTATATAAATTTTTATCCGATATATTTATTGGAAGAACATTGATAATTTAATACGGGCCAGTACTGGTTTCGACAGGGGTAATGCACCTTTAGAAGCTATCCGTCTGTGACGCGTCAGTTCACAAACCTTAAATATAAACGCTGATAATAAAACATTAGCTTTCGCTGCCTAATCGCAGCGTGTCCGTGGTATCAGTACCTGTCTTGATATCTTAGGGCATCATTTACCGACAGGAAACGACGTTAGGCTTGTCCCGTCCTAACGGGCGTATAAGGGACTACCGAATTTAAGAGATTGTCAAGCGTCTCTTAGGTAAGGGAATTTTGATGATTGACTGTGATAGGAGAAGGAGAGGGAATTTGCTTTTGGACACGGGTTCGACCCCCGTCTGGTCCATCAAACGAAAAGAGCCTTTAGGCTCTTTTTTCGTTTAATCAGATGGGGGTCGAACGACAAGGCCTTCGAGCTTGCTCGAAGAGGACGTTCCGGTGGAACGTCCGAGCCGAAGTCCGGCCTGAAAGGCGGCTAAGCCGCCGGTGGGACCCCCGTCTGGTCCACTTTCAAAACATTGATTTTTTTGATGTTTTATATTATAATAAAGATACCTGAAATATGACGACTTGCTATTTTGACCCTACATCACTTTAAACGGGAATCCTATATCTTTAAATCTATGTCAGGCCATGTAAGTTTTATCCGTTGGAAGGCAGAAATTTATTTGCGGACACCCACCTAGCTATTCGCTAGGAGTCAAAATGCGAGATCATGTTTCGGGTTGTTTATTATGAAGAAAATAAAAGCTTTTTTTAATGGGTACATGGAAATATCAATGATGTATCGGCAAACCAATGCGAGATTATTCGCATCGAGTGTTGCCTTTTTTGTATTTCTTGCAATTTTCCCAACGGTGCTTTTGGTATTTTCGATTATTCCTTTTACTCCGCTTACAGAAGCGGGAGTACTTGATTTCCTTGCAAAGGTTCTTCCGGAAGCGCTTGACTCGCTTACTGTCAATATCATCCGACAGTTATATGGACATTCGCCGGCGATTCTCTCTATTACTACTTTAATTCTTTTATGGTCTGCCGCAAAAGGTATTCAGGGCATAAAGAGCGGACTAAATGTAATTAACGGATGTGCCGAACTTTCGAATTTTATTCTTTTACGATTAAGAGCAATTGTATATTCACTCATATTTGCGGTGGCGCTCGTAATTATGGTTGCGGTGATTGTGTTCATCAACTATATTTACGATCTTCTCGGAGCATATTTCGGCTTCCATTTCGGATGGCTGGAAGCAATCTTTAATCTGCGTTTCCTGCTTCAGTGGATATTCTATGCTTTTATACTTACATTTGTTTATGCATGGGTTCCCGATAAAAAAACGAGACCTCGTAAGCAGTGGAGAGGAGCTCTTTTTGCAGGAACTACGTGGACGCTTTTTAACTTCGTGTTTAACTTTTATTTGATGAATTATTCGACATTTAACCTTTACGGTTCGATGGCAACGGTCATCATTATGCTGATCTGGGTTTATACACTTTCCGTACTGTTTATGTTCGGCGGAATCATAAATGTTTACTTTAACAAGAAAGAAAAAGAAAAGAACAAACCTCCCGAAGTCGAAATAGAATAATTTGTATTGACTTTAGGGATTATTTGCTAATATAATAATTTTTGAATTTAAAAGAAAAAGCATTGATGGTGCAAAAGTCTTTATTATTCTTCCAGAGAGAGAAAGTGATACGCTGAAAGCTTTCTTAAGACAATGATAAAAGATTAATTTCACACCGGAGCCTGCAGATTGAAAATGAAGGTTGATAGACCGGATAAGTAGGTTTGCACGTATGAAGGCGTTAACTGGAATGAGAGCATTAGGTTTACAAATTTTGTTGCCTGATGAATATGGGTGGTACCGCGTATATTACGTCCCGTAAAGAGAAGTCTTTACGGGATTTTTAAATTTATAAGGAGACAGTTATGAACGAAAAATTAACTTCACTCAAACAGGAAATTCTCGACAGTATTGAAAAGAATGCGGTTTCGAGAGCGACTGCTTTTGAATTAAGAAAGAAATATCTTGATTCCAAAACAGGCGAAATCGGTCAGCTTATGAAGGAAATGAAGAATATTCCCAACGAAGAAAAAGCTGAGTACGGCAAGCAGGTTAACGAACTTAAAAGCTGGGCTACCGAAGTCTTTGAAGACCTTGATGCCAAAATGAAGGCAAAGGAATTAAAAGAAAGATACGAGAAAGAGAAGATAGATGTAACCATAGATGCCGAATGTGAGGCTAAGGGAAATCTTCATCCTATTACTCAGATGAGGAATCAGCTCATCGATGTTTTCGCAGGTATGGGATTTACCATTTACGAAGGAACAGAAATAGAAAACGATTACTACAACTTCACTGCTTTAAATACACCGGCAGATCATCCCGCAAGAGATATGCAGGATACATTCTATTTATCGCCTGAGTTTCTTTTAAGAACTCAGACATCATCCGGCCAGATTCACGTAATGGAAAATACCAAACCGCCCATTAAGATTTTATCACCCGGTAAGGTATTCAGATCTGATGATGATGCTACACATTCACCTATGTTCACACAGATGGAAGGTCTTGTAGTAGATAAAAAGATTACTCTTTGCGACCTAAAGGGAATGCTTGATGTATTCGTAAAAAAGATTTACGGCGAAGAAACCACAACGAGACTTCGTCCTTCATACTTCCCGTTCACGGAGCCTTCCGTAGAAGTAGATGTCAGCTGTTTCGAGTGCGGCGGCAAAGGCTGCAAGCTTTGCAAGGGCACAGGCTGGATAGAAATTCTCGGTGCAGGTATTGTTAACAAGAAGGTTCTTGAAAACTGCGGTATCGATTCCGATGAATATTCGGGACTTGCTTTCGGTATAGGTATTGAGAGAACTGCAATGCTTAAGTATGGTATCAACAACATTAAGCTGTTGTTTGAATCGGATTTAAATGTTCTTAAGCAGATTGATGATAACTAAGAGATAAGAGAGGTTAAAACTATGTTAGTACCCTTAAGTTGGTTAAAAGAATATGTAGATATAGAAGATATAGCTCCTTCAGTCCTTGAAGAGAAATTATTCTCATGCGGATTCGAAGTTGAAGAAGTAATTGAAATCGGTAAAGATATTTCGGGCGTTGTTGTTGGTCTCGTAAAAGAATGCGAGCCCATTCCCGACACACATCTACATGTATGTAAAGTTGATGTAGGTCAGCCTGAATTATTGCAGATTTGCTGTGGCGCGGACAATGTATGTGCAGGCAAGAAATTCCCTGTTGCATTGGATGGCGCAACAGTATTTGCGACAGCAAAAGATCATAAAACAGTTGAAGGCGTTATGACAATTAAAAAAGGCAAACTTCGCGGTATTGATTCCGAAGGTATGCTTTGCTCGGGTGTTGAAATCGGAGTAGCCGATGGTATGTATCCCGGAGCATCATATAACGGACTTTTACTTCTTGATGATTCTTGTGAAGTTGGTGCGGATATTAAGCCCATCGTCGGAATCGATGATTTTATTTTCGATGTATCAATCACAGCAAACAGACCTGACTGCCAGTGCATCACAGGTATTGCGAGAGAAGTTGCGGCAGTACTTAACAGAGAATATAAGGCTCCTTCGCTTGAATATCATGAAGACAGCATAACAAAGGACGGCTTTACTGTAGAAGTAATCGCTCCCGACATTTGCCCGAGATACATCGGACATTATGTTCATGATGTAATCATAAAAGAATCGCCCTTATGGATGCAGAGAAGACTTGCACTTGTCGGACAGATGCCTATTTCAAACATGGTTGATATTACAAACTATGTATCACTTGAAATGGGTCAGCCCATGCATGCGTTTGACTGCGATTATATCGAGGGCAATAAGATTGTCGTTAGACGTGCTGAAGACAAAGAAAAGATTGTTACTCTTGATGAACAGGAATACGAACTTACAACCAACAATCTGGTAATTTGTGACGGTGTTAAGCCCGTTGCAATCGCAGGTGTTATGGGTGGTCTTAATTCCGAGATCAGAGATACAACCAAGGAAGTACTGTTCGAATCTGCTAAGTTTGCAAGAGATAACATCAGAAAGACATCAAGAGCACTCGGTAAGAGAACCGATGCTTCCGCAAAATATGAAAAAGGTGTTGATGAATATTCCACATTCAATGCAATGAAGAGAGCTCTTCATTTGGTAGAAGAATTAGAATGCGGTAAAGTTTCCTGTACTCATGTAGATGTTAATACAGGCAATTCCATCGAGCCTAAGGAAATGAAGGTTAGTATTGCTAAGGTTAACAGAGTACTCGGTATCGAAGTACCTACAGAAGATATCGTAAGAATCCTTTCAAACCTTTCATTTGATCCCAAGGTAAACGGCGATGAGTTAACCCTTATGATTCCTGCATACAGAGAAGATATGGAAAGCTATCCGGATGTAGCGGAAGAAGTTATCAGAATGTATGGTTACGACCATATCGTTGATACATTTTTACCCGATGCTCAGGTTACCATGGGCGGCTTAAATGCAAAGCAGAAAAAAGAACTCAAATTAAAGAAAGATCTCTGTGCAAAGGGTGCATATGAGTGTATTCATTATTCATTCATTTCCCCTTCGGATTTCAATCTTTTAGATTTACCTGAGGATGCAGAAGAAAGAAAAGCAATTAAGATTTTAAATCCCATTAACGAAGATTTATCAGTAATGAGAACAACTCTTGCTCCTTCGATGCTTCATGCGGTTTCAAGAAACCAGAAGAAGGGCAATCTTGAAGGCAAACTCTTCGAAGTTGCATCAAGATTTATTCCAAAGAGCCTTCCTTTGACAGAATATCCTGATGAGAAGCAGACTCTTTGTATCGCAATCTTCGGCGAAAAGTACGATTTCTTCTCACTCAAGGCTATTGCAAATGCAGTTGCAGATTCATTCTTCACAACATTCAAATACGAGGCAGGAGAGAAGTCATACCTTCATCCTTATCAGACGGCCATCATAAAAGAAGGCGACAACGTAATAGGTTATCTTGGAAAGGTTACTTATGAAGTGGCAGAGAAACTTGATTTAAGAACCGATGCTTATATCTTAGAGATTGACCTTGATTATCTCTATGCGCTTGATACCAAGGCTTCATTTAAGCCTCTTTCAAAGTTCCCTTCAGTTAACAGAGACCTTGCACTCCTTATGAACAAGGATGTTTCATGTGGCAGCGTTGAAGATACTATTAAGGGTGCCTGCAAGTATGTTACAAATGTTAAACTCTTCGATATTTACGAAGGTGAAAATATTCCTTCCGACAAGAAGAGCCTTGCATTTTCAATTACATTTACTCCCGGTGAAGAAGACTTCGAGGCAGACTCAGTTGATAAGTATGTTAAGAAGATTCTCGGTAACCTTAAGTATAAACTGGATGTTGATATAAGAAGTTAAAAATATGTTTACTGTTTTATCCGTTATTTTATTTATTCAGGTTTTGGCCAATGGCAATTTAGGCACAGAAGAAGTAGTTCTAATGCTGGTTTTCGGATGGGAAATCTTTCTTTTCGTCGGATTGATCATTGACGGTGCTATCGTTCTTTCGATTTTAACGATGCTTCTAATTGTTGCGACAATTATAGTAGTTCTGATTGTCCAATCAAAGAATAAAAAGAAGCGAAAAAAGGAAGAAGAAATAAAAGAAATAGATAAAATTAATGATGAACGGGAATT
Source organism: Lachnospiraceae bacterium (assembly GCA_017618075.1). GTDB lineage: Bacteria > Bacillota > Clostridia > Lachnospirales > Lachnospiraceae > UBA3766. The sequence continues at coordinate 41,899 of JAFZUY010000045.1, forward strand.
AGAGAGATTACGGAGGGAAAACCATGGATAATAAATGTGTATGGAATAAGTACAATGCAACTCAATTAAAAGAACTCGAATCTTTTACGAGTGAATATATTAATTTTATATCCGAGTGTAAGACCGAAAGAGAATGCGTAGAAAAGATTGTTAACGATATTGAAAAAGAAGGATATATCGATATTAACAATGCAATCAAGGCAGGAAAGAAGCTAAAAGCCGGCGATAAGGTTTATTCAGTTAAGATGAATAAGTCCATCATTATGATGAATGTCGGAAGCGACAAGCTTGAAGACGGCGTAAATATCCTCGGCGCTCACATCGATTCGCCCCGCCTTGATATTAAGGCAAATCCTTTATACGAAGACAGCGGAATCGCTTATCTTGATACGCATTATTACGGCGGTATCAAGAAGTATCAGTGGGTAACCATTCCTCTTGCAATTCACGGCGTAGTTGCCAAAAAGGACGGCACAACAGCAATCATCAATCTTGGCGAAGAAGATACCGATCCCGTATTCTTTATCTCGGATCTTTTAATTCATCTTTCACAGGAACAGCTTGAAAAGAAAGCTGCCAAGGTGATTGAAGGCGAAGCTCTTGATATAATTATAGGCAATAAGCCTGCAGCTAAAGAAGATAAAAAAACCAATGTAAAGACCGTAAAAGAAGATAAAGAAGAAAAAGAAGCGGTTAAGAAGTCTGTTCTTGATATCTTAAAGAAATATTATGATATTGAGGAAGAAGATTTCCTTTCGGCGGAACTTGAAATCGTTCCTGCAGGTAAAGCAAGAGAAGCGGGCTTAGACCGCTCAATGGTTCTTGGTTACGGTCAGGACGACAGAGTGTGCGCATTCCCTTCTTACAAATCAATGCTTAAGGTTAAAAAGGTTAAAAGAACCGCAGTATGTATCCTTACAGACAAAGAAGAGATCGGTTCTGTAGGTGCTACAGGAATGCAGTCACAGTTATTCGAAAATGTAATGGCTGAACTTTTAAATCTTTGTGATGATTATTCTGAGATTAAATTAAAGAGAATGCTTGCAAATTCAAATATGCTTTCAAGTGATGTTTCAAGTGCATTCGATCCTTCATATGCATCAAGCTTTGATAAGAAGAATGTTGCTTATCTCGGAAAAGGAATGGTGCTTTGCAAATTCACAGGCTCCAGAGGTAAATCGGGCTCTAATGACGCTAATGCTGAATACCTTGGTGCGTTAAGAAGCATTTTTGCAAAAGATAATGTAGACTTCCAGCTTGCTGAGCTTGGCAAAGTTGATCTTGGTGGAGGCGGAACCATCGCTTATATGCTTGCAAAATACGGCATGAACGTTATCGACTGCGGTGTAGCGGTTCTTAATATGCATGCACCTTACGAAGCTACCAGCAAGGCCGATATTTACGAGACTTATCGCGGATACATTTCATTCTTGAAGAACATGTAATATGGAATTAAAGAAATCTGACTTTTACTACGATCTTCCTGAAGAACTGATTGCGCAGGACCCGCTTGCGGATCGTTCTTCGTCAAGACTTCTTAAACTGAATAAATATACCGGTGAATTTTCACATCATCATTTCAGCGATATTATCGATTATCTGAATCCCGGAGACTGCCTGGTACTTAATAATACCAAGGTTATTCCCGCGAGACTGTTTGGTGTGAGAGAAGGTATCGGAGCAAGTGTAGAGTTTCTTTTACTTAAAAGACTTTCGGATACCGATTGGGAATGTTTGGTTAAGCCCGGCAAAAAGGCAAAAATAGGATATACGTTTTCTTATGGTGACGGAATTTTAAAGAGTACGGTGATTGATATAACGCCCGAAGGCAACCGTATCATCAGATTTGAATTTGACGGTATTTGGGAAGAGATACTTGATAAGCTCGGTGAAATGCCGCTTCCTCCGTACATTACTCATAAACTTCAGGATAAGAACAGATACCAGACCGTATATGCAAAATACGACGGTTCTGCGGCTGCACCTACGGCCGGACTTCATTTTACAAACGAACTGCTCAAGAAAATAGAGGATAAAGGCGTTAAGATTGCCTATGTTACTTTACATGTCGGCCTCGGAACTTTCAGGCCCGTAAAAGAAGACAATATTCTCGACCATCATATGCATTCCGAATGGTATCAGGTTACAAAGGAAACGGCTGATATTATTAATGAAGCCAAGAAGAACGGCGGAAGAATCATCTGTGTCGGAACCACGAGCTGTCGTACGATTGAGTCGGCTTCTGATGATGACGGTACGGTCAGAGCGGAGAGCAGAGATACAAGTATCTTTATTTATCCCGGATACAAATTTAAAGTTTTAGACTGCCTTATTACAAACTTCCATCTGCCTGAGTCAACGCTTATTATGCTTGTTTCAGCGCTTGCGGGCAGAGAGAATGTTTTAAAGGCTTATGAAGAGGCCGTAAAAGAGAGATACAGATTCTTTTCGTTCGGCGATGCTATGTTCATAGACGACAAGTAATACGCTTATTATTCTCGTTTTTTTAGGGTGTTTTGGCAAATTGCCTTGATATGAACATATATTTGGGTTATTTTCACCTAAAAAACACTATATATTGCATAATTATGTCGTTTATAGCGTATTTTAATATACTTTATCTGTTGTAATTTTTTTGAAAATATGTCATATTTGCATTAAGATGATGCAAGTATGACTTTTTTGTTTGAGAGCAATATATTGCAAGAAAACATTAAGAACAATATTGCAAATGAAACAATTTACGCAAAATATTTATTAATTCCACATAAAATGAAAGGAAATGAGCTATGAATATTGCAGAAGCAAAAGAAAAAGTGAATTTAATCAGGGATAACATCGGAAAGGTAATAGTCGGAAAAGACGAAACTGTAAAAAACGTGTTGATTTGCCTTATCGCTGACGGACATGTGCTTCTTGAGGATCTTCCCGGCACAGGTAAAACCATGCTCGCGAAATCTTTGTCGCAGTCCATCAATGCAAAGTTCAGCCGTATTCAGTTTACACCCGATTTGCTTCCTGCCGATATCATTGGTCTAAACGTATATAACAGAGCAAGCGAGAAATTTAATTTTATTCCGGGCCCCATCATTACAAACATTCTGCTTGCCGATGAAATTAACCGTGCGACTCCCAGAACCCAGTCCGCACTTCTTGAAGCAATGCAGGAGAGACAGGTTACCGTAGACGGTGTAAGCAGAAAGCTTGAATCGCCTTTCTTTGTAATTGCTACTCAGAACCCTGTTGAGACTGCCGGAACATTCCCTCTTCCCGAGGCCGAACTTGACAGATTTATGATGGAGCTGACTCTCGGAAATCTTTCTCTTGAAGAAGAAGTTAAGATGCTTAACAGATTTGAAAATGACGAGCCTTTAGAGACTCTTAACAATGTAGTCGAGGCTGAAGATATCCTTGAAATAAGAAGCCTCCTAAAAGAAGTGAAAATCCATCAGGACCTCATTAAATACATAGCAAGAGTTTGCGAAGTTACCAGAGCCGATTCCGGTACATATATGGGTGTAAGCCCCAGAGGTACTTTAGCACTTTTAAAGGCAGCAAAGACATCTGCATTAATCGACGGCAGAGACTATGTGCTTCCTGATGATATCAAGAATCTTATAATACCTGTACTTATGCACAGAATTCTTTTCATCAACAGAAAAGACAGAACATCCAAGGAACAGTATCTTAACGCGCTTGTTAGCCGTGTAGAAGTTCCCAGCGAGGAATTCAATTCGTAATTCGGAGTAAAACATGAGATTGCTTTTAGTGCTTGCAATCGGTTTGATTTTGTTTCTCATTCAAAAGAGAGTTTACAAAAAGAACTGGTTGAAAGGATTACAAGTTGATATTGATTTTGAAGAACCTGTCGTTAGAGAGGGCGATAAAGATGCACTTATCGAAGTGATTAAAAACGACAAGGCTCTTTTATTGCCTGTTTTACAGTTGAAATTTTCGATTACCAGGACCTTTATTTTCCCCAAGGAAAAGAACTCCGCTGTTACGGATCAGTATTACAGGAACGATTATTTTACCTGCAGACCTTATCAGATTATTACGAGAAAATACGTTTTTAAAGCTACTAAAAGAGGCGAATACAAAATCACTTCCATAGATATAATCTGTAAAGATATTTTTATGGATAAGAGCAATTTTGCTACTTCCGAAGAATATTCAACGGTACTTGTTCTTCCTGCAAGAATTAGAAGAGAGAACATTAATGATGACATTATTACGTTTACGGGTGATGTTGTTAAAAGAATCAAAATCAATGAAGATCCTTTTGAATTTAGTTCAATTAGAGAGTATCAGCCTTACGATCCGATGAATCATATCAACTGGAAAGCGACTGCTAAAAGCGATTTGCTTCATGTAAACACCTTCAATTCGACCAACAGAAAGAATGTTATTATTCTTTTAAATCTTGATATGAATCTTATAAGAAACGCAGAAGAGCTTGCAGAGTGGTCTATTAGGATTGCATCCTGCCTTGCTGATTATTTTATAGGAGAGCAGATTCCTACGGCTTTATATACCAACGGAACAGATTATGAAACTGATGAAAAAATCGGTGTGGATGCAGGCTGTGATGACGGTCATGTAAGAAATATCGATATGGCTCTTGCCAGAATTCAAGTAAAAGATATCACTTCATCTTTTGTGGATTTAATAGATGAGCATATAGACCGCGAAGCGGATAATGACTATATTCTTATTTCCAATTACAGGAAAAATGATTTTGTGGATAAATTTTATGAGCTTAAAAAAGAAGGACTTAGAGTGAGCCTTATTATTCCTGATTTTGATTATGCGGACATTACTCCGTTCTCGGAAAACGATCACGATACCTTTAAATGGGTAGTTAATTATGAAAAGTAAAACCTATTACAATCTGGCGGAAGCCGCTAATTTCATAATGGTTGTTTTGCTTTATATATCAGTTGTCGAAGTTTGGGACGTGATGTATAAAGTGCCTTTTAATTTTGTCCTGCCGGTCGCAACCTTTTTGATGCTTGTATTTTCACTTTTTCTCAGAATGGTTTTCGGCAAGATGAATTCTTTTATGAACAATATTTTCGTATATGCATTTTTGCATGTTATTCCCGTACTAGCGATAATATTTGTTCCTGTTGAACCTTTATATAAAATGGCACTTGCCTTTGTATTTTTTATAATATTCATTACGAATATGCGAAGCTATAATAAAGCCAAAGGTCAGGGCTTTGAATATATCAGCATAATACTTGTTCTGGTGCCTGCTATTCTTTATCTTATTGCGGATATTCTTTCTTTGAGCCTGACAATGCTTGTATTCTTTATCATTGGTGTGGCTTATGTAATTATGTATTATTTCAGGCTTTTCTTTTCCAATGCGCATCTTTTATCCATTGAAAGAAAAAATAATGATAAAATGCCAATCGATGATATGCTTAAAAACGATTCCAAACTGGCAATTCCTTTTATCGTTATTTCGTTTGTGATAATGATAGTAGCGAAGATTGAAAAACTGGACGACGTGGCTCTTTCCCTTTATCTTAAATTTGCTGCTGTTTTCCGTGTTGTATTTTGGAAGTTTTTCACCTTCGTTGAGATGGTATTTGATTTTCTTTTTGGCGGGGATCCGGAAGATCCTTTGTTGATTCAGGATTTGACAACTTCGGAGGAATCCGCAGAAAATCCTGTATTTAATATTATTTCCGCAGTAATTTTTATTGTTCTTGCTGTAGCATTAATATTAGTATTAGTAAAAATAATTGTTTCCGCTATCAAATCATTGGCTGTCAGAAAAGAAGTTCAGACACAGACTATTGAAGATGAAGGTATGATTGAAATCAGAGAAAAGATTGTCAGAAAGAGAAACGATAAAAAAGAAAAACTGTCAAAGATCAGGAGAATATATAAAAAGGCAATAGAACGGAATATCAAAAAAGGATATGAATTGAAAAAATACCAGACTCCTCGAGAGAGAGCTGAGGATATACAAGTATTAATGAATGAAGACATATTTGAACTTAATTCTTTATATGAAAAAGAAAGATACGGACAGTTTAATGACTAAATAATGAAAAATCTTTTATTTTGTATATATAAGTGATATAATTAATAGGTGTTGTGTAACACAAAGTAATTGTTGAAAGGACAGCTTTATGAATTTAAAGAAGATTAAAACCATTGCGACTTTTGCAACAGGTATGATTTCAATTCTTGCATTTTCTTTTGCATGCCAGAAAAATCCTGATTTACAGGGACTTCCCGAAGAAGAAGATCCTGTTCCTGTGGTTACAATTGATTCTGATATTATTACTCCCGTAGAGGAAGAGGAACCCGAAGAAGAGGAAGTAGTTTACGAAGAAACCAAAGAAGGTTTTGTTAGAAGCGAACTTACAAATGAATGGATTGATGAAAAACTTGAAAATCAGAGACCCATTGCGGTTATGGTAGATAATGAACTTACTGCTCTTGATCATTATGGTGTTAACCAGTCAGATGTTGTATATGAACTTATGAATTCTACCGCTAACGGAAGAATTACCAGACTTATGTGCCTTGTAAAAGACTATGAGAAGATTGAACAGTTTGGCAGTATCCGTAGTACACGTACAACGAACGTAATGCTTTCCGGTGAATGGAACGCAATTCTTGTTCACGACGGCGGACCTTTCTATATTGACAACTATATCGGAATGCCTTATTGCAACAACCTCTCAGGCGGCTTTGCAAGATATTCAAATGGCAAGCCTTCGGAATTCACCGAATATGTAACATATGAATCATATACCAATCCTACAACCGGTAAATCATTTGCAGGTTTGGGAGATCGAATTAAAAAGGCCGGATACTCTGTTGAATACAACAAATATTATGAAGGCAAGCACTGGAAGTTCGCATCCAAGGGCGACAACAAGATTGAAGACAATAAAGAAGGCAAGAAAGTTGTCGAAGTAGACTTACCTTTCCCTCACAATAAATCTCAGCTTAAATATAACGATGAGAAAAAAGTGTATGAGTATTACGAGTATGGAAAAGCACATATTGATGCTTTAGATGACGAGGTTACAAGCTTTACAAATGTAATTCTTGAAGCTATTTCCTTCACACAGCTTGACCAGAACGGATATCTTACTTATAACGTAACAGATTCTACTACACATGAAGGATATTATTTATCAAGAGGTATTGCTGTTCCTATCACATGGTCAAAGGCTACACCCGAAGGCATTACTCATTACTACTACAAGTCAACAGGTCAGGAAATTGAACTTAACACAGGCAAGACTTACATTGCATTTGTACCTGCTGATACCTGGGACCAGTTGGAGTTAAAGTAAAATAAAATATATCAAAAAAAAGAAAGTTCGATGAAAATCGAACTTTCTTTTTTCGAGCTGCTAACGGGAATCGGACCCGTGACCTCCGCACTACCAATGCGACGCTCTACCTACTGAGCCATAGCAGCATTCGCAACGTGTTATATATTATCATACGAGACCAAAATTTGTCAATAAAATAGTTTTATTTAGAGTTGTATTTGAAGTGCCTGAAATGGTATAATAAAGTTTGTGAAAAAATAAGCGTTATTGTTTTAAAATAAACGATTTCACTAATTATGGGTAAAGGAGAATTGTTATGTATTGTAGTACTTGCGGAACCAAGCTTGCCGACGGCGCACTGTTTTGTTCTAACTGCGGAACCAAGGTTGTTGTTGAACCTGTAGAAGAGGTTAAAGCAGAAGCAGTTGAAACTGCAGCAGAAGTCAAAGAAGAAGTGGTTCAAACTGTAGAAGAGAAGAAAGAAGAAGTAGCAGAAGCTGTTGCTGAAGTTAAAGAAGAAGTGGCTGCTCCTGTTGCTGAAGTTATAGAAGAAGTTAAGGCAGAAGAGCCTGCTCCTGCGCCTGTTGTGGAAGAGCCTGCTCCGACGCCCGAACCTGTTGTTGAAGAACCGGTAGCAGCACCTGTAGTAGAGGAACCTGCACCTGCTCCTACACCTGTTGTAGAAGAGCCTGCACCTGCTCCCGTACCTGCACCTGCTCCTGCAGCAGAACCTGCACCCGCTCCCGCAGCGCCTAAGGCCGAAGCTAAAGAAAAGAAGAAAAAAGAAAAAGCAGATAAGCCCAAGAAAAAAGGTAAAGGTTGTCTTATTGCTGTAATTGTAATTATTATAATTATAGTTCTCCTGGTTCTTTTACTTGGTATCGGAGCTTTAATTGCATTCTTTGTATTTAAGGATAAACTCCCCGGAACAACAACTAATACCAATGATTATACCAATGCATCCGATTATTACGGTGATTATATCGGAACCAGCCAGGTAGTTAATACATATGGTTCACAGGAACTTTACGATTATCTTAAAGATAACGGTGTAAGTATTGATATTGCAGATCTCTACACTGACAACTCATATGATGATTTTGCAATTTCTATTTATGAAGATTCAGATACAACTCCTGCTGCATGGGATTTAATCGTTGACATGGGTGAATATCTCGGATATCAGCGATTTAATAATAAGACATTTATTACCTATAGCGATTATGCTAAGGGTAAATATGCAGGCGGAGATTTACTTCCTTCAGAATGGGGTACATACGACATTTCCGTAACCGATAAGGATATGAACGGATATCTTTCCGATTCATTCTTTGGATTTGAAGATAAATCCGGTACATATACAATTAACATGGATGGTACATGTGACGGCAATTATATTTACGGAACAATGACAATTTCCTTCAAGTATGGCGATATGGAAACTCCTTATACCGAGGAAATCGAATTCACTGCGTATAAACAATAAATTATATTTACAGGTAAACCTAAATGTTATTGGACAAAAAGTCACGAACTTCAATAATGTATGGTGTTATTATCTGTCTTTCCATTGCGATTATTTTTTGCGTTATTAAAATTGCAACCAGGCCTGCCGTAGTAAATGAGGATACCAATTATTATCTTCCCGTAAAAGAAAAGGTAGATATGAATGAAATTGAACTGCAGGTTAAAGAAAAAGAGGAAAGCCAGGCTAAAACCGTACAGATTGATGTACATAATCGTGCAAGATTAATTGAAGACAATGTAAATATCAGATCGGGCCCCGGTACTGACTATGAGCGTCTCGGCTCGGCGTATAAAGGATATGACTTTAAGATTATATCCGGTGAAGATTCCGAGTGGATTAAGATTGAATATGACGGAAAGCCTGCTTATGTTTACTCAGAATATGTTGAAGTCGTTCCCATGTTCTTAAACGATATGGGTGTATACGAAGAATATGTTGGCTTGGAAACAACTTCAAAGCCTGCGGATACATCAAAAAGTGATGAAAGCGAGAGCGAAGAGAGTTCTGAAGAGTCTTCTGAAAACTAGATAAAAAGATTTAAACAATATAAAAGATTCGGATTAATTAAAATCCGAATCTTTTTTAATTTATCAAAATAATTCAATTAAAGTCGATGTTCAAAATACCGTTATTTTATCTTGACATTATTTCCCACATCTGAGCATTTAAGATGTCCTGGTAATTCTCCTGTGCGTAGAATTCCGAATTATGGCAACAGTGGTTATCTACGATGTTATTCTTACCGTAATCAAGTAATTCTGATTCCTTAAGAGGAAGAGTAGCAACACCTTCTGTTGCGAAAGGACATGTCTCGCAAGCAATCTTGCCGTCGTAAGCGCATATAATGCCTTTATAATGAACATCACAGAATTCTGTAGGTTCTGTGCCGACTTCAAAGTATTCTGTTCTTATACAGTCATCACAGAGGCCTTCATTGGGTATCTTACCGGACTGCGTGCATATAGCGCGTGTTGTAATACCGTTAGGAATATCAAATGATGCATTAGGAAGATTCGAATGGATTCTTCCCATACATTCTTTCCAAAGGTATTTAGCTATATCATGCTGATCTTTTCCAAGATCTACGTTGTTGTCAAAACCAACCCATACGGTAGCTGTGTAATACGGTGAATAACCGGCGAACCAGATATCGTTGTAGGATGAGGTGGTACCTGTTTTACCTGCAATTGACATATTTCCGAAGTCAACCATATGTGCTGTACCGTTTCTGATAACGTCCTGCATTGCGGATGTCAAAAGGAAAGCGGTTGTTTCTTTAAGAACTCTTCTTTGTTCGAACATTGAACTGTCGAGAATTATATTTCCTTCATCGTCAGTTACTTTTGAGTATAAAAGAGGCTGATTGTAAATACCGCCGTTTGCGATACTTGCATATGCGGCATTTGTTTCCATATTGGTAACACCGTGGGTAATACCGCCGAGAGCGAGAGCCTGGTTAATATCTGACATTACCTGACCGTCTCTGGTTACTTCTCTGTCAACAAGTGTTGTGAAACCAAAATCAATGAGCTTGTCATAACCTGCCTGAGGTCCTATCTGTGTTAAGACCTTAACCGTAACGATGTTAAGAGAGTCCTTAATACCTGTTCTTAGAGTACATACACCACGGTAGTTCTGTCCGTACCAGTTAGAAATAGGACGCCCGTTTTTGTAAGTAAAAGGAGCGTCATCCTGAACGTTTGCCAATGTAAATTCACCTGAATCTATGGCGGGAGCGTAAGTGGAGAGTACCTTAAATACCGAACCCGGCTGTCTCATTGTATCTGAAGCTCTGTTAAGAGTCTTACTTGCAACCTTTTCACCACGACCGCCGACCATTGCAAGAACGTATCCTGTATGCTGGTCCATAACTGTAATGGAAGCCTGAGGCTGAGGTACAAGGAGATAGTTTTCGGCTCTTTCCTCATCGCCTTCTTCGAGAATAGCTGCCTTATATTCTTCGATAGCTGCAAGGGCTTCTTCTTCAGAATTGTATATAAGATTGAAATCTTTGTTAAACTGCTTGAAGTATGTCTGGAACATTTCTGTCGAGTGGTTTACGACATCTCCGTTTGCCTTATCTACAGTTAATTGGTAACTTAAGAGATATTTTGTTTTTCCTGCATAGCTTTCTTCGTTGCCGAATACTTCGTCACAATAACCTTGAATCTCAGGATTCTGTGTGGAATAAATTTTAAGTCCGCCTGCGTAAAGCTTTCTGTATGCGGTTTCTTCGTCATAACCTGCAACTTCGACTAAATGCTTTCCAACTTGATCTGTAAGCTCATCTACGAAGTAGGAGTTTACATTATTTGAAAGAGCAACTTCATTGTTCTTTTTAATTCTTGAATAAACATCATCTGCAAGAGCTTCGGTCCATTCTTCCTTAGTGATATAGCCCTGTTCATACATATATTTTAAAACTGTAGCTCTTTTTTCCTCGTTCTTATCAGGATGGGAGATAGGATTGTACTTTGCAGGGTTCTGTGTGATACCGGCAAGAACAGCGCATTCGGATAATGTAAGCTGATAAACCGGTTTTCCGAAATATCTTTGAGAAGCGGACTGAACTCCGAGAGTGTTCTGACCGAGGTTGATTGTATTTAAATAGTATTCGAGAATTTCTGTCTTGGACATTTTTTTCTCGGTATCGATAGCGATATACTGTTCCTGAATTTTTCTTTTAAATCTGTTGATGTTATTTGTTTCGGTAACCCAGCTTTCGTCAAAACCGTTGTTTTTGATAAGCTGCTGTGTGATGGTAGAACCACCCTGACTGAAATGAAAACCGCTTTTGATTCCTTCGAAACCGGCACGAACAATAGCTTTGATATCAATACCGTTATGCTCGTAAAAACGTTCATCCTCAATGGCAACAAATGCATCGCAAAGATCCTGGGGTATTTTATCAATGCCTACATAACTTCTGTTTGCGTTTGCCGAAACCAGTTTGGTCATTTCATGACCTTCGCAGTCATATACAACAGATGCATATCCCTTAGGCTTTAAATCGCTGATGTCGAGTTCGGGCGCAGAAGCCAAAACCCCGTTAAATGCACCTAAACCGACACACATAAGAAGTACACATCCGATAATAAATGCTATAAATAATAATTCTAAGACAGACACCTTAAAAAGATTTGCAACTTTAATGCCTTTTGAACGCATCTGTCTTAAAGTTCTTTTTATTCCAAGTTTGGAAAAGTTCATGTTGTTTCCTTTCGTAAATAAGCCTAAAACAAGGCGTTTTCAAGTCGTATTACACAACATATTGATGCAGATTATCCCCAGCACATATAAAATCAAATATATATTATAATATAAATTAGGAAATTTGTTAATACTTTCAAAAGTCTCTTTCATCTTGTAAAAAGGTGTCCCCTTTGATAGAATTATCTTCGAGGTTAAAATGAAAAAATTAGTCAGTTCTGAAGAAGGTATTTATATAGAAAAAAAGTCAAAATTCATCTGCCATTTGTTTAATGTAACAAATGCCGATGAGGTGACTGAAATTATAAAGGCTGAGAAGAAAAAGTATTACGACGCCAGACATCACTGTTTTGCTTATGTTATAGGGGATGACGGGTCGGATATTAAATGCAGCGATGACGGCGAACCTTCCGGTACGGCCGGCAGACCGATGCTTGACATACTTCAAAAAGAAGGCCTGACTGATATTTTATGCGTTGTAACCAGGTATTTTGGCGGTACTCTTTTAGGAACAGGCGGACTTGTTAGGGCTTATTCATCCGCTCTAAAAGATGCGATAGATAAAAGTGCTTTTAAGAACGAGACGGAAGCAGTAATCGTAAAATACAAATACGGATATAATTTCGATGCAAGAATATGTTCTTATTTAAGAGATAAGAACATAAAAGTATTGGACAGTGAATATACCGATGCGGTCGAAATTACGATTGTTTTGGAAAAGGAAATGTATTCGTCGGTAAATGACGATTTGGTTAATATAACTAACGGAAACATTGAAAAAACAGATGAAACAGAATGCATGTATGCATTATGAGAGGGGAAAGAAATGAGTTACGCAGATCAGATTTTCATTAATATGTGCAAGGATATCCTGGAGAACGGAACCAGTACCGAAGGCGAAAAAGTAAGACCTCACTGGGAAGACGGAACAAGCGCTTATACCATAAAGAAATTCGGCGTTGTTAACAGATACGATTTATCCAAAGAATTCCCTCTTATTACATTAAGAAGAACGGCTCTTAAATCCGCTACGGATGAGATTTTATGGATATGGCAGAAAAAGTCCAACAATATCAATGATTTGCACAGTCATATCTGGGACGAGTGGGCAGATGAAAACGGCTCTATCGGCAAAGCATACGGATATCAGCTTGGCGTAAAGCATCAGTACAAAGAAGGCATGATGGATCAGGTCGACAGAGTTATTTACGATCTTAAAAACAATCCTTTTTCACGTCGTATCATGACCAATATTTATGTTCATTCCGATTTACACGAAATGAATCTTTACCCCTGTGCATACAGCATGACATTTAACGTAACACAGAAGAAGGGCGATGACAAGCTCACATTAAATGCTATTTTAAACCAGCGTTCTCAGGACGTGCTTGCCGCAAACAATTGGAATGTTGTTCAGTATTCCGTGCTTGTTCATATGCTTGCACAAGTTTGCGATATGAGAGTCGGAGAACTTGTACACGTTATTGCAGACGCACATATTTACGACAGACATATTCCCCTCGTAAAAGAACTTATCGAGAGACCTACATATGATGCTCCGACATTCTGGTTAAATCCTGACATTCATGATTTTTATGAGTTTACCAGAGATGACGTTAAGGTTGAAAATTATGTGACGGGACCTCAGATTGAGAATATTCCCATCGCTATATAAAAGGAGATAAAAATGAATTTGATTGTTTGCGTTGATGCCAACTGGGGCATCGGATATAAAAACGAGCTTCTTGTAAGAATCCCTTCGGACCAGAAGTTTTTCAGGGAAACAACCACAGGAAAAGTAGTTGTTATGGGAAGAAAAACACTTGATTCTTTTCCCGGTCAGAAACCTCTTAAGAACAGAACAAATATAGTAATTACATCCAACAAAAGCCTCGAGTCAAAAGACGGCGAAATATATGTTCATTCGATTGAAGAGTGCCTTGAATTATTAAAGCAGTATAACGATGAAGATATCTTTATCATCGGCGGTTCGAGCGTATACAAGGAATTTCTTCCTTACTGCAACAGAGCTTTTATCACGAAAGTTGACAGAGCCTTCAGTGCGGATTCGTATTTTCCCAATCTCGATGAGGATGAAGAATGGAAGATGGTAAAAGAATCGGACGAGCAGACATACTTTGACAATACATTTGCATTCACTGAGTATGTAAGAATATAAAAACTAAAATAATCCCTTATCGGGGATTATTTTTTTATGATTAAAATCTGTACAAAAATAGATTTTATATAAGATTTTTAATTGACAATTAAAGGCGATTCGGTATAATTAAGGATAGTTTTTTCGAAAGGAGAGGTGAAAATGTCAGTTTTTACAGGCGCGGCAGTTGCCATAGTAACACCGTTTAAAGCAAACGGAGAAGTCGATTACGAACAGTTTTACAAGAATATTGAATTCCAGATCGCTCACAAGACTGATGCCATTGTTGTATGTGGTACGACAGGTGAATCATCAACTATGAGTCACGAAGAACATCTGGACGTTATAGAGGCCTGCGTCAAGCGCGTAAACGGCAGAGTACCGGTTATCGCCGGAACAGGTTCCAACTCAACAGCGGAAGCAATTCATTTGTCTACTGAAGCTGAGAAGCGTGGAGCAGATGCTCTGTTACTTGTATCACCTTATTACAATAAAGCTACTCAGAAAGGTTTGTTCTTACATTTTAAAGCGATTGCGGATTCGGTTAAGATTCCCTGCATCCTTTACAATATCCCCGGCAGAACGGGTGTGAACATCCTTCCTGCTACAATCGTAAAGCTTTGTACAGAAGTTGAGAATATCGTAGGTGTTAAGGAAGCTACAGGAGATCTTGCACAGACAGCAAGACTTTCCAATCTCGCAAAAGGTAAAGTTGATATTTACTGTGGCGATGATATAATGACACTTCCGTTTATGTCTATCGGAGCACTCGGAGTTATTTCCGTACTTTCGAATATCGCTCCCGAAGATGTTCATGACATGTGTGCTAAGTTTTCGGAAGGCAAGGTTGCCGAAGCAATGGAAATGCAGTTAAAAGCTGTTCCGCTTACAGATGCTTTGTTCAGCGAGGTTAATCCCATCCCTATTAAGAAGGCTATGAGCTACATGGGAATGTGCGATGATGTTTACAGATCGCCGCTTTGCACTATGGACGAGACGAAAGCAGAAGCTCTTAAAAATGAGATGAAGGCTTACGGACTGTTATAATTTTCAGGAATCTTAAGGGCACCTTTTAAGGCGCCCTTTTATATTATTTATAGGAGAAAAAGATATGTTAAGAATAATAATGCACGGCTGTAACGGTCGCATGGGCCAGGCCATTACAAGAATCGTAAAAGAAGATAACGATATGCAGATCGTAGCGGGGATAGACCCTTTTGACGGTGTTTTAAATGATTATCCCGTATATAAAAGTATAAATGAATGTAATATTGCTGCAGATGTAGTAATTGATTTTGCATTTGCAAACGCAGTTGACGGACTTTTGGATTACTGCCTTGATAAAAAGCTTCCCATCGTACTTTGCACAACCGGTTTAAGTGATGCACAGATGGATAAAGTTAAAGAGGCTTCTAAAAGCATTGCTATTTTAAAATCAGCCAATATGTCATTGGGCGTAAATCTTTTAATTAAACTCCTAAAAGAAGCAGCACCCGTTCTCGGAAATGCTGGATATGATATTGAAATAGTTGAACAGCATCATAAAATGAAAAAAGATGCTCCAAGCGGTACGGCTTTGGCACTTGCAGATACAATTAACGAAGCACTTGATAACAGATATTCTTACGTTTATGACAGAACTGGTAGAAGTGAAGCAAGAAGAGAAAACGAAATCGGTATTTCCGCAGTAAGAGGCGGTACAATCGTAGGTATTCATGATGTTATCTTTGCGGGTGAAGATGAAGTAATTACACTTAATCATACTGCTTATTCAAGAGCAATCTTTGCTAAAGGCGCTTTAACAGCAGCTAAATTCCTCGCAGGAAAAGAACCCGGATATTATGATATGCAGGATGTAATCGCTTAATTTTATGAGGATAAAATATGAAATTCAGACCATGTATTGATATACATAACGGTAAAGTTAAGCAGATCGTAGGTTCAAGCCTAACTGACGAATCTGCAAAGGAAAATTTCATATCGGATAAAGATTCTTCGTATTTTGCATCTCTTTATAAAGAGAACGGCCTTTACGGAGGCCATGTTATCATACTTAATAAGGCAGGAACAAAAGAATACGAAGCATCAAAAGAAGAAGCAATTAAGGCTTTTAAGGCTTTTCCCGACGGACTTCAGGTAGGCGGCGGAATTAATGACAATAATGCTTCCGAGTTCTTAAAAGCAGGCGCTTCGCATGTGATAGTAACAAGTTTTTTGTTTGAAGACGGGAAACTTTCCAAAAAAAGAATGAAAAGCCTTAAAGATGCGGTTTCAAAAGAAAAAATCGTCTTTGATTTATCCTGTAAAAAGGTTGAAGACAAGTACTTTGTTACCACAGACAGATGGCAGACCGTTACAGGAACGGAGATGAACGCCGATACCTTAAAGAAGCTCGAAGAGTACTGTGACGAATATCTGATTCATGCGGTTGATGTTGAAGGCAAATGCAACGGCCCTGAGACAGACATCATAAAAGAACTTTCAAAATATGAAGGTAACAAAGTCACTTATGCGGGCGGAATTCGTTCGATAGAAGATGTTGAAGCCATAAAAGAAGCGTCAGACGGAAAGATTGATTTTACGATTGGATCTGCCCTTGATATCTTTGGCGGAAATCTTAAATTCGAAGATGTTGCGGTATATAACTAAAAAGAAAAAGGACCGTAAATTCGGTCCTTTTTGAATCTAGTTAAACTTTAATCCTTTTACAACTTGCTCTATATATTAATCAATATATTAAGGCACATAAAAATGACTAATTATAACTTGGTTACATTAACTGCCTGAACTCCCTTGTCGCCTTCGATAACTTCGAATTCTACAGCAGCGCCTTCTTCAAGGGTCTTAAAACCATCGGATACGATTCCTGAGTAGTGAACAAAGATGTCTTTTCCGGATTCGTCTGAGATAAATCCGTAACCCTTCTGGTTGTTAAACCACTTAACTGTACCTTTCATGTATGCTTACCTCCGTAAAAAATTCAGTTGCACACGCAACACAAATAGAATATCATAATATAAATTTAATGTAAAGAAATTTTAAGGATTTTTGATATGAACAAAAGCAACGATAATAACGATAAAAAGGGCAGTTTGATAATGTACTGGCTGCTCATGCTGACGCTTATTTTTCTTGTTGTAAATATCGTTTTGGTTGTCAGTTTTGTGAGAATTTCAAGTGATTTTTCATCACTTAAAAACACAACCACTATTCAGAACGAAGAGTATGAAACAGAGATAGAAAATCTTCAGCAAAAAGTAGCTCTCTTAGCGGAACATGTATCAATTGAAAATGAAAACAAATCCATAGAAGAGGCCAAAAAAAATCCTGTGGGTATTCCTGTCAGCGGTCAGGCTGAGATTATTAACGATCCCGAAGAAAATACCGAGAGTACAACAGAGGATACCGGAGAAAACACAAGCTTCGAAGACAATCTGCTAAATCCTTACACACTTGAGATTTCGGTTTCGAAAGGTGCGAAGATTATTGCAACGGGTAACGGTATAGTATCCGAAGTTAAAGAGGATGATTTATACGGTTACCTCGTAAAAATAGATCATGAAAACGGATATGAAACTGTTTACAGATATGATGAAGAGCCCAAAATAACTAAGGGCGATGAAGTATTAAAGGGCCAGATGATCTTTGAAGTGACAAAATTAAAAGGTACTCTCGCATATCATATTTTATACGAGAATACCTATATTAATCCTTTTGATATGATTGAAATATCAGGCTAGTTATTATTTATCTTTTTTGGGCAGACGCTCAAAAATCATATCATAGCCGTCACAGCCGTAATTAAGAGACCGGTTCACTCTGCTGATAGTGGCAGTAGATGCGCCGGTTTTTTCTACGATTTCCATATATGTCTTCTTTTCTCTTAGCATTGTTGCAACTTCAAAACGCTGGGAGAGTGAAAGAAGCTCGTTTATTGTACATAAATCTTCAAAAAAGGTATAACATTCTTCTTTTGATTCCAAACAGAGAATTGCTTCGAAAAGCGAATCCATAGCATCGGTTTTTAATTTAGGATTCATATTTTCACCTCCGGACTTTCACACTTAAAAACTTTAAAACTTTACATTTATAAAGCGTTTTTTAAAGTATATCACAATTATTTTTTTATTTCAATTTAATATTTTATTTATCCTTTGATTACTTTACTTTTACTGCCAAAATATATATAATTTATTTATATCGGACAAAAACCGTATCATTTAATTGTCCACCTATATTTTTTATATTTTTAGTTGTGAATTTATGGAATCAAACAATAAAAAGGAAGATAACAATCAAAGATCTTTTGAAGAGGTTTTAAACTCCATTCTTGAGGAAATGGGAAATGTTTTGAATATCAAAAGCGGCGATATTCCAAACATAGATCTTTATATGGATCAGGTGCTTTCTTTCCTGGATGAAAAACTTAATTACACCAGAAGAAGCACAGAGGACGGTGAAGAGAAGATTTTCACCAAGACCATGATAAACAACTATGCGAAAAACAATCTTCTTCCTTCGCCTGTTAAGAAAAAGTATTCCAAAGAGCATATGATGACTTTAATCTTCATATACTACTTAAAGAATTTTCTATCGATTAACGATGTTTACACTCTTATCAATCCGATTACCGAAAAGTATTTCGAAGGAGAGGGTTCCATAAAATTTGATGAGTTTTATGATTCAATCCTTGACATAGGTGAGGAAAGAATCGAACTTCTGAAAAAAGATATTCAGGATAAATATGATGCTGCAAACGAGAGTTTTCCTGAATATGAAGGCGAAGAAGGCGATTATATGAGACTCTTCCTGTTAATCAGTCTTTTAAGCTACGACGTTTTTATCAAAAAGATGCTTATAGAGCAGCTGATTGATGAGGTCAGAAATTCAGAAGAAAATACAAATACCAAGAAGGCAGACAAGAAAAAAAGCAAATAAATTCTTACAAAAGGGGTTTGGGGAATGAAAAAGGTTATAATTATTGGTGCTGGACCTGCCGGGCTTACGGCGGGCTATGATTTATTATCAAAATCATCGGATTACGAAGTTACCATTGTTGAAGAATCGTCGGTTGTCGGCGGTCTTTGCGCGCGCTTTGAAAACGAAGAAAACGTTTTGGATGCAGGCGGTCATATGTTTATATCCAAAAATCCTGCAGTTAAGAATTTTTGGTGTTCAATTCTTCCCGCTCAGGGAGTTCCTTCCAAAGATGACAAGTTAATAGACAGATATTGTAAAATCCACAACGGCGGACCCGATCCCGACGTCGAAGAGGATGTCATTTTGTCGCGCGAAAAATTAACCAGAATCTATAAAGACAACAAGTTTTATGAGAGCCCCATTAAGTTTAACAAAGATGCGGTAAAGAATTTCGGTATTGCAACATCCATCAAATCCGGTTTTTCTCAGATTGGCGGTAATGTTTTCAAGCACAAAGAAACTTCTCTTGAGGATTACTACATGAATCGTTTCGGTAAGCAGCTTTATCAGATGTTTATCGAAGAATATATAGAGAAAATCTGGGGCAGAGAACCTTCGAGAATTCATTCCGATTTTGGTGCTGTATCTGAGAAGAGTCTAATTGCACCTATTATCAGCGTTGACAAAAACAAAGATTATGAAAAATTACCCGCCCCCTATGCTGCAAGATATTATTACCCCAAGTACGGCGCATATCAGATGTGGGAAACCGTTGCCGACAGATTTATAGAAATGGGTGGCAGCATTCATAAAAACTGCAAGGTTACCGGCGTTACAATCATGAATGACAAGATTCATTCAGTCAGATGTTCGGCTGACGGTGATGAATTTGTCGTTAACTGTGATTATCTGATTTCATCCATGCCTGTCAGAGATTTAATTCTCGGGATGGATAATGCAGATCCTGCAGTCAGCCTTGCCGCAGAGAACCTTTCCTACAGAGGAATGGTAAGTGTCTGCGTAGAACTTACGGAAATCAAATGGAAAAATGATACAGAGGATTATAAGACAGTTGATAATGCAATACCTGATTCGGTGATTTATATCAGCAATCCCAATGTAAAAGTTTCCAGAATTCAGGTTTATAACAACTTTTCACCTTATATGGTCAGAAATTCCGAGCATTTCTATCTCGGTCTTAATTACTATTGCAACGAGGGTGATTATTACTGGTCAATGGGTAATCGCGACTGGAAGAAGACTGTTGTTAACGATCTTCTTAAACTTGGTATTATCGATTCCGAAGATAAAGTTGTCGGTTATAACAAGACGAAGTTTAGCAAAGCATTTCCTTCATACTATGACGGATATGAAAACTTTGACAAGATTAAGAAATACCTTAATAAATTTGAAAACCTTTACTGCGTAGGAAGAAACGGTCAGCACAGATTCAGTTCTATCGACGAATCCATGAAGACTTCTTTTGAAGCGGTTAAAAATATTCTCGGATATGTTAAGAGCAAGGATAATATCTGGGATGTAAATGAAAAGTCTGACGGTGATGACGGCAAAGCCTATAATTCCGCACTTCTTTCCGGAGAAGGCGAATACAGGGGCAATTATGTTCCACTTCAAAAGAAGATTGAGGATAATGATGAGAATAAAGAATATGTTCCGCCCAGACGTATGCGTCGTCCTATGATGACTCCTATTAAGAAGGGGGATCCGAATAAACTCAGTGAGCCGATTATTCTCAATGATTCGGTTGTTATTGCAGCTCGTCCCGAGAAATCCATTCCTATTGCGGAGAGTGACTCCGATGCAATGGATGTAGCTCTTACAATGGAAGAATTAAACAATATCGATGCTGCTTTCGAAAAGCCTGTTGATGTTGTACCCGTAATGCCTGTTGCAGTTGAAGAAGTAAATACACAGGTATTTGAAGAACCTGTTGCAGAAGAGAGCTTCGAGAAGGTAAATGATTTTGAAAACGAAAGCGTTTTCGAAACTGTTTCTGTTGAAGAAAATACAGAAGTAGCAGAAGAAGTTCCGGTAAGTGTTATCGATGAATTTGCTGCATTCGCAGAGCAGATTGACGGCGAAAGACTTGAAGCAGATCCTGATGATGAAGAGGAAGAAAATGCTGAAATAGCTGAAGAATTTGAAACTGTAGCAGAACCGGTTGAAGAAATAACGGAAGTTGCAGAAGAAACAGTTGAACAGACGGTTGCAGAAGAAAATGCTGAAATAGCTGAAGAGACAGCCGAAATATTCGATACTGCAGAAGATACAGCAGTTGAAGAGTTTGCTGAAGCTGTCGAAGAACCTGTTGAAGAAGTTGTTGAAACAGTAGAAGAAACTGCTGAAGAGTTTGCTGAAGCTGTCGAAGAACCTGTTGAAGAAGTTGTTGAAACAGTAGAAGAAACTGCTGAAGAGATTGCTGAAGCAGTTGAAGAACCGGTTGAAGAGATTGCTGAAGAAGCAATTGAAACTGTTGAAGAGACAGCAGAAACAGTCGATAACGCAGAAGTTAATACAGTTGAAGAAGTTGCTAAGATCGTTGAAGAGCTCGTTGAAGCTGCAGATACAATCAAAGAAACTGCTGTTTCCAAATCCGAAGAAAAGAAAAATAACGGTGGCAGATTTGTTTCTCCTATTGCACTTGCCAGTGAATTCGGAAGTGCAGAGGAAAAAGAAAGCGAAGAATCCGGCGATTCCTTCAGCCTTCCCGGCGGTGGAAAATTCGTATTCTCTCGCAGAACACGCAGTGCCAATAATAACAGAAATACCGAGAGATGGCAGAAGGAAGAAAAGTCCGGTACCAAGTTCGGTAAGACTTATAATTTTGTAAACGATGTTAATGACGAAACCGAAAGACTTGTTACCAGAGAACAGGCTAAGGCGGGTGATGTAGAATCTGCCGGAGTTTCCTTTAACAGAGTTGAAAAATTCAAAACAGATGAAGTAGTTGATTCTACAAATCCTCACGAGAGAGTTATTATGAAGGATACCAGTTCAGATGCTCCTCGTACCGAATTAAAGGTTACAAGTCGTTTCAAGAACGAAGAGATACCTGAAGAAATCGAGAAAGAAAGACTTAACTGCCCTGTTATTATCGATAGAAACGAAGATGATGAATTATCTAAGATTTTGGCTATTCCTATCGAAAAAACCGAAAAGAAGATGCCTGAATTTGTTCCGGGTAAGAGCAAAAAGGGCGATATTGAAGAAGTCGTAATTGAAGATATAAAAGATAAAGAAGAAGTTCCGGAGGCAGTTGAAGAAGTAATTACAGAAACTGCTTTTGAAGAACCTGTAATCGAAACAGTTGAAGAACCTTCAATTGAAGCAGTTGAAGAACCTGCAGCCGAGGCTGAAGAAGTTGTCGAAGAGATTACAGAAGAAGTTATTAATGATAATGAGGAAGCGGATGTTGAAGAAGAAACTGAAGCCATTGAAGAATCTGCTGAGGAAGTTTCTTTTGAAGAACCAGTAGCTGAGACTGAAGAAACAAGTGAAGATGGTACTGTAGAACCTGCTGCTGAAACTATAGAAGAAGTTGAAGAAACTATAGAAGAAACGTCTGAAGAAGTTAACGAAGTTGCTGAAGAAGCAGAAGAAGTAACTTTTGAAGAGCCTACAGTTGAAACAGCAGAGGAAAGTGTTGAAGAAATCACAGAAGCTGAAGAAGAATCTGTAGAAGAAGTTTCATTTGAGGAGCAAGCTCAGGAAGTTTCGGAAGATATATTTGAAGAACCTGCAACAGATGTGGCAGAAGAAGTTATTGAAGATGCTTTTGCAGAGCCTGAAGCTGAAGGTGTTGAAGTGACTGTAGAAGAAGCCGAAGTTGCTTTCGAAGAACCGGTTACGGAAGTGA
This sequence comes from Lachnospiraceae bacterium, assembly GCA_017618075.1. Classification (GTDB taxonomy): domain Bacteria; phylum Bacillota; class Clostridia; order Lachnospirales; family Lachnospiraceae; genus UBA3766. The sequence goes on from JAFZUY010000045.1 coordinate 64,902, forward strand.
TTAAAACTGAAGAGCCTTCATTTGAAGAGCCTAAATATGAAGATACAGCTTTTGAAGAAGCAGCTGCAGAAGTTCAGACGGCGGATGAAACTGAAACTGATGAAGACGATCTTTTACATATTAACGAGCAGGCAGCCAGCAGAGCTATAGTTAAGAGCTGGCAGAATAAATACAACGGAGTAGGTGCTCCCGTAAAAGAAGACAATTCAAATGAAAGAGTTGTAAACAAGGGCGATATTTCTTCAGAGCTTTACGGTGAAAGCTTCGCAGCAAGTCTTAAAGGCAAAAAAGGTGTAATGGATTATATGCTTGACGACCTCGACGGCGGCAAGGAATATGTAATGCGTACCAAACCTGAAGCAAGCGCTCCTAAGGCAGAAGAAGTGGTTGAAGAAAAAGCAGAGACACCTTCAAAGGATTTAAGCTCTTACCAGATTATCAAAGAATCAGGCTTCAGATACGATTCAAACAAGACTGATTCTGCTAAAACTGAAACTGCTCCCACAAATAACGATTCTATTTCTCCTTCACCTGTTAAACCTGTTGCAGAGAGAAGAACTGATTACTACAAGAAAGAAATTGATACTTCCATAGTATTTAAGAATGCGAGAGTAATCAAATCAACCAAGATTACAAGAGAACCTGAAGAAGATACTCATGTAAAGGTTGAGCGCAAAGAAACCGTATTTAGTGACAAGCAGAAGGTAATTGCTGTTATAAGAAACGGTGAAGTTATTCCCGTAAAAGATAAAGTGGAAGAAGAGAAGCCTGTAGAAGAAGCTAAACCTGTAAAGGCTGAGACTCCTAAAACAAGCAAAAAAGGGAAAAAAGGCAAAAAGGGTAAAGGCAAAAAGGAGGTAGCCGAATCATCCGAAGAGATGGTTCAGCCTCCAATCAGTGTAATGCTTGATGCAAAAGAAGCTGCTGAAATGACGGAACCGCTTGAAAGTCCCATTGTCAGAAATCGTAACGTAAAATTATAATTTGTTGTTGACAAAATATAAGAAAGTATTGATAATATATCAATGTATGTACATTAAATCGTCCGTGTCCGGCTTTAATGTTGAGAATTTTTAATGGAGGTGTAGGTCTTGGCTAATATCAAATCTGCAAAGAAGAGAATTGAAGTTTCCGCAAGAAACGCTGAGAGAAATAAAGCAATCCGTTCAAGCGTTAAGACTGCAGTTAAGAAAGTATATGCAGCTATCGATGCTAATGATAAGGAAGCAGCAAAGGCAGCATTAGTTAATGCTACAAGCGTTATCGAGAAAGCAACATCCAAGGGCGTATATCATAAGAATTACGCTTCAAGAAAGATTTCCCGTTTAAGCCTTGCAGTTAATAAACTTAATTAATATTTTTATTTAGGAATGAGAAACTCTTCCATACCGTCATGTGGAAGAGTTTTTTAAGTTAAGAAAATGACAGATCAGAGCAAAATCAGAAATTTTTGTATAGTTGCCCATATCGATCACGGCAAATCCACGCTTGCTGACAGAATTATCGAAAGTACGGGACTTCTTACAAGCCGTGAAATGCAGGCACAGGTTCTTGACAATATGGACCTTGAACGTGAAAGAGGTATCACAATCAAGTCACAGGCTGTAAGAACCGTTTATAAAGCCAAAGACGGTAACGAATACATTTTAAATTTGATAGATACACCGGGACATGTTGACTTTAACTATGAGGTCAGCAGGTCTTTGGCTGCGTGTGACGGAGCTATTTTAGTCGTTGATGCCGCTCAGGGTATCGAAGCTCAGACACTTGCGAATGTTTATCTTGCACTTGACCACAATCTGGATGTATTTCCGGTTATTAATAAAATTGATTTACCGAGTGCCGATCCTCAGAGAGTAATTGACGAGATAGAAGATGTTATCGGACTTGAAGCGCAGGATGCTCCGTTAATCTCAGCTAAAAACGGAATCGGAATAGATGAAGTATTAGAAGCTATCGTTCATAAAATACCCGCTCCAAAGGGGGATCCGAATGCTCCCTTAAAAGCTCTTATTTTTGATTCGATTTACGATTCATATAAAGGCGTTATTGTATTCTGCCGTTTAATGGACGGAAAGATTTCAAAGGGTACCAATGTTTTGATGATGGCAACAAAGGCTTCGTTTGAAGTTGTCGAAGTAGGAACCTTTGGCGCAGGACAGTTTTTCCCCTGTGATGAACTTTCTGCAGGAATGGTTGGTTATTTTACGGCATCCATCAAGAATGTCAGAGATACAGCTGTTGGTGATACTGTTACAGAAGCTAAGAATCCCTGCAAGGAGCCTTTACCCGGATATAAAAAAGTTCTTTCGATGGTTTACTGTGGCGTTTATCCCGCAGACGGTGCGAAATATCCTGATTTAAGAGATGCACTCGAAAAACTCCAGTTAAACGATGCTTCTCTTAATTATGAGCCTGAAACATCCATCGCTTTAGGCTTCGGTTTCAGATGCGGATTCCTTGGACTTCTTCATCTTGAGATAGTTCAGGAGAGACTCGAGAGAGAATATAATCTTGATTTAGTTACGACCGCACCCGGAGTTGTATATCATGTTTATACGACCGACGGCGAAATGATAGAGCTTACCAATCCTTCGAATCTTCCGGATCCCTCGACAATCGATTATATGGAAGAACCGATCGTATCCGCAGAGATAATGGTTACAACTGAATTTATCGGCTCCATTATGGAACTTTGCCAGGAGAGACGAGGGAGATATCTTGGTATGGAATATATGGAAGAGACACGTGCTTTGCTTAAGTACGAGCTTCCTTTAAATGAAATAATTTATGACTTCTTTGATGCGCTTAAGTCTCGTTCTAAAGGATATGCTTCTTTTGATTATGATCTTAAGGGCTATGAGAAGTCAGAACTCATAAAACTTGATATCCTTGTAAATCATGAGGAAGTTGACGCGTTATCTTTTATCGTTCATAAAGATACCGCGTACGAGCGTGGCAGAAAGATGTGCGAGAAGTTAAAAGAAGAGATTCCCCGTCATCTTTTTGAGATACCCATTCAGGCTGCCGTCGGCGGCAAGATAATCGCTCGTGAAACTGTTAAAGCCTATCGTAAGGATGTTCTTGCGAAGTGCTACGGCGGTGATATCACGCGTAAGAAGAAACTTCTTGAAAAGCAAAAAGAAGGTAAAAAGAGAATGCGTCAAATCGGTAATGTCGAGATTCCTCAGGCAGCCTTTATGTCCGTTCTTAAACTCGATGATAAAAAGTAATTAAAGGGGGCGGTTTCTTAACCGTCCTTTTATGCACTATTGAAGGCAAGTAATGAATCAAAAGAAACTCGGAATTTACATTCACATACCTTTCTGTGTGAGAAAATGCAATTATTGTGATTTCAATTCCTTTGCCTCGGATGATGAAACAAAGGTAAATTACATTAATGCACTTTGCAATGAAATCCGCGGATACGGTCCGAAATTCAAGGATTATTCAGTTGATACCGTATTTATCGGCGGAGGCACTCCAAGCATTCTTCCCGCAGGCTTAACAAGGCAGTTCATGGATTGCCTTTATTCGAATTTTGCCATTGATTCTGATGCGGAAATAAGCATGGAAGCGAATCCCGGAACTCTTGATATCGAAAAAATAAAAGCATATAAAGAGCTTGGCATAAACCGAATCAGTCTCGGCCTTCAAAGCACTGTTTCACAAGAACTTAAGATCTTAGGCAGAATACATGATTACGAAACTTTTCTCGATTCTTTTATGATGTTAAGAGAAGAGGGGTTTAGAAATATAAACGTTGATTTGATGAACGGTATTCCGAATCAGACTTACGATTCTTTTATGAATGGATTAAAAATCATAAAAGAATTAAACCCCGAACATATATCGATTTACAGCCTCATAGTCGAGGAAGGCACGCCCTTTTATGAGAGAGAATTAAATCTTCCCGATGAAGACGAAGAGCGTAAAATGGTGCATTCAATACCCTCGATTTTAGGAAAAGAATTTCATCAGTATGAGATATCGAATTATTCCAAAAGAGGTTTTGAATGTAAGCACAATATCAAATACTGGAGAAGAGAAGAGTATCTGGGAATGGGCCTTTCGGCCGCATCTTTAGTAAATGAGATCCGGTTTAAAAATACGGAAAATCTAAAAGATTATCTGTTGATATTTAAGGAAAGAGAAAAAATATACGATAATAATATTAGGTTTTCAGAATTTGAGCATTTGTCCGATGAAGATAAAATGTCTGAGTATATGTTCCTCGGACTTAGAATGAATGTGGGCATAAATATATCTGATTTTGAAAAAACATTCGGTATTTCTTTATATGAAAAGTATGGGAAGAAAATACAATTACATGTTGAGGAAGGATTGCTTGAGGTAAAAGAAGACCGCCTGTTCTTGACTAAAAAGGGCAGGGACCTTGCTAATTATGTCTGGTCTGATTTTGTGGGAGATTAATCTTAATGTATATTTTTTATGAGTTAACTTTTGCCTTGTCCCTGGCATTATCAATTTTATATGTTTTAATCTGGAACAAACATTACGACATCAACATTTCTGCTATATTTATTCTGATTCCGATTGCCAACATAGGGTATCTTTTTTCCAGCATTGCAGTAAACGCAAATGAAGCTACGATTGCCAACAAGATTATTTATCTTGGGGGCTGTTTTCTGACGTTCTTTATTACGATGAGTGTTTGGAACCTATGCAATATAAAGGTTAACAGATATCTCAGATTTCTTTTATTTGCTCTTAGTACTTTTATGTACATTCTCGTACTTACCATAGGTTACAGGGATTATTATTACAAAGATTTTTATCTGGACGAAAGCACGGGACAATTCGTAAAAGTCTATGGCATTGGTCATTCGTTTTTCATAGTACTAGTACTTGCCTATATGATTATCGGCGTAACTACAATTGTTTATACGCTCTTTAAGAAAAAGCAGGCATCGAAGATTGTTACAATTCTTTTGTTTATCCCGGAATTGCTTGCTTTTGTAGGGTATTTTGGCAATACACTTTTTGGAAGAAAAATCGATGTAATGCCTTTAACTTACGTTCTTGCACAGATTGTTTATCTTTTAATCGTCAGAAGAATGGCACTTTACAATACGAGCGAAATGGTCGTGGAATCAATGGTTCGTACCGGTGATACAGGCTTTATAAACATCGATTTTAAAAATCATTATCTCGGAAGCAATGAAACGGCGCAGAATATTGTTCCCGGTTTAAAAGAATTAAGAGTAGATGACAGCATCTATAAAGTCGAGGAACTAAAGAAAAATCTGAATCACTGGATTGATCATTTCAATAATAATGAAAACAAGACTAATATATATATCCCTGAAGAGTTGAAAAACACTGAAAACGAAAGGATGTATGCTATTAATATCAATTACCTTCATGACGGATTCAGAAAAAGAGGTTATCAGATATTTTTAAAGGATGATACCGACAATCAGAAATACATTAAACTTCTTGATGCATATAATGATGAACTTGAAACAGAGGTTGAAAAACAGACCAATCATATAGTTGAAATGCACGACAACCTTATAATGTCTATGGCGATGATGGTTGAAAGCCGTGACAATTCAACAGGCGGTCATATCAGAAGAACTTCCGAAGGTGTCAGGATTTTGATTGATGAGATTAAAAAGGGAGACGACCTTGATTTAAGCGATGAGTTCTGCAAATGTATTATAAAAGCAGCGCCCATGCATGATATCGGTAAAATTGCCGTAGATGATGTTATCTTAAGAAAGCCCGGCAGGTTTAATGACGAAGAATTTGAAAAGATGAAGATTCACTCGGCCGAGGGTGCTAGAATCGTCCATGAAATCCTAAAAGATACCGATGATGAGGCATTTAAGAAAATTGCCGAAAATGTGGCACATTTCCACCATGAAAGATGGGACGGTTCGGGATACCCGGATAAATTAAAAGGCGAAGAGATACCTTTAGAAGCACGTATAATGGCCATAGCGGATGTTTATGATGCCTTAGTCAGTAAGAGAGTATACAAGGAAAGTATGTCTTTCGAAGAAGCCGACAGAATCATAATGGAAGGTATGGGAACGCAGTTTGATGCGAAATTAAAACCTTATTACATCAAAGCTAAACCCAGATTCGAGGCATATTATTCGGCTCAGGATATTTAAATTTGTCCATTTTTATTTCTTGAAAAATTAGTATATTTTAATGCATTGTTTATAAACTTTGTCCAGATATTGCTTGAAAAATTCGCTTGAAAAAGGTATAATAATTTAGTCGCGGTATATGCGCAAATTAATAATGTTACGAAAAGGGGACATTAAGTTATGGTTAGAATTGAAGAGGTTTTACAGGTTGCAATGGATTCCAGAGCGTCAGATATTCATTTGACAGCAGGACTTCCTCCCAAAATGCGTGTTAACGGTCATCTTTTAAACATGGATTTCCCTGTTCTTAAACCCGAAGATACTTTGGATATAGTAGGTCAGATTATGACGGAGCATCAGAAGCAGATGTTCGAAGAGAGAGGTGAACTCGATATGTCATTCGCGGTTACCAACCTCGGACGTTACCGTGTAAATGCATTCCGTCAGCGTGGTTCTGTAGCTATGGCTCTTCGTGCCGTTAATACAGTTATTCCTACACCTGCACAGTTGGGCGTACCCAATGCCGTTGTAGATCTTTACAATCGTAAAAGAGGTCTTGTACTTGTAACAGGTCCTACAGGTTCAGGTAAATCAACAACTCTTGCATCAATTATTGATAAAGCTAATAACAACAGAGATGCTCATATTATTACACTGGAAGACCCTATCGAGTATTTGCACCTTCACAAAGTTGCAATGGTTAACCAGCGTGAGGTTGGTTTCGATACAATGAGTTATGCAAATGCCTTAAGAGCTGCTCTTCGTGAGGATCCTGATATTATCCTCGTAGGTGAGATGCGTGACTACGAAACAATTTCCGTAGCCGTAACCGCAGCCGAAACAGGCCACCTTGTATTATCAACACTGCATACAATCGGTGCTGCATCAACCATCGACCGTATCATCGACGTTTTCCCGCCTCATCAGCAGCAGCAGATCAGAGTACAGCTTGCTAACGTTCTTGAAGCGGTTATCTCTCAGCAGCTTATTCCTACAGCAGACGGACGTTCCCGTGTTGCTGCATTCGAAGTTATGCTTGGTAACCACGCTGTTAGAAACCTTATCCGTGAAGGTAAATCACACCAGTTACAGTCTGTAATGCAGACCAACAGAAAGATGGGTATGATTACAATGGACGAAGCTCTTACACAGCTTTACCTTGAAGGTAAGATCGACCAGGAAATGGTTGTTCAGTTCGCTCAGGATCCTGTAGGTATGATTCAGAAGCTCGGCTTAAAGGGTGTTCAGGCTCCGCTTTAATTTATTCAAGATTTTTAAAACATATTACAAACATAAGGTTCGGGCGTTTATTCGCCCGAACTTTGTAATATAAATCACAATTGATAGATCATTCAAAACCGATTCACGTTGATTTATCACAAATCTTTATTTTTTCCCAAACCAATTAAATAATTTTTATTGTTTCTTTTTTGCGTGCTTTTTTGCATGCTTGGTTTTATTTCTTTTAGGGGGTATTATGGTTAGTTTTGTTTATTCGGGAACTGTTTACGGTATAAACAGTTACATTATCTGTGTCGAAACAGATGCATCAAACGGGCTTCCCGCTTTTGATATGGTCGGAATGCTTAATTCTGAAGTAAGGGAGGCGAAGGAGAGAGTAAAAGTATCTTTAAAGAATAACGGTTTTTCTATACCGCCCGAGCGAATCACCGTTAATTTGTCGCCTGCAAATATTAGAAAAGGCGGAACGAAATTTGATCTGCCGATTGCAATATCATTGTTAATTGCACTTGGGGAGTTAAGGCAGAGCAGCACGGACGGGATACTCTTTTTGGGAGAGCTTGGACTAGACGGTGATTTAAGATTTGTGGACGGAGTTTTGCCTGTTGTAATCGAAGCAAAGAATCAGGGTTTTAAAAAGGTTATTCTACCAAAGGTCAACGCTCTTGAAGGTGCTGCTATTGAAGGCATAGAAGTCTACGGGATGGAAAACATCCTCGATGTAATCAGGTTCTTAACGCTTGATGAAGATGACAGAAAACTTGATTATGAACCCGAATCAATTGATATCGATGCACTTTTTAAATCAAGTCAGTACAATTATAATGTGGATTTTTCTGAAGTGTTGGGTCAGAGAGAATTAAAAAGAGCATGCCTAATCGCTGCTGCTGGTTTTCATCATATCTTAATGATCGGAACTCCGGGCTGCGGTAAAACAATGGTTGCCAAACGCATACCGACAATTCTTCCTCCGCTTTCTTATGACGAGAGTATTGAAGTCAGTAAGATTTATTCTATAGCCGGATTTATCAAAGAATTCGATTCTTTAATCGTAAAACGTCCTTACAATTCACCACATCATACAATTACAGACAATGCGCTTTCGGGAGGTGGCAGTATACCAAAGCCGGGAGTTATTTCTCTGTCTCACAGAGGAGTGTTGTTTCTCGACGAAGCAGTCCATTTTGACAGAAGAGCACTTGAGATACTTCGCCAGCCCCTTGAAGACAGAAAGATTGTTATAAGCAGGTCTTCCGGAACATTTGAATATCCATCGGATTTTATGCTGGTCGCTGCGATTAATCCATGCCCATGCGGTTATTATCCTGACAGAAACAAATGCAGATGTACCGAAACGCAGATTAAGAATTACATCGGAAAACTCTCAGGTCCGATCTTGGACAGAATAGATATCTGCGTTCAGACCGAGCCACTCGAATATGACAATCTTAAAAATAAAAATGTTGCGGAAGAAGACTCTGCTTCTATGCGAAAGAAGATTATGGCTGCAAGGGATATTCAGGATAAAAGATTTAAAGGCACGGGAATTCGCTTTAATTCGGAGATGACTGTAAAAGAAATTGAAAAATATTGTGTAATTGATGCGAAAGACGAAGTATTTCTTGAGAGAGCATTTAAAGCAATGGAATTAAGCGCGAGAGCATATCATAAGATTTTGCGCGTTGCAAGAACTATAGCGGATTTGGACAATTCAGAGAATATTCAAACGAAGCATTTATCCGAAGCGCTTAATTACAGAATGAACAGTCTTTATTTATAAGATGGAGGGAAGATAATGGAAACGATGATAAATAACGAAGATTTATACGCATATATGTTCAGGGCTAAAGGTTTGTCGGGAAGACTGGCAAATAAGTTATGTAAACTTAATTTAAGCTTTGAAAGTATATTAAAAACAGATTTAGATTTTCTGTACCTTGATAATATATTAAGAGAAGCATCGGAATCGGTACATGAAGAAAAGGATTTAGTTAAACTAAAGACCATAAAAGAAACGGTATTAACAGAAGAAAATGAATTAAGAGAAGAAGCGAAAATCTTTTATGCGAATCTTTTACGAGAAAATATTCACTGGACCCATCTGACTAAGAAAGACTATCCTTTCAGGCTTAAAAATATAGGCGATCCGCCCTTGATGTTCTTTTATAAAGGCAGACTTCCCCAAGAAGACAGACCCTCGGTTGCGATAGTAGGTGCAAGAGAATGTTCTCCCTATGGTGAGAAAACAGCGCGAATGTTTGCAAGAGAATTAAGTTCGGCCGGAGTGCAGATAATAAGCGGAATGGCAAGAGGAATTGATGGCATATCTCAAAGAGGCTCAATCTCTGTAGGTGGAAATACATTCGGAGTTTTGGGCTGCGGTGTGGACGTAATCTATCCCGAAGACAATAAAGACTTATTTATCGATATTCTTAAAGACGGCGGAATAATCAGCGAATTTAATCCGGGTACAGAACCCTTTAGAACTTATTTTCCATCAAGGAACAGAATTATATCAGGGCTTTCAGATGTAGTCCTTGTAGTTGAAGCCAGAAAAAGAAGCGGTACATATATTACGGTTACCCAGGCACTGGATCAGGGAAGAGAAGTATTTGCTGTTCCCGGCAGAATAACTGATGCCTTATCCGACGGGTGTAACAATTTAATTGCTGCAGGTGCTGAAATTGCGGTTGGCAGTAAGGTTATTATTGATGATTTAAAGAATAAGGGATTTAAGTATGTTAACGGTACTTTTGATATTTCTCATAAAAGAAATCCAAGCTTTGATTCAGAACATGATGATAAATGTATTAAACAATTTGACAATAAAGATATTGTCGATGATTCAAACAATGATTCAGATAATACTTCAATTAACACTTTGGAAAATCAAATCTATAATCTGCTTTTGCAAAACGAATTGTCTCTTGATGCAATCTACAGGGCATTGGGAGATGAATATTCTATTGAAGATTTAAGTATTTCGCTGGTTGAACTTGAGATGGACGGTAAAATTGTTAAAACAGGCTCAAGGTATTTTGCATTGTCATAATTTGCTGATATAGAATAATTCTCTCAATGTATTTTGCATATTTTAAACTGTTTATTTTTTGATTAAATGATATTATCTTTTATAACAAGGGTATTCAAAAAAGGAGTGATTTTTATGAAGATTTGCCCTAAATGCAGAGAATCAATCGGTGAAACCTTACAGGTTTGTCCTTTATGTAATTATTAGTTTAGTTAACGGCGCATTCAGATGTCCCTTCTGTGACAGAATTCTTTTCAGAAACTACGGAAAACATTGTACGCACTGCGGAAAACAACTATATTACTAAATAAACTTATTCAGATTACTGCCCGATATTGATTACATGTCGGGCAGTTTTTTTATGCACACAGGTGTTTTATGTGATAATATATGATAGATATGTACAACAAAGATTATTTGAATGAAAAATCAAAAGTTAATATAGAAATTCTTGATGAAATCGACTCGACGAACGAGGAAGCCAAGAGAAGAATCCTTGCGGGTGCGTGTAATGATTTTGTGATATTAGCAAGAAAGCAGACAGCAGGCAAGGGAAGAAAGGGACGTTCCTTTTATTCGCCGAAGGATACGGGCATTTATTTTACGTTCGTTCATTTTACGGACGATTCGTCCGAAACTGTTTTAAAAGTAACGGTAGCGGCATCCGTAATTGCAGCCAATGCCATTAAAGATGCCTTAAATATTGATTGCAAGATAAAATGGGTAAACGATCTCTATTTTAACAATAAAAAGGTTTCGGGAACACTTTGCGAACTGATCCTAAAAGATACGATGAACAATTCCCATAATGCGGTTATAGTCGGAACCGGAATTAATCTTTGTACCGAAGATTTTCCCGATGAATTATCAGGGATAGCAGGCTCTCTTAAAGAGAAGATTGCAAATCCCGGGTCAATTGATGATATAGTCATAGGATATGCTAACGGATTATATGATTTTTTTGAGACAAATGATTTAAAGCCTCTTATGCCTTTATACAAAGAGTCTTCTCTTGTCATTGGCAAAGAAGTTGAACTTTCAGACGCCTCGGGTTTTCTTGATAAAGGAATTGTTACAGACTTTGATGAAGAAGGTGCGATGATAATTCGAAATCTTTTAGGAGAGATTAAAAGATTCGATTCCGGTGAAATTAGCCTTATTATCGATGGAGAATAAAATGAAAAGAGCGGTTATAGTCGGCAGTGCCGAGATAAACAATTACACAAAAATAAAAGAGTATCTGCGCAAAGAAGATTATTTTGTTTTCTGCGATGCGGGTCTTAAACATATGGATGGACTTGGAGTAAAGCCTGATTTAATCGTCGGAGATTTTGACTCACATGAAAATCCAAACCTTAACGTTGAGACAATTGTTCTTCCTACCATAAAAGACGATACCGACACCTGCCATGCACTTAAGGTTTGCATTGATAGAGGATTTACAGATTTTCTTTTTTTAGGCTGTATAGGAGAGAGGATGGACCATACTTTGGGCAATATGTCTCTTCTTATCATGATAAAAGAAAAAAGCCTAAGCGGATTTATGCTTGATGATTATTCCGAAATAAGCATAGTTAACGGCGAAGAAAAAATAGATGATTCCTTTTCATATTTCTCGCTTATTACATTAAGTGATTCTGCAGAAGGCATTACGATAAAAAATGCAAAGTATCCGCTTGAAAACGGATTCATTAAATCCGGATTTCAGCTTGGAATAAGTAATGAAGTCATAAAAGGGGAGACAGCCAAGGTATCTTCGAAGAGCGGCAACCTTATTTTGATTAAAGTCTTTTAATGATATACATGATAAAAAGAATCGGCATTTATTATAAAAAAAACGTGTACTATCTGTGAATTTATACAAAATGGTCTTGAATTATCGGAATTCTTATATTAAAATATTTGAGTATTTAATTGTGTTATAACTTTTTAGGAGGAGTATATATGATTTCAGCCGGAGATTTTAGAAACGGTATTACCATTGAATTAGAAGGAAACGTATTTCAGATTATAGAGTTCCAGCATGTAAAACCCGGTAAGGGCGCTGCATTTGTCAGAACCAAACTTAAAAACATCAAGAACGGCGGTGTAGTTGAAAAAACATTCAGACCTACAGAAAAATGCCCTCAGGCACGTATCGACCGCAAGGATATGCAGTATCTTTATGCAGACGGTGATATGTTCAACTTCATGGATGTTGAAACATATGAGCAGATTGCATTAAGCAAAGATGAAATCGGTGATGCATTAAAGTTCGTTAAAGAAAACGAAATGGTTAAGATGCTTTCACATAACGGACAGGTATTCTCAGTAGAACCTCCTCTTTTCGTTGAACTTGAAATTACTGAGACAGAGCCCGGCTTCAAAGGTGATACAGCTACAGGTGCTTCCAAGCCCGCTATCGTTGAGACAGGAGCTCAGGTATCCGTTCCTCTCTTCGTAGAAATCGGTGAGAAGATTAAGATTGATACAAGAACAGGAGAATATCTCTCAAGAGTATAATCTTTCTTCACAAATATACAAAGCTAATGAAGACAATGAATATTTCAAAATGTTCATTGTCTTTTTTGTTTACATTTTTCGTATTTTCTTATGGAGGTATTTATGGATTACAGCATATTTAAAGAATGTATTCTCGAGGCGCTGACCGAGAGATTTGGGGATGATTGCAAAATAGAATATAAAGAAGTACTTAAAAACAACGGAATAAGACTGGACGGACTGCTTGTAAGATTTAATAATAAAAGCATTTCACCTACAGTTTATGTAAATGATTATTACGACAGATATGTAGCGGGAGAAGATATCGATGATATAGCGGATCATATTGCATGGCTTATAAAAAACAACTGTCTTGAAGATGATTTTAATCCCGAAATCCTGATTCTTTTTGAAAACATAAAAGACCGGATAGTCTACAAACTTGTTAATTACGAGAAAAACAAGGATTTGCTTAATACTATTCCTCATAAAAAATTTCTTGACCTGGCGGTGGTTTATTACATTGCCATCAAGGAAGATATTTTTGAGAGCGCATCGATCCTTATAAACAATTCGCATCTTGAACTCTGGGATAAAACAATGGAAGATATTGACAAACTGGCCAAAGAAAACAGCCCCAATATATTAAAGCCGGAGCTTAAAAGTATGGCCCAGACTTTGATGGAGATTATTCATCATGAGAAAAAGAATTTGGATGAACTTGAAGAGGATATTTTAGCTGATTGCGGTATGTATGTTCTTTCAAATGAAAAGAAACAGTTCGGAGCATCTGCGATTCTTTATGATAATGTCATCAAGGATTTTAGCGAGAAACTAAACAGCGATTTATATATTTTGCCAAGTTCCGTGCACGAGGTAATTATGATTCCTTCAATACTCGTGGATTCGGTGGATAAATTAAACGATATGATATGTGAGGTTAATGCAACGCAGGTTCCTTTGATTGATATTCTTTCAAATCATTCGTATTATTACAGCAGAGAAAAAGAATGTATTACATGCGCATAATAGTATAAATTGATGTCCGGAATTTCCACTTATTATATTTCTTTTAGGGTGGGAATTCCGGATTTTTAAGCTTGCTCGTAAAAGGGTATAAAGGTAGACAAACAGTGGCTTTAGTGATAAAATAATCTAGTATGTTTTTGTCTAGGGATTAATTTGCACCCGTAGTCTAATGGATAGAATATTGGCCTCCGACGCCAAGGATGCAGGTTCGATTCCTGTCGGGTGCATACTATGTAGTTTATTGGGAGTGTATTTATTTAATGAAAGACAATTCAAAATCTTTACTGGAGAGGGTATGGATTATTGTTAAAAAGAATATACTTGTTTCTGCGACTCTTGTTTTTGTAGTTATTTTGCTTATTGTTTCCATCGCGCTTGTTGGCATTACACGCATTCGTGAAAAGAAGGCCGCACAGCGTGCTTATGAGGCTTTGTCTGAAGAAGAGAAGGCTTTGCTTAATCAGGATTTTACCGTGGTTAAGGATGGCTATGACTTTGTAAACAGAGCGATGACTGATTATCTTAATGCTCTTGCAGACAACAATCAGGCTTATTTAAAAGAAAATATGTTCTCAATTAACAACAATGAACTTGATAATGTTGAAGTTAAGAGCAAATATATCGATCGCTACGATAATATAGTTTGTTATACTCAGCAGGGATATGAAGATGAATCCTTTTATGTATATGTTACATACGACATTTATTTTAAGGACATTGATACTCCGGTTCCCGGCATAATCGGTCTCTACTATGCGAAGGATTCGCTTGAAAAATACAGAATATTCAAGCAGAACAATATGTCTTCGTTAGTTCTTCAGAATTTCTATATTGCTTACATGCAGCAGGATGTTCAGGATATTTACAATCAGGTTTCTCTTAAATACAATGAAACTCTTGAATCCGATGAAGAACTCAATGATTTTATGCTTTCATATCAGGATATCATGAATAATGATATGGTTGCATTAAATGAGGAAAGAGAGCGAATTGCGGCAGAGCAGGCTCAGCTTGACGATGATAATGCAAATCAGGGCCCTGTCAGAGAAAGAGTTAAAGCGACTACCAGTGTAAATGTCAGATCTTCTGATTCAGAAACAGCCGAAAGACTCGGAACAGTTTCGGAAGGAGCTATACTGACCAGAATCGAATCAAAACTTAACGGCTGGTCAAAGGTTGAATACGAAGGAAAAGAAGCGTATATAAAGTCCGAATATCTCCAGGTGGTTGATTCCGACGGAAATGCTGTTGAAGAGAATAACACCAACACTCAGGTCGACAACAATACCAACACTAATACGAATAATAACACCGCAAATAATAATGATGACGGTGAGAAAAAATATGTTTCGGCAATTGATAACGTAAATATCAGATCCGAAGCGGATATTGATGCCGAAAGAGTCGGATTTGCTTATAACGGTGACAAACTTGAATTTGTCGAAAAGCTCTCGAACGGCTGGACAAAGATAAAATATAACGGCAAGGACGCCTACGTTAAAAGCGACTATGTACAGTAACAACCAGTGCATAATCAATTGATTATGCACTATTTTATTATGTAGGAAATATATGAACGAATACAGAATTAACAAATATATAGCTTTATGCGGAATATGCTCAAGAAGAGAAGCTGACGGACTTATTGAAGCCGGCAGAGTACTTATAAACGGCAATAAAGCGGAACTCGGAAGCAAGGTAACAGATAATGACGAAGTCACTCTGGACGGTAAGGCTGTTAAGCCCGAAGAAAAGAAAGTGGTAGCGTATTACAAACCTGTAGGTGTTACATGCACCGAGGCCGATGTACACGCGAACGTTACTCTTACAGAGGCATTTAAATATCCTACAAGACTTACATATGCAGGCCGCCTTGACGAAGACTCCGAAGGTTTGTTACTCATGACCAATGACGGCGATCTGATTCACGTAATGATGTGCGGTTCTAACAATCACGAAAAAGAATACATTGTTACAGTTGATAAAGATATCGAGCCCATAATATTCGAGAGAATGGAAAAGGGCATTTTCTTATTTGATCTTAATGTCGAAACCAAGCCGTGTAAAGTCGTTCCCGTTGATTTGCGAACTTTTAAGATTATACTTACACAGGGCTTAAACAGACAGATTAGAAGAATGTGTTTTGAATGCGGACTTGATGTTGTATCTCTTAAAAGAATCAGAGTCTGCAATATTCTTTTAGGAGATTTAAAGCCCAATGAATACAGGGAAATAAAAGGCGAAGAACTGGATAAACTGTATGATATGGTTTTTAAAAATCCCGCACAGGAATAGACAGAGGATATATAATCAGGGGTTAACTCTTTTATGAATAATCTTGAAAGAATAAAAGAATTATGCAAAATTTTGAATAAAGCTAGTGAAGCGTATTACGCGAAAGATGAGGAGATTATTTCCAACTTTGAGTATGATTCGCTTTATGATGAACTCGTAAAACTCGAGGAAGAGACGGGAATTATTTTATCCGATTCTCCGACGAGAAAAGTCGGCTACGAACCGGTGTCTTTTCTGCCGAAGTTTACGCATCCTTCTCCCATGCTTTCGTTATCAAAAACCAAGGACAGAGAAGAGTTAAGAGAATGGCTTAAGGACAAGGAAGGCCTTTTGTCGTGGAAGCTTGACGGCCTTACAATCGTGCTTACTTACGATGACGGGAAGCTTACGAATGCGGTTACCAGAGGAAACGGTGAAGTTGGCGAAGTTATCACCCAGAATGCGAAATGTTTTAAGAATTTACCTGTAGGTATTTCATATAAAGGCCATCTTGTTTTAAGAGGCGAGGCGGTTATTTCCTATTCGGATTTTAAAATGATTAACGAAAAAATAGAAAATCCGGATGAACAGTATAAGAATCCCAGAAACCTCTGTTCAGGCTCTGTAAGACAGCTTGACCCGAAGGTTACGGCTTCAAGAAATGTTTGTTTCTATGCGTTTAATCTGGTAGAAGCCGAAGAAGTGGATTTTAAGAATTCCAGATTTGAGCAGATGAAGTTTTTATCTGAGCTTGGATTTGAATGCGTTCACGAAGAAAAGGTCACTAAAGACAATCTTCTTGAAAAAATAGAGTGGTATTCGAACGAAATAAAGACATACGACATTCCGTCCGACGGTCTTGTTTTGATGTATGATGATATTGCATACGGTAAATCGCTCGGTTCTACTGCAAAAGCACCGAGAAATGCAATTGCGTTTAAATGGCAGGACGAACAGGCTGAGACCACATTAAGAGAGATTGAATGGAGTCCTTCGAGAACAGGTCTTATAAATCCCGTTGCCATATTTGATACGGTTGACCTTGAAGGCACCAATGTTTCGAGAGCAAGCGTTCATAATATTTCAGTCATGCGTTCTCTTAAACTTGGCTTAGGAGACAGAATCCTTGTTTACAAAGCAAATATGATTATACCTCAGATATCCGAGAATCTTACGAAGAGCGATAATGTCGAAATACCTGAATGCTGTCCTTCGTGTGGCGGTAAAATCGTCATTGAATCTACGGACGGTACGGATGTTTTGATGTGTAAGAATCCTTTATGCCCCGTAAAACAGGAGAAGAGTTTGACACTTTTTGCGTCAAGGAATGCTCTATCAATAGACGGTGTATCCGAAGAAACAATTGTCAAATTTATAGAAAAAGGCTTTATAAAAGAGTATGCTGATTTCTTCAGACTCGAAAGATATAAAAACGATATCGTAACTATGGAAGGTTTTGGAATCAAATCGTACGAGAATATGATTGCTTCCTGCGAGAAGGCGAAGAAGACCACGCTTCCAAAACTTTTATATGGTCTTGGAATCGAAAACGTAGGTGTTGCAAATGCAAAGCTTATCGCCTCTTTTTATGATTATGATTTTGATAAGATAAGAAATGCGTCAGTAGACGAACTGTCTACCATAGACCAGGTCGGAGAAGTAATTGCGACAAGCATTTACAATTTCTTCCACGATGATGCAAGAATAAAAGAGGTCGACAATATTTTAGAGTATGTCGAACTGGAAAAGATCGAAACTTCCGACGAAAAAGATCTGGCAGGCAAAACATTTGTTATAACCGGCGCTCTTAATCATTTTGAAAACAGAGATCTTTTAAAAGAAATAATAGAAAACCGTGGCGGAAAGGTTTCTGGCAGCGTTTCAAATAAGACCGAAGCACTCATTAACAACGATGTCAATTCCTCTTCGGGCAAGAATAAAAAAGCCAAAGAACTCGGCATAAGAATCATCTCTGAAGATGATTTCTTGAAAGAATTCAATATTTCCGTATAATAGTTTCGGGAATAAATAAATATATTAACGGAGTAAATCATGCCAATCAGAATCCAGAGTGAACTCCCGGCAAAGGAGATTCTTGAAAACGAAAATATATTTGTAATGGATGAAAGCAGGGCAATGCATCAGGATATTAGACCCCTGAAGGTTGCTATTCTTAATGTAATGCCCCTAAAAGAAGAAACAGAACTTCAGCTTCTTCGTGTTTTGTCCAATACTCCTCTTCAGATTGATGTTACGTTTTTGAATGTTAAAACACATATTTCGAAGAATACTTCGGCGAGTCATCTTAATAAGTTTTATACCTTTTATGATGAGATAAAGAATGAGAAATTCGATGGTCTTATAATTACGGGCGCGCCCGTTGAACAGCTTCCTTTCGAAGAAGTTGATTACTGGGACGAACTTTGCAAGATCTTTGAGTGGTCGAAGAAAAATGTTACCAGTACGCTTCATATCTGCTGGGGTGCTCAGGCCGGACTTTATTATCATTTCGGTATTCAGAAAAGAGATCTTCCCGAGAAGCTTTCGGGTATTTATAAACATTCGGTTAAAAACAGAAAAGAGCCGCTTGTCAGAGGTTTTGACGACGAGTTTTATGCTCCTCATTCAAGATATACCGAAGTGTCCAAGGAAGATGTCGAAAACTGCAGTGCGCTTAAAATACTTGCCGAGTCTGAAGAGGCAGGCGTTTATATTTGTTTAAGCGAAGGCGGCAAACAGGTATTTGTGACAGGGCATTCCGAATACGACAGATATACGCTTGATTATGAATATAAAAGAGATCTGGGCAAAGGGATCAATCCGAAACTTCCTGTGAATTATTATCCTGATGACAATCCTACAAACAGACCTCTGCTTCAGTGGAGAAGTCACAGCATCAATCTTTTTTCTAACTGGCTTAATTACTATGTATATCAGATTACGCCTTACGATGTTGATAATATTGGTGAGGGTATTTAAATGAACTGGTTTAACAAATTAGAGAGGAAATTCGGCAAATATGCAATACCGAATTTACCTCTGATAATCGTAATTATATATGCGTTCGGATTTTTAATGAATCTGGTAAAACCGGACTGGATAAATTTTGTAACACTTAATCCCGAAGCGATTGTCCACGGACAGGTATGGAGACTTGTTTCCTGGATATTTGTTCCCGACAGCTATTCGAATGTATTTTTTGTACTGATTTTCCTGTTCTTTTATTTTTCAATCGGACGAAATCTTGAGGTTGCCTGGGGAAAATTCGCATTTAACGTATTTTTCTTTATGGGAGTATTTCTTACAATAATCGGCGCATTCCTTTTATTCGGATATTTTAAAGTTGTTGCTCCTAATTATGTTACGAATATGGACGCTGTTTATAAATCGGTTTTGGGTAAGGCGTGTCCTTCGTCGCTTGGCGGTTCGTGGTTCTTCCACTATATGTCGTTTTCTTTCAGCACATATTATCTGAATCTTTCGATATTCCTTGCTTATGCGATTACCTATCCGAATATGAGAGTTCTGATGTTCTTCCTTATTCCGATAAAGGTAAAGATTCTCGGTATTATCTATGTTGTCGTTCTTGCGGTAAATGTATTATTATCATTCGTTCAGGGCGGATTTAACAGCGGAATTATTACACTTGTTACTGTTTGCACGTCGTTACTTAATGTTTTGGTTTTCTATCTTTTGCTCAGAAAGGGTAAAAAGAGATTTAAGGAAATCAAACGTCAGAAGGAATTCAAAAAGAAGATTAAAGCGGTTTCGGAGCCTGTTTCCATGATAAGACACAAATGTGCAATATGCGGACAGACCGATGTTTCCAACCCTTCGCTTACATTCAGATACTGTTCCAAATGTAACGGCAATTACGAATACTGCAATGAGCATTTGTTCACACACAAACATATTGAATAATTTCGGTAAATAAAAATGGACGAAAAAAAACTATTTATTTCTCAGATGGATAAGCTTTTAAAATACGGAAGAGAGAATGGCAATTTTGTTACCAAGGCCGATGTGGATTCCTATTTTAAGGACATTCATCTTGATGAAGAGAAAAAACAATTTATATACAATTTTCTCTATGATGCAAAAATCGGAGTGGACGAACCCTTTGATTTCGATGAGATTTTAGACGAAGAAGATGTGGATTTCCTTCAGATGTACATCGATGAGCTCGAAGGCGTTAAGAAATACACTCAAAAGGAAAAGCATGATCTTTTAAGAAGATTTGCTGACGGAGAAGGTCTTTTACGAGATAAGGTTATAGAAAGCTATTTGCATGATATCGTTGAAATGTCAAAGCTTTACACCGGTTCGGGCGTTCCTATAGAGGATTTAATAGGAGAAGGAAATGTTGCACTTGCGGTTATTTTAGAGTCTCTTGATTCAAAGAGCTCCGCAAAGGAACTCGACGGCTTTATTACCGACGGTATAATGAGTGCAATGGAAGAGCTTTTGTATGATGATAACAACGAGGCCGCCAAATTAAATACCTGGGCTGAAAATGCCAACGAAGTCCTTGAGAAAGCAAAAGAATTATACGAAACTCTTCAGAGAAACGTAACAATTGAGGAACTCTGTAAATTCGGTGATTTTGAAGAAGATTTTATCAAAGAAGTATTACAGATTACGGGCGGTATTGAAATAATAGACAATCCCAAATCATAAAAATATGGAACAGATCAACAGAGAATTTAAAGCCGTCATACAGGATATGACACACATATATGTCGGAGCACAGATGAGTGTGGCTGAATTAATGTCATATGAAGATGTTCCGTTTAAAGTAAAGGCTGTTTTTAACAAGTTCTTCGGTGAAGAGGGTCAGAGAGACGAAAAAATCTGTGTTTGTTTAGGAAAAATAAACCGTGATGATTTCGTTTATCAGGCGGTAAAACAATTAAAATTAAAGTTCAAAGTAGGCTTTTACTCAGAAAAGAACGGGAAAACCGTATACAAATCCAAAACTCTTACGCCGGATGAATATTTAGCCCTTCATTCGTCAGATGAAAAATATTTTGATGAGGAAGTAGTTTTCAATAAACTTGCACTCCTTGCTTTTTCCACGTAACTTGTGTTTTTCTCGTAGTTTTGGTATAATAAAATATCAAAATGTGGGGAATGAAAAATATATGGATTTAGAGCAGGACAAGAAGGTTAGCGGATATAAAAAAATACGATATTTTCTCATTATCGAGAATATCTTTATTGTGCTTGCCTTTCTTTTATTTGCGGTAGGTGCGTATTATATATACACTTTTAGCAGTTTAACATGGTTTGCGCTGGCATATTTCTTACTCGGCGCAGGTTTCTTTTTATTCGGTCTTTTCATTGCGTTTAAGATGGTAAAGGCCTTTCAGAGAGAAGATTTACCCATTTTCTTAAATATTACGGATTCGGCTGATGTAGATCCCGAGACGGGTCTGCTTTATCTTGATACTTTTTCGGATAAAGCAATACAGCAGCTTGCCATTTCCATGTCCGATGTTTATCTGGCAGTTTTTGAAATTGAAGGTCTTGAACATCTTCGTCATTTCGTAGGCTCTCAGAAAGCGGCCGATATCAAGGCTGAAATCGGAGATGTTTTTAAAATGTATCAGAAACGAATGGGTGAAAGATTTGTGACTTTAGGCTGTAAATCCGGACATGAATTTCTGGTTATGACCAATGAGGTTGAGTTAAAGGATATTCAGACTTATCATAAGAATCTTATGGATGAGATTAATGCAATACTCCTTCATTTGCCGTCATCAGAAAACTTCTGCGTTTACTGCGGCTATGCTTCATCAAGCCAGGGTAAAATCTACGATGATCTTTTGACATATGCAGGATTCGCTGCAATGGAAGCATCAATGTTCTCAAAGAGCGAGCCGCATTATTTCTCACAGGATGCATTAAAGCGTCAGGAAACAGAGTATCTAAGAAACGATAAAATCAAAAAGATTCTTGACGGCAATGAACTTCAGTATAATTTCCAGCCCATCGTATCTGCCAAAACAGGTAAGATTTATGCATACGAAGCTTTGATGAGAACCAATAAGGAAATCGGTTTCTCACCTGTCGACGTTCTTGAAATGGCTGAAAGAAACGACAGACTTTACGAAGTTGAACATTATACATTCTTTAACGTTTTAAAGATTATGAACGAGAATGCGGCGATATTCGAAAACCGCAAACTATTCATCAATTCCATACCTACAGTTATCATAAAAGAAGACGAATTCAACGATTTGTACGTTCAGTACAAGGACGTTATGAAAAACCTCGTTATAGAGATTACCGAAAACGGTATGCAGTCCGAGGATTCGTGTGAGACAGTACACAAGTACATGAAGAAATCCGGCTGTGAGCTTGCTCTCGACGATTACGGTACAGGTTATTCGAATGCGTCAACTCTTCTTAACAACTCACCGCATTATATTAAAATCGATCATTCCATCATCATGGGTATCGATACCGACTCAAGAAAACAGCAGATTGTATCCAATACGATTTCGTTTGGTAACAATCACGGTATGAAGATTCTTGCCGAAGGTGTTGAAACACCCGATGAACTTCAGATGGTTATCCAGCTCGGATGTCATTTGATTCAGGGCTTCTATACCGGACGTCCCAACAGTGTAATCGCCGATTCGATTTCCGCAGAAATAGAAGACGAGATTATGGCTATTAACCTTAAGCTTGCCAAGCTTGCTCTTGAAAACAAGTCCTATACACCCGGTAATTTCGAGACGGTTTCTCTTATTAATCTTGCTCTTGATTTCTATTCGCAGATTATCATTGAACAGCCTTCGGTTAATCTTGTCGGACTTAAGAGCAAAAAAGAAGTTAACATGTGCATTAAGGTTCCCGATAATATTGAAACAATTATCAATCTTAAGGACGTTAATATTCGAGGCAGAAACAATCCTACGATTGAAATCGGCGAGAATTCGTTTGTTACGCTAACTCTTGAAGGAAACAACATTTTCTCTTACGAAGGTATTAAAGTTCCCGCAACATCCAGACTCAATATTCAGGGCAAAGGCAATCTTACAATCAGGGTCGATCACAACAACGGTATCGGTATCGGTACGGGCTCCGATGAAAAGACACCTTACGGCGATATCAGTTTCGAAGGAACCGGAACGCTTCGTATCGAAGCGAACTCCGACCAGGCGTTTGCCATCGGTGGTGCATTAGCCGATGAGAATTCAAAGATTAAACTTGATTCCGGTAATGTAGAAATTATCGTAAACGGTTCTAAGGTAGTCGGAATCGGTTCCATTAACGGTTTCACTCAGATTATTGTCAATCAGTCCCATGTTGCCATTTCCGCATCAGGTGCCGATGCTGTCGGTATCGGTTCGATGGAAGGCAGGGTTGAAATCAATACAAGCGCAGACATCGAACTTGAGGCTTCGGGCAGCCGTGCAACAGGTATAGGCGTATTACAGTACGGTAAGGGACGTATATATATCAATTCGGGATTTGTTTCCTGTAACGTTCATTCTATGAGCGGTATGGGTATCGGTTCGTTAGACGGTGATATGGATATCAGAAGCTCCGCTGAGCAGGTATTTGTTTATGTCGAAGGTTCTGAGGTCGGCGGAATCGGAACATATCACGGCTATGGTATGACGAGGATCCAAAACGGCGTTCATAAGGTTGTGCTTCTTGCTGCGAATCCTGTCAGCCTTGGCGGTATGAAGGGCAGACTTGAGATTACGGGCGGCAATATTTATGCAGATCTTGCAAATTCACCCGATCCCGTTAACCAGTTTGATGTACCTGTATTCCAGAAGATTGTTACGGATACAGAATTCTACAACAAAAAGATCGAGACTGAAGAGGGATCATATCAGTATATGGCTACTTCTTCCAAACTGTTTGAAAACATATACGTATATATTCCCAAATACTGCAAAGAACTTGACTCAAATGTCATATAAATTGATTTGAATTTTTAAATACCCAAATAAAATACGGAGAGAGCAATCTCTCCGCTTTTTAAAGGAGAAAGATTAATGAATCTTGAAGAACTTCAAAGTTACGAGATAAAAGAGTATAAATTCCTAAAAGACATAAACAGTGATGCTTATGTATTAACTCATAAAAAGACCGGTGCAAGAGTTGTATTAATGCCCAACGATGAAGAGAATAAAGTTTTTTATATCGGTTTCAGAACACCTCCCAAGGATTCGACAGGTGTTGCTCATATTGTTGAACACACCGTGCTTTGCGGAAGTGACAAATATCCCATTAAAGACCCTTTTGTCGAGCTTTGCAAGGGCAGCCTTAATACATTCTTAAATGCCATGACTTATCCTGATAAAACGGTTTATCCTGTGGCAAGCTGTAATGATTTTGATTTTAAAAATCTGATGGATGTTTATCTTGATGCGGTCTTTCATCCGAATATCTATAAAGAAGAAAAGATATTCAGACAGGAAGGCTGGCATTACGAGCTTGAAAACGCAGATGACGATCTTACAATAAACGGTGTCGTTTATTCTGAGATGAAGGGTGCTTTTTCCGATCCCGACGATATAGTTGAACGTCAGATAATGAATTCGATTTTCCCGGATACACCTTACGGTGTTGAATCCGGCGGTGATCCTGATGTAATTCCCGATTTGACATACGAGGATTTTATTAATTTTCATTCAAAATATTATCATCCTTCCAACAGCTATATTTTCCTGTACGGAAACTGCGATATGGCTGAAAGACTGGATTATATTGATAAAGAATACTTGTCAAAATATGAAAAAATTGAAGTCACCTCGGAAATTGCTACTCAGAAGCCTTTTGAAGAAAGAAGAGAAGCGGTTATCGAATATCCTCTGACTGAAAACGAAGACGACAGGGATAAAACTTATCTTAATCTGACATACTGTTTTTCCGATTATTCGGACAGAGAACTGCCCATAGTTTTAAGAGCGTTTGAATATGCTTTCAGTGGCAATCCCGCAGCGCCTTTAAGAAAATCTTTGCTTGATGCAGGCATCGGTGATGAGGTATATGCTTCAAGTGACTGCTCGATTAAGCAGAATCTTTTCGGTTTTTATGCCAAGGGAGCCAATAGAGAAGACAAGGAACAATTCTTAAGCATTATTAATGATGAACTTGAAAGAACAGTTCGCGAAGGCTTTGATAAGAAAACACTTCTCGCATTTTTGGTAAGAGAAGAATTTAAATACAGAGAAGCTGATTTCGGAAGAATTCCCAAAGGACTCGCTTTCGGACTTGATTTGCTTGAATCATGGCTATACGATGATGATCTTGCACTTCACCATATGGATAGTCTTGAGGTTTATAAGAAATTAAAAGAAGCCGTTAATACCGACTATTTTGAAAAGCTTCTGAATAAATACTTTATTGAAAACAATCACTGTATCTTTTGCATGGGCGTACCTGTTAAAGGACTTACTCTTAAAAAAGAGAGTGAACTTGCAAATACCTTAAAAGAAAAGAAAGACAGTCTTTCCAAAGAAGAGATAGCCAAGATTGTAGAAGACACAAAGGCTTTAAAGGAATATCAAAAGACTCCGGATAAAAAGGAAGATCTAGAAAAGATAAAGCTTTTAAAGGTATCAGACATTAAAAAAGAAACAAGACCCGACAGAAACAAGCTTTATGAGTTAAACGGCGTGAAATATCTTAAACAGGATATATTTACTTCCGGCATTGCTTATCTGACCCTTCTTTTTGATGTTAATTCGATTTCAATCGAGCATATAAGATATATGCCGCTTCTTGCCAATATGCTTGCAAGACTCGATACGAAGAATTTAAATTACGGTGACTTGTCAAATGAGATAAAGCTTAATACAGGCGGAATGAACATGTCATTTAACACCTGCAGGAATATTAAAACAGGTGAAATGAAATCATTCTTTGAGATAAATATCAAATTCCTATATGAGAACAAAAAGAAGGTTTTTGAACTTTTGTCCGATGTTTTGTTTAACAGTATTCTCGATGATAAGGAAAAAATCGGAGAGTATTTATCGGAGCTTCGTTCACAGGGCGAAAGCATGCTTGTTTCTTCGCCTCATACAGTGGCACTGACCAGAGCTACATCCTATTTTGACAAGATGTTCAAAATAAACGATATTTCAATCGGTATGGATGCAGTTAAGTTTATATCGGAACTTGAGAAAGACAAAGAAAATTCTACAGATAAGATCATAAAAGAATTTAAACTTCTTTTACCGATGATTTTAAGAAAAGAGAATCTGTTTATAAATCTTACATCTCCTTCGGATAAGCAGAATGAACTTGATGAAGAACTGTCTTTATTCACAGACAGTCTTTATACTTCGGATGTTGAAAAAAGTAAGATAGAAGTTGAATGTAATGAAGGAAACGAGGCATTTATATTCCCCGGACAGGTACAGTTTGTTGCAATGGCCGGTGAGTATATATCAAAAGGATATAAATTTTCGGGAGCTTTCAATGTATTAAGAACAATTATGGCATATGATTATCTCTGGAATAACGTCAGAGTTGAAGGCGGAGCGTACGGATGTTTTGCTAACTTCACTATGTCCGGCCTTTGCTCGCTTGTTTCTTTTAGGGACCCTCATATAAATAATACTTTAAGAATATACAGAGAGCTTGCCGATTATGTTGAAAACTTTGAGTGCAGCGACAGGCAGATGAACCAGTTTATAATAGGAGCTATTTCAGATATAGATGTTCCTCAGACCGCATCAGGTGAAGGCAAAGCAAATCTTGTATATTTCATGACCGGTGTAGATGAAAAAGACCGACAGAAAACAAGGGATGAGATTTTATCCTGCAGCATAGAAGATATCAGAAGTCTTGCCGAAAGAATTAAAGCAGCATTCGAAAAAGAATATATCTGCGTTGTTGGGGCAGAGGGTAAAATAAAAGAAAACAAAGCCTTGTTTGATAAAGTTTTAAATCTCGTGTAAAATTTTTTAATATTTTTCCATAAATATTATTTTTTGTTTCGTATATGTATCAAACGAATAAAAAAAGCAGGAGATTTTGCTTAATTAACGGAGGAAAAGATTATGAAGAAAAACGAATTGATCAGTAAATTATCTGTAATCGGAGCAATGATTTTACTTGCATCAACTCTGGTTGCATGTAACAGCGGTACAAATTATGCTACTACAACTGCCACTGCCGATGATTATTCTTATGCACAAGGCAAGAATGCATTTTATGAGACAGCCACAACTGGGGGTTATGATTTATATGATGAAGTTGAATATTATGCAGACGAAGCTGAGTATTACGATGACGGCGGATATTCTGTCGGTTCGATGTCAACACCCATTACCGAGACTCAGGCCAATGCTTCTGTAGCTGCAAACAGAAAACTTATCAAGACTGTTGATATGACAATTGAAACAGTCAGCTTTGATGAAACTATTGCAAATCTTCGCAATCAGATTAATGCAGTCGGTGGTTATATTGAAAGCGAATATTCATATAACGGAAGTCTATACAACAATTCCAATCAGAGCAAATACGCTACAATTACCGTTCGTGTTCCCGATACCGCTTTGGAAGGTTTTGTAAATAACGTTTCGGGTATCGGTAATGTAACTCAGAAAACCACATCCACAAGAGACGTTACTTTAAGTTATGTTGATACTGAAAGCAAAAAAGAAATGTACAAGGCTGAGCAGGAAAGCTTACTCGCTCTTCTTGAAAAAGCTGAAACAATCGAAGATATCACATACCTTACACAGAGACTTACAGAGGTAAGATACAATATCGAATCAATGGAATCTTCTTTAAGAGTTTATGATGATCTTGTTGATTACGCTACAGTAAACTTTACAATTAACGAAGTTAAGGTTCTTACACCTACCGTAATCGTAGAAAAGACACCCGGAGAGGAACTTAAAGAAGGTTTTGCCACCAGCGTTAAAGATGTACTGGTTGATACAAGAGATTTCTTTATCAGATTAATCATCAACCTTCCTTACATCATTCGCGGACTCCTTTGCCTCGCTATACCTGTAGTAATTATCTTTATCATCGTACTTATTATCGTAAAAGTATCAAAGAAGAAAGCAAAAAAGAATCAGGCTTATCTTGATAAGGTTAAAAAAGACAACGAAAAACTTGCTACAGTAGCTGCTAAGGTTGAAGAAGAAAAGAAAGAAACTCCTAAAGCGGAAGAAAAGAAAGATGAAGTTAAAACCGAAGAAAAGAAATAAAATCGGAGTAACATGGAAAATAAAACAAAATCAGGATTTGTATCGATTATCGGCAGACCCAATGTAGGGAAAAGTACACTGATGAATAAAATCATCGGTCAGAAAATAGCCATCACATCGAGCAAACCCCAGACAACCAGAACCAGAATTTCGACAGTGTATACAAAGGGCAATGTTCAGATGGTCTTTGTAGATACACCGGGACTTCACAAAGCGAAGAACAAACTCGGCGAAAGCATGGTATCTGCAGCAAAAAGAACATTTAATGAATCGGATGTCTGCCTCTATTTAACAGAGGCAGACCCTCATTTGGGAGAGCAGGATGAAAACATCCTCTCTCTTTTGCGTACTGTAAGTATTCCCGTAATACTTGTTTTAACCAAGACCGATAAGTACGAAAAAGAAAAGGTTTTCAAAGCAATCGAACTCTTTTCAAAACAGATGGATTTTGCGGATGTAATACCTTTATCTGCCAAGAATGGCAAGAATATGGATACTCTTCTTGAAGTACTTGAGAAATTTATCCCCGAAGGACCTTTTTATTACGATCCCGAAACTCTGACGGATCAGCCTGAAAGACAGATTGTATCTGAAATTATAAGGGAAAAATGTTTAAGATGCTTAGGTGATGAAATCCCTCACGGAATAGCTGTTGTAATAGAAACAATGAGTTTTTCCAAGAATGTGGTTGATATCGAAGCAAGTATTATATGCGAAAGAGATACGCACAAGGGGATGATAATCGGAAAAGGCGCATCGAAGATAAAAGAAATAGGCTCTATGGCAAGAATTGATATTGAAAAGATGCTTGATAAAAAAGTAAATTTAAAACTTTTTGTCAAAACCAAAGAGAACTGGAGAGACTCGGAGTTTCTGTTAAAGAATTTCGGATTTATATCTGAGGACAAGGATGAATAATTTATCTGATAATCTTTTGTCTGTGACCGGTATGGTTATAAAACAGGAACCGAGTGGTGAATTCGACAGAAGAGTAGTTATACTGACAAAAGAAAAAGGTAAAATTTCTGTCTTTGCCAAAGGTGCGAGAAGACAGAATTCAATTCTTTCGGCAGCAACCAATCCGTTTGCTTTCGGAAGATTTACTTTGTTTGCGGGCAGGAGTGCTTATTCGTTAAGAGAAGCATTTATAGATGATTATTTTGAAGGCATGCGTTCTGATATAACAATGGCTTATTACGGAATGTATTTTCTTGAAATAGCAGATTATTATTCAAGAGAAAACAGTGATGATGCGGATCTTTTAAGACTTTTATATCAGGGAGTCAGGGTGCTGGAAAACCCCATTCATTCACGAAAGTTTACAAGGGCGGTATTTGAGATAAAAGCCATTCAGTTAAACGGAGAACTTCCTTATCCCGATGCAAAGAAATATGCTCCGGGTGTTGTAAAAGCGGTTAATTTTATAATCGAATCACCCGTTAACAAGGTTTTTTCTTTTAAACTGTCGGAAGAAAGCGAAAACGAACTGATTTCTTTTGCAAAAGAAGTGTCTGAATTTACTTTTGACAAAAAATTTACTTCTTTATTGTTGATTGATTAAAAGAGGTATATCGATGAAGAAACCAAGTATTAAAAATATTTTATTAATTCTTCTTATAATACTCGCTCTGTTCGGGTTGTTTTGTTTTGTGCATTTTGCTGTTGTTGCCACATTAACATAAACATACAATATTTTTTTTGACATTAAAATGACATATATGTATAATTGTAAAAGTTTTAAATCAGTTACTTATTATAATTTGTAAATATATAAAAGATAATTACCGGAGGAGACAAATGGAAAAATCAATGGACAAAATTGTAGCTCTTGCGAAAGGCAGAGGATTTATTTATCCCGGCTCCGAAATTTACGGCGGTCTTGCAAATACTTGGGATTACGGTAACCTCGGCGTAGAGCTTAAGAATAATGTTAAAAAAGCCTGGTGGCAGAAGTTCGTACAGGAAAACCCTTACAATGTAGGCGTTGACTGTGCCATTCTTATGAATCCTCAGACATGGGTTGCATCCGGCCATCTAGGCGGTTTTTCCGATCCTTTGATGGATTGTAAGCAGTGCCACGAAAGATTCAGAGCCGACAAGCTTATTGAAGATTTCGCAGAAGAAAAGGGCATTACTTTGCCCAAGCCCATTGATGCTTTTTCACAGGATGAAATGATGGCATTCATAAAAGACAATGCTGTTCCCTGTCCTACCTGCGGTAAGCATGATTTTACGGATATCAGACAGTTCAACCTTATGTTCAAGACATTCCAGGGTGTAACCGAGGATGCTAAGAACACTGTATATTTAAGACCTGAAACAGCTCAGGGTATTTTCGTTAACTTTAAGAATGTTCAGAGAACATCCAGAAAGAAAGTTCCTTTCGGTATCGGTCAGATCGGTAAGTCTTTCAGAAACGAAATTACACCCGGTAACTTCACATTCAGAACAAGAGAGTTCGAACAGATGGAACTTGAATTCTTCTGTAAACCCGGTACAGACCTTGACTGGTTCCAGTACTGGAGAGGTTTCTGCCGTGATTGGTTATTAAGCCTCGGTATCAAAGAAGACGAAATGAGACTTCGTGACCATGATCCCGAAGAACTTTGCTTTTATTCAAAAGGTACCACAGATATCGAGTTCTTATTCCCGTTCGGCTGGGGCGAACTCTGGGGTATTGCTGACAGAACTGATTACGACCTTACACAGCATCAGGAAGTATCAAAGCAGGATATGTCTTACTTTGATGATGAAACAAACGAAAAGTACATTCCCTATGTTGTTGAGCCTTCACTTGGATGTGACAGAGTTGTACTTGCATTTCTTTGCGCAGCTTACGATGAAGAAAACCTTGGTACTGAGGAAGCACCGGATATGCGTACCGTAATGCGTTTCCATCCTGCACTTGCACCTGTTAAAATCGGTGTGCTTCCTTTATCTAAGAAACTTAATGAGGGCGCTGAGAAAATCTTCACAGAGCTTTCAAAGAAATATAACTGCGAATTCGATGACAGAGGAAATATCGGCAAGAGATACAGAAGACAGGACGAGATCGGTACTCCTTTCTGTATCACATACGATTTTGATTCCGAAAACGACAACTGCGTAACCGTCAGATTCCGTGATTCCATGGAACAGGAGAGAGTTGCAATCGCTGACCTTGATGCATATTTCGCAGATAAATTTACATTTTAACTCAAAAATGAGAGTGGATGAATAAACTTGAAAGGAATACTTTTATGACCAAACAAAAACTTATTGTTTTTTTAGGAGCGTTAGCACTTGTTACTTCTTTTATGGGATGTTCTTTATTGCCCTCAAAGGATAATACTCCTGCAACGACAGTTTCAAAAATAGAAGCTGACCCAATAAAAGACGATGACAAAACTACTGTTGATACGACAGTTGACACT
Source organism: Lachnospiraceae bacterium (assembly GCA_017618075.1). Taxonomy (GTDB): domain Bacteria; phylum Bacillota; class Clostridia; order Lachnospirales; family Lachnospiraceae; genus UBA3766. The sequence goes on from JAFZUY010000045.1 coordinate 96,688, forward strand.
ACGGTAGACCCTACAATTGAAACTACTGTTGATACTGAAGACGGCAACGAAAGCAACAGTGCTGCTGAATATAAGGATCTTGAAGAATATTTCAGCAATCCTTTGAACAAATGGGCACTCGAAGCTATGGCCAACAGCTCCGATTATGAAAACATCTTTTCAAACGTTGAAGTTGAAGTCAAAGGAAACAGAATGATTTATGAGTTTACTTCGGTGACTGAACTTGGTTCAAACATTGAAGAAACCATGCAGGCTAATGCAAACGCTGCAAAAGGACAGCTTTTTGCAAGCATCCGTTCCCTGGTTGATACCGAAGATAAAATGGAAATCGAATACATTTATTACAATCCCGACGGAACACAGGTTGCAGATATCATTTTATACGAAGAAGACGATGACCAGACCGGCGGTTATGAATCAACAGCAGATAAGGGTACTGTTCAGTATTATTATGAATCTACTTTCGGTCCCGATTATTGGGATAATTCCGTAGATACGCTTCTTGAACAGTATGGTGATACATGTACGGATATTAAGATTGAATGTGTAGGAAATACAGTATCATCATATTACTATCTGGCTGCCGATATCGGAGATGCTCAGGAATCAATTGAAAGCGGTTTTGATGATGAATCAAAGAAGCAACTGATTGACCAGATTAAGGTACCTTCAGGAGTTAAGGATCCTGTTACCATCGAATATTATTACATTAATCCCGACGGATCCACAGCTGCAGTAATAAGTTTCGAAGGTTAATCAAAACAAAAAAATATTTTTATGGCGAAATATGTAAACCTGTGATATAATATTTTCGCGTAAAATCTAATATATGGAAATTATATTCTCTTTTATGAGGAAAGAAAGAGAATATAATTTCTTTTATTGAGAGCGACGAAGGACTTGAAAAAAGGAGTTCTTGGTCTTTTATTTGCCTTTATTGTAAGCTTTACAAAATCTATGTTTCAAAGGAGGAACAAATCGGTATGGCAAAGAAATGGGTATATTTATTTACAGAAGGAAGCGCTGATATGCGTAATCTCCTGGGTGGAAAAGGTGCAAACCTTGCGGAGATGACCAATATCGGTTTACCTGTGCCTCAGGGATTTACCATCACTACAGAGGCTTGTACTCAGTATTATGAGGACGGAAGAGAAATTAACTCTGAGATTAAAGCTCAGATTGATGAGTATATCGTAAAAATGGAAGAAATTACCGGTAAGAAGTTCGGAGACCTTGAGAATCCTTTACTCGTTTCCGTTCGTTCAGGTGCGAGAGCATCAATGCCCGGTATGATGGATACAATTCTTAACCTTGGTCTTAATGAGGATGTTGTAGGCGTTATTGCTGAGAAGTCAAACAATCCCCGTTGGGCCTGGGACTGCTACAGAAGATTCATCCAGATGTATTCTGACGTAGTTATGGAAGTAGGTAAGAAATACTTCGAAGAGCTTATCGACCAGATGAAGGAAAAGAAAGGTGTTAAGCAGGACGTAGAGCTTACTGCAGATGACCTTAAAGAACTTGCAAATCAGTTTAAGGCTGAATATAAATCTAAAATCGGTACAGATTTCCCCGCAGATCCCAAGGAGCAGTTATACGGTGCAATCAAAGCCGTTTTCCGTTCATGGGATAACCCCAGAGCAAACGTTTACAGACGTGACAATGATATCCCTTATTCATGGGGTACAGCAGTAAACGTACAGTCAATGGCTTTCGGTAACATGGGTGATGACTGTGGCACCGGTGTTGCATTTACAAGAGATCCCGCTACAGGAAACAAAGGCCTCTTTGGTGAGTTCCTTACAAATGCACAGGGTGAAGACGTTGTTGCAGGTGTAAGAACACCTATGAAGATAGCTGAAATGGAAGAGAAGTTCCCTGAAGCTTTCGCACAGTTTAAAGATGTATGCAAAACTCTTGAAAATCATTACAGAGATATGCAGGATATGGAATTTACCGTTGAGCACGGAAAGCTTTACATGCTTCAGACAAGAAACGGTAAGAGAACAGCTCAGGCTGCTTTAAAGATTGCTTGTGACCTCGTAGACGAAGGTATGAGAACAGAGAAGGAAGCAGTTGCGATGATCGATCCCCGTAACCTTGATACACTTCTTCATCCTCAGTTCGACCAGGCTGCACTTAAGGCTGCTACACCCGCAGGTAAGGGCTTGGGTGCTTCACCCGGTGCTGCTTGCGGACGTATTGTATTCTCTGCAGAAGATGCTGAAATCTGGGCAGGCAGAGGCGAGAAGGTTGTTCTTGTAAGACTTGAGACATCACCTGAAGACATTACAGGTATGAAAGTTGCTCAGGGTATACTTACAGTTCGTGGCGGTATGACATCTCACGCAGCAGTTGTTGCACGTGGCATGGGTACATGTTGTGTATCAGGTTGTGGCGAAATCGCTATGGACGAAGCTAACAAGAAGTTTACTCTTGCAGGCAAGGAATACCATGAAGGCGACTGGTTATCAATCGACGGTACAACCGGTAATATTTATGATGGCAAGATTGCAACTGTTGATGCTAAAATTGCTGGCGAATTCGGCCGTGTAATGGCATGGGCAGATAAATACAGAACACTTAAGGTTAGAACAAATGCAGATACTCCTGCAGATGCTAAGAAGGCAAGAGAACTTGGTGCAGAAGGTATCGGCCTTTGCCGTACAGAGCATATGTTCTTCGAAGAATCAAGAATTGCTGCATTCCGTGAAATGATTTGTTCTGACAAAGAAGAAGAGAGAGAAGCTGCTCTTGAGAAGATTCTTCCTTATCAGCAGGGTGACTTCGAACAGTTATATGAAGCACTTGAAGGATGTCCTGTTACCATCAGATTCCTTGATCCTCCTCTTCATGAGTTTGTTCCCACAGAAGAAGCAGATATCAAGAAACTCGCGGATTCTCAGGGCAAGAGCGTAGAAAAGATTAAAGAATATATCGATTCCTTACATGAATTCAACCCTATGATGGGTCACAGAGGATGCCGTCTTGCAGTTACATATCCTGAAATTGCAAAGATGCAGACCAAAGCAGTTATCCGTGCTGCAATCAATGTTTCAAAGGCTCATCCCGACTGGAACATGAAACCTGAAATCATGATTCCTCTTGTATGTGATGTAAAGGAATTAAAGGTTGTTAAGAAAATTGTAGTTGAAACTGCCGATGCTGAGATTAAGGCTGCAGGTGTTGATCTTAAGTACGAAGTTGGTACAATGATTGAAATCCCGAGAGCTGCTTTAACAGCCGACGAGATTGCTACAGAGGCTGATTTCTTCTGCTTCGGTACAAACGACCTTACACAGATGACATTCGGTTTCTCAAGAGACGATGCAGGTAAGTTCCTTGAAGCTTACTATGATACCAAGATCTTTGAGAACGATCCTTTCGCTAAACTCGACCAGACAGGCGTAGGCAAACTTATGGAAATGGCTATTAAGTTAGGCAAGCCCGTAAATCCCAACCTTCACATCGGTATCTGCGGTGAGCACGGCGGAGATCCTCAGTCAGTAGAATTCTGCGACAAGATCGGACTTGATTATGTATCATGTTCACCTTTCAGAGTTCCTATCGCAAGACTTGCTGCTGCACAGGCTGCAATCGCCAGAGGATAACAGATCATAAAAGAATTAATACTAATACTAAGGGGAAGCGGAAACGCTTTCCCTTAATCATAATTTGGAGGCATAAATGATTGCTATTTTATCAACTTTATTATCTTACAGTTTCGTAATTGCCATTGCTTCAATAGGCGGTGTACTTGCATTTGTTATCAGTTATCTTATTCCTGCAATTGCTTTGTTTAATATGGCAACCAAGGCGGGACACCCTTATCCCTGGCTTGCTTTTATACCTTTTGCACAGACTTATCTTGAGTTCACACTTCCCAAGAAGCAGTTCAAGGTATTCTTTATAGATACCGATCAAAGAGGTTTAATGGCTGTTATTACTCTTTTGGCAGCTAATTTTGGTACAGGAATTATAGCTGGTTTAAATGTTATCCCTGTATTTGGTCAGCTGCTTGATGTTGCTCTTGCGTTTTTCCTTGCGGCATTCAACTGGCGTAAGATGTATGATATTCATAAAACCTATGGTGCAGATGAAGAGAAAGCTACAATTATTGCCGTTATCGGAATATTTATTCCTGCAGTTTATTCAATTTTCCTTCTGCTGGAAATGAACAATGAACCTGATTACGGTTTCAGTAATTACCAGACAAAAGAAACCGAAGGTGAATATGAAGAAGTTACAGAAGAAGTAACGGAAGAAACTGTAGAAGAAGTTACAGAATAAATGTAACAGTCTATAATTGCTTTTGATTCGAAACTTAACCCGGCTCTAAAAGAGTCGGGTTATTTAATAAATTTAAAACCTTTGATATAATATTTATGGCTTAAAAAACGGTATGACAGAAGAAACTTAATTCTTTTATGATAGAAGCTGAAAGATAATCGGAGATTTGATTTGAAGAAATATATTTCTATTTATGAAAAATTAAAAAATGATATAACTGACGGCGTTTACAAAACTGGCTCAAAACTTCCTTCCAAGAGAATTCTCGCGGATGAGTGGGGAGTCAGCATAATAACTGTCGAGCATGCATATGAACTTTTATCAGAAGAAGGTTATATTGAAAGTATTGAAAAGAGTGGTTATTATGTAATTTTTGAAACAGGTGATTTGTATTTCGGTAAATCTGTAAACAATGCTGCAAGTTATAATGATTCAGAAATTTCGTACCCTGAACAGTCGGAAGAAAAATGCAACTGTATTTCTTATGACATTTATGCCAAAACTGTCAGGAGAGTTCTTTCAATTTATCCTTATGATGTCTTGGAAAAGTCGCCTTCTTTCGGAATTGAAAAAATAAGATTATCTATAAGTGATTATCTTAAGCGAAGCAGGAATATTTCAGTCAGAAAAGAACAGATACTGATCGGTGCGGGTGCCGAATACCTTTATTCCATCATTGTAAGAACACTCGGAAGAGACAAAATATACGGTGTTGAAACTCCCGGTTATACAAGAATTAAAGAAGTATACGAAAACGAGGGTGCTTTGGTTGAGACACTTAAACTTGGCAAGGATGGTATAAAGAGTTCAGAACTTATTAAAAGCAAAGCCAATATACTTCATATAACGCCTTACAGAAGTTTTCCTACAGGTGTAAGCGCTTCTGCAGGAAAGAAAGCGGAATATCTTAAATGGGCGAATGAAAGAAGCGCAATACTTATAGAAGATGATTTCGAGTCCGAATTTACACCGTCCAGAAAAGCGGTAGATACCATCTTTTCAATGGATAAAAATGATTGTGTCATATACGTGAATACGTTTACAAAAACCATCGCGCCTTCGATAAGAATGGCTTATATGGTGCTGCCTTTAAACTTACTGAAACAATTTGAAGAAAAGGCTTCTTTTTATTCATGCCCGGTACCGACGCTTGAACAGCTGACGGTCTCCGAATTGCTGGAAAGTGGTGAATTTGAAAGACATATAAACCGCGTAAGAAGGAACTTAAGGAAGAAATAAACATATATCAGGATTGATCATAAAAGATACATACAGAACAAAAAACTGACTAAAATTAGACAACAGTATGACTAAAATATATAAAACATAATAAATGCTAAAAAAACTCTGTAAAATCCGTTTATTTTAAAAATATTTCGGATATAATAAATCTGGTTGGGAGTTTTACAATAAGTTTATTTTTCTATGTGATTAATGAAAGGGGCTCCTATGGAAAAAGAGGGAAATTCCGGCGGATTTAAGTCGTTTATAAAGCGTGTTATTTTCTATGGCCTTTTTATTCTGATTAATATCGGATTAAACAGACTGGTAGGCCATTTCCATCTTCCTTTGTTCCTCGACAGTGTAGGAACGTTTTTGGCATCGATTCTCGGCGGCTATCTTCCCGGCATTATCGTCGGTTACTGTTCAAATATTATCAATTTCACAGCAGACACTGCGAATGCTTATTATGCAGTAATAAGCGTTATTCTTTCTGTTACCGCGAGATACTTTTATGATAAGGGATTCTTTGATAAATTCTATAAAGCTATTTTAACCATTCCTGTATTTGCATTTATAGGTGGTGTTATCGGTTCACTCCTTACATATTTTATGTATGGTTTCGGAATGGGAGAAGGAATTTCCGCTCCTTTCGCACAGTCACTTCTGGCAAGCGGAAAAGTTAATGTTTTCTTTGCTCAGTTAATTTCCGATTCCGCAATAGATTTGCTTGATAAATCCATTACTGTCGTAATTGTATTTATTATAATCAAGATTGTTCCCGATAAATTTGCTTCCATGCTTGCGCTTACTCACTGGAAGCAGAAACCTCTTAACAAAGACGAGATTAAAGAGGTTCACAATAACGCAAGCAGAAAAGCACCTTTAAGAACTAAGATTATTTTTATCATCGGTGCTGTAATGGTATTTGTTGCGACTGTTACAACAGCAATCAGTTATATTCTGTATCAGAGTTTTGCTTATGAGCAGTATACTTTTACGGCTAAAAACGTTGCTTCACTTGTTGCAAGTACAGTAGACGGTGACAGAGTAGACGAATATTTCGAAGAGGGAACAGGCTCGGTTGATTATGCAGATACGATGAACAAACTTCGTAAAATAAAAGCCAGTTCGCCTGATATAAAATACATTTACGTATATAAAATCATGCCTGACGGCTGTCATGTTGTATTTGATCTTGATACAGAAGAAACAGAAGGCGGAAAACTCGGAGACATAGTTGAATTTGACGAATCATTTGCCGATTATATTCCGTCCTTACTTTCCGGTCAGGAAATTAAGCCCGTGGTTTCAGATGACACGTACGGATGGCTTCTTACCTGCTATGAACCGGTTTATGATTCCAATCATAAATGTGTCTGCTATGCATGTGCGGATATCAGTATGGAGCAGGTTACCACGAACGGTATCAGCTTCCTCGTAAAAGTATTATCACTGTTCTTAGGCTTCTTTATAATGATTCTTGTTTACTGTATGTGGCATATGCAGTTTAACCTTACATATCCTATCGATGCCATGACATTTGCGGCAAGAAAATTTGCTTACAATAATGACGAAGCACTTGAAAAGGGCGTTGACAGAATCAATGAACTTAAGATTTCAACAGGTGATGAAATAGAAACTCTTTATGATTCACTTTCAAAGACATTCGGTGAAACTGTCGAGTATCTTGAAGATGTAAAGAGAAAGAGTGAAGAAATCTCGAAGATGCAGAACGGTCTTATCTATATTATGGCTGACCTTGTTGAAAGCCGTGATAAGAGTACCGGAGACCATATCAAAAAGACAACAGCTTACGTTGAGCTTCTTTTACGAAAGTTAAAAGAAAAAGGATATTTTACGGATATTCTTACTGATGAATATATTTATGAAGTTGCAAATTCCGCACCTTTACATGATGTAGGTAAAATCAAGGTTTCCGATCTTGTACTTAATAAGAACGGAAGACTGGACGACGAAGAATTCAAGAAGATGCAGAAGCATACAACCGAAGGCGAGATTATAATCGATAATGCGATGAAGATTTCATCCACTTCGGATTATCTTAAAGAAGCGAAGAATATTGCTGCTTACCATCATGAGAAATACGACGGTTCCGGATATCCTTATGGTTTAAAGGGAGAAGATATTCCTCTGTCGGCTCGTATAATGGCTGTATCCGATGTATTTGACGCACTTGTGTCGGCAAGAGTTTATAAACCTGCAATGAAGTTTGAAGATGCTATGGATATCATTAAGAAGGGCGCAGGTACGCATTTCGATCCAATCGTCGCTCAGGTTTTCATTGAAGCCGAAGATGAAGTAAGACAGATTGCCGAAGAACATAAAAGGCAGTTTTCTAACCAAGGAGAAAATACAGAAGAAGACAAAAAATAAATATTTGTTTACATATTAAATACTTTATGTTAATATGTCTTTTGTATGCGAACTAAATCTAAGTTGTTTGACACTCCGACTTACGACCTGGATTTAGCAGTAAATAATAATCAGGAGGAAAAAAGAATGATTTCCAAAGAGAAAAAGCAGGCAGTTATTGCTGAATATGCTCGCAGCGAAGGCGATACAGGTTCACCTGAAGTTCAGATCGCTGTTCTTACAGCTCGTATTCAGGAGCTCACAGAGCATATGAAAAAGAATCCCAAGGATTTCCACTCAAACAGAGGTCTTCTTAAGTTAGTCGGTCAGCGTCGTGGCTTACTTGCTTACCTTAAGAATACTGATATCGAAAGATATCGTGCTCTTATTGAGAAACTTGGTCTCAGAAAGTAATTAAACCTACAGGCGGGCATTTATTGTCCGCCTTAATGTGTTTAATTAGAAGTAACAAAGTGTAACCTGGCAGAAGTTCATTCCGAAGCCACTGAAAGTGTTATGAAATAGCAATTATTTGGTGATATTTTCAGTAGTTTCGGCACTTCTGCCTTAAATAAAAAATATTTAAAGGAGAAGAAAAATGGCATTTAAAACATTTAGTCTTGAACTTGCCGGACGTACATTATCCGTAGATGTCGGAAGAGTATCAGCTCAGGCAAACGGCGCCGCTTTTATGCATTACGGCGACACAACGGTTCTTTCTACTGCTACAGCTTCAGAGAAGCCCAGAGACGGAATCGACTTTTTCCCTCTTTCCGTTGAGTATGAAGAAAAATTATACTCTGTAGGAAAGATCCCCGGAGGTTTCAACAAAAGAGAAGGTAAGGCTTCAGAGAACGCTATTCTTACAAGCCGTGTAATTGACCGTCCTATGAGACCTTTATTCCCTAAGGATTACAGAAACGATGTAACTTTAAACAACCTCGTAATGAGCGTTGATCCCGAGTGCCGTCCCGAGCTTGTTGCTATGCTTGGTTCAGCAATTGCTACATCAATTTCAGATATTCCTTTCTGCGGTCCCTGCGCTACAACTCAGGTTGGTTTGATTAACGGAGAATTCATTATCAACCCTAACCAGGAACAGTGGAAGAACGGTGACATGCAGTTAACGGTTGCTTCAACAAGCGAAAAGGTTATCATGATTGAAGCAGGTGCTAACGAAGTTCCCGAAGCAAAGATGATTGAGGCTATTTACAAGGCTCATGAAATCAACCAGACAATCATCGCATGGATCAATGAGATTGTTGCAGAGGTTGGAAAGCCCAAACATGAATATGAATCATGTGCTATTCCCGAAGAACTCTTTGCAAAGATGAAAGAAATCGTAACTCCCGAAGAAATGGAAGTTGCTGTATTTACAGATGAAAAGCAGAAGAGAGAAGAGAATATCCGTGTTATCACAGAGAAGCTCGAAGAAGCTTTTGCCGAGAACGAAGAATGGCTTGCTATTTTAGGAGAAGCTATTTATCAGTACGAAAAGAAGACAGTAAGAAAGATGATTCTTAAAGATCACAAGCGTCCCGACGGTCGTGAGATCACACAGATTCGTCCTCTTGCTGCTGAAGTTGATATTATCCCCAGAGTTCATGGTTCATCCATGTTCACCAGAGGACAGACACAGATCTGTGATGTATGTACACTTGCTCCTTTATCTGAAGTTCAGAAGATTGACGGTCTTGATGACAACGAAACTTCTAAGAGATATATGCATCATTACAACTTCCCTGCATACTCTGTAGGTGAAACAAAGGTTTCAAGAGGTCCCGGACGTCGTGAAATCGGTCACGGTGCATTGGCTGAGAGAGCTCTTATTCCCGTACTTCCTTCAGAGGAAGAATTCCCTTACGCAATTCGTTGCGTATCCGAAACATTTGAATCTAACGGTTCAACATCTATGGCTTCTACATGTGCATCATGTATGTCACTTATGGCTGCAGGTGTTCCCATTAAGAAGATGGTCGCAGGTATCTCCTGTGGTTTGGTTACAGGTGAGACAGATGATGATTTCATCCTTCTTACAGATATCCAGGGTCTAGAAGACTTCTTCGGAGATATGGACTTTAAGGTAACAGGTACTACAGACGGTATCACAGCTATTCAGATGGATATCAAGATTCACGGTCTTACAAGACCTATCGTTGAAGGTGCTATCGCAAGATGCCGTGAAGCAAGACTTTTCATTATGGATAACTGCATGAAGAAAGCTATTGCAGAGCCCAGAAAAGAAATCAGCAAATACGCTCCTAAGATTGTTCAGATTTCTATCGATCCCGATAAGATCGGTGATGTTGTCGGACAGAAGGGCAAGACAATCAACGAAATCATCGCTCGTACAGGCGTTAAGATTGATATTACCGATGACGGCAAGGTTGGCGTATGCGGTACAGATATCGACAAGATTAATGAAGCAATCAATATGATTAACACCATCGTAACCGATTACGAGGAAGGTCAGATTCTTAAGGGTGTTGTTGTTTCCATCAAGGAATTCGGCGCATTCGTAGAATTTGCTCCCGGAAAAGAAGGCATGGTTCACATCTCCAAGATTGCTAAGCAGAGAATTGAGCATGTCGAAGATGTTCTTACACTCGGCGACAAAGTAACCGTTAAGTGCATGGGCAAAGACAAGATGGGCAGAATGAGCTTCTCCATCAAGGATGTATAAAATTAAAGATCATAAAAGAAAGCCGGATTCATATGAGTCCGGCTTTTTTATGTGTATTTATCATATGTTTTAGAGAAATAATAATTATGATATAATATACGCAGTATGATTCTTTTAGGAGCCTGACATGTTTGGATTAATCGGGAAAAAATTAATTTCAGTTATATTTGGCATAATTATTTTTATTGCGATAATCGGACTTATTATTGCTGCAATTGTGACATTTAAGCCGGTACATTACCAAATTGATTACAGAACCGATATAGACTGGATAAGCAAAAACTTAAACGGTGTTGAAGGCGGAGAATATGAATCGGGTTATGAATGCTGGAATATATTCGGGACGACACAGGTTGCACCCGGTTCCGGCCCAGATACAAATTATCATGGTTATATAAAAATCTCCGAGGAAGAAGCCAAGAAGCTTAACAACGATTATCACTGGGTAATTGATATAAAACCCCTTCCGGATATGGGGAATATAAATCTTACTTCTTATGATCCTTATGACTGGTATGTATGCGAGGATTTTAATAAAGATAAATTTTACGGAATGGGAATGAGAGACATTCGCTATGATAAAAACGGTACTATAATATTCAGCAATGAATTTCAGAATTACTGAATTATTGGAGGATTACGATGAAAAGAGTATTTCTTATAGTTTTAGACAGTTTTGGAATAGGTGAAGAGCCTGATGCCGATTTATTCGGCGATGTGGGTTCGAACACAATTAATTCCTGCGCAACAAGCGAATACTTTAATATGCCTAATATGGCCAAGCTTGGACTTTTCAATATTGACGGAGTTGATATTGAAGGATTAAAAGTTAGTAATCATGATGCTTTGATTGCCCGCATGAGAGAAAAGTCCATGGGTAAGGATACAACAATAGGTCACTGGGAAATCGCAGGGCTTGTATCTCCAAAACCCATGCCTACATATCCTAACGGCTTTCCTAAAGAAGTTATTGAGGAATTCGAGAAGAGAACGGGCCGTAAGGCTATTGTAAATGCAACATATTCAGGCACCAAAGTAATCGCTGATTATGGTGATGAGCATGTTAAAACAGGTGCTCTTATAGTTTATACATCAGCCGATTCTGTATTCCAGATTGCAGCACATGAGGAAGTTGTTCCGCTTGAACAGCTTTATGAATACTGCAGAATCGCGAGAGAAATCTTACAGGGTGAACATGGTGTCGGAAGAGTTATTGCAAGACCTTTCTTAGGTGAGAGCGGTAACTATTACAGAACACCGCATCGTCATGATTTCTCGCTCATTCCGCCTAAGGATACCATGCTTAACATATTAAAAAATGCAGGAAAAGATGTACTGTCTGTCGGTAAGATTTATGATATCTTTGCGGGAAGCGGTATAACGGATTATGTTTATACCGAGTCGAACGAAGACGGTATTAACAAAACACTTGCATGGATGGACAGGGATTTTAACGGCATATGTTTTACCAATCTTGTTGATTTTGACATGGTTTACGGTCACAGAAGGGATGTTGACGGATATGCGAAAGCTCTTGCATATTTTGATTCAAGACTGCCTGAACTTTTATCAAAACTCGGTGATGAGGACTGCCTTATGATAACCGCGGACCACGGCTGCGATCCTGCATTTACAAAGACTACTGACCATACAAGAGAATATATACCTTTGATTTGTTACGGAAAGAACATAAAACCTGAAAATTGCGGCACCAGAGAGACATTTGCCGATATCGGCGCTACGGTGCTTAATCTGCTTGGTGTTGAAGGAGAACTTGACGGAACTTCTTTAATATAAAATTTGATCCGATTTTTCCCGCAAGGGACTTCATCAGATACAATATGTCCAATTGAATATTACTTTTAGGAGGTAAAAACATTGACTGGAAAGAATTGCTTGAATTTATTGGTTACTTTTGGAGTTGTATTTTGTTGTACTGTTGTTTCCACGGGCTGCTATAATCCTAAAACAATTACGGATTATCCCGGAAATGAAAATGTTTTGGAAACTGTTTCTGAGACTGAAAAGGTTACTGTTAACGAAGAGAAAGAAACGGACTATTATTTGGATGAAGAAGAGGAATTGGAAGAATTTATGCCCAACGATTACCCTTTTGACGGGCAGGGCAATTTTATTTATAATCCTGAGGCTTTAAGACCCGGCATTTCGAATTTTTATCGTAACAAACCCGAATATCTTAAAATGGCCAAGCAGATTATGACTGCTGTGGATGAAGGAGAACATGTTTTAGTACTTGACGCAGGTTATCCCATTGATCAGTTTAAGTTCGAAGAAGTGCTTAAAATAGCCTGTTTATCGAATCCTGTTGTTTATCTGGCTGATTTCGAAACAGAAGATTATCACAATTTTACGATTACCTATCCGGATTATTTCGGCTCACTGGATGATTACGGAAATCCTGACCCCGATAAAATTGTAAAAGACGATGCTGACTTTACCGCCGAAATGGATGAATTCAGGGATTTTGTAAATGAAGTTATCGAAAAATGCGTTAATTATCAGGATAACGACATGGAAAATGCCAGAAGGGTATACAAATATCTTATAGAAAGTGTCTATATCAGAAAAGATGACGGATATTATGCTGTGCCTGATCCGAATTCCACCACAGGCAGGAGTATATCTCATATTGATGTTGTCAGAAATTTAAAGAATGACAATATGTATTTACATGAAGTTATAAAGCTTTATCAGTTTATTCTGACTCAGTTAAATATTCATACAAGCTATGCCATACTTGACGGAGAAGCTGTGGATAAATATATGTCGCTGGATCCCGACAATTACTATATGACCAGTTGTGACTGCGTAATTATAAGGTATGACGGCGTAGATTACATCTGCAACCTTTATTTTGATTATCTGGATTTTAAAAACTTCCCTGAGGTTGAAAATGATACGGAATGTCATTGCAATTATTTCGCTGTCGGCAAAGCGACCTGCGGTCGTGTTTTTAAAGTAAACAATGTAGGATATTCCGGAAACTTTGAAAATACGGACTGGTTTATGTTTGACGACTTAAATGTGGATTATCCATTTGATGTTGAATTATAAATCATAAAAGAGACTTTTAAATATATTTGAATTTTTCCCCGATAAATAGTATTATTTATCGGTATGATTTTTATGGAAAAAGACGAAAGAGAGAAACAAAGTGGGCAATTACGATAAAGAGATTCAAAGAAGAAGAACCTTTGCAATTATTTCACATCCCGATGCAGGTAAAACAACGCTTACCGAAAAATTTCTTTTATACGGCGGAGCGATAAATTTGGCAGGAAGCGTAAAAGGTAAAGCTACTGCAAGACATGCGGTTTCGGACTGGATGGAAATTGAAAAGGAGAGAGGTATTTCCGTTACTTCTTCGGTACTTCAGTTTGAATATGACGGATACTGTGTAAATATCCTTGATACACCGGGCCACCAGGATTTCTCGGAAGATACATACAGAACGCTTATGGCTGCAGACTCTGCGGTAATGGTTATAGATGCATCCAAAGGTGTTGAGGCGCAGACAAGAAAGCTCTTTAAGGTCTGCGGTATGAGAGGCATTCCTATTTTCACCTTTATAAACAAGCTCGACAGAGATGCACTCGATACATTTGAATTACTCGACCAGATTGAGAACGAACTCGGAATCGCAACTTGTCCCGTTAACTGGCCGATCGGTTCCGGTAAAGGTTTTAAAGGAGTTTATGACAGACATAACGAAAAAGTTGTAATGTTCTCCGATACAGAAAAAGGTACCAAGGAAGGCAAATCATGGGAGATTGATATGTCTACCAAAGATGCGCTTGTAGAAGCAATCGGAGAAGAGGCATATAACAAACTTTCAGATGAGATTGAACTTTTGGACGGTGCTGCGGCTGAGTTTGATTTAAAGGAAGTACAGAACGGAAAACTTACACCTGTATTTTTTGGTTCTGCATTAACCAACTTCGGCGTAGAAATCTTTTTAAATAATTTCTTATCGATGTCCACAAATCCTCTTCCGAGACAAAGCGATATCGGTATGATTGACCCTCTTGAAAACGAGTTTTCTGCTTTTGTATTTAAAATACAGGCTAATATGAATAAAGCTCACCGTGACAGAATTGCTTTTATGAGAATCTGTTCAGGTAAGTTTGATGCATCCAAGGAAGTTTATCATATGCAGGGCGGCAAATCCATGCGACTTTCCCAGCCTCAGCAGATTATGGCGGATGACAGAAAGATTCTTGATACCGCGTATGCGGGAGATATTATCGGTGTATTTGATCCCGGTATTTTCTCTATCGGCGATACTTTAACGGTTGCTTCAAACAAGTTTAATTATGAAGGCATTCCTACATTTGCTCCCGAGCATTTTGCGAGAGTACGTCAGATGGATACCATGAAGAGAAAGCAGTTTATGAAGGGTATTACCCAGATAGCTCAGGAAGGTGCTATTCAGGTGTTCCAGGAATTTAATACCGGTATGGAAGAAATAATTGTCGGTGTAGTTGGCGTGCTTCAGTTTGAGGTTTTAAAATACAGACTTGAAAACGAATACAATGTTGAAATAAGAATGGACAATCTGCCTTACGAACATATCAGGTGGATTGACAATAAAGACGAGATAGACGTGGCAAAACTGACCGGTACTTCGGATATGAAAAAGGTAAAGGACATGAAAGGAAATCCTCTGCTTTTATTCGTAAACGAATGGAGCATAGGCATGACAAAGGACAGAAACAAAGATCTGGTATTGTCGGAATTCGGAAAGAATTAAATAATTTTATGAAGAAAATTTATTTGATCATCGGTGCACTTATATTGGCCCTTATGCTTTTAATAGGTGCTTCCGTACTAATCGACAAACAGCTTGAAAAAGATACTTCTTTTATAAGCGATCATATCGATTTTGACAAAACGGCTCAGAATGTTGCTTATACGAGTTCTGCCTCTAACGGATCTTCGTCTTCTTTGGACATGGAAGTTACCGAAAAAGTTGCGCATATTGACGATGTGTCGAAGATAAAAGATGACTATGAAGTCATCAATACCAATATCGGTGAAATCAAAATCGATGCGGGACTTTCCGAAGAGGAATGGGGAGATCGTATTGCTATCGGTATTAATGCCCAGAATATAAATGCTGCCAATGACGAATGTCAGGGACTCTTTTATTATGACAATATGGAGCCTGAATTAAAGCAGCTTTATCTGGAGATTTATATAGCTATTAAGAATTATACAGAAGCGTTTTATATTTGTTCCATAGATCCAGAAGATATTGATTATGCATTTAACTGTGTGATGGGAGATCATCCGGAGATTTTCTACACAAACGGCTATATGTATACGAAATATACGACAACGGAAAGAATCATAAAGATTGAATTTACGCCGGCTTACACCATATCTTATGAGGATGTTCAAAAATATCAGAAGGATATTGATGCATATAAAAATGCTTTTCTGGCCGGTATTAATAAAAATACAGACGATTATACCAAGATTAAATATACATACGAATTCATTATAATGAACACCGAATATGATGTTGATTCTGTTGAGAACCAGAATATTTTATCCGTATTTTTGTTCGGAAGATCGGTATGCCAGGGCTATGCAAAAGCATTCCAGTATTTATCCGCACAACTCGGTATTCAGAGCACACTTGTTGTAGGATATGTCGGAGCAAATGAAGGCCATGCATGGAATATGGTTAAGTGTAACGGTCAGTATTATTACATTGACTGTACATGGGGCGATTCTTCTTATCTTGAAAACTCGATGAGCCTTAACTCCGGCGGTATTAATTATGACTATTTAAATATCACTACAAGCGAACTTCAGCTTACACATGTAATTGATAATTTCATGCCGCTTCCTCCTTGCACCAGTACTTCTGACAATTATTACGTAAAAGAAGGTCTTTACTTTAGGGGAATTGATTTGGTTCAACTTGATAATGCATTCAGAAATGCTAAAATGGAGGGCAGGGATTCCGTTGAACTTAAATGTTCCGACAGTGAGGTTTATGACAGACTTGGTGAATATCTTTTAGAAGAAAATCATATTTTTGATTATATGTCTAATGATAAAGAGAGTATCAAGTACATGCAGAACAAGGATTTGAATATTTATTCGTTCCCTTTAAGGTAATTTCGGGGACAGTAATGTGACTTGTGACATAAACTGTTTTGTGGTAAAATAAAAGGGCATATGAGGTTTTTGTCATATGCCGGTTTGAAGGTCCTTTTACGGAGGTTAAAAATGAGTACAGCTAACAATAATGAAAAAATCGGTTCTGTTCGTATCGCAACAGATGTAGTACCTCTTATTGCAGCGCTTGCATCTCAGGATGTTGAGGGCGTTACACCTTTACAGGATAAAAAGAATCTTTCTTTGAAAATTAATTTAAGAAGACTTACCAGAGGCATAAAAGTTGATATTAAAGGCAAAACCTGCAGTGTTGATATGGCTATAGGTATTCTTTACGGATATCAGGTTCCGGAAATCTGTCCCAAGGTTCAGAATTCGGTTAAGACCGCTATCGAAACCATGACAGGTCTTGAAGTCAGTGACGTAAATGTCAGAATTGCTTCTGTAAGCATGTCATAAGGAATAAATATGAACAGAAAAGCAGAACGCGAATTTACTTTTAAACTGTTATTTATGTCTGATTTTTATGAGAAGAAAGAGTTAGGTGACGAACTTCTTCTCTATTTTGATGCACCGTCTCCTTTTGAAGATAAAGAGGATAATGATGCCCCTGCAGAAAGACTTTACTCGTTAAAAGAATCCGTTAACGAAGAAGACAGAAGAAGAATAGTAGCAAGATATGTTGAAATAATTGACAAACTTGATGATATTGATAAAAGAATTTCTGAAGTTTCAAAAGGCTGGACTATTGATCGTATCGGAAAAGTCGAACTTGCGATTTTAAGACTTGCCGTTTATGAAATAGTTTACGATGACAATATTCCGACCTCTGTAGCTATTAACGAGGCTGTAGAATTATCAAAAAAATTCGGACCTCAGGATTCATATGCATTTGTTAACGGTATTCTTGCCAGGTTTGCTTGATGAAAACTATATATTCGGTTTTTCAGGTTAATACATATATTCACAATATGTTCCGCGAAGATTATCTTTTATCCGATGTTTCTGTTTCGGGAGAGATAAGTAATTTGAAATTCCATACATCGGGACATATTTATTTTACGTTGAAAGACGATAAATCTGCCATTTCGTGCGCCATCTTCCGTCCATCCGCTCAAAAACTTAATATTGCTTTAAAAGACGGAGACAAGATAGTGGCTTCGGGCAGCATATCCAATTATGTGCCAAACGGCAGCGTGACTTTTAACGTTACAAAAGTTGAATATGAAGGCGTCGGAGATTTAACCGTTAAGTTTGAAGAACTTAAGAAACGACTCGCTGAACAGGGTTTGTTTGATAAAGAGTTTAAAAAGCCTATTCCTAAGTTCCCTAAGACCATAGGAATTGTTACAGCTCCCACGGGTGCTGCGATTAGAGATATTATTTCGGTATCAAAAAGAAGAAACCCTTACATTTCTCTTATATTATTCCCTGCGCTGGTTCAGGGCGAAGGAGCGAAAGAGAGTATCGTAAAAGGTATCGAAACCCTTGAGAAAGCCAATGTGGATGTAATTATCGTAGGACGTGGCGGCGGAAGTCTCGAAGATTTGTGGGCTTTTAACGAAGAAGAAGTTGCTTACGCCATATTCCAGTGTCCGATACCGGTTATTTCGGCCGTAGGTCATGAAATAGATTTTACGATTTCGGATTTTACCGCGGATTTAAGAGCAGCCACCCCTTCTGCGGCTGCAGAACTGGCGGTTCCCGATATCAGACAGACGATTGAAGATATAGAAGATTTAAAAAAGTCTCTCGATAAAGGCTTTGAGAGAGTGCTTAAAAACAAACTTCATAAACTGGCTGTTTTTGAAGCAAAACTTAATGCACTTTCACCCGTAAACAAATTAAACAAGCAGAATTTAATCGCAGATTCTTATAACAATAGACTCGATTTATTAATTAAAAAGATCATAAAAGAAAAGAAAGCCGAACTGGAGACATTATCCGAGAGATTAAAAGGAGTTTCGCCTTTGGAACGTTTAAAAGCAGGTATGGCTTATGTAACGGATTCTTCAGGTAAAAGAGTGGTCGGCGTCGAAGGCCTTTTAACTAACGATAAGATTAAACTTACCATGAAAGACGGATATGCGTACGCAATTGTTGAGAAAGTGGTTAAAGAGGGGTAAATTATGGATGCAGTAACTATTGATGAAAAAATCAAATCCGTGGAAGAGATTTTAAAAGAACTTGAAAAAGACGACATTGCAATCGAAGATGCACTTGATTTATATACAAAAGGCAAGGTTGCGATAGAAGAATGCAAGAATAAAATCGATATGATTGAAAAAGAGGTTTTAAAAATCAATCCTGACGGAAGTACTTCGTCGTTTGATGATGCGGATTTTTAATTAGTTACCACAAGTTTTGAATGAATAATTAATGGGGGGCTGAAGATTATGAGAGAAGATTTTATTAATTTATTAATTCAAAAAGTAAACGAAACGTTTGGAATCATGAAACCCTACATGCCTGCTGAGGAGGGATTGCAGAGACGTGTAACGGAATCGATGAATTATTCTTTTATTTCAGGTGGTAAAAGAATAAGACCTTTATTCATGCTTGAAAGCTACAGACTTTTCGGAGGAGACGATTTAAGTAAGATTTCTCCTTTTATGGCTGCTATTGAGATGATTCACACATACTCGCTGATTCATGACGATCTTCCTGCAATGGATAATGATGATTACAGAAGAGGAAGACCGACAAACCATAAAATGTTTGATGAAGCAACTGCAATTCTTGCAGGTGACGGTCTATTAAATCTCGCTTTTGAAACAATCTCAAAAGCAATGGTTGAAGAGGATGACATTATTGTTTTAAGAAGAATGGCATATGCAAATTACGTTCTTGCAAACAAGGCCGGAATATACGGAATGATCGGAGGTCAGATGGTTGACCTTTTGATGGAAAACAAGACCGATACCGAGCTTGATACACTTCTTTTTATACACAAACATAAAACAGCCGCACTTATCGAAGCCGCATTAATGATTGGTGCGATTATGGCCGGCGCCGACGATGATGAGATTGCCATGATTGAAAAGGTCGGAGACAACACAGGACTTGCATTTCAGATTAGAGATGATATTCTTGATGTAATCGGTGACTCGATTAAACTTGGAAAAAGTGTCGGAAGCGATGAGAAGAATGATAAGACAACCTATGTTAAGATAAAAGGTCTCGAAGAAAGTCAGAAGGATCTCGAGAATCTTTCAAAAGAAGCAAGAGACATAGTTATTGGGATAGCAGGAAAAGAAACTTTCCTATCAGATTTGATTGAATATCTCGTAAACAGAGAAAAATAATATTTACCCGGTAAAAACATGTACATTGAAAAGATTAACAAACCTAACGACATAAAGAAAATCAGCAAAAACCATCTTTATGATCTGGCTGATGAAATAAGAGATTTTCTGATAGAATCCATATCCGAAACAGGCGGTCATTTGGGAGCAAATTTGGGTACTGTTGAGCTTACCATGGCTCTTCATCTTGTACTTGACCTTCCCGAGGACAAGATTATATGGGATGTCGGACATCAGAGTTATACTCACAAGATTTTAACAGGCAGACGAGACGGTTTTGCCACGCTTCGTAAATACGGAGGAATGGCAGGCTTCCCCAAGACTTGCGAGAGTGAATGCGATGCTTTTAATACAGGACATTCATCCACGTCTATTTCAGCAGGCTTAGGTATGGCTATGGCCCGTACCATGAGGGGCGAGAACAATACCATTGTTTCCGTAATAGGTGACGGAGCCTTAACAGGCGGTATGGCTTACGAAGCACTTAACAATGCGGGTAAAGCCAATACAAAGCTTATAATCGTATTAAACGATAATAACATGTCGATCTCCGAAAATGTCGGCGGAGTCAGCATGTATTTAAATAATTTAAGAACCAAAGAAGGATATCTGGATTTAAAAGAAGGCGTAAAAGATACGCTCTCCAAGGTTCCCAAGGGAGCCGATATGATCAATAAAATTCAGAAGGCCAAAAGTTCCATTAAATCCTTTGTTATTCCTGGTATGTTCTTCGAAGAGATGGGTCTTACTTATTTGGGACCCGTTGACGGTCACGATATCGGCGCAATGGTTCGTGCTTTTAACGAAGCCAAAAGATGCAAGACACCTGTTCTTGTTCATGTTATTACCAAAAAAGGCAAAGGATTTTTGCCTGCCGAAAAACATCCTGCAAGATTTCACGGTGCTGAACCTTTTGATATCGAAACAGGTTTACCAAAGAATAAAAAACTTGCTCCCGATTACACAGATGTATTTTCTACCGTTATGTGTAAAATGGGTGAGCGTGATCCCAAATGCGTGGCTATTACAGCCGCTATGCCCGACGGTACGGGTCTTAAAAGATTTAAGAGCATGTATCCCGACAGATTCTTTGATGTCGGCATAGCAGAAGAGCATGCGGTAACATTTGCCGCAGGCATGGCAATGGGCGGATATAAGCCCGTTGTATGTGTTTATTCATCGTTCTTACAAAGAGCCTACGATCAGTTAATACATGATGTCTGCATTCAGAACCTTCATGTTGTATTCTGCATCGACAGAGCCGGGCTGGTTGGCAGCGATGGCGAGACGCATCAGGGTATATTTGATTTGTCTTACCTTTCATCAATTCCCAATATGTGTGTAATGGCACCCAAGAATAAATGGGAACTCTCCGATATGATAAAATTTGCTCTTAATTACGACGGCCCCATCGCCATCAGATATCCCAGAGGAAGAGCATATGACGGCCTTCAGGAGTTCAGGGCTCCTGTGGAATTTGCCCAGGGCGAATGGATTTTCAGAGAATCGGGAATTTGTCTTATAGCTGTCGGCAGTATGGTTAAAACAGCGGTTGAAGTAAGAGAAAAACTTAAAGAATACGGCAAAAATGTTTCCATCATGAATGCGAGATTTGTCAATCCGATTGATGAGGAAATGATAAAAGAAATATCTGTGACTCATCCTCATATTGTTACGATGGAAGAGAATGTTTTATCGGGTGGTTTTTCGGAAAGAGTCGGAGCGTTTCTTTTAAGAGAAGGACAATTCTGTAAACATACAGCTATCGCAATTCCTGATATGTATGTTGAGCACGGAAATGTTGATTTGTTAAAGAAAGAAATCGGTATCGATGCGGATTCGATAGTTGAAAAGATTCTAAAAGAAGGCGAGGGAATATCTTAATATAGTGAAAGAGAGACTTGATATATTACTCGTAAATAAAGGATTGGCTTCCTCGAGAGAAAAAGCCAAAGCTTTAATAATGAGCGGCATTGTATATGTCGATAATCAGAAAGAAGATAAAGCAGGCTCTCTTTTTGACGAAAATGCTGTTTTAGAAATACGTGGCGAAACATTAAAATACGTTTCTCGCGGAGGTCTTAAACTTGATAAGGCTGTAAGAGTATTTAATCTAAATTTCGACGGTTTCACCTGCCTTGATATCGGAGCATCAACAGGCGGTTTTACCGACGTAATGCTTCAAAACGGTGCTTCTAAAGTCTACAGCGTAGACGTAGGCCACGGACAGCTTGACTGGAAACTAAGAAATGATGAACGTGTTGTTTGCATGGAAAAATGCAATTTCAGATACGTTACCGACAAAGAAATCCCTGAAAAGATTGATTTTGCCTCAACTGACGTATCGTTCATCTCACTCACCAAAATACTCATTCCCGCATACAACCTCTTAAAGAAAGACGCATTGATGGTCTGCCTTATCAAACCTCAGTTTGAAACCACCAAAGAAAAGGTCGGCAAAAAAGGCGTTGTCCGCGATCCTGAGGTCCACAAAGAAGTAATAGAAAAAGTCATTGACTTTTGTTTAAAGATTGGCTTCACTATCGAAGGCCTTGACTATTCGCCTATCAAAGGCCCTGAAGGAAATATAGAATATCTTTTGTTGATTAAGAAAATAGACGATAATATTATTGATGAAGATAAAGCCTTGTTATATAAAGACTTTGATTATTCTGGTGGATTAACAGTATACAAAGAAATTATTGATGATATAGTTAAGAAATCTCATTCAGAACTTAGTGTTTGAATTGAAGGAGTGGTGTTGCGTGATACTCGAGCGGGTAATATGGAGCCGTCGGTACTTAACGAGCGGAGTGCGAAGCGCGAACGCGAGTTTAGTTCCGCTACGGGGACATCTTAGCGAGAGCGTGCCCGCGGAGTATTACGCAATCACCACTCCTGGAATACACTCTGGAGGTGCGAATGAAAGTTTTAATTTGTGTAAATCCGTATAAGGACAAGGAACTGAAGGTTTGCAAGAAAATCTGTGAATTTTTTGATGAGAAAAATGTGGAGTATGCAAAACCCGTTCAGGTAAGCAGAGAAACGAATGTCTCGGTTAATGATGCCGAGGGTTGTGATGTTGTGCTCGTGCTCGGCGGCGATGGTACACTTATGCGTGTTGCAAAGAAGTGCTCTAAATTCAATCTTCCTATACTTGGAATAAATTTGGGCCATCTTGGTTTCCTTGCTCAGACGGGGGTTGATGGTCTTGAAGAAACATTGGGACGTTTGATTAGAAAAGAGTATCTTTTAGAAGAAAGAATGCTTTTACAAGGACGTGTTTACAGAAATAGTGAGCTTATTTTTGAATCCGAAGCATTAAATGATGTGTGTATAAACCGAGGGGGAATGCTTCAGATTTTGAATTTCGATATTTCAGTAAACGGTATGTTTCTTAAATCCTATGGAGCTGATGGTGTGATTATTTCCACGCCCACAGGTTCTACCGGATATAATCTTTCCGCAGGCGGACCTATTGTGGAGCCTTCAGCGGATATGATTCTTGTTACACCGATTTCCGCCCACTCTTTTATGAACAGAAGTATTCTGTTTAAAGCAGAAGATACTGTAAAGATTTCAATCGGCGAACCTCATGACGAAGAAACCGGCCAGACAGTTCTTGCGCATTTTGACGGCTTTGAACATATTGATCTTCAGTATAAGGACGAGATTGTTATTTCCAAGAACGCAGGCCATGTAAGCTTCATTCAGATGAATAATGTTAATTTCCTTGAAACCCTTAACAGGAAACTTAAAGAAAACTAGTTTTATAAGGGGGTCGAATGCTTTTAAATTTACATGTTAAAAATTTTGCTCTTATCGATGAAATCGATATAGATTTTTCTAAAGGGCTCAATATTCTTACAGGTGAAACCGGCGCCGGCAAATCGATTGTTTTAGGGTCTTTAGCTATAGCACTCGGTGCAAAGGCCGATAAAGACTTTATCAGAACGGGCGAAGAATTCGCTTTGGTTGAAATCACGTTTACGGCCGATACCGATGAGGTTAAGAATAAACTTGTTGAAAATGATATATCTTTGGAAAATGATGAGATTTTAATTCAGAGAAAAATTACGCCTCAAAGAAGCGTATTTAAGCTCAATTCTCAGACTGTTACCGTTTCTGTCATAAAAGATATTGCATCCGCACTAATCGATATCTACGGACAGCACGACTATCAGAATCTTTTAAATTCCAGAAAACACATTGAAATACTTGATTCGTTTGCAAAAGACATTTCTGACGCAGTTTCCGGCTATAAGAAAACTTATGCCGAGTATCTGCGTTTAAAAGCGTTGGCTGAAAGTCCCGAAGTTGATGAAGTCAGAAGAGAAAGAGAGATTTCTTTACTCGAGTATCAGATAAACGAAATCAAATCCGCGTCCTTAAAGGCAAACGAGGAAGAGGAAGTCGAAGAAAGATTAAAAGTTCTTGAAAACGCATATAAAATCCAGAGTACTCTATCCCTCGTAAAAGACATGATGTATGATTACGAGAGCAGTGCGGGAGAAATGATCAATAAATCCATTCGCGAAATGACTGCGATTTCATCTTATGATTCCGCACTAGGAGATTTGTTTGACGAGCTTAACAATATTTATTCGCTTGTTTCCGATTTTGAACGTGAAACATATGGGCTTTTAGAAGACTATGCGCCTAACGAAGAAGAACTCGAAAGACTCAGGGAAAGATACAATCTTATCAACGAGCTTGAAAGAAAATACGGCAGAACTATTGAAAATGTTCTTGAGTATTTGGACGATAAAGAAAAAGAACTCGAAGCATTGGAAGATTATGCGATTAAAAGAGAAAGCATCCTAAAAGATTATGAAAAAGTTAAAGATGCTTTGAAGAAATCCGCAGATGCCTTAACCGAAGTCAGAAAGAAAAACGCAAAGTCTTTTGAAGATGCCATTACGGAAGGACTTTCGGATCTTAATTTCAATCAGAGTTCATTTTATGTTGCAATTACTGAAGCACCTGACTATACCGCAAACGGTAAAGACAAGGTTAATTTTGAAATATCAACCAATCCCGGCGAGCCATTAAAGCCTCTTGAAAACGTTTCTTCGGGCGGTGAACTTTCAAGAATTATGCTTGCGATTAAAACAGTCGGAGCGAAGAGCGATAATACGGAAACTCTTATATTTGATGAAATTGATGCCGGTATTTCGGGCGTTACCGCATGGAAAGTAGCCAAGAAGCTTGCACTTTTATCAAAAGATCATCAAATTATTTTAATAACACATCTTCAGCAAATAGCCGCAATGGCCGATGTACATTTTGAGATAAAGAAAACCGTATCTGACAATTCAAGAACCAATACTTATATTGATGTGCTTGATGAAGAAGGCGAAATAAAAGAAATTGCAAGAATGCTCGGAGATGAATCGGGTGCTGAAAGTTTCCTTGAAAATGCATCCGAGATTAAAAAGCAGGCTTTGGACTACAAAAAATCAATTGATATTTAATTGTCTCTTTATTTAAGGATAAAAATATAGTATAATATACAAGATATCGGGTATGATTTATCTTTTATGAGCATAAATTGTGCTTTTAGTGTATATTAAACTATATTTTTTCTTTTTTATTTTGTTTCGGAGGGTTAAATGAAAAACATTCTCTTTGTTGCATCAGAAGGTGTTCCGTTTATTAAGACGGGCGGACTTGCGGATGTAGTGGGTTCTCTTCCCAAATGCGTGGATAAGCGTTATTTCGATATTCGCGTAATGATTCCCAAATACACCTGTATATCTCAGGAATTAAAAGACAAAATGGTTTATAAGACAAGTTTTTACATGGATTTCCATTGGAAAAACGAATATGTCGGAATTCTTGAAGCCGAAGTTGACGGAGTAAAATATTATTTCATAGATAACGAATCCAAATTCGGAGGATTCCATCCTTACAGCTCTAATGTCTACGATGACATTGAGAAATTTGCATTCTTCTCAAAAGCTGCTTTGGCTGCAATGCCACTCCTTGATTTCAGACCTGACGTAATTCACTGTCATGACTGGCAGACCGGCCTTATTCCTGTTTATCTTAAAGAAAGATTTCAGGGCAATGAATTTTTCCATGGCATTAAGTCCGTTATGACCATTCATAACCTTAAATTCCAGGGCAAGTGGGATGTACCGGCCGTAAAAGATATTACAGGCCTTCCCGATTATTTCTTCACACCTGATAAGCTTGAGTCATACAAGAACGCAAACCTTTTAAAGGGCGGTCTTGTTTACGCAGATGCGATTACAACCGTTTCTGAGACCTATGCCAAGGAAATTATGACTCCTTTCTACGGAGAGAGTCTTGACGGTCTTTTAAGAGCAAGAGAGAACGACTTAAGAGGTATTGTAAACGGTATTGATTATTCCGAATATGACCCTTCGGTTGATAAATTCATCGATTACAAATACAATGCGGCAAACTTCAGAAAAGAAAAAATTAAAAATAAGAGAAAACTTCAGCATGATCTAGGCCTTGAAGAAAACGATAAAATGATGATGATCGGTATCGTTTCAAGACTTACAGATCAGAAGGGCTTTGACTTAATCGCATATATAATGGATGAGCTTTGCCAGGATGCTGTTCAGATTGTTGTACTCGGTACAGGCGAAGAGCAGTATGAGAATATGTTCAGACATTTTGACTGGAAGTATAACAACAAGGTTTCAGCTAATATCTATTATTCAGAGTCCATGAGCCATAAGATTTATGCTTCCTGTGATGCATTCCTTATGCCTTCGTTATTTGAGCCCTGTGGCTTAAGTCAGCTTATGGCATTAAGATACGGTACAATTCCTATAGTTAGAGAAACAGGCGGTCTTAAGGACACTGTAGAGCCTTACAACGAATACGAGTCAAAGGGTACGGGCTTCAGTTTTGTAAATTACAATGCTCACGAAATGCTCAATACAATTCGTTATGCAGAAAAGATTTACTACGACAGAAAACGTGAATGGAACAAGATGATTGACAGAGCAATGGCTGTTGACTTCTCCTGGCAGGTTTCCGCTAATAAGTATCAGGAAATGTATGACTGGTTAATCGGATAAAATTTAAGACAAATAAAATCATGAAATGTGCCGAAGGTTGTGCCTTTGGCACATTTTTATGATATTATAGTAAAAGTGAGTTTTTAAGAGGCTTTAAAGGTATTAAAAATGGCATTTGACGGATTTTGTATACAAAGAATCACAAAAGAATACAGCGATCTTTTTAGCGACGGGCGAATTTCAAAGATTATTCAGCCGAATGCTTTTGATATTATTCTCGTGATTAAGAAGGAGAGGGATACGTACAATCTTTTTGTTTCGGCCAATCCTTCGATGTCTTATACATATCTTGTAAAGGATAAAGGCGAAGCACCTCAGAATGCGCTTAATTTTTGCATGGTTTTGCGTAAATACATCGCTAACGGAAAAATATTAAGCGTTAAACAAAAAGGGAATGAACGTATCATAACGTTTGATATCGAGCACTTAGACGAAATGGGCGACCGTTCCGTCAAAAAGCTTATTTTCGAGCTTATGGGAAAGCACAGCAATATCATTTTAACCGATGATCAAGATATCATTATCGACAGCATCAAGAGAATATCCGCCCTTACAAGCTCAGTAAGAGAAGTGCTTCCTAAAAAAGAGTATTTCTTCCCTTCGGATTTATGCAAAATAAATCCTTACGAGTGTGATATAAAAACTGAGATTAATCATCTCATTCAAATCATAAAAGAGGAAAACGAAGATCTTAAGACTTCTTCGCTTCTTTTCACGAATTTCGAAGGCGTATCCAAAGCCTTTGCAAAAGAAGTGATTAAAAGAGCCGGATTTGACAATGATTATCCCGTAAAAGATATTGATGATAATAAGATAAATTTCCTTTTCGAAGCTTTTGAAAAAACCATAAAAGAAGCCAAAGACAATGCTTCGTTTTATTCGTATTCAAAGAATGGTTCGCTATATGATTATACTACTTTCTTTTATGATTTTTTTATGAGCGAAGGTATTGAAGCAAAAGAACATAAGGACTCGTATTTATGCGAATTCTTAAATGATTTTTATTCTGCAAAGCATGATGAGGGAATTATTTTACAAAAGAGTAACGATATCATTAACGTGCTGAATTCGCATATTCAGAAGAATAAGAACAAAATGTCCGAATGGGATAAGGAACTTTTAGAGTGCGAGAACAAGGAAACGCTTAAGAAATACGGTGAACTTCTTAAAGCCTACTGTCACAGCTTATCACAGGGCAAGGAAGCGGTAGTTCTTGATTATTATACAAACGAAAATATCGTTATTCCGCTTGATGAAAACAAGAGCATAATCGCAAATTCGAATAAGTATTTTAATGATTATTCGAAGGCTAAAAGAAGAGAAGAGAAATTAAACGAGCTTCTTTTAGAAACCAAAGATGAAACGAAATATCTCGAAGAGATGCTTTTATATATTTCGATATCAGAAAACTCATCGGATTTAAATCAGATCAGAAGCGAACTTTTCGATAAAGGATATCTTCGAAAAAACGTCAATCCGAAAGATAAGAAAAAGAAATCTGTTATTAAGCATTTTATTTACGATAACAATTATCATATCTATGTCGGAAAGAACAATATCCAGAATGAAGAAGTCACATTTAAGATAGCAACAGGAAATGACTGGTGGTTTCACGCAAAAGGCATTGCAGGCTCACATGTAATCGTTAAATCTGACAAGGATAATGATGCAACGGAATGGGAGATGCCTGATAAAGTTTTCGAACTTTGCGCAGGCTTAGCGGCTCTTAATTCTTCGCATAATGGACTTTCGAAAGTCGAAGTAGATTACACACGTAAAAAACATATAAAAAAACCTGCCGAAGGTGACAAAGGCAAGGTTATTTATCATAAGTACTATTCAATGGTTGCAACGCCCGATATATCTATGTATGAATTGACTAGCGTAAACTCTTGAAGTATAATAATTAGGTATGCAAAAAAACAAAAGGCGGGTTAATTATGGTTAAAAGTATGACCGGTTACGGTCGAAGCGAGAAGGTAACACCTACAGCAAAATGTTCGGTGGAAATAAAGTCTGTAAATCACAGATATTTAGACATGTCGATTAAGCTTCCCAGAAAGCTCAACATGTTCGAAGCAGATATCAGAGAAGTTTTAAAAGATTACATACAGCGCGGTAAAGTTGATGTATTCGTAAGTTACGAAGATTATTCAAAAGAAAGCGTTAACATTAAATACAATCAGGAAATCGCAGCAGAATACATGAAGTATTTTGCGAAGATGGCCACAGATTTTGAACTTGATGACGATATAAGAGTTTCGACTCTTGC
Source organism: Lachnospiraceae bacterium (assembly GCA_017618075.1). GTDB lineage: Bacteria > Bacillota > Clostridia > Lachnospirales > Lachnospiraceae > UBA3766. Next base: position 126,043 of record JAFZUY010000045.1, read on the forward strand.
AAGAATGCCCGAAGTACTTGTTTCCGAAGATGAAAACATCAATGAAGATGAAATTTGGAAACTCGTAAAAGATGTGCTCATTGAAGCCTGTGATGCATTTGTAGTATCCAGAATCAAAGAGGGCGAGAATTTAAGAACAGATCTTCTGGAAAAACTTGAAGCGATGAGCAAGAACGTAGCATTCATCGAAGAAAGATATCCCAAGACGATTGAAGATTACAAGAACAGACTTACAACCAAGATAAAAGAGGTTCTCGAAGACAAACAGATTGACGAATCCAGAATACTTACCGAAGTTTGTATTTATTCCGATAAGGTTTGTGTTGACGAGGAAATGGTAAGACTTAAGAGTCATATCGAAGCTGTTAAGGAAGCACTTACTACAGGCGGATGCGTCGGCAAGAGACTTGATTTTCTCGCGCAGGAGCTTAACCGCGAAGCCAACACAACACTTTCAAAGTCAACCGATATTGAGATTTCAAATGTTGCGATTACCATCAAAACAGAAATCGAAAAGATAAGAGAACAGATACAGAACATCGAATAAGGAGTTCTATTTATGAAAAATAACGGAATCTTGGTAGTTATTTCCGGATTTTCAGGCGCAGGCAAAGGAACACTCGTCAGAAAACTCATGGAAAAATATGATAACTATTCCTTAAGCGTATCAATGACCACAAGAGATAAAAGAGACGGCGAAGAAGACGGCGTTCATTATTTCTTCGTGGATCACAGAAAGTTTGAGCAGACTATAATCGAAGACGGTCTTTTGGAATATGCTTCCTACTGCGGAAACTATTACGGAACGCCCAAGGAATACGTTGAAAAACAGATAGAAGCAGGAAAAGACGTTATCCTTGAAATCGAAGTACAGGGTGCTCTTCAGATTAAGAAGAAATTCCCCAACACGGTTTTACTTTTCGTAACACCTCCTTCGGCAGATGAACTTATTAACAGACTTAAAGGACGTAATACAGAGTCTGAAGAGGAAATCTACAGAAGAGTCGGCAGAGCGATTGAGGAAGCCGAATGGATTCCCAAATATGATTTCCTGGTAATTAACGACGATTTGGATGAATGTGTCGACAGTCTTCACAATATCATCACAACAGCACATAATGCGCCGGTAAGACAATCGGATTTGATTGAAAAAATAAAAAAAGAACTCGAAGTTATATCGAAAGGAGAATAGAAATGTTACATCCGTCCTACACAGATTTGATGAATGTAGTTAACTATGATGCAGTGGAGGCAGGTGATTCACCTATAGTTAATTCACGTTATTCGATAGTTATGGCTACATCTAAAAGAGCACGTCAGATAATTGACGGTGCAGAACCTCTTGTAGATAATGAAGACGCAAAGCCCCTCTCAATCGCAGTTAAAGAATTAAACGACTCCAAGATTAAGATCGTGGGTTAGTATTAAATACCCGTCGTATTTCGATGGGTATTTATTCTTTTTTATCGGTGCCTGACTCCTTTAGGTGTCCGGCTCCGACTTTTGAATCTTTTATGAGAGTTAAGAGAACATGAAGGTTTATTTCGCATCTTTGGGCTGTGATAAGAATTTAGTCGATTCCGAACACATGCTGGCAGATATTTCAAGTGAATATGAAATTGTATCCGCTCCCGAGGATGCAGATATTGCTATCGTTAATACCTGCGCATTCATAAAAGATGCAAAAGAAGAAAGTATCAATACCATCCTTGAACTTGCGGAATACAAGAAAGACAATCTTAAATATCTCGTTGTTACAGGCTGTCTGGCCCAGAGATATTATGAGGATTTAAAAGAATTAATTCCCGAAATAGATGTATTCTTGGGAATTTCCGCAATACCCAATATTTTAGACGACCTTAAACGTGTATCTGATAAAGAGAAGATTATCGATATACCGGATAACAATTTAAAGCAGTCCGCATCGGGCAGAAGATTTTTAAATCCGCCATACCATTATTCATATCTTAAGATTGCTGAAGGCTGCGATAAAAAATGTACATACTGTTCGATTCCTTCCATCAGAGGTTCCTACAGATCCGTACCTATAGATGAGCTCATAAAAGAAGCAGAATTTCTTGCAAAGAATTATGTTAAAGAACTGATTCTCGTGGCTCAGGAAACAACCGTTTACGGAACAGATATTTACGGTAAAAAGTGTATTGTCGAACTGGTAAACAAATTAAGTGAGATAGAAGGCATCGAGTGGATAAGATTAATGTACTGTTATCCGGAAGAGATTGACGATGACCTTATAAATCTTATTAAAGACAATCCCAAGGTTTGCAAATACCTTGATATGCCCATCCAGCATGCTTCCGACAGGATACTTCAGAGGATGGGCCGCAGGACTTCAAAGAAAGAAATTACGACTCTTATTAAGAGATTAAGAAAAGAAATCCCCGGAATTGCAATAAGAACATCTCTTATTACAGGATTTCCGACGGAGACTGATGAAGAAGCTGAAGAACTTTGCGATTTTATCACCAAAAACAAATTTGACCGCCTCGGAGTATTTACTTACTCAAAAGAAGAAGGCACACTGGCTGCTTCTTTTAAACCTCAGATAAAAGAAAGCGTTAAAAAGCAGAGACAGAAGAAACTCATGGAAATTCAGAGAGAAATCTCGATTAAAAGGAATTTATCTTTTATTTCCAAAAAGTTTACGGCCATTATAGACGGATACAATCCCGAAGAAGGCTTTTATATTGCAAGACTTTATTCGGATGCTCCTGATATCGACGGAAATGTCTTTATCGAAGCAAAAGAAGATTATTTAAGCGGAACATTTGTTAAAGTTAAAATAACCGATTGCTCGGAATACGATTTATTTGGAGAAATAATAAAATGAATTTACCCAACAAACTTACAGTATTAAGAATTATTATTATTCCATTTTTCATATTTTTCCTGATGGCAAGCTTTATTCCTTTCGGGAAATGGGTTGCGTTTGCACTATTTATAATAGCATCATTAACAGATTTCTTTGACGGACTTATAGCCAGAAAGAAAAACCTGATTACCGATTTTGGGAAGTTTGCGGATCCTTTGGCTGATAAACTCCTTGTATGTTCCGCACTTATATGTCTTTTAGCATTGGGATCCTTAGGAAAATTTGGATATATCCTTGTGCTTGTGATAATCGGCAGAGATTTTATTATTTCAGGCTTCAGACTTGTCGCTGCGGGAAAAGGTGTAGTAATTGCAGCAGATATGTCCGGAAAAATTAAGACTACGCTTCAGATGATTATGATTTTATTTATCATCGCTGATTTAAGCTTCCTTGCAATCCCTACACTTATCCTCGAGATAGCAGTGCTTATTTTAACGGTAGTATCTCTTATTATCTGCATTGTTAAGAACAGAAAAGTATTAGCAGAAACCAAATAACTGTTGGAGTAAATATGATAGTTGAATACATTTCCGTCGGTACGGAAATTCTTCTTGGAAACATAATAAATACCAATGCCGCTTTTCTGGCAGAACAGTTTGCAAAGCTTGGACTTACCGCATACTATCAGACGAGTGTGGGCGATAATAAGGCAAGAATCAACGAATGCCTTGATATTGCGATTCAGCGTTCCGATATTATCGTTATTTCCGGCGGTATGGGACCATCTTCGGAAGATGTAACCAAAGAAAGCGTTGCAATGTTTCTTGGTAAAGAAACAATTGATGAGCATATAGACGGCTGTATAGTTATACCGAATGAATTCGGCAACTCTGCAGGCGAAATCATTGAATATTCGGGACATATTTTCATTCTTTTACCGGGTCAGTTTAATGAAATGAAACCGATGTTTTTAAAATATGCGGTTCCTTTTCTTGAAGAAAAGTCCGATTCGGTTATCATTACAAAAACTGTTAAAATTGCCGGTTTGGGCGAGAGTGAAGTGGAAGAGAACATAAAAGATCTGATGCTTTTACATTCGAATCCTTCTATTACGATTTATCCAAAATCCGGCGAAGTACATATTCATGTTACGGCAAAAGGCAACGATCAGGCCGAATGTGATAGATTGATTAATCCCGTCATAAAAGAATTAAAAAACCTTGTCGGTGAATATATTTATACAACCAATGATGAGGTTTCTCTTGAACAGGCGGTCGTAAATTTACTTTTATCAAACAAATTTACGGTTTCTACAGTAGAGTCCTGCACGGGCGGTATGGTATCCGCGAGACTTATAAATGTTGCGGGAGTATCCGAAGCTCTTAAAACATGCTACGTAACTTATTCTGATAAAAGTAAGCATAAAATACTCGGTGTAAAGAAATCATCTCTAGATAAATACACAGCTGTATCAGAAAAGGTAGCCGAGGAAATGGCACTTGCCGACGATGTACCGAATAAAGCAGATGTTATAGTTTCAGTAACCGGAGTTGCGGGTCCTGACAGCCCTTATGAAGGTAAAGAAGTAGGACTCGTTTATATAGGCTGCAATGTGAAAGGAAAAATAACCGTAAAAGAATATAAATTCAAAGGCGACAGAACAAAAGTAAGAGAATGTGCCACGACTGCCGCACTTGATTTGATGAGAGTCTGTATACTTAAATACGTCAGTGAGACTCAGTTTGGAATGTAAGTAGAGGGATATATTATGAATGAATATGTTTTTTGCCCGCGCTGCGGAGCTGTCACAAAACCGGGCGTTTGCACGAACTGCGGATACACAATTAATAAAGTAGAACAGTCTGCTGAAAATGTGATTGATGCGAATTATGAAAAGAGTCAACAGCCGTTTTATACCGGACCCGAAAAAAAGAAGAGTGAGCCCAATACTAATAAAAGTTCAAAAGGATGGATTATAGGACTTATAATCGGTGCATTTGTTGTTTTGGTTACCATTATTCTTATAGTTGTTCTTGCACTCTTTGCATTCTTACCAATTGTTATTAAAGGTGTATATAATACTTCGCAGATAACAACCAATACATTGACCACAAATAATACCAATAATAATAACAATTCGAATCCAAACCTTTTCCCGGAGATAGGTCCGGATGTAGATCCCGATGTCGATCCCGATGCAGATCCCGATGATCCTGATTTGGACCTTGATGTGAACGATTCCAATGACAATGAGTTTTATTATTACACAACTACTATCGAGGGACTATATTCAGGCACTTCCAAATTTGATTACGATGATTTTATCAACAATATCGTTCCTTCTGCCAATGAATACTGGGATGAACCTGCAGAGGATAATTTTGATTATTTTATAAACGGTAATTATTCCTCATATCTAAGATCCGAAGTCAGTCATAATTTTATCGAAAGAGACGGCTTTGCGACTCCTTATTATGAGTATTTGGTTGATTCCTATATTGAGAACAAAAATTATACAGTTGAAAGAAGAGCTATCCGTTATGAGGGTGAATGCGACGGTATTTTCATCAATGCTTACTGTACTTATTATGCATTAAGTTCCGACAAGGTTGATTTTACTAAAGCTAACGAAGCATTAAGGAATCAGGCTATAAGTGAATTATATGAATTCGTTTCAAAAAATAAGAATACAAACTCGGACGAAACATTTAATTACACACTTTATACCGATTCGGTTGTAACTTTTAATAATGACGAGGTTATTTCGATTGGATTTTCGACCACTTCATATGTAAACAACTACATTGAGAATTTCTATATTCATGGAATTAATGTTGATGTTAAAAAGGGAGGAGTATTGGATAATACAGCAATACTCGATTTCAGAGGAGACTTTGCTGAATTTTTCGTAGAACGTTCAAATATTCAGAACAGTTACGTTGATGCCATCAATTACAGTCCTTCCGATGATACCGCAAAGGTTTTCCAGGATGACGATGCACTGATTATGTTATTCACACCTCTCGGAATTGAAGTAGGAATTAATTATCGTTATCACGACAGTTACGGCTGGGTAACCGTTACATTAAATGATTTTGACGATTATTTTATGCACCAATACAGTTTTGATACCGATTGGGGTCACGGATATGATATTTATCAGTACGAAAAAGACAATAATATTTACTTTGATCCTTTCGCCAACGATGACCAGGAAGAATATTTTTATGATTTATAAAAAATTTTGTGAATAACCCATAATTCTATTTTCCTGATTCGTATCTTTATCAGAAAACAGGAAAACTCATAAAAGATTTTCAGGAGGTCAGATATGAATTACGGAAAAGAAAAATGTAAAGCTCTTAAACAGATTCGTAAGCAGATTGCAGAAAATAATGACATAAAATATGTAGTTGAAGAATGCAAGCATAAAGGAAACTGTAAAGGTACATGTCCTAAGTGTGAAGCAGAAGTAAGATACCTCGAGAGAGAACTTGAGAAAAGAAGAGCGCTCGGTCAGAAGGTTGCACTTGCAGGTGTTTCCGTAGGTATAGCAGCTACATTTTCAGCATGTTCGCCCATGGATGTTGTATATGCAATTGCTGATCCAATAGCAAATATCTTTGACGGCGGAAATGATTTAGGCGGAGCAACTGCAACTCCGGTGGATTATGCAGGAGATATCCAGTATATCGAGCCTGAACTTGAGGGCGAACCTGTTGAATATATTCCCGAAGATTATAATACCGAAGGCCATGATAATGATGGCTGTGAAGGTGATGACTGCACTGATGACGGCACAAATGAGAGTATAATTGAGCCCGAAAGCGGTGAAGCTCCTCCCGAAGATGTATATGAACTCGACGGAGATGTTGAATATATTCCCGAAGATAACATTGATATTACCATTGATGATATAGAATAAAAGATGAGCGAAAATAAAGGCGAGACAATAAAATTAGTCTCTGTAAGCAGAATAAGAACTAAAACAGACGGCGAGGGCGTAACAACCCTCGTTGTTTCTATGGGCTGTCCCTTAAGATGTGCTTACTGTATCAATCCTTTTACCTGGGACGGAAGCATTAAAGGTAAAACAGTAACGACAGATGAATTATACAATGAATTAAAAATAGACAATCTTTATTTCCTTGCCACCGGCGGCGGAGTTATGTTTGGCGGCGGCGAACCTCTTTTAAACGCTGATTTTATCAGCAATTTTATAAAAAAGTATAAAGATACGGGCTGGAAGTTTTCGATGGAAACATCAATAAATGTTCCTCTTGAGAATCTTAAAAAAGTAATCGGTCTTATAGATTTGTTTATAGTCGATACAAAAGATATGAACAAAGAGAGATATGAATTATATACCAAGGCCGATTATGATAATTTCTTAAATAATCTTAAATATCTTTTAGGAGAAGTCGGACCCGAAAAGATTATCTGCAGGGTTCCGGTTATAACGAATTTTCATAAAGACAAAGAATATGAAGAGAATGTAAAAGCTTTGCAGGATATCGGAATTAAGGGAATAGAAGTATTCAGATATATTAATCCTTCGGACAGAAAAGAAATATCCGACGATGCGAAGAAAAATACCGAGGAATTCTTAAGTAAAATAAAAAAAGATATTGATTAATGATATTCGCAATGTTACTATTGTTTCATCTTATTTAGAGATTTCTTCTCTAGATTTTTCCCGAATGAAAGAATAAAAGATGAAACGGAGTGATGCGATTGATTGTGTAATATTTTTTGTTGACAAGAACAAATGTTTGGGTTAAACTAAAAACAGAACGTATGTTTGATTGGAGGTTAAAATGGAAAGAGAAGAAAAGATTAAAGCACTGGAAGCTGCTTTAACACAGATTGAGAAGCAATACGGCAAAGGTGCCGTTATGAAACTTGGCGATCCTGCCAGTCAGATGAATGTCGAAACCATTCCCACAGGATCAATAAGCTTAGATATAGCATTAGGTCTCGGCGGAATTCCCAAGGGACGTGTAATAGAAATCTACGGACCTGAATCTTCAGGTAAAACAACAGTTACACTGCATATGATTGCAGAGGTTCAAAAACGTGGCGGTATTTGCGGATTTATCGATGCAGAGCATGCGCTTGATCCTGCATATGCAAAGAATATAGGTGTTGATGTTGACAATCTCTATATTTCACAGCCCGATAACGGCGAACAGGCTCTTGAAATTACAGAAACCATGGTTCGTTCCGGAGCTATTGATTTGGTAGTTGTTGACTCTGTTGCAGCGCTTGTTCCCAAGGCAGAGCTTGAAGGAGATATGGGTGATGCGCATGTAGGCCTTCAGGCAAGACTAATGTCACAAGCTTTAAGAAAACTTACAGGTGCTATCGGAAAGACAAACTGCACCGTTGTATTTATTAACCAGCTTCGTGAAAAAGTAGGTGTATTCTACGGCAATCCTCAGGTTACTACCGGTGGTAATGCACTTAAATTTTATTCATCTGTTCGTATGGAAATCAAGAAGGTTGATTCTATCAAAGTTAACGGTGAAGTGGTAGGTAACAGAACCAGAGCAAAGATTGTAAAGAACAAAGTTGCTCCTCCTTTCAAAGAGGCAGAGTTCGATATTATGTTTGGTGAAGGAATTTCCTTCGTAGGCGACTTGCTTGACCTTGCTACCGAGATTGATGTAATTAACAAATCCGGCGCATGGTATGCTTACCAGGGTAATAAAATCGGACAGGGCAGAGAGAATGCCAAGATTTACCTTCAGGACAATCCCGAAGTATTAAGCGAAGTTGAAAAAGCTGTAAGAACACATTTCAATCTTCAGGATGTTCCTTCTGAAACAGATAAATAACAAGTTAACCTTCCAAGCCCGGAATCTTATAGTTTCGGGCTTTTTTTAAAAAAGGATAAATATTATCGGTGCCCGGTTCACGAAGTGTACCCGGCTCTGATAATGCAGGATAATTTGTATGGAAATAAAAAGTATAACAGATTTTAAATCCAATAAAGTCAAAATAGAGGCAGAAGGAGTAACTTTTGCTTTATATAAAAGCGATTTGAAGAAATATGATATTAAAGAAGGTGAACTTGAAGAGGACATCTTCAATGAAATAATGATTGAAATCCTTCCTAAAAGAGCTTTGGACAGAAGCCTTAAAATAATTACCGGCAGAGATATGACTGAAGGAATGATAAAAGACAAGCTTAGAGAGGATTTATATCCGGCAGATATTATTGATTCTGTAATCGAAAGGCTTAAACAGGAGAGGCTTATTAATGATGAACGATTTATAAGAGGCTTTATAGAGGGCAAGAGTTCAAAGAAGAGTAAAAGAGATATTATGGTTGCTTTATCTTCTAAAAGAGTCGATATGAATCTGGCAGAAAGAATATATGCAGAATTATCTGAAGAAGGCAGTTTATCAGATGAAAAGGAGCTTATAGTTAAGATGTTAGAGAAGAGGCATTACGATTTTGAAAATGCTGAATTTGAAGAAAAGCAAAAGCAGATTAGATACCTTCTTGGTAAGGGCTTTTCTTATGATTCAATTCATAGTGCTTTGAAGGATTAAAAATACTTTATTTTGTGGTTCAAAGTCAGTTTTGGTTTACAATAATTCTTGACATATTTTTTTAAACAATATAAGATATAAATGTTGTAATTTAAAATATGGGGTTATTATGCCCTGTACATACCGTACAATGATAACTTAATAAGGAGGTAAGACAATCAATGGTTGGACAAGTTAGTGTGGTTGTTTTTCTTGTTGCCATATTAATCACTGCCATTCTTGTTGCGCTTGTTTCCGTCCTGATCACATATTTTGTTTATAAGAACAATATCAAGAGCAAAATCGGTAATGCCGAAGAAAAAGCTCGTGAAATTCTTGATGAAGCGTTAAAAACAGCAGAAGCTAAGAAACGTGAAGGTTTACTTGAGATCAAGGAAGAATCAATAAAGTACAAAAATGAGATCGAAAAAGAGAACAAGGAACGCAGAGCTGAACTTCAGAGAAGTGAAAGAAGAGTTCAGCAGAAAGAAGAAAGCGTAGACAAGAAGCTTGAACAGATTGAGCGTAAGGAAGCAGCAATTTCTTCGAAAGAAGCAGAACTGGCTAAAGAAAAAGAATCCGTTTCTAAACTTAACGAGCAAAGATTGAAAGAACTTGAACGTATTTCAGGTTATACCTCTGAAGAAGCAAAAGAGTATTTGTTAAGAATTGTTGAAGATGATTTGAAACACGAGAAAGCCGTCCGGATTAAAGAAATGGAAAACCAGGTGAAGGACGAGAGTTCTCAGAAAGCCAAGGAGTATGTTGTAAATGCCATTCAGCGTTGTGCCGCAGATCATGTTTCAGACGTGGCAATCTCCGTTGTAAACCTTCCCAATGATGATATGAAGGGAAGAATCATCGGACGTGAAGGCAGAAACATCAGAACCCTTGAACAGATGACGGGTGTTGAGTTTATTATCGACGATACTCCCGAAGCTGTTGTTTTATCAGGCTTTGATGCCGTAAGAAGAGAAGTTGCGAGAATTGCTCTCGAAAAACTTATCCTTGACGGCAGAATTCATCCGGCCAAGATTGAAGAGTCGGTTGAAAAGGCCCAGAAAGAAGTCGAGAATATAATGAAAGAGGAAGGTGAGAACGCTGCTCTTGAAGCCGGTGTTCATGGAGTTAATCCCGAACTCATTAAAATCCTCGGCAAATTACATTTCCGTACAAGTTTCGGTCAGAATGCACTTAAGCATTCAATTGAAGTTGCTCATATTGCAGGTCTTCTTGCAGAAGAAATCGGTCTGGATGCAAAGATGGCCAGAAGAGCAGGACTTCTTCATGATGTCGGAAAAGCAGTCGATCATGACCAGGAAGGTACACATGTTACACTCGGTACCGAGCTTTGCCGTAAATATCATGAGCCCGCAATTGTTATAAATGCGGTTGAATCACACCACGGCGATGTTGAACCTACATCTCTTATCGCTCGTATTGTTCAGGCTGCAGATGCTATTTCGGCAGCAAGACCCGGTGCAAGAAGGGAAACATTAGGTGCTTATACCACGAGACTTACTGAACTTGAAGAATTATCCAACAATTTTGACGGCGTTGAAAAATCTTTTGCTATTCATGCAGGACGAGAAATACGTGTAATGGTAATACCTGATAAAATCACTGATGATGATATGGTATTGCTTGCTCATGACATTTCCAAGAAGATTGAGGATGAACTTAAATATCCCGGTCAGGTTAAGGTTAATGTCATCAGAGAAACAAGAGTTATTGATTATGCTAAGTAAAATTAAAACCCCTTGCGAATGAACTGCACCCCGAATGTTAGACAAAAACATTCGGGGTGTTTTTATGTCTAAATATACTTTTGAAGAAAAATGTGAAGCCGTTCAGCGTGTTTTGGATGGAATGTCTATAAGAGATAGCGCTCGAATTATGGGAGTTGA
>JAFZUY010000046.1 GCA_017618075.1 Lachnospiraceae bacterium
AAAGTCAGAAAAACTTGAAGAAGCTGTCAAAGAAAGAGACGGCAAGATCGACGAGCTGCAGGCTAAACAGCAGAAAATTCAAAAGCTGTTAGATCTTCTTCCTCCCGGATTTATCGATGAACTTGAAGAGAAAGAACGGGAACGCAGAAGGCAGGAAAGCTTACTAAAAAGAAAGGGTAAAGGCGGAGGCGCCAGGTGATAAATATGAATATACAGACAGAAGTCAAAGAAATGACAAAGACGAACGACAGATGGAGCGGACTTGCCGATTTTCTGGCCAGGATGATCGAGAAATATGGAGAAAGTCTTGGCCTCGATGATTTGCCGACTCCGGAATATGTATATTTCTTCGCAAAAAGAGCAGAAGTCTACAGGAAATATGCAGACTTGATGGCAAACAAAGAAACAAAAGATTGACGAAGAAAATGTCCTCTGATAATCTGTACGCATAAGCGTACAGATTACAGGGAGGCATTATATGACGATTAACGAAAGATTATTCAAGGTAATGAAGGATAACGGAATAAGCATAAGAGAATTAGCTCGCAGAACCGGAATCACTGCAAGCACAATCAGTGATTGGAATACAAAGCATACTAATCCGACTGCAGAAAAGATACCGGTAGTCTGTGAAGCACTGGGTATATCAACATCGTATTTACTCAAAGGAACTGAGGAGACGGATTTTGTCCTTACAAATGAGGAGAAAAATCTGATTGAAACAGTAAGAAATATGGATGACGAATCCCAAAAGAGATTTCTCGCTTATTTCAAGCAGATTAATCAGAAGAAAGAAGGATAAAGATGGAAGAAAAGAAAAAAGTATATATGTATACCCGTGTATCGACTGCTATTCAGGTCGATGGATATTCGTTGGAAGCTCAAAAGAACAGGATGCGCATGTTTGCTGAGTTTAACAATTATGAGATAGTTGGCGAATATGAGGATGCGGGAAAGTCAGGTAAATCGGTTGAGGGCAGACCGGCTTTCACACAGATGATTCAAGATATAACAAATGGAAAGGATAATGTTTCATTTGTTCTTGTATTCAAGTTGTCGAGATTTGGAAGAAACGCAGCAGATGTATTATCAACATTACAGATAATGCAGGACTTTGATGTAAACCTGATCTGTGTTGAAGATGGTATCGATTCATCTAAAGATTCAGGAAAGCTCATGATCTCTGTTTTATCTGCTGTTGCCGAGATCGAGCGTGATAACATCAGAGTCCAGACCATGGAAGGCAGAATACAGAAGGCGCGTGAAGGCAAGTGGAACGGAGGTTTTGCTCCATATGGATACAGATTAGAGAATGGGATTCTGTATATAGAGGAAGATGAGGCTGAAGTAATCAGGATCATTTTCGACAAGTACGTTAACACAGAGCTCGGTATAGCCGGGATTGCAAGATTTCTTCAGACGCACGGTTATACGAAGAAGGTCAGACAAAACGGAAAACATGAATACTTCTCAACATATTTTATTAAGGCCGTTCTTCATAATCCGGTATACAACGGAAAAATAGCTTATGGGCGCCGTAGAACAGAGAAGGTTCACGGAACACGTAATGATTACAGAATGGTAAATCAGAAGGAATATCTGTTGGTTGATGGATTACACGAAGCTTTGATTGATGATGAGACATGGGCATTGTCGCAAGCAAAACTCGAATTATATGCAAGGACATATGACAGGAAAATTGATGGCGGTAATGGGAAAAGCCATCTTCTTACCGGTATGCTGCGTTGTCCGGTTTGCGGTGCGGCTATGTATCACAATGTTGCCAGAAAGAAAAAGAAGAATGGAGAAAAATACAAAGACTATTATTACTATGCCTGCAAGCATCGTAAAGGTATTAATGGATACAAGTGTAACTATATAAAACAGATTAAGGCAGAAACGATAGAGTCAGCTATAGAGGAAATAATAATCAAATTGGTCAGAAAGCCGGAGTTTGCAGAAATAATGAAGAACCGGATCAGTTCAAAAGTTGATACTTCCGAGCTGGACAAGGAAATTACTACGCAAGAAGGTGAATTGAGAAGGATACTGTCACTGAAAAGCAGACTCATAGAAGAATCTGATTCGCTTGATCCTGATGACAAGCATTTTGACAGCATGAGATCGGATCTGTCTGACAGAATATATGCGCTCTATGACAAGATCGACGAAATCGAAGCCGATCTGATGATTGCAAGGAAAAAGAAGATTGCTGTCAATACGGCAAAGCTTGAGGCCGATAACATATATAAAACATTAATGTATTTCGACACCCTCTATTATAAAATGAATGATGAGGAGAAACATGAGCTGTTGTCTATCCTAATCAAGGAAATCAACATCTATGAAGATAAACAACCTAATGGTCAGTGGCTGAAAGAGGTTGTATTCTCCTTACCGATAATAGGGAGTGAGAAGTTATATATGAGTTTGGACAAAGGAAATAGTGTCGAAACTGTTGTATTGATGACAAAAACAATATGAACGAAGATACCGGTTTTATAGAAGCTATTAAGCAAGGTAATTTGGACCTGATCCGGAGCTTTCCGAAATCAGATCTGCATAACCATTTTGTTTTGGGCGGCTCAAGAG
>JAFZUY010000008.1 GCA_017618075.1 Lachnospiraceae bacterium
ACCGCCTTACAAGGTGACGTTCTATAACGTCAAGGTCTCGGATGATGTTCCGAAGACCGGGGACGGTTTTCCCACGCTTCTGATCATTGGCCTTGCCGCCATCGGACTGGTCGGAATCGGGACCTGCCTCTGGATAAGAAAGAAACTGTAAGTAAGGGCTGTGCCTCCGTAAGGGGGCACAGATTTACCCTCCTCCGAAGAAAACTCTGTTCAAGAGCAATCCAGTATGATACAATGAAAAGAGATTTTTCGCACAGGATCCCAAAAGAAAGAAGGGGACTTGAGCGACTAATTCGGGTATTTCGGCAGAAGAATTGAAGCAGTCATATTTGGAAAAGTATAAAAAGAATATGGGGAGATGGTAACAATGAAGGCAATTTTGACAAGTTCACTCGGTGGGCAAGTAAAAATAGATGGTAAGAGGCTTCCGGCTAAGCTGCCGGAAACCAACGGATTATTAAAGTGTATTAAGGATGTTTGGAAAAAAGATTCCAAGGTAATGATCATCAGCGGATCTCCTGAATATTTTGACAAAAATGACAGCGTATTATTCTGTCTGAAAGGAGCATTTTCCCTAAGTGAGCTCGGTACCTCGGAAGTGTTGATGTGTGACGAACGGAACAAAGAGATTATAGAACGACTTCCCGAAATAGATGTGCTGATCCTGGCCGGAGGACATGTGCCGACGCAAAACAGTTTTATGAAGACTATAAGATTAAAAGAACGGTTACGGGATTGGAATGGGCTTCTTATTGCATGGAGCGCCGGCTCCATGAACTGTGCAGAAATGGTTTATGCAGGCCCAGAACTTCCGGGGGAGGCAATTGATCCGAATTATCAAAGATGGATTAGTGGTCTTGGAATAACGAAAACTAATATTTTCCCTCATTTCGAGACACTAAAGGATGAAATGCTTGACGGAATGAGGCTGATAGAGGATATTACATACTCCGACAGCATGGGACACGAGATAATCGCTTTGAATAATGGAAGCTTCATTGTTGTAGACAATGGAACAGAGGTTCTTTATGGGGAAGCGTATAGCATTAAGAATGGAGAGCAGAGACAAATCTGCACAGACGATAAATGGATACAGTTATAAATAGTTTTGTAGAAAAATCAAAAGAAATCTTACAGGATATACATGTTAAAAACATGTTTATAACAAAAAGCATTTCAACAGTTCGATTGCCCATAAGGTGTTATATTGTGTTATCGTGAAATTTTCCCTTGTTTTTTCCCTTATCAGCACTCGTAAAGTGCTATGGGACGATATAACACAAGGGAAAACATAAGGGAAAGAAAAACATCATCAAATTTAGCATTTACAAGGGTTTGCGGATGATGAAATAACAAATTGTAACGAGTTATAAAATCCTTGGGAATGGTTCATTCCCAATCGAAGGTTGTCGAGATAATTGAAGTCGATTCTTATGTTGATTTTAGTACGGAGGGAAGGAAAAAGATGAAATACCAATACAAAGAAATGCCGGAATCTATGAAGGGGACATACGGAGAATTTGCAAAAAACTTCGGCT
>JAFZUY010000047.1 GCA_017618075.1 Lachnospiraceae bacterium
GTTATCTTCCTTTCAGCAGATGCATTCGGAGTACTTCCTCCTGTATCAATCCTTACACCTGAACAGACACAGTACTACTTCTTATCAGGCTTCACAGCAAAGCTTGCCGGTACAGAGCGTGGTATTACTGAGCCTACACCTACATTCTCAGCTTGCTTTGGTCAGGCATTCCTTGAGCTTCATCCTACAAAGTACGGCGAAGAACTCGTTAAGAAGATGCAGAAGAGCGGCGCTAAGGCTTACCTTGTAAACACAGGCTGGAACGGAACAGGCAAGAGAATCTCCATCAAGGATACTCGTGGTATCATCGATGCAATTCTTAACGGAGACGTTAACAACGCTCCTACAAAGAAGATTCCTATCTTTGATTTCGAAGTTCCTACAGAGCTTCCCGGTGTTGATCCTGCAATCCTTGACCCCAGAGATACATACGCTGATGCTTCCGAGTGGGATGCAAAGGCTAAGGATCTTGCAGAAAGATTCATCAAGAACTTTGGCAAGTACACAACAAATGATGCCGGTAAGGCACTTGTTGCAGCTGGTCCTCAGTTATAATTTAAAATTCATACTTGTTTAACATACTGAAGCAGGATTTTCGGATCCTGCTTCTTTTTTTGCCATCATAAAAGAATTAAACTTTGTGTTATAATAATGGTAATTGATTATTTCACATTTTCTTCACGATATTCGTTTAAAATAGTTATTCGTAAAATATGCAATCTTTGGAGGAGTTATGAAAAAATCAAAAATACTCGTTGTTGACGATGAACAGAGAATGAGAAAAATCATCAACGACTTTTTAACTAAGAGTGATTATAACGTCATTGAAGCCTGTGACGGCGAAGATGCTCTTGATAAGTTTTTTAAAAACAAAGATATAGATCTGATAATTCTTGATATTATGATGCCAAAACTCGACGGATGGGGTGTATGCAAGGAAATCAGAAAAGAATCAAAGGTTCCGATTATCATGCTGACGGCAAGAAGTGACGAAGCGGACGAACTTCAGGGCTTTAAGCTTGGTGTGGATGAGTATATTTCCAAGCCTTTTTCGCCCAAAATACTTGTTGCAAGAGTTGAGGCTATTTTAAGAAGATGTAAAGGCATTTCTTCGGACGATGTTATTGAATGCGACGGTATTGTAATGAACAGACTGACGCATATAGTTACAATTGACGGCAAAGAGGTTGATTTTTCATACAAGGAATTTGAACTTCTTGCATATTTTCTGCAAAATCAGGGAATTGCACTTCCGAGAGAAAACATCTTAAACAATGTCTGGAATTATGATTATTACGGAGAAGACCGTACAATAGATACGCATGTAAAGAAAATACGTGCAAAGCTTGGCAATAAGGGAAAATACATTAAAACCATCTGGGGAATAGGATACAAGTTTGAAACACTCGATTAAGAAACAATTAGCGTTAAATTTCATATTTATTCTTTCGGTTATTATTTTAATTTCATCGATTGCATACCTAATCCTTTTCAGGACTTTTGTTGAAAATTATGTGCTTTTAAACATTTTTATTCTGGTTGTTGCATTTTTTATGTTTGTAGTCGGTTTCGTGCTGATTATTATTTTTACTGACAGAATTTCAAAGCCAATCGTAAGACTCACAGAAATATCTTCGAAGATGGCAAGTCTTGATTTTGACGCTAAGTATGAATCCAAAGGTTATAATGAAATTGACGTTCTCGGGGAAAACATTAATGAAATGTCCGAGAAACTCGAACAGACAATTTCGGAGCTTAAAAGTACGAACAGCGAGCTTTTACGAGATATTGAGAGAAAAAACAGAAATGAAGAAATGCGCAAGGAATTTCTTGCAAATGTTTCTCATGAATTAAAGACACCAATCGCTCTTATCAAAAGCTATACGGAAGGCTTAAAGGACGGCATTATCGAAGACGATGAAAGCAGACAGTACTATCTGGATGTTATTATCGATGAAGCCGACAGAATGAATAATATCGTAAAAGAAATCATGTCCTTATCAGAACTTGAATACGGCAATAATCCTATCGAAATCGAAAGATTCGATATTGTTGAAATGATAAGGAATAAAATTTCTTCGGGACAGGTTCTGGCTGAAAAAAATGATGTAGAAGTCTTATTTGAAAATAAAAACGAAAGCATATTTGTCTGGGCCGATGAACCGAAAACTGAAGCTGTATTTATGAATTATCTTTCGAATGCATATCATTACTGCGAAGGCGAAAAGAAGATAAAGGTTTTTATAGAGAAAAAAGAAGATACTGTCAGAATTAACGTATTTAACACAGGAAGACAGTTAAGCGAAGAAGAACAGAGGAGAGTCTGGGAAAAGTTTTATAAGGCCGATACGGCACGAAGCAGGGATTACGGCGGAACCGGTATAGGATTATCTGTTGTTAAGGCCATAATGAATTCTCTTAAGATGGCTTACGGCTGCTTCAATAATGAAGACGGAATTACGTTCTATTTTGAATTACCGACTAAATAAAAATGGTGTTCGACTTAAAAAAAGGTCGGACACTTTTTGATTTTGTAAAAAAAAACTCCTTTTTAAAGGAGTTATGCCGGCGGCGGGACTTGAACCCGCACGTTGTTGCCAACAACAGATTTTGAGTCTGCCTCGTCTGCCATTCCGACACGCCGGCTTGTGCTGATTTTAAGGCATTTTTGCAAAGCCCAACACACAACTTACGTTTCATAGTTTATCATAAAAAAGGGATATATTCAAGAATATTTTATGTAGTAAAAAAAGCGTTTTTGTTGTAAAATTAAAGGGTGTGAAAAGGAGATATTATGAATTGTTACGAGTGCAAAAAGAAAATAAAAGATTTTCTTGACGATTCATTAAATTCCAAAAATACCATTGAATTTGTCAATCATGTCAGAAGCTGCAAGGAATGCATGGAAGAACTCTCCATTGAGTATCTTGTAAGCGAAGGTTTAAAGCGTCTTGATACCGCAACGAGCTTTAATCTTGACAATGAATTAAACGACAAATTGAATGAGGCTTTATCCAAAGCAAAATTCAACAGATACTTTGCCGTAATCTGCGGCATAGTTATCTTTATTGTGGCCTTTTTACTGGGACTTTTACTTTCAACATTGTTTACTTATTAGGATCATATGGAAAAATTACTTTTAATTGACGGAAACAGTATTATGAACAGGGCATTTTACGGAGTGCCTGATTTAACAAACGTAAATGGTATACATACGAATGCCGTTTACGGTTTTTTAAATATTCTGTTTAGATTCTTAGACGAAGAAAATCCCGATTATCTTGCAATCGCATTTGATCTTCATGCACCGACATTCAGACACAAGCTGTTCGAGGCGTATAAGGGTACGAGAAAGGGTATGCCTGACGAATTAAGACAACAGGTGCCTTATATTAAAAACCTCGTAAAAGAGATGAATATTAAAACTCTTGAACTTGAAGGGTATGAAGCAGATGACCTTCTTGGCACCATGGCTAAAAGAGCTCAGAGTATGGGTATGGAAGTATCTCTTTTATCAGGAGACAGAGATTTACTTCAGATTGCTGATGAACATATTAAAATACGTGTTCCCAAAACCATAAAAGGTCAGACAACCGTTGAGGATTATTATCCTGCGGATGTATTTGCAAAATACAATGTTACTCCCGCAGAATTTATACAGTTAAAGGCTCTGATGGGTGATTCGTCCGACAATATTCCGGGAGTTCCCAAAGTAGGCGAAAAGACTGCTTCGGAGCTTGTTATCAAATATCATTCACTTGATAAGAT
Source organism: Lachnospiraceae bacterium (assembly GCA_017618075.1). Classification (GTDB taxonomy): domain Bacteria; phylum Bacillota; class Clostridia; order Lachnospirales; family Lachnospiraceae; genus UBA3766. Next base: position 3,769 of record JAFZUY010000047.1, read on the forward strand.
TTACGAATGCGTGGATGAAATTTCAAAAGATTCCATCAGAAATTCTCTTAAAGAGAATAAAGACCTGGCATATCTTTGCTTAAAACTTGCGACAATCGAAACCAATGCGCCCATAGATGTTTCCTTTGATGAACTTAGGAATGAGCTTACTTATTCCGAGGGCGGATACAACATTTTACAGGAGCTTGGCCTTAGAACATATCTTAAAAAGTTCGAAGACAATATGTCAAAGATTAAGAATGATGTATCTTTGGATAATTTATCCGTTACAGAGATTGAAAGTACTGATGCGCTTATGTCTCTTTTAGACGGTGCTAAGGATGCATCTGTATCGCTTGTAAAAGGTACGTTCGGTTCTGTAATCGGAATAGACGATAAGTTTTATAAGATATCATTTATGATGAATATAAATCCTTTTGTAAGAAAGGTTTTATTTGAGGGCGAAAACAAACTTATTGTATTCAAGGCTTCGGATGCTTATGAAATGCTTGAGGATGAGGATTTTAAGAAGCAGAGCAAGGAAATAGTCAAGAATTTGTATGCGCTGGATCTTGCCGCATATCTTTTAAACCCTTTAAACAACTCATATTCGGCGGAAAGCCTCTTAAGCGATTATCTTGGCCTGACTGTAAGAAGCGATTCGCTTGACGCCAAAGAACAGGCTCTGGTGGCATATGGCTTTAAAGAGCTTAAAAAGAATTTTGATGAGAGATTAAACGAAACCGAGCAGTTTAAATTATATACTGATATCGAACTTCCTTTATCGCTTGTTTTGTTTGAAATGGAAAAGACAGGTATTCTTGTAGACAGAGCAGGTCTTAAAAAGTATGAGGAAGATTTGAGCGTTTCAATAGATGAGCTTGAAAAGAAAATCTACGAGGAAGCCGGAGAAGAGTTTAATATTTTATCTCCCAAGCAGCTTGGCGTAATTCTATTTGAAAAGATGAATATGCCAAGTTCCAAGAAAACAAAAACCGGATATTCCACATCTGCAGATGTGCTTGAAAAACTTGCCGCCGATTATCCTTTTGTTTCAAATATTCTCGAATACAGAACACTTACAAAATTAAAATCCACCTATGCTGTAGGACTTGCATCAGCCATCGGATCTGACGGAAGGATTCATTCGCATTTCCTTCAGACTGTAACGGCTACCGGAAGAATTTCCTCAGCAGAGCCTAATCTTCAGAATATTCCTGTAAGAACGGATCTTGGAAGACAGCTTAGAAAAGTATTTATTCCGAAGGATAACTGTATATTCGCCGATGCCGATTATTCTCAGATTGAGCTTAGAATCTTGGCTCATTTATCGAATGATACGACATTAATTGATGCTTTTAATTCCGATAAGGATATCCATGCGGTTACAGCATCCAAGGTATTTAATGTTCCTATCGACGAAGTAACATCCGCTCAAAGACGTGCTGCAAAAGTCGTTAACTTCGGTATTATTTACGGTATGTCTTCATTTTCTTTGGGACAGGATTTGGAGATTACAAGGAAAGACGCTGAAAAGTACATAAAAGAGTACTTCGAGGGCTATCCCGGTATCAGAAAATATCTTGATACTTGCGTTGAAAGTGCCAAAGAAAAAGGCTATTCGCTTACCGCATTTTTAAGAAGAAGACCTATTCCGGAGCTTAAGGCTTCGCAGTTTATGCAAAGAGAATTCGGCAAACGTGTTGCCATGAATGCGCCTATTCAGGGTACCGCTGCGGATATCATGAAGATTGCAATGATTAATGTAAGAGATGCTCTTAAAAAGAACGGCCTTTCTTCGGAAATACTTATTCAGGTTCACGATGAACTTTTACTTGAAATAAAGAATGACGAAAAGGATGAAGTAGTAAAAATCCTTCAAACCGAAATGGAAAACGCTTACAAACTTTCGGTTCCCTTAAGTGTAGATTTGAATGTCGGGGAAAACTGGTATGAAGCAAAATAATTATGTGATAGGGATTACGGGCGGAATAGGTTCCGGCAAATCCCTTGCACTTTCATATCTTCAAAATAAATATAACTGTTTCGTGATTAAGGCTGATGATATCGGAAACGAGGTCAAACTTAAAGGCAATTCCTGCTATAAAGATATAGTTAAGCTTTTAGGCAGGAATATATTAGGTGAAGACAAAGAGATAGACAAAAGTCTTATGGCCGAAAAAATCTTTGCTGATTCTGAGCTTGTTGAAAAGGTAAATGATATCATTCATCCTGCGGTCAGAAAAGAAATCGAGAAACTCATAAAAGAGAATTCCAAGGATTTTAAAATATTCGTTATTGAAGCTGCTTTGCTGGTTGAAGCCGGCTATTTTTCAATGCTTAACGAACTTTGGGAAGTGTATGCATCTAAGAAAACTCGCATCGAAAGACTTATGTCTTCAAGGGATTATTCTTTGGAAAAGTGCGAGTCGATTATTGCTATGCAGCATGATACTGTCTTTTATGAGAATGCAAATAATGAGTATTTAAAAAAGACTAAAAGAAAAGATTATTACGGTTTTAAGATTATAAACAATGATTCGACGCCGGAGAACTTATATGAGCAGATAGATAAAGCAATGGAGGAAATCAATGGACGCTTCTAAAAACAAAGAGTGCCCTGTATTCGGCCTGGATATCGGAAGTAACGCAGTTACGGGCATCGTCGGATACATGGATAATGACAAGTTCATAGTAAAAGCGGTTGAATCCTCCGAGCATGAAAAGCCTTCAATGATTGACGGTAAGGATGAAGACATCGAAAGAATATCCGCCACAATAAAAAGAGTTAAGGAAAGACTCGAGGAAAAGTGCGGCTTTCATCTGAAAGAGGCCTGTGTTGCGGCTTCAGGGCGTTTTTTAAAGACTGTAAATACTTATACAGAACTTTCATTTACGGACGAGCATATCGTTGAAGATAAAGATGTTTTTAAACTAAATGAGTTAAGTCTTGAAAAAGCTTATCAAAATCTTGAAGAAAGATATGAATTCGGCAAGAAGCATTATTGTGTAGGTAAAAGGATTGATAATCTGTATCGAAATGATACTGAAGATACCGATATTTTTGGAAAAGAAGCGTATAAAATCGGCATGGATTCAACTTTTATTTTCCTGCCTTATTCCGTAGTGGACGGGCTTTTTTCTGCGGCTGACGGTGCAGATTTAAACGTAGCAAATCTTACACTTGAACCTTTTGCGGCTATAGAAACAGCAGTTCCCGAAAAATTCAAATCGCAGAATATTGCGCTTGTTGATGTAGGCGCATCAGCCAGCAATATATGTATTTTAAACGAAGGTCTGGTATATGCTTTCGGTTCTGTTTCAAATGCCGGTGATTCTCTGACCGAAGTCATTGAAAACTTCTGTATGGTTGAATTTGATGAAGCGGAAAAGATTAAAAAGGCAATAGACAATTCCGAAGAAGTTGAATATGAGGATATTCTTGGCATGAGTAAGACCATCACAAGAAGCGAAGTTCTTGAAATGCTTGAAACTCCTGTTAAAAACATTACAAAGTTAGTTTCGGAAGAAATCATAAAACTAAATGACGGTTTTAATGTTAACGCTGTGTTCGTATACGGCGGAGGTGTTATTACCGACGGTTATACAAGCGGTCTTGAAGAAGAACTTCAGACAACTGTTAAGAATGTGCATTTGCGTGGCGAAGAAGTTATGGAAAAGACTTATTTTGTTGATACATCCTTTGCCAAGGAAGCTCTGCTTGTAATTCCTCTCGGTATTTGCCTCCATTATTTTAAGACCGGCAATTCGTTTGTAAATATATCTCTTAACGGAGATACTGTTAAGGTTTTTGATCACGGAAATGTAACTGTATTTGAGGCTTTAATGCAAATAGGCCTTGATAACCATGCGTTAAAACCAAGAAACGGCGATGCTTTGGAATTCACATTAAACGGCGAAGCTATGTCCGTAAAAGGCGAACTCGGAGAGTCCTGCAAAGTTTACCTTAATTACGAATTATCCGATTTATCGGCTGTGATTCGTGAAGGAGATGAGATTAAACTTATTCCTTCTACTAAGGGTGAAAAAGGCTCTGCAACGATAGCCCAAATTAATAAGGGCAATGCCAAAATCGGTATTTCAGTCAATAAGATGAATGTCAATCTTCCCTGTATATTCTCGGTTAATGGGAAAGCAGTCACAGATTCATATAAAATACAGACTAATGACAATATCGAAATTCTTGATTATATAACTGTTGAAAGAGCTCTTGAATTACTTGATATCAACGTAAAAGAAGGCCAGAGCGTTACAGTCAACGATTTGCCTGCGGAACTTGAAGCAAAAGTATATTCGGGCTACAGAGTAGATGTTATAAGCGAATAGTATTTCTTTTATGATTTTAAATATTTCTATTATATTGGAAGGACTTAAACCCTGATGAGAATTGCTCCCATAGCGAGCGGAAGCAGCGGTAACTGCATATATGTCGGAGACGATAAGACGCATATTCTGATTGATGCGGGAATATCTGCGAAGAATATAGAAGAAGGCTTACACTCACTTGATTTATCATTAGATGATATAGATGCAATATTAATTACTCACGAACATTCCGACCATATAAAAGGCCTCGGAGTGCTTGAGAGAAAAAGAGAAATACCCATATACGCCTCACAGGGCACGATAGAAGGTATTTTATCCACGAAATCCCTCGGCTCTTTTAACAGGGACTGTTTTAAATCTTTAAGGGATTTGTCGCCTTTTACGATAAATGATTTCACATTTAATCCTCATCCGGTCAGCCATGATGCAAACGAACCTGTTTGCTTTTCTTTTGAAAATGCTCATAAAAGAGCCGCTGTGGTAACCGACCTTGGATGCTATGACGACGAGCTTTTAAAGTCTCTCGGAAAACTTGATTTTATCTTTGCGGAAGCAAATCACGATATCAGAATGCTTCAACTTGGACCTTATTCGTATCCGTTAAAAAGAAGAATTTTATCCGACAGAGGGCACTTATCCAATGAAGCGAGCGGAAGATTCATTTCCAGGCTTTTAAATGATGATATAAAAAGCATCATGATAGGGCATTTAAGTGATAAAAACAACCTTCCTGACCTTGCTTACGAGGCCGTAAAAGTGGAAATTACAATGTCAGATACAAAATATGATGGGCTGGATTTTCCGATTTATGTTGCAAAAAGAAATGAAATGTCTAAAATAGTATATTGTTAAATATATATCAAAGGAGTCAAAACTATGAAAAAAACAATTATTACTGTTGTTGGTAAGGACGGTGTAGGTATTATTGCCAAGATCTGTACTTATCTTGCAAACAACAATATCAATATAGAGGATATTTCTCAGACTATCACAGGCGGGTTTTTTAACATGATGATGATTACAGACATGAATGCAGCATCAAAGCCCATCGGAGATATTTCTGATGAACTTGCGCAGATTGGTGAGGAAATCGGCGTTGTTATTAAATGTCAGAGAGAAGAAATCTTTGATTCCATGCACAGAATTTAAATAAATTTAGGGTTGGTGCCTGACTCCCGCAGGGTGTCCGGCTCCACGATATAGGTGAAAACATGATTAATATAAACGAAGTATCCGAAACCAATGAAATGATAGAAAAGGAAAACCTTGACGTAAGAACTATTACGATGGGTATTTCGCTTCTTGACTGTATTGATTCGGATTTGGAAAAAGTAAAAAAGAATATATATGACAAGATTTATAAATATGCAAAGGACCTTGTTAAAACAGGTAAGGATATCGAAAAAGAATTCGGTATTCCCATTGTAAACAAGAGAATTTCAGTTACTCCCATTGCTTTAATCGGAGCTGCTGCATGTAAGAGCCCTTCAGATTTTTCCGAACTTGCCGTAGTACTTGATGAAGTTGCTAAAGCAGTAGGCGTTAACTTTATCGGCGGTTTTTCGGCGCTTGTTTCAAAGGGTATGACTCCTGCCGATGAAATGCTTATTAAATCAATTCCCGAAGCTTTGTCAAAAACGGACAGAGTATGCTCATCCATTAACCTTGGTTCAACCAAGACGGGTATCAATATGGATGCGGTAAAGTTAATGGGTGAAATCATAAAAGAAACAGCAGAATATACCAAAGAAAAAGACTCTTTAGGCTGTGCAAAGTTGGTAGTATTTTGTAATGCTCCCGATGACAATCCTTTTATGGCAGGTGCTTTCCACGGCGTGACTGAAGCAGACTGTATCATCAATGTCGGTGTATCAGGCCCCGGAGTTGTTAAAACAGCGCTTGAAAAGGTTAGAGGAAAAGACTTTGAAATCCTTTGTGAAACTATAAAGAAGACAGCATTTAAGGTAACAAGAGTAGGTCAGCTTGTTGCAAAGGAAGCTTCCGACAGATTGGGAGTTCCTTTCGGCATTGTAGACTTATCACTTGCACCCACACCTGCAATCGGTGATTCAGTAGCAGATATTCTTTGTGAAATCGGTCTTGAGTACGCAGGCGCTCCCGGAACTACAGCAGCACTTGCATTACTTAACGATCAGGTTAAAAAGGGCGGAGTAATGGCATCTTCATATGTAGGCGGTTTAAGCGGTGCATTTATTCCGGTATCAGAAGACCAGGGTATGATTAATGCCGTTGAAGCTGGTGCACTTACACTTGAGAAGCTTGAAGCAATGACCTGTGTTTGCTCCGTGGGTCTTGATATGATTGCGATTCCCGGTTCTACAAAAGCTACAACCATTTCAGGTATCATAGCTGATGAACTTGCAATAGGTATGGTAAATCAGAAGACAACGGCTGTAAGAATTATCCCCGTTATAGGTAAAGAAGTGGGAGAGAATGTAGAATTCGGAGGCCTTTTGGGACATGCTCCGATTATGCCTGTCAATAACTTCTCCTGTGATGATTTTATTAACAGAGGCGGAAGAATTCCCGCACCGATTCATTCTTTTAAGAACTAAAAACGGTGTCAGACACCCAAAGGGAGTCAGACACCGAACTAAAAAAGTGCCAGGCTCCGTTAGGTGCCTGGCTCTTTCTTATTTATTCGATTATTACAATTTCTCTTGAAAACTCCGATACAGTCGGTATTCCAAACTTCTCTGAAACGATTGTATCGTAAATATGCGCTGCCTGAATATCGGTTTCGAGCATTTCCATACCTACTGGGCTTAACTGATGTCTTGCATCAGCAAGCTTTGAAATGATAGGAATTGTTGCTTCTGACTTAAGCGCCGATAAAAGCTCGTTTGATGATTTTTTGAATCCAAGCATTCTTGCATAGAAGATATATCCTTCTTCTTTGTATTTTTTCATGGATTCTTTTTTAATATTCAAAAGTATGTGGAGAAGATTTCTTGCAACTCTTACATACGTGATGTCTTTGCTCTTTAACAAATCGCAGAACTGTGAATATGATTCGTATTTGTTAAGGTTCTTAATAATCTTGGCCGAGAAATCGGGAGATATATCAAGATATTCTTCATAACCCTTTCCTTCATCCAATAAAAGTTTGTATTTAAGGATGGAAGAGATGTCCTTATTTAGAACGGGGAATGTTTTATCATACTGTTCTTCAAGGATTTTATATACATGGAAAGGTATCTGTGACCTTATGTGTTCAAGTTCGTTGGTTTCTTCCAGGGAAGAACGGATAGCTAGTGAAGAGCAGATAGGATTATCCATCATTCTGTCGTGATATCCTGCACCGATACGAAGATTGGTTACGGGAATAATGGAAGATTCAAACTGCTTTAATGCTCTTATATATTCGAATCCCAAAATATTATTCGGGAAATTCATTGCTTCAACATGTTCGTAGGAATTGGGAATTGCTTCTTCAACTGCACGAACCCTTGCAATGGGATAGGAGATTCCTTCTTTTACGAGACCGTGAATAACACCCGAGATTTCCTGTTTGTGATTGATTAATACATCCGCAATGTCGGTTAAAATTTTAATATCGCCGCATTCGGAACCGAATACGAGATAGTCAACAACGCCTAATCTTTTTAAGAGATTGATTGCACCCGACGCAAAATACTCGGCAGAAGAACATGAATAATAAAGCGGCATCTCTATTACAAGATCCGCGCCTGCGTTTAAAGCCATTCTGGTGCGCTGGTATTTATCGATTATTGCGGGAACACCTCTCTGGGTGAAATCACCGCTCATAACAACGATAATAAAATCGGCACCTGTTAACTGTCTGGCTCTTTTAATCTGAAATTCGTGTCCGTTATGCAGAGGATTGTATTCTGCAATAATGGCAGCAACTTTCATTAACTAGTCCTCGATAATCTCATCAAACTCCTGGGTATCAAGATATTCGTCAAAAGCATCCGCAACGGCTTCGTATTCGTCATCATCCTCGATGGAAATGAGCTCGGGCTCTTCGTTAGGGTCATCAGGATTTTCGCTGTAACCGTAAAGCCATACTTCGCCGTACAAATCATCTTCTTCGTCAACCATGGGAAGAAGAGCAATATAATCTTTTCCTTTTACCTCGAATATTGTAACGACTGCGCAGGTAACTTTTCTGCCGTCTTCAAGATCAAGGTCGACTGTCATTTCCTCTTCAGGGATTTCGTTTAAGTTTGACATATAATACCTCCGTGCAAACAAATATATTTTAACATACTTTAAAAAAAATACAATTATGTATATAATAATAAAGTCTGATATGGTTAGGAGTAACTTATGAACGAAATTGAAATCGCGAAATTTATGAGAAAGATAACAAGACTGATGTATGTCTCTTTCGGACTCTGGATTTTTATTGTCGTTATTCAGTTTGTTATCGGTCTTGCTACTCTTGCCGTAGGTTACGGTTTTGCAACCCTTTGCCTTATGATTTATAACCTTATCGGCTGTATCAGATACATGAAAGTTATCAATTCTTTTAGGCATTTCAGCACGAAGCCCGAGGCCGCTGCGGCTGTTTCTTATTTCGAGAATTCTATCGGATGGTGCTGGGTATTTATGTTTGTCAATCTGGTTCTTGGCGGTATCATTGGATTTGTCGGCAATTTATACGATCTTATTCTTGCTTATTATGTTAAAAGCAAAAAGGCCGAATTGCTTATGCCTTCCGGTGTTCCCGGCGAAATCGAAGTTCCAAACCCGAGGGATTACGAATGATTAATTTTAAGCTTGAAAAGGGATATCCTTGCAAATGCGGAGCAACTCCTGTAAATGACGGGGTTTTGTTTGCGTTTGAAAGTGATTCCGACAACTGCGGTATTATTTTAAAGAACAAAAAGTCCAAAAATATTACCAGAATTCCGCTTTCCAAAGAATACAGAAACGGTAATGTTTTTTCTGTGATCATAAAAGACATTGAATACGATAAATATCTTTACAAATTTTATTCAGATGAAAAAGAGTTTGCCGATCCTTATTCGTATACTCTCGTTGGAAATGAAAAATTCGGTTTAAAGAAAGATAATTACGAAATCTATTCATCAATCGTGAAACTTGATGATTATAATAAAGACGAAAAGCCCGGTATTTCTTTTGAAAATTCAATCTTTTATCTTTTGCATGTAAGAGGCTTTACAGCTCATTCTTCAAGCAAAGTCGAAAATAAAGGTACCTTTAAAGGCATCCTGGAAAAGCTTGATTATCTCAAAGATTTAGGCATTACAACTCTTGAACTTATGCCTTGTTATGAGTTTGAGGAATTCGAAAAAATATCAATAGACAATTCTTTTATGGTCGATACCACTGACTATAAGGCTGAAAACAAAGTCAATTACTGGGGCTATAAAGAGGGCTTTTATTTTGCCCCCAAAGCTTCATACTGTGCAACAAATGAGCCTGTAAAAGAATTCAAAGAATTTGTTAAGACGCTTCATAAGAAAGGAATTGAAGTCGTTTTACAGTTCTATTTCCCTGATAAAGTTAAGCAGCATAAGATTTATGAAGTTCTTAAATTCTGGCTTTTAAATTACAATGTCGACGGTTTCCATTTAAAGGGCAACAAGATTCCGTTTTCTTTTATAGCAAACGACCCCTTATTCGGTGATACCAAACTTTTATACGATTATATTCCCGAGAATGAGATTTATGAGGCTGCTTTTGTTCCGACAAAGCGCAATCTTTCATCATATTCCGATGCATTTATGTATCAGATGAGAAAAGTATTAAAGGGTGATGAAGGAACATTAAAGGATCTTGTTTATTACACCAAGAATTATCCGGAAAAGAGCGCCTGTGTTAACTTTATTACAAACTATTACGGTTTTACTTTAAACGATCTTGTTTCTTACGACAGAAAGCACAATGAAGATAACGGCGAAAAGAATGTTGACGGCTGTGATTACAATTTCTCCTGGAACTGCGGTATTGAAGGCAAGACCAAGAAAAGTTTAGTTATGAAATTACGTAAGAAAATGATGAAGGATGCTTTGTTCCTTGTATTTTCTTCGAAGGGAACTCCGCTTATTTTGGCAGGTGATGAAATCTGCAATACGCAGAACGGTAACAACAATCCTTACTGTCAGGATAATGCTGTAAGTTATATTAATTGGAATCTTACGGCAGAAGCTTCGGAGATGCTTGAATATACAAAGAAGCTTATAGCACTCAGAAAGAGTGATTTAAATGCTGTTTTAAACCGCGAGTTTTCAATGCTTGACAGAGCTCATATCGGATATCCCGATTTATCCTACCATTCGGACGAAGCATGGAAAGCTGATCTTGCAACATATAACAGACATCTCGGTATTATGTATTCAAGCCTTGATAAAGGTAATGTAACTCTTTATTATCTTGCTTATAATTTCTACTGGAAAGAGATTACATTCTCGCTTCCTTTCCTTCCTGTGTCGGCTAAATGGGACGTAGTATTCTCGACGGGCGATGTTAAAGAAAAAGAAGAAGAGAAAGAAGAAACCAAGCAGGGCATGAAGTTTGAACTCGAATCCAGATCCTGTGCTGTATTCAAAGTAACTTTCAGCAAGGATTTGCTCGGAAACAAATAAAAACTTTTTGACATTTGATATGTCTTTCATATAAAATACAGAAAGTTATTTAAAATAAACGAAAGACGGTAACTTAAAATGATTGACGACAAGAAAGTATTATTTTCAGGAATGCAGGCTACAGGGTGCCTTACTTTGGGCAATTATCTCGGAGCTTTAAAAAACTGGCTCACATTGTCCGAACAGTATGAGTGCTTTTATTCTGTAGTAGATCTTCATTCGATCACTGTAAGACAGGATCCTACTGAATTCAGACAGAAAGCTAAAAATCTTCTTGCACTTTATATAGCTGCAGGACTTGATCCCGAGAAGAACTGTATTTATTATCAGTCACATGTATCGGGACACGCTGAGCTTGCATGGATTTTAAACTGCTTCACATATATGGGCGAGCTGAACAGAATGACTCAGTTTAAGGATAAGTCAGCAAAGCATGCAGATAATATTAATGCAGGCCTTTTCACATATCCCGTACTTATGGCTGCAGACATTCTTTTATATCAGACAGATGTTGTTCCCGTAGGTATCGACCAGCTTCAGCATCTTGAACTTACCCGTGATATAGCACAGAGATTTAACGCTATTTACGGTGATGTATTTACAATTCCTGAGCCTTACATCGGAAAGACCGGTGCAAAGATTATGTCTCTTCAGGATCCTTTAAAGAAGATGTCCAAGTCTGACGAAAATCCTAACGCTTCGATATACTTAACCGATGACAGAGACACAATCATCAGAAAGTTCAAGAGAGCCGTCACGGACTCAGAAGCTTGTATAAAGCATAGAGAAGAGCAGCCCGGAGTTTCAAACCTTATTGAGATTTATTCAGCATGCACAGGCAAAACCTTTGAAGAAGTTGAAAAAGAATTTGACGGTAAGGGCTACGGCGATTTCAAACTTGCTGTAGGCGAGACTGTAGCGGATATGCTTAATCCTTTACAGACAAGACATGCAGAGATTCTTAAAGATAAGGCATATCTTGACGGTATTGTTAAGAATAATGCCGAGAAGGCTCAGTATTATGCCAACAAGACTTTAAGAAAGGTTCAAAAGAAAGTCGGCTTTAACGAGAAAGTAAGATAATTTCTTTTAGGAGATAAGCCAAAAGAGAATGAGTTTTAAGACCGTTTCTCTTTTGGCTTTTTTTATTTTGTTAAAATATTTCTTGAAATATGACAAATATATGATATATTAGACCTTGATGTTTTTTTAAGAGTATGAAACATCCGACATTACTAACAATTTGTTTTGTCCAAAGGAGGAAAAGAAAAAGAATTGAAAAAAGTGTTTTTGTTTGGTTTACTTGCAACTTTAACTCTGCTTCCTATGTTTGGTTGCAGCAAGACTTATGAAAACGGCGAAGTCTACGTTTACAACTGGGGTGAATATATCGATCCCGAAGTAATCGAGATGTTCGAAAAAGATACTCAGATAAAAGTTATTTATGATGAGTACGAAACAAATGAGATGATGTATCCCAAGGTAGAAGCAGGCGCTGTTAACTACGATGTTGTTTGCCCTTCGGATTACATGATTAAGAAAATGATTGATAACGATATGCTCGCCGAGCTTAACTGGGACAACATTCCCAATGCTAAAAATATAGGCGAACAGTATTTTGTAACAAGTCAGGAATTCGATCCCGAAAACAAATATTCGGTTCCTTACTGCTGGGGTACCGTTGGTATTCTTTACAACAAGACCATGGTAGACGAGCCCATCACAAGATGGGAACAGCTCTGGGATCCTAAATATAAAAACCAGATTTTAATGCAGAACTCAGTCAGAGACGCATTTATGGTAGCTCTTAAGTTAAACGGATATTCAATGAATACAATCAATATCGACGAGCTTCAGATTGCAAAGCAGTCTCTTCTTGAGCAGAAGCCCCTTGTACAGGCTTACGTAGTTGACCAGGTTAGAGACAAGATGATCGGTAACGAAGCTGCAATCGGTGTTATTTATTCAGGCGAAGCAATCTATACACAGAGAGAAAACGAAAACCTCGTATATGTGATTCCTGAAGAAGGAACCAACGTATGGATTGATTCATGGGTAGTTCTTAAGAATGCAAAGAACAAAGAGAATGCCGAGAAGTTTATCAACTATATGTGCAAACCCGAAATTGCGTTAATGAACTTCGATTTTATCACATATTCAACACCCAATGATGCTGCAAGAGCACTTATCGAGGATGAAGACATCAGAAATTCCGAAATCGCATTCCCTGATTTGACTCAGTACGACAATCTTGAGACTTACAAATATCTTGGCGAAGACGGAGACGAACTTTACAATTCACTCTGGAAAGAAGTTAAGTCAGAATAAATCATAAAAGACATAAAGATACTATAAAAGCCGAACAATTAAGTTCGGCTTTTTCTTTTATGATAAATTGTTTACTTAGCTACTTTGTTTTTCTTTCCGGAACCCGGTAAAAGATTAATAAGAATAAGAAGAACCAAAACCGTAATAAAGATGATTGAAGAAAGTGCATACATTTTAGGATCGATACCTTTTCTAACCTGCGAATAAATCTTGGTTGAAAGTGTATCAACGCCTGCACCCTTCGTAAAGTGAGTGATAATAAAATCATCGATACTCATTGTAAATGCCATCAAAAGTCCGGAGAACACGCCCGGAAGAATGTCGGGAAATACAACCTTAAAGAATGCTTTAAAAGGCGATGCCCCCAAATCCATTGCGGCTTCGTATGCAGAAGGATTAAGCTGCTTGATACGAGGCATAACGCTTAGAATTACATAAGGTATGTTAAACGTTATATGCGCTAAAAGGATTGTAGTAAATCCAAACTTCACATTGAAGAAGATAAAGAGAAGCATTAACGAAATACCGGTTACTATTTCGGCATTTAACATAGGGATATTTGTGATACCCATCATTAATGTTCTTGTTCCTTTTTTAAGACTTGTTATGGCTATTGCAGCGATTGTTCCGATGAATGTCGAAATAAGAGCTGATAAAACAGCCAGCATTATCGTCGTTATAAGTGCTTCCATTATCGAAGAGTCGGAGAGGAGCTTTGAGTACCACTGGAAAGTAAAACCTCCCCATTTGGATCTTGATTTGGATTTGTTAAAAGACAAAACGATAAGCACTGCCATCGGAGCATAAAGGAAGATGAAGATAAGCGCTATATAGATTCTTTTTAAAACATTTGCTATCATAATGCGCTCCCTTCTCCGTCTTTATCGAATATGGCGGTAATTATCATTGATATTACGATAAATAACATCAGTACGATTGAAAGTCCCGAACCTAAATGCCAGTTTGAATTTAGCGTGAATTCCTGTTCGATTACATTACCGATAAGGAGGATTTTACTTCCGCCCAACAAATCGGAAATAACGAAGGTTGTAAGTGCAGGTACAAAGACCATAGTGATACCGGAGATAATTCCGGGAACGCTTAACGGAAGAGTTACCTTTAAAAATGTCTGAACTTCGTTGGCACCCAAATCCCTTGCTGCGTTCAAAAGGTTTTTGTCAATTTTACAAAGAACGTTATAAATGGGCAAAACCATAAAAGGCAGGAAGTTATAAATCATACCGAATACAATCGCATAAGGTGTATTGATAATCTTTAATGCAGGCAGTTGAACAGCACGAAGAATTGTATTGATTACGCCTTCGTTTTCAAGAAGCGTCTGCCATGCGAGTGTTCTTAAAAGAAAGTTCATCCACATGGGAAGAACAAATATAAGAATCATCAGTTTGTTATTTTTCGAATTTAGGTTTGAAAGAATCATGGCCAGAGGATAGGAAAGTAACAAACAGATGATAGTACTTATCAATGATAAAAGAAGTGCAATTAAAAGAGCTTTAAAATGCACGGGCAATGAAATAGATAAGATATTTGCAAATGTAAATTTACCGCTCTTATCGGTTAATCCAAAATAGAAGACCATTATAAGCGGAATGATTATAAAGGCTATCGACCAGAATGCATAAGGGAGAGACAGCCATTTAACGAATTTATTCTTCAATTTGTGCAGCCTCCTCATCCTCGCTGGCGGGTTTGTTCATAATCTGGATGTTGAAAGGATCAACCTTGATGCCGACCTTCTCGCCTACAGGGAACATCTTGGTAGAATGAACGAGCCATTCAAAACCGTTTGCCATAACGTCCATTTCATAATGAACGCCTTTAAATATAAGAGATGTAACAACACCTGAAATTGTTCCTTCTTCGGGAGCAACAAGCTCGATATCTTCAGGTCTTATTACTACGTCAACATGAACGTTTTCACCGAATCCTGTATCCACGCATGCAAATTTTGTACCTAAGATTTCAACAAGCTCGTCTTTAATCATTATGGAGTCAATAATATTGGAATCTCCGATAAAGTCTGCTACGAAAGCGTTTTCAGGCTCGTTGTAAATCATTTCGGGTGTACCGATCTGCTGGATATAACCCTGGTTCATAACAACGATCGTATCGCTCATTGTAAGAGCTTCTTCCTGATCGTGTGTTACGTATATAAAGGTAATGCCGAGTTCGTTTTTAAGTCTTATAAGTTCATACTGCATGTCCTGACGGAGCTTTAAGTCAAGTGCTCCGAGAGGCTCATCAAGTAAAAGAACCTTGGGTTCGTTTACGATAGCTCTTGCGATGGCGATACGCTGCTGCTGACCGCCTGAGAGTGAATCAGGCATTCTGTTCTCATAACCTTCAAGGTTAACGAGTTTAAGAGCGTATTTAATCTTATCGTCTATATATGACTTTGATTTATTCTTAATCTTTAAACCGAAAGCGATATTCTCTGCGATATTCATATGCGTAAAAAGAGCATATTTCTGGAATACGGTATTAAGCTGTCTTTTATACGCAGGTAATTTGGTGATATCTTTTCCGTCAAAAATAACACGTCCCGTATCGGGATTTTCAAATCCGCCTATAATACGAAGAGTGGTGGTTTTGCCGCAGCCTGAAGGGCCGAGAAGAGTTACAAATTCATTCTCTCTTATGTATAAATTCATTTCGTCAAGGACGAGATGATTGTCATAAGATTTTGAAATGTTTTCAAGAGTAATAAGTTTGTTGCTCATTTTTGCTCCGATCTAAAAAAATATATATTGTCAAAAAACATTTTTATTTTATATTATTTGTGTTATTATGTAAATTGATTTTATATGGATTTTTGCGGATTTTTATATATTTAATCAGTTGGGGGTTTGCATGAGATTCGAAAAATATGTTGCCTATGTTTCAAGCTATACCAAAAGAAACAAAATGGGCATTACGATATTTGATGTAGATATTGAAAAAGGAACTTTCATTTTCAGAAATTCGATTGAAATTTCCAATTCGTCATATTTAACCAGTTCGCATAACGATCAGTTCCTTTATTCAATCACCGATATGGGTGTTAAGAGTTATGAAATCGGTCCGAACGGCGATCTTGATGAAATCAATTTTGCGTCCGTTAACGGCATGAGAGGCTGCTACCTTTCCACGGACTATACCGACAGATATCTTTTTGTTGCAGGTTATCATGACGGAAAGATAACTGTTTTAAGAGTAGGCGAAGACGGAGCGGTCGGAGAGATAACGGATGAAATCTATGTCCAGGGTATGGGTGAAGTTTCCGACAGATCCTATGTTCCTCATGTAAGCTGTGTAAAGATGTCGAGAGACAACAAGTTTCTTTTAGCTTCGGATACAGGTATGGATCATGTTAATGTTTATGCTCTTAATTATGAGACAGGCAAGCTTAAACCCGTAGACATTATCCGTTCAGACGTTAATTCCGGTCCGAGACATATGATTTTCTCGGTAGACAATAAATATGTATACGTTCTTAACGAAATGCAAAATTCCGTAGACGTGTTTACATATACGGCTCTTGATTCGGGCTATCCCGAATTTGAAAAGATTCAGACAATTCAGACAGTTGACAATTATCACGCATCTATGTCTGTTTCCAGAGCACTTAAATTTTCCGAAGACAGAAATTATATCGTTACTTCATCCGCGGGAGACAATTCCGTTGAAATATTTAAAAGAGATGAAGAAACAGGTCTGTTGACCAAGATTCTCTGGCTTCCCATCAGCGGTTCGTACCCTAAGGATGCAGCTTTATTCCCTGATAAAAAGCACCTGGTATCCTTAAATCACGAATCCAGCACGCTTACATTCTTTAATGTTGACCTAGAAAAGGGACTCCTTTCGATGTGTGCAAAAGAAGTAAAGATTGATTATCCGAACTGTGTGATTTTCCACGGTATAAAGTAAGTATTTTATGAGTTTTAAATGTATTAAAAAGTTTTTGCTTTCCAATAAAATAAAGTTTTCGATAGGCACAATAGTCTTTTTATATGTAATGCTTTTCACGGATATTCCCGTCGGCTTTTCAAATATGATTTTTGCAAGCCAGATGTCGGGCGTGGACGAAGAGGGCAGACCTCTTTATATGCATGCGCTAGACGAAGAAACTGTTGATGTGTCTGAAGATTATTCGGTTAATAAGAATAACGAGCCTGCGGATTTTGAAACAAGCATTTCTAAAAGAATCGCTTCTTTTGATTTGGAGGACTGGAATTTAATTCTTGTAAATAAGGATAATCCTCTTGAAGCCGATATTGACTGCAAACTTAAAAATTTTGATGGCTTTGATGTTGATACACGTATCTATGACGACCTTGATGCTATGTTTAAAGCGGCAAAAGAAGACGGTATTAATCTTTTAATGGCTTCGGGATACAGGAATTATAATACGCAGACCTATCTGTATGAAAAGAAGATTAATTATTTCAGGAAACTTGGATATTCACTATCCGAAGCAACCGAAATAGCTTCCATGAAGGTTACGCCGCCTTTAACCAGTGAGCATGAAACCGGTCTTGCTGTTGATATTGTAAGTTACAGCCACAACTGTACGGATACGGATTTTGGCAATTCCGATGCAGGTATCTGGCTTAAAGAACATTCATTTGAATACGGATTTATTTTAAGATATCCCGAAGGTAAAGAGGATATTACCAAGATTCAGTACGAACCCTGGCACTTCAGATATGTAGGTAAAGAAGCTGCTGAATTCATCTATATCAACAATCTGACATTCGAAGAATTTGTTGATATGGTCAATGAATATAACGGCATTGTGACTGAAGAAATTACGGAATAGATTTATGAGCGAAAGATTTACCATATTAAAAAAAGAGGGTTTGGCTAAAAGAGGGCGCTTCGAGACCGTACACGGTGTTATCGAAACGCCTGTATTTATGAATGTCGGTACGGTTGCTGCGATTAAAGGCGCTGTTTCGACAGAGGATCTTGAAAGAATTGGAACACAGGTTGAACTTTCCAATACTTATCATTTACATGTAAGACCGGGCGATGACAAGATAAAAGCGCTTGGCGGTTTACATAAGTTTATGTCGTGGAATAAACCTATTCTGACGGATTCCGGCGGATTTCAGGTTTTTTCATTAGCTTCTTTAAGAAAAATAAAAGAAGAGGGCGTATATTTTGCTTCTCATATTGACGGACGAAAGATCTTTATGGGACCCGAAGAAAGCATGAGGATTCAGTCTAATCTTGCTTCCACGATAGCCATGGCTTTTGATGAATGTCCGAATTCCAAGGCTGAAAGAAAGTATGTAGAGGATTCCGTTGCAAGAACCACCAGATGGCTTGAAAGATGCAAGGCTGAGATGACGAGGCTTAATTCTCTTGAGGATACCATTAATAAAGACCAGCTTTTGTTCGGTATCAATCAGGGAGCGATTTTCCCCGATATCCGTATAGAGCATGCAAAAAGAATATCCGAGCTCGATCTTCCCGGATATGCTATCGGTGGTCTTGCCGTGGGTGAAACTCATGAGGAAATGTATGAAATAATAGAAAAGACAGTTCCGTATCTTCCCTCTGATAAGCCTGTCTACCTGATGGGTGTAGGAACTCCGATTAATATTCTCGAAGCTGTAGAACGTGGCGTCGACTTCTTTGACTGTGTATATCCTACAAGAAACGGCAGACATGCACATCTTTATACCAATTTCGGAAAGATTAATTTGATGAATGCCAAATATGAGCTTGACGATTCTCCCATAGAGGAAAGTTGTCAATGCCCGACATGTCAGAGATACACAAGAGCCTACATAAGACATCTTTTAAAAGCCAAGGAAATGCTCGGAATGAGACTTTGCGTATTGCATAATCTTTATTTTTACAATAATCTGATGGCTGAAATCAGAGATGCTATCGACAAAGGATGCTTCGCTGAATTCAAAAAGAATAAAATTTCATCAATGATGCACGAGGAATAATAATTTCCACTTGTATTATTTTTAGAAATAAATTATTGTATTAGTTGTTTAATTTAGAATAAAGGAGTTTTAAAATGTTCAATCTTTTACTTGATGCAGCTGCAAATACATCCGGTGGCGGATTTTTAGGAGGTCTCGGTATATGGGGCACAGTCCTTTATATCGCTATTTTCGGTGTATTTATTTACTTTGTAATTGTAAGACCTCAGAAAAAAGAACAGAAAAAAATGCAGGCAATGCTTTCCAATATGGAAGTTGGCGATGCTGTTGTAACAACCAGCGGTTTTTACGGTGTTATCATTGATATTACAGACGAAGATGTAATCGTTGAATTCGGTAACAACAAAAACTGCAGAATCCCTATGAAGAAATCGGCTATAGCTCAGATTGAAAAAGCCGAATAAGGAGTTTTCGTGAAAAGAATCGGTATTATTTTAATAACAATTTTATCGTTTCTTCTTATTACGTTTGCGGGGGTGTATTTTTTCGGAGTATTTTATTTCAGACACTGGTTCTGCCCCAATACTTACATTAACGGTGTAAATGTTTCGAATAAGAATTTCAGCGTCTGCGATACATTGATTAACGAAAGCGTGGTAAATCATAATCTCGTCATAGAAGATACTGACGGGACTCAAATTTTTATTGACGGCTCCGAGATATACAACTACAACTACGACGAAATCGGAAATGCGATTCAGTACATAAAAGACTCACAGAATCCATATCTGTGGGTTAAATGTATTTTTGAAAAGCATGAATATGTATATTATCCCAAGAGATATCTTGATGATAAAAAGCTCTTGCAGATTGTCTCCAATTCCCATCTTGGAAAAAGAGACAGATTCGATCCTAAAAGACGCGCTGAGATTAAGTATACCGAAGAGCGTGGCTACGAACTTATCGACGATACGCAAAATCTTTTGGACTGGGATCTTTTAAAAGAAATTGTTATGTCCGCATCTGTTGATGATACGGGTTATATCAATTTAAAAGAAGCCGGAGTTTATAAGAGTATCGAAAGATCTGCCGAAGAGAAAAAACTCATTTCGGACTGGGATAAGCTTGAAAAAACACTTGATTTTAATATGACATATAAGCTTGCAACCGGTCAGGATATCACGGTTGACGGTGCGGTTATATCAAAGATGCTTCTTTTGGACGAAAACGGAGATTTTGTTTTCGAAGACGGAGAGGCGGTTATTGATTCCGAAAAAGTGCTTGCTTTTGTACAGGGACTGTCGGATGAATATGACAATTTCTATAAGGATAAGTATTTTGACACAACCAGCGGCGGAACAGTTACAATTCCTTATACGAGATATACCACATACGGAAGTCTTATTAATGTAAAAGCTGAAGCCGAAGAGCTTGAAGCAATTATTAAGTCGCATAAAAGTCCCGGCGAGAGAGAGCCTATTTATATCAAAAAAGAAGACAGAGGAACCTACGCAAATAATTATGGCGGTACTTATGTTGAAGTTGATATCACTAATCAGCATATGTACTATTACGTAGACAATAAACTTGTATTTGATACGGATGTTGTTACGGGATGTAAAGCTAACGGTAATATGACACCCGACTGCGTTTGCTTTATCTTAAATAAGGCAAGAAATGTAACTCTTATCGGACCCGGATACGAATCTTTCGTTTATTACTGGATGTGTATCACGAGTCAGATCGGTATTCATGATGCTACATGGAGAAGAACCTTCGGTGGAGAAATCTATATCTGGGGCGGTTCTCACGGATGTGTCAACACACCTCTTAATAAGATGAGCGAACTGTTTGACATGATGGAAATCGGAACTCCCGTTATTGTTCATCATTATGAGCCTCCTGTAGTTGAGGAGCCTGAAGATGCTGAAGAGGTTGAAGAATCAGATGAAACTGATGAATCTGATGATACAGAAACAGAAGAGGCTGACACAGAAGAGACAGCCACAGAAGAAAGTACCGAAACCGAGACAGCAGAAGATACAGAATAAGATATTAACCGGACACGAAAAAGTGTCCGGTTTTTTTATGTCTTTTATGAGTTATGTAACCTTTCGCAAACCCTTTATTTATGGACAATATAGACAAAGATTTATATATTGTTAAAATTTTATCATTTTATGCATTTTTTGTATTGACTTAATATTTTTATAAAAGTAAAATAGTGAACGTGAATTTATTTACCCAAAGGGTATTTATTTAAATTTTTATAATATAAATTGGAGGCTATATCATGGCAAGAGTTTACAATTTCTCTGCAGGTCCCGCTGTTTTACCTGAAGAAGTTTTAAAAGAAGCAGCAGAAGAAATGATGGATTATCAGGGTTCAGGTCAATCCGTAATGGAGATGTCCCATCGTTCAAAAGTTTATGACAAAATCATTAAAGATGCAGAAGCAGATTTAAGAGAACTTATGAACATTCCCGACAATTACAAAGTATTATTCCTTCAGGGCGGCGCTTCACAGTTTTTCGCAGAAGTTCCCATGAACATGATGAAGAATAAAAAAGCCGGATATATCCTTACCGGTCAGTGGGCTAAGAAGGCATTTGCAGAAGCAAAGATTTACGGCGAAGCTGTAGAGCTTGCATCAAGTGCGGACAAGACTTTCTCTTATATCCCTGACTGTTCAGATCTCCCAATTACGGATGATATGGATTATGTATATATTTGTGAGAATAATACCATTTACGGTACAAAGTTCAAAACTCTTCCCAACACAAAGGGTAAAGATCTCGTTGCAGACGTATCTTCATGCTTCCTTTCAGAGCCCGTTGACGTTACAAAGTATGCTGTAATCTACGGCGGTGTTCAGAAGAACGTAGGTCCTGCAGGTTGCGTTATCGCAATCATCAGAGAAGACCTTATTACAGACGACTGCTTACCCGGAACACCTACCATGCTTAAGTGGAAAACTCAGGCCGACAATGATTCTTTATACAACACACCTCCCTGTTACACAATCTACATTTGTGGCAAGGTATTCAAATGGTTAAAGAAGATGGGCGGACTTGAGGCCATGAAGGAACTCAACGAAAAGAAGGCTAAAATCCTTTATGATTTCCTTGATGAGTCCAAACTTTTCGTAGGTACAGTTGTTAAGGAAGACAGATCCTTAATGAACGTTCCTTTCGTATGTAACATCGAAGATGCTGAAAAGAAGGCTGAAATCGAAGCTAAGTTCATAAAAGAAGCAACAGAAGCAGGCTTCGTAAACCTCAAAGGTCACAGATCAGTCGGAGGTATGAGAGCATCTATCTACAATGCTATGCCTATTGAAGGTGTTGAGAAATTAGTTGAATTTATGAAGAAATTCGAGAAGGAGAATGCATAATGTTTAAATATAACTGCCTTAACCCTATCGCTCAGGTAGGTCTTGATAATTTTGATGCAAACTATGTTGCAACAGATGATTTTGCTGATGCAGACGGCGTACTTGTAAGAAGTGCCGTTATGCATGATATGGAGCTTTCAGACAAGCTTCTTTGCGTAGCAAGAGCAGGTGCGGGCGTTAACAACATCCCTCTTGATAAGTGCGCAGAAAAAGGTATCGTTGTTTTCAATACACCCGGTGCAAATGCAAACGGTGTTAAGGAACTCGTTATCGCAGGTATGCTTCTTGCAAGCCGTGATATCGTAGGCGGTATCGAATGGGTTAAAGAAAATAAAGATGACGAGAATATTGCCAAGACAGCAGAGAAGGCTAAAAAGGCTTTCGCAGGTACAGAAATCGAAGGCAAGAAGCTCGGTGTAATCGGTCTTGGTGCAATCGGTGTTAAGGTTGCAAATGCTGCCAAGAACCTTCATATGGAAGTTTACGGATACGATCCTTACCTTTCAATCAATGCTGCATGGAGTTTAAGCAGAGACATCAAGCATGTTAACAGCCTTGATGAAATCTATGAGAACTGTGATTTTATCACAATTCATGTTCCTGCTATGGATTCTACCAAGAACTATATCAACGCAGAAGCATTTTCTAAGATGAAAGACGGCGTTATCCTTCTTAACTTTGCACGTGATATCCTTGTTGACGAGGATGCTTTACTTGAAGCAATCAAGTCCGGCAAGGTTCGTAAATACGTTTCCGATTTCGCTAATCCCAAGACAGCCGGAAAAGAAAACTGTATCGTAATTCCTCACCTTGGAGCTTCTACAGAAGAGTCAGAAGATAACTGTGCCAAGATGGCTGTTAAGGAAATGAAGGATTATCTTGAAAACGGTAATATTATTAACTCTGTTAACTATCCTGCATGCGATATGGGCATCTGCTCACAGGCTGCAAGAGTTGCCATTTTCCACAAGAATATTGCCAACATGATTACCAAGTTTACCGGTTTATTCGGTGAGCTTAACATCAACATCACAGATATGACCAACAAGTCTAAGGGTGATTATGCTTACACAATGATTGATTCCGAAAGCTCAGATCTTGACGATATAATCAAGAAGCTTGAAGCTATGGATGGCGTATTCAGAGTAAGAAGAGTTAAATAATTTAAATACAACGGGCGACATGGCTTAATTCTTGTCGCCCTTTTTTCGCTAATATTTTTAAGGGGTTGGACATGCAGGAGAAGAACATATCGCAGGTAGTTATCTCGAGACTTCCGAGATATTTCAGATACTTAGGCGATTTAAAAGACGAGGGAATGGAAAGAATTTCCTCAGGCGAACTTTCTAAAAGAATGAATGTAACCGCGTCCCAGATAAGACAGGATTTCAATCATTTCGGAGGTTTCGGTCAGCAGGGTTACGGTTATAACGTTAATTATCTTTACGAAGAAATAGGCAAGATATTAGGACTTGATAAAAGACATAATCTAATTATTATCGGCGCGGGCAACTTAGGTCAGGCTCTTGCCAATTATATGAATTTTGAAAAAAGAGGCTTTTTCGTAAAAGGCATATTTGACCGAAAGGAAAGTCTTATCGGAACGGATATCAGAGGGATGAAGGTAATGCATACAGATGATATCGCCGAGTTTATTAAGAACAACAATATTGATATTGCTGTTTTAACACTTCCAAAACAGGGTGCCACGGAGATTTGCAAAACTCTTGTAAACTGCGATATTTCAGGTATCTGGAACTTCGCACATGTGGATCTGGATGTTCCCGACAGAATCAATGTTGAAAATGTTCATTTATCTGACAGCCTTATGAAACTTTCATTCAAGATTCATGAAAATGAAAACTAAATAAAAAAACAAAACCGGAGATTAAATTTCTCCGGTTTTTTATTGGATAAAGGTATTGTGTCTGAAACTTTGATAAACAAAGACTTTTTTAAAATTTTAATTTAAGAATGCCCGAAAATGTGGTATTATAATAAAAAATAAAAGGGCGTTGGGAATTCTATGAACTATAATCCACATTTAAACAAAAGGAATGAAAAAGGGAACAAAGGTACCTTCGGCCAGGTGCTGGTTATCGCAGGTAACGAGAGCATGTCCGGATGTGTGTACTTTTGCGCTATGGCTGCTTTAAGGAGCGGCTGCGGAATGGTAAATATTTTTACCGACAGAAACAATATCGAATCTCTTAAGGTGCTTATGCCTGAAGCCATTTTTGACTGGTTTGACAATATTAAGCATCCTGTATTTGATGAAAAAGATACTTTCTTTAAAGATAAACTGGATCGTCTTTTAAAGAAGGCTGATTCTGTTGTTGTCGGACCGGGCTTGGGTATCAGGGAAGATACTCTTAAAATAACCGAATATGTTTTAAAGAACTATGACGGCAACATCATAGTTGATGCCGATGCGCTTAATTCGATTTCGGTTAAATATAAATTTGCCAATGTATTAAGCGAAGATTTTAAGGCTGATACCAGTCATCCTTTGTACAATAAAGATAAAAACAGAACTGTCATAATAACTCCGCATATTCTCGAACTTGCAAGACTCTGTTCTCTTAAAACAGAGGAGGTTAAACAGAATCTCGACGATTTGGCACTTAAGATTGCAAAAGAGTACGGAATTATAACTGTATTTAAAGATTCTTCGACAAGAGTCAGCGACGGTACTGATCTGTTCGTCAATAAATCAGGTAATTCGTCATTATCAACTGCAGGTTCGGGCGATATTCTGGCCGGTATGATAGCGTCACTTGTTATAAACGAGGAATATCCTTTCAGAGGAGTTAATACAGCTGTTTATCTTCACGGAAGATCAGGCGAATTTGCCGGCAAGGAACTTACTGCGTTCTGTGTTACGGCAAGAAATATTCTTGAATACATGCCTAAAGCGTTTGCAGCTCTTAAGATTGATGACAGAATATACAACAATTGTGTAATTTTAGAGGTTATGAATGCTAGCAAGTAATTATCTTGGTTTTGAATTTTATTATTTTGAGGATGCATGGCCTTTTTATATAATTCTTGTATTCCTGTTTATCATTGAGACACTTCTTTCGGTCAGTCTTTATGTGGTCGAAGACTTCAACGAGGCCAATCTTTTATCAATCAAGGAAAAACTTTCCGCATCTGACGAAAAAAGTCTTCAGAAATTTTTAAAAAACAAAAACAGATTTATAAACAGATTTCATGCGGCGTTAATTTCGGCGCATATGTTTGTTATTTTGCTCGCAGCAAATATAATTATTGACGTTACGGACCGCTTTATGCTTTTGGCGGACTGGAGCGTTGTTCTTTATATTCTCCTGATTATCTTTATTTTGTTTATATTCCTGTTTTTTAATTTTCTGTTTTTCTTCCTGCTTCCGAGAAGAGTGTTCAGACATTCATCCGAGTACGTAAAAGCTTTATTCACACTGTTTTCTTTGAAAATATCAGTGATTATGGCTCCTATTTCAGATTTTTCGGATTTTCTTATCACAGGATTTTTTAATATTATCGGCAAATCAAAATACAACAAAGAAGATGAAGTAACGGAAGACGATATCCTTTCAATGGTTCAGGAATCAAACGATCAGGGTATGATTGAAGACGATGAAGTTGCAATGATAAATAATATCTTCGAGCTTAATGACAAAGAAGCAAAGGATATTATGACGAACAGAAAAAATATTGTCGGAATTAACGGTAATACAAAACTTTCGGATGCCATAAAGATAATGCTTGAGGGTTCAAACAGCCGTTATCCGGTTTATATAGACAGTCTTGACCATATCATAGGTATTATCCACTTAAAAGACGCGTTAAGATACCAGGAAAACAATAAAGACAGAGACGGTGCCATCAGAAGATATCCTAAACTTTTAAGAGAAGCCAGATTTGTATCGGAGACAAGAAAAATCGACGATCTTTTCAAAAAAATGAAAGACGACAAACTCCAGATGGTTATCGTAATCGACGAATACGGTCAGACGAGCGGTCTTGTAGCAATGGAAGATATCCTTGAGGAAATCGTAGGAAACATTCTGGATGAATACGACAAAGAAGAGACTTTTGTCGAATCGAAAGGCGAAAAGAGTTACGAAATCGATGGTCTGACTCCGCTTGAGGAATTAAGTGATATTTTAGGTATCGATATGGAGAGTGAAGACGAAGATATTGAGACCATCAACGGATTTCTTACAAACAAGCTCGGATATGTGCCTGAAAACGACGATAAATCCGTCATTGAATACGGCGGATATTCGTTTAAAATACTTGAAGTTGAGAATCATATAATCAAATCTGTTTTTGTTACAAAATTAACTAGCGAAGATGCAAATAATAGCGCTGATTTTGTTGATAAACAGGCATAAAAATGATATAATATGTTGTTGATTTTTACGTAGGAGGAGACATTTATGTCCGGACATTCAAAATTTGCAAATATTAAACACAAAAAAGAAAAGAATGATGCAGCCAAAGGAAAGATTTTTACGATTATCGGACGTGAAATCGCGGTAGCCGTTAAAGAAGGCGGACCCGATCCCGCGAATAACTATAAACTCGCAACGGTTATAGCTAAAGCAAAGGCAAACAACATGCCTAACGATACCATCGACAGGGGTATCAAGAAAGCTGCAGGCGAAGGCGCAAACGTTACTTACGAACAGTGTACTTACGAAGGATACGGACCTAACGGTATCGCAATTATCGTTAAATGCCTTACTGACAACAAGAACAGAACAGCAAGTAATGTTCGTTCCGCATTCACCAAAGGACAGGGAAATATTGGAACACAGGGCTGTGTATCATACATGTTTGACGAATGCGGTCAGATTATCATCGACAAGGAAGAATGCGATATGGACGCCGACGACCTTATGATGATTGCTCTTGATGCAGGTGCAGATGATTTTAGCGATGAAGAATACAGCTACGAAATCATTACATCACCCGATGCAATCAATGATGTAATCAAGGCTATGGAAGACAACAACATTCCTATGGCACAGGCTGAAGTAACAATGCTTCCGCAGAATTACATCAAGCTTGATGATGAAACTGCAATTAAGAATCTTCAGAGAACACTTGATCTGCTTGATGAAGATGATGACGTTCAAAACGTTTACACTAACTGGGACGAAGAATAAAAAAACACAATAAAAGAACTACGAGGAATTAGAAAAATGAGCGATTACAGTATTGAGACAAAATGTATTCAGTCGGGTTGGAAACCCACCAAAGGCGAATCAAGAATTTTACCCATCTATCAGTCAACAACATTTAAGTATGACACATCCGAACAGATGGGAGATTTGTTCGATTTAAAGGCTTCAGGATATTTTTATACCAGACTTCAGAATCCTACAAATGATTTTGTAGCAGCCAAGATCTGTGATATGGAAGGCGGCGCTGCGGCAATGCTTACATCTTCGGGTCAGGCAGCAAACTTTTATTCGGTATTCAACATTGCAGAAGCAGGAGATCACATCATCATAAGCTCTGCACTTTACGGCGGTACATTTAATCTGTTAACAACCACAATCGCCAAGATGGGCATTGAAACAACTGTCGTTGATCCCGAGATTTCACTTGAGGATTTAAGAAAAGAATTCAAACCCAATACAAAGTGCGTACTTGCGGAATCAATTTCAAACCCTTCACTTGTTGTGCTTGATTTTGAAAAATTCGCAAATGCAGCACATGAAGCAGGCGTACCTCTTATTGTAGACAATACATTCCCTACACCCGTTAACTGCAGACCTTTTGAATATGGCGTTGATATAGTTACTCATTCAACTACCAAATATATGGACGGTCACGCAGTATCCGTTGGCGGATGTATCGTAGATTCCGGTAATTTTGACTGGACAAAATATCCCGACAAATTCCCCGGACTCTGTTTCCCCGATGAATCATATCACGGAACAAATTATACCGAGCAGTTCGGTAAGGCTGCATTTATTGTAAAAGCTACAGCTACACTTATGAGAGACTTAGGCTCCATTCAGTCTCCTCAGAATGCTTTCTACGTAAACCTTGGTCTTGAAACTCTTCACCTTCGCATGCAGAGACACTGCGAAAATGCTCTTGCGGTAGCTAAATGGTTAAAAGAGCAGGATAAGGTTGCATGGGTTAACTATCCCGGACTTGAAGGAGATGTTTACTACGAGAGAGCCAAGAAGTACATGCCTAACGGTACCTGCGGTGTTCTTACATTTGGCATTAAGGGCGGAAGAGAAGCAAGCATTAAGTTCATGGATGCATTAAAGCTCGTGGCAATTGTTACTCATGTTGCAGACACTCGTTCATGCGTGCTTCATCCCGCAAGTCACACTCACAGACAGATGACCGATGAGCAGCTTCTTGAAGCAGGAGTAAAACCTGATTTAATCAGATTTTCCGTAGGTATTGAAAACGTTAACGACATAATCGCAGATCTTGAACAGGCATTTAAGGAAATTTAGTATGGATATTCTTTCGATAGTGGTTCCCTGCTACAACGAAGAGGAAATGCTTCCGATAACTTTTGAGAGTTTGAGAAACAAACTTTCTGAACTTATCGAAAAGGGTAAGATTTCTCCCGAATCGTTTCTTCTTTTCATCGATGACGGAAGCAAAGATAAAACCTGGGAATTAATCGATAATGAAAATAAAGTACATAAAGAAGTCAAAGGACTTAAACTTGCGGGCAATGTAGGCCATCAGTTTGCTTTGACCGCCGGTCTTATTTTTGCAAAGGACATCTGTGATATTGCTATTTCGATTGATGCAGACCTTCAGGATGACATTGATGTATTTGAAGAAATGGTTGATAAATATCACGAAGGATGTGATATCGTTTACGGTGTCCGCAATAAAAGAAAGACCGATTCGATATTTAAAAGGGTTACGGCCCAGGGCTTTTACAGAGTAATGAACTTTTTCGGAGCCAAAACGATTTACAATCACGCTGATTTCAGACTGATGTCTAAAAGAGCGCTTGAGCAGTTTTCGAAATACTCCGAAGAAAATCTTTATTTAAGAGGAATCGTTCCACTTATCGGATATAAAACCGAATGTGTTTATTACGACAGAAAAGTCAGAGTTGCCGGAAAGAGCAAATATCCTTTGAGAAAGATGATTGCTCTTGCGGTTGAAGGAATCACATCTTTTAGCGTAAAACCTATCAGATATATTGTTCTTTTAGGATTTATAAGCGTTTTATTAAGCCTTGCCGCATTTGTTTATGCACTTGTTTCTTTCTTCCTGAAGGAAGTGGAACCGGGCTGGACATCACTTATCGTAAGTATCTGGTTCTTGGGCGGCGTACAGCTTATTTCGATAGGCCTTATAGGTGAATATATAGGCAAGATTTACATTGAAGTCAAAAGACGTCCTCGGTATAACATTGAGAAATATACTTCTTAGTTTTAGTGTTTTGGAAGGTTAATTTATGGTTACAAAGAAAAACATTTATCATTATATTCTTTATGTGATATTTGCTTTAATCTTTTTTTGTGCCATTGGGCTTTATTCGGTAAGTATGACCGGATCTGCAAGCGGCAGTGCGTTAGTTCTAATCCTTATCAGGTACGGAATTGTATTTATTGTGGCCGTTTTGCTTGCAATTATCTTTAAATTTGTAATTCCCAAAATCCCTGAGAAGTACCTGATTAAAGAACTTCCCGTTGTATCTAAAGCGTATGAAGCAGTAGGCGTTATAACTATAATCGTACTTATGATTTTTACCAGAGTGATGTATATCACTTCACAGTTCGGTGTAGAAATCGAGAATGCTTATTACGATTATGCCATGGGTGTTACCGAACGCATTCCCGGTTCATCTTTTGCGGTTTATGCCTATGCTTCGATTTGCAGACTTTTATGCAAGATAAGCTCTACGTTTTATCCTATGTATGCATTAAACATTCTGCTTCAGGCCGGAATAGTTGCTTTTGCATATTTTACGTTAAAACGTTCTTTCAGAATGAGATATGGCGTATTGCTTGGTTTGCTTCTTGCATTTACTCCGTATTCAATCAGTGCATCTATGAATATTTCACCCGATACACTGCTTACATTCTTATATGTTGCATACTTGTATTACTTTTCATGGGTCATTTATTTAAACAAAAAGTCGCATATTATAGACGGCTATCAGATGCTTTACATTGTTGCTCTCGGTGTATTTTCCGGGTTTGTTGCAATGTGGGATATTTTGGGAGTATCCCTCTTAGTACTGACCGTCAGCATGCTTCTGCTTACTTGTAAAAAATATACGGAAACCATATTCCAGAATAAATTCATCCAGTCCGGAATTTATATTGCATCTTTCGCCGGTTCGTTATTTCTGTTCTTAAGTCTCTTTTATAATAACGGCTTAAATCAGATGAACAATGTGATGAATTATATTTATTCATTCATTCCCAAAGGTCTTTCACTTTCGTTTGAAGCTCCTATGGAAAAAAGAATTGAAGGAATTGCAGTTTTTATTTTTGCAGCGATTGCTATTTTTGCTTTTATCAGAAATGAATTCGATAAAGGTCTTCCCGCTGTTATAATTATTGATTTTATATCTGTATTTACTTTTGTTAAGTTTAACACCAGCGAATACTCGTATATACTTAATTTCTTTTTCATGATCATAACTGTAATCGGTGTCTTTGAACTTCCGGGCTTTGCATTAAGTGCCGAGGAAGTTTCAGCAGCCGAGAAAGAAAGACTTGATTCCAAGTACAAGAATAAAGACGACAGTGAAGAAGAGAAGTATAACAATTATCAGCCTGTTAACAAGGGCAAGACAGTTCCTACTCCCGCAAAGGCGGAAGAGGATGAAGAAAAGGATTTAAAGGCTGTTAACATTGCTTCGGGTAAAATCGAAAACAAGAAACCTGAAGAAGAAAAGCCTGCAAAACCTTTACCTGCAGTAGTTGAAACACACGCAGTAAAGACGCCTTCATTACCCGAGCGTATTCCTGTTGTTGCAACTGAGACTGCCAAAAAAGAGGAGGTTACA
The DNA here is from genome assembly GCA_017618075.1 of Lachnospiraceae bacterium. Lineage (GTDB taxonomy): Bacteria > Bacillota > Clostridia > Lachnospirales > Lachnospiraceae > UBA3766. The sequence continues at coordinate 35,323 of JAFZUY010000047.1, forward strand.
GACGATATGAGACAAGCATCAGGACTTACCCTCGTGGAAACCGTTCCGGATCGAAGCAATACGGGATTTATCAAGAATCCTCTTCCTGTGCCTAAACCTCATGTCACAAGAGAACTTACCTACGACTATGACTTTAAAGATGAAGATCTTGACTTTGATATAACCGATATGAAGGGCAAAGATTATTATGACATCTAACCAAAATCGTAAAAGAAGAACTTCCTCTTCTTCAAGAAGCGGTTCAAATCACAGAAGTTCTTCCACACGTACTTCGAATAAAAAGAATACACAGAAGAAAAGAGCAAACGAAGAATACGAATTCGACTATGTAAGGGTACTTATATACTTTGGTATATTTGTACTTTTTGCTGTTATGTTCTTATTTTCACTTGGAATATTTGATGGAGGTGTAGGTCTTTTTATAACAAAGTTTTTAAAAGGCCTGTTTGGCTTCGGAGCTTACGTTCTGCCGATTGTCGGGATACTTACCACGGTTTACTGTATCGTAAAAGATACTACAAAGAAAACTGTTTTTAATGTTATCTCGGCAGTTCTTTTTGTGGCCTGTGTGGGAATGATTGCACATCTTTTTGCTTATTCGAATATTAGCGCTGCATCATTTACCGAGTCCATGAAAATCTTTTATCATGACGGAAAAGGCGGCGGAGTAATATTTGGATTTCTTGCTTATATTATTGATAAAAGCTGCGGAAGAGCTCTTGTATGGATACTTTCTATTGTACTTATGATAGCGAGTATCGTTGTTATGTTTGGCAAATACATTGTCAGATATTCAAAGATTTTATATGCAAGATATCATGATCTCGAAGACCCCGATCCCGAGGCTGAAAGAGAATATACAGAGAGAGAAATTCAGAGACTTCGTGAAAAAGAAGCAGCAAGAAGAAAAAAGGTTTCTTATAAGATTACCGAAGATACCGAAGATGAAGCTCCTAAGGGCAAGAACAAGATAATAGATGTTGCACCTTCGGACATTAAGCCGATTTCGGAAGATATACTTTATGCGGATAATGAAAAGGTTAAGCATAAAGAAAATAAGGCAGAATCGGGTGATATTCACCAGATTCATGCCAAGAATATTAAAAAAGATCCCAATGCCGATGAAATAAGGCCTATAAATGTTTATGCCGATGATTCGCAAACTAAATCAAGAGCAGTAAACAATGAAATTTCACCTGTAAATACTGTTAAGGAAACTTCTGCAGAAGAAACTCTTCCTGTGGTTAAAATGACTCCGGGTGCGGTTTCAATGATTGGAAATTCAACACCTGCGCAGGGCGCCATATCAACCGATCCCACACTGGATTTATACAAAGAGAAGAAGAGCAATGCACCCGCAAAACCTTATAAATTCCCTCCTGTTACTCTTTTAAGCAAGGGTAGCAGATCATCGAAAAATAAAGGCGATGACATTATTGAAACTTCCAATAAATTAAAAGAAACACTTTCAACCTTCGGAGTTGAGGTATCAATCGATCCGGACAACTGTTCCAAAGGTCCTGCAGTTACAAGATATGAACTCACCCCGGCTCCCGGTGTTAAGGTCAGCAGAATTGTTTCTTTATCCGATGATATAAAATTAAGTCTTGGTGCCGCAGACATAAGAATTGAAGCACCTATCCCGGGCAAGAGTGCCGTAGGTATCGAAGTTCCGAATTCCGAGAGTTCTGCTGTTCCTTTCAGAGATTTGATTGAATCGGCAGATTTTCATAATTCGAAATCTAATCTTGCATTTGCTGTAGGTAAGGATTTGTCCGGTCAGGTAGTTATATCCGATATTGCAAAGATGCCTCATCTTTTAATAGCTGGTGCTACAGGCTCGGGTAAATCTGTTTGTATAAATACAATCATCATGAGTATTTTATACAAAGCTCATCCCGAAGATGTTAAGTTAATTCTTATAGATCCTAAGGTTGTTGAATTAAGTGTATATAACGGTATTCCGCATCTTTTATTACCTGTTGTAACTGATCCTAAACAGGCAAGCGCTTCACTTCACTGGGGTGTCAGCGAAATGGAAGACAGATATAAAAAATTTGCTGATGCAGGCGTCAGAGATCTGAAAGGCTACAATGAAAAAGCCGCTGAAGATCCTGAAATTTCCAAGCTCCCTCAGGTTGTTATTATTGTAGACGAGCTTGCTGATTTGATGATGGTAGCGGGCAAAGAAGTTGAAGAGTCAATATGCCGATTAGCTCAGCTTGCAAGAGCCGCAGGCATTCATCTTATCATAGCTACGCAAAGACCTTCGGTTGACGTTATTACAGGTCTTATTAAAGCCAATATGCCAAGCCGTATTGCATTCAGCGTATCTTCCGGTATAGATTCAAGAACAATTCTTGATTCAAACGGTGCAGAAAAACTTCTCGGTAAAGGTGATATGCTTTTCTTCCCTCAGGGAATGAACAAACCTTCAAGAGTACAGGGATGCTTTGTATCGGATAACGAAGTTCTTGATGTAGTTGATTTCATAAAGAATCAGAACATAAAAGGTTATGACGAAAGAATTATCGAATCCGTAAAAGGCGGCGGAATGAGTACAACAGTTCCCGCACCCGGCGGAGATTTGGATGAACTGTTCGGACAGGCAGGCATGTTTATTATAGGCAAGGAAAAGGCATCCATAGGTGCTCTTCAGAGAGCTTTTAAGATTGGCTTTAACCGTGCTGCCAGAATAATGGATCAGCTTGAAGCAAAAGGTGTTGTAGGTCCCGAAGAAGGCACAAAACCCAGAAAGATTCTTATGGATGAAGCTGAATTTACCGCTATGGTTAATTCGATTGAACAATAAGCTTTATTAAAAGTTATGACTTTTACTTCTTTTATGAGAAGTGAAAATAAATTGAAATTATAAAAGGAGAAGATTATGAAATCGGATATTGAAATTGCTCAGAGCGCAAAAATGAAACCAATTACCGAGGTTGCAAAACTGCTTGATATTCCTGAAGATGACCTGGAATTATACGGTAAATACAAAGCAAAATTATCGGATGAATATATCAACTCCGTAAAAGACAATAAAGACGGTAAACTCGTGCTTGTAACGGCAATTAATCCTACACCCGCAGGTGAAGGAAAGACTACAACAACAGTTGGTCTCGGACAGGCTTTGGGCCTCATGGGTAAGAAAGCTGTTATCGCTTTAAGAGAGCCCTCGCTCGGCCCCTGCTTTGGTATCAAGGGCGGTGCTGCAGGCGGCGGAATGGCACAGGTTGTTCCGATGGAAGATTTAAACCTTCATTTTACAGGCGACTTCCATGCTATTACATCTGCAAACAACTTACTTGCAGCTTTACTTGACAATCATATTCAGCAGGGCAATCAGCTTGGCATCGATACAAGAAGTGTTGTTTGGAAAAGATGCCTTGACATGAACGACAGGGCATTAAGAAATATCGTAATCGGTCTTGGTGCAAAGGCTGACGGCGTTGTAAGAGAAGATCATTTTGTTATTACAGTAGCTTCCGAAATCATGGCAATCCTTTGCCTTGCAAGTGATATGGAAGATCTAAAAGAAAGATTAGGAAAGATTGTTGTGGCTTACAACTTCGCAGGAGAACCCGTTACCGCAAAAGATTTGGGCGGTGTAGGTTCAATGGCAGCACTTTTAAAAGATGCGCTTAAGCCCAATCTTATTCAGACACTTGAAAATACACCTGCTATTGTTCATGGCGGGCCTTTTGCAAATATAGCACACGGGTGTAACTCTGTAAGAGCTACCAAGACTGCTTTAAAGATTGCTGATTATTGTATCACCGAGGCTGGCTTCGGTGCAGACCTTGGTGCTGAGAAATTCCTTGATATCAAATGTCGTATGGCCGGACTTAAACCTGATGCAATTGTACTTGTTGCAACGGTTCGTGCTCTTAAGTATAACGGCGGAGTTCCCAAGGATCAGTTATCCACAGAGAACCTTGAAGCATTAAAGAAAGGTATCGTAAATCTTGAAAAGCATATTGAGAACCTTCAGAAATACGATGTTCCCGTTGTTGTTACGCTTAATGCTTTTGTGACAGATACTGAAGCTGAGACATCATTTGTAAAAGATTTCTGTATTTCAAGAGGCTGTTCATTTGCTCTTTCCGAAGTTTGGGAAAAAGGCGGCGAAGGCGGTGTAGAACTTGCCAAGACCTTACTTGAAACTCTTGAAACAAAAGAAAGTCATTATCATCCTTTATACAAAGACGAGCTTTCTCTTGAAGAAAAGATTGAAACAATTGCAAAGGAAATCTACGGAGCTGACGGCGTAAATTATTCATCCACAGCCAAGAAGCAGCTTGAAAAATTAACAAAACTCGGCTTCTCGAATATGCCTGTATGTATTGCAAAGACACAATATTCACTTTCAGACGATCCTACATTGCTCGGACGTCCCACCAATTACAATATTGAAGTCAGAGAATGCTATGTATCCGCTGGAGCAGGCTTTGTAGTAGTTATTACAGGTCAGATTATGACGATGCCCGGACTTCCCAAGGCACCCGCAGCTTTAGGAATCGACGTTGTAGACGGCAAGATTACAGGTTTGTTCTAAAACTAACTTGACATTTATTCAAATTTTTAATATTCTCGGAGGAAAAAATGGCTGAATTAATCGACGGTAAACTTATATCAGCTCAGATTAAAGACGAGTGCAAGGAAAAAGTTGCGCTCTTAAAAGAAAAAGGTATTGAAGTAACGCTTGCAGTTATTCAGGTTGGCGAAGATCCTGCCAGTAGCGTATATGTAAGCAATAAAAAGAAAGCATGCGAATATATCGGAGCCAATTCTTTATCATATAACCTAAAAGAAGATTCCACACAGGAAGAACTTCTTGAACTCATTGACAAGCTCAACAATGACGACAAGGTTAACGGCATTCTTGTTCAGCTTCCTTTACCCAAACATTTTAACGAGGATGAAGTTATAAGAAGAATTAATCCCGATAAGGATGTTGACGGTTTTCATCCAATCAATGTCGGCAGACTTTCAATCGGCGAGAAAGGCTTTGTTTCCTGTACACCTGCAGGCATCATTGAACTTCTTAAAAGAAGCAATGTTGAAATCGAAGGCAAGGAATGCGTTATTATCGGAAGAAGCAATATCGTAGGTAAGCCTATGTCAATGCTTATGTTAAGAGAAAACGCTACAGTTACCGTTTGTCACTCAAGAACTAAGAATTTAAGCAACGTTACAAAGAGAGCAGATATTCTTATTGTTGCTATAGGAAAGCCCCGGATGATTGATGCATCTTACGTAAAAGAAGGTGCTACCGTAATCGATGTAGGTATTCACAGAGTGGATCCTAACAGCAAAAAGCTTTGCGGTGACGTTGATTTTGAAAGCGTTGAGCCCGTTGCAGGTAAGATTACACCTGTTCCCGGCGGTGTTGGTCCTATGACCATTGCAATGTTAATGAGTAATCTTGTAAATTCAGTAGAGTAAGGAAAAACATATGAAATGTCCTAACTGCGGTTCACACTTGGAGGATGGCAATCTTTTCTGCGAAGTGTGCGGTGAAGAAATTAATATAGTTCCCGAATACGATCCCGATGTCGATCTCTCCGTAGATATCGACGGTGTTTTTGACCATACAAAGGAAATTAATGTAGGAGAGGTCAAAAAACAGAAGAAAGTTCCAAAGACCAGAAACGAATACTATGAAAAGAACAAGCATGTTTCAAGAGAACAGGTAATCGATTCTGTTGAAGACTGGGATGAGGAAGATCCTAACGAAGTAGGCGCCATAAAAGATTTGATTCTTTCAGTGTTTGATTTCTGGAGCAGAAGTATCTTTACGAAAATTGTTGTATTGTTCGTATTGCTTTTGTTTATCGGATTTATTTTTGCATGTATTTTAGGAGTCAGAAAATTAGTTGACAGACAGTCAATTGATTATCTGATCGAACAGGCTGAAACTTCCTACAGAAACAAGGACTATGAAACTGCTATTGATTATTATGAAAAGGCAATTGAAAAAGATCCCGACAATACCGAGATTAAATTTGCCGTTTCAAACTGCTATTTATACGACGGTCAGGATAATAACGCAATATTCATCCTAAAAGAAATAGCTACCGAAAATCCGGCTCTGGCTACAGATACTTACGAGAGAATTTTCAATATTTATTACGAAAATGAGGACTGGAAAGGTATAAATGATCTTCTTTTATCATGTAACGATGATGAAATCGTCTCAAAATTCCAGGAATATCTTTGCAAGAAGCCTGAATTTTCCTACAAAGAAGGCGAGTATGACGAAACTCTTTACCTTGAACTTTTAAGTGCGATAAACGGCTATGTTTACTATACGATGGACGGTTCGGATCCCGACGAAAATTGTATGCTTTATACCGAGCCTATTTATCTCGAATCCGGCGAATATGACATTAAAGCCATATTTGTAAACGAATTCGGTGTAATCAGTGAAATGAACGAGGCTAAGTACAATATCAAGGTTAAAATACCTCTTGCTCCTCAGGTTTCCATTGAATCGGGTTCATACAACGTGCCTATTTTAATAAAGGTTGATTCGGATGTCGACTGCGAGACTTATTATGTATGCTACAGAGCGAGCGTAAAAGAAGAAGAGAGAGTCGATCCCGATCAGTTCGCAACACTTTACGAATATCCTCTGATAATGCCCATGGGTCCTTCGGAATTCAGATTTATATCTTATAACGAAGACGGAATACCCAGTACGATAATTACCAGAAAATACAATGTTAAACTTGATGATGCAATAGTATCGTGGGCAGAGGCCGCTAATATAGCAACGGAATACAGATATACTCTCGGAGGACTTGTGGATACTGACGGAAAGTCGACTACAGCTCAGGGGAAATTTGAATATATTATTGAAGATGCTCTTAATCTTAAGGGAACTATTTACTATGTAATCAACGAGTATTACGTAGATACCGCAAATGATGACTTAAGATCTCTTACAGGTATGAGATTTGCTGTAAACACAAATGACCCTAATGATTACGGAACTCTTGAAATAAATGCTAAAGGCGATTATTACATTATAAAAGAAAGAAGTTTAAACTTAGAGTACTAGGTTTACGGAAAGGAAAGGAAAAGTAATGTACAGTATTTTAGAAGCCAAGGAACTTGTGGCAGATTTAATCTACGAATTTGTCGTAAAAGCTCCGAATGTAGCGGCAAATTGCGAACCCGGTCAGTTCGTAATCGTCAGAACGGATGAGGAGTCAGAGAGAATCCCTCTTACAATATGCGATTATGACAGAGAAAAAGAAACAATCACCATAGTTGTGCAGATTATCGGCGCATCCACCTATAAGATGAAATATCTTAAAACAGGTGATGCTTTCTGTGATTTCGTAGGACCTCTCGGAAGACCTTCGGATTTAATCGATACTCCGATTGATGAGTTAAAGCAGAAAAAGATTCTTTTTGTTGCAGGCGGTCTGGGAACAGCTCCCGTTTATCCTCAGGTTAAATGGCTTCATGAGCACGGTGTAGAAGCTGACGTTATTGTCGGTGCCAAGACAAAAGACCTTCTTATCATGGAAGAAGAAATGGAAGCTGTTGCGGGTACACTTTACATTACTACAGATGACGGAAGTTATAAGAGACAGGGTATGGTTACAAAGGTAATTGAAGATCTTTATGCAGAAGGCAAGAAATATGACCTTTGCATAACTATCGGACCCATGATTATGATGAAATTTGTATGCCTCTTAACCAAGAAGCTTGAACTTAAGACCATTGTTTCAATGAACCCTATAATGGTTGACGGAACAGGTATGTGCGGCGCCTGCAGACTTACTGTTGGTGATTCTGTTAAATTCGCCTGTGTTGACGGACCTGAATTTGACGGACATCTTGTTAATTTCGACGAAGCAATGAAGAGAACACAGATTTATAAGACTGCTGAAGGCAGAAAGTATCTTGAAGCAAAGGAAGGCGATACGCACCACGGCGGATGCGGTAATTGCGGAGGTGAAAAATAATGGACGTATTAAAGAAAGTTCCCATCAGAGAGCAGGATCCTAAGGTAAGAGCTACCAATTTTGAGGAAGTCTGCCTCGGTTACAATAAAGAAGAAGCAATGGAAGAAGCATCCAGATGTCTTAACTGTAAGAACGCACAGTGCGTTAAAGGATGCCCCGTATCTATTTCAATACCTGACTTCATAAAAGAAGTAAAAGAAGGCAATTTCAAGGAAGCTTATGATGTAATTTCCAAATCATCATCACTTCCCGCAGTCTGCGGACGTGTTTGTCCTCAGGAAAGCCAGTGCGAAGGAAAGTGTATCAGAGGTATTAAGGGTGAACCCGTATCCATCGGTAAACTTGAGCGTTTCGTAGCTGACTGGGCTTTTGAAAACGGTGTAAAGCCTACTGTTAATGCTGAAAAGAAGAACAAGAAAGTTGCTGTAATCGGTTCCGGTCCTTCAGGCTTATCCTGTGCCGGTGACCTTGCAAAGCTTGGTTATGACGTAACCGTATTCGAAGCATTACATGAACTCGGCGGCGTACTTGTATACGGTATTCCCGAATTCAGACTTCCCAAAGAGAAGGTTGTTAAAAAAGAAATCGAAAACGTAAAAGCATTAGGCGTTAAATTCGAGAAAAATACAATCATCGGCAAATCTTTTACGATTGACGAACTTATTGACAAATATGGATTTGAAGCTGTATTTATCGGTTCGGGTGCCGGTCTTCCCAAGTTTATGGGAATTCCCGGAGAGAACGCAAACGGCGTATTCTCAGCTAACGAATATCTTACACGTTCAAACCTTATGAAGGCTTTCAGAGATGCCGAAACACCTATCATGATCGGTAAGAAAGTTGTTGTAGTAGGAGGCGGTAACGTTGCAATGGATGCTGCAAGAACAGCTTTAAGACTTGGTAGTGAAGTACATATAGTTTACAGAAGATCAGAGGAAGAACTTCCTGCCAGAGTGGAAGAAGTACATCATGCAAAAGAAGAAGGCATTATCTTTAACCTTCTTACAAATCCCGTAGAAATCTTATCCGATGAGAACGGATGGGTTTGCGGTATTAAATGTATTAAAATGGAACTTGGCGAGCCTGATGAGAGTGGCAGAAGAAGCCCTGTTGAAATCCCCGGTTCCGAATTTGAAATTGAATGTGATGCTGTAATCATGTCACTCGGCACATCACCCAATCCTCTTATCTCATCCACTACAAAGGGTCTTGAGATTAACAGAAGAAAATGTATCGTAGTAAAAGAAGAAAACGGAGAGACTTCAAAAGAAGGCGTTTTCGCCGGCGGCGATGCTGTTACAGGTGCTGCAACCGTTATTCTGGCTATGGGTGCAGGCAGATGTGCAGCTAAGGGAATTGATGAATATCTTTCAGGGAAGGAAAACTAAAAATGCCTTTTTGTCCTAAATGTAAAGCTGAATACAGAGACGGATTTACAATATGTGCGGACTGTAAAGTTGCGCTTGTAGATTCATTGGAAAAGAAACGTCCTGTTGAAGAGACAGAAGAAAATCCGAATGAGCCTCTTTTTATGAGCTTTGATGAATATGCAAAATTAACCGATGAAGACGAATTCGGAGCCACTGAGACTGTTATAAATGCAGAAGGTGAAGCTGATGAAGCTATCGAACAAGAAGCTTTTGTTTCAAGAGTTTCTAAAGAACCTTCGCCGGAAGAAATAGAAAAAATCAGAGCAGAACTTATCAGGCGTCAGATGGAAGAAAAGCAGGAAGCCGAATATGTTTCCAAAAAAGATAAAGCCGGCGAATACTTATCTACCGGTATAATGCTCATTGTAATGGGCGCTCTCGGATGCATATTTATAGGTCTTTTACTTGCAGGCGTATTGCCTTTAAAGCCTCACGGACTTGTGTCTTACATCATTGATGTAATTATGTTCCTTTTCTTTGGCTTGTTTATATACTTCGGTATTCATTCGCTGACAAGATATAAGGATTATAAAGTTAAAGCCGTAGACGAGAATAAGGAAAACGTTGAATTCGAAGAGTGGTTTAAAAAAACAATTACTATGAGCTTCATCGATTCCGACCTTGAGATAACGGATGACGAACAGACCAATTTCTTTAAGAGAAACGCGAAGATTAAATATCTTATTTCTCAGGAATTTCCTAATGTAAGCGAAAGCCTTGCAGATCTTATGATTGATAAGTATTACGGAGATATTTTCGAATGAATGTAACCGTAATATGTGTCGGTAAAATTAAAGAAAAATTTTTCAGGGAAGCCGTTTCGGAATATTCTAAACGGCTTTCCAAATTTTGTAAATTAAACATTATCGAAGTTGACGACGAAGAAGCCGGACAGAATTTAAGTGAGGCTTTGGAAACCATCATAAAAGACAAAGAAGGAGAGAGAATTCTTAAGAAAATACCTTCATCAGCCTATGTAATTACGCTTGAAATCGAAGGAAAAAAATATGATTCTCTTTCTTTTTCAAAAACAATAGAAAAACTCTGTATTAACGGAAACAGCAATATTTGTTTTATAATTGGAGGTTCTTTGGGACTTTCCGATTCGGTTAAAAAGATTTCTAATGAAAAGCTGTCTTTTTCCGATATGACTTTTCCTCATCAGCTGATGAGAGTTGTTTTGCTCGAACAGATTTACAGAAGTTTTAAGATAATTAATAACGAGCCTTATCACAAATAAAGGCAAGGGAAAATAAATGTCTGACAAAAAGAAAATTGCCAAAGGAATAGTGGTTCAGGGTTCAATTCTTGCTATAGCCGGAATTCTTTGCAGAGTTATCGGTATTGCCAGAAGAGTACCTCTGACAAATATTATCGGAGATATCGGAAACGGTTATTATGCAGCCGCTTACGAGTTTTATTCGATAATCCTTATTCTTTCCTCGTATTCTCTTCCTGCAGCGGTAAGTAAGCTAATCGCACAAAGACAGAGCCGTGGTCAGTATAAGAAGATGCAGAAAGTATTTGAAGGAGCTTTGCTCTTTGCGATTATTTCCGGCGGTTTCTTCAGTTTAATTGTATTTATATTTGCAGATTTCTTTTCGACTACGATAATGGGCGAAGCTATGAGCACAATGGCGATGAGAGTACTCGCTCCCACAATTTTCGTAGTTGCTTTAATGGCTGTATTCAGAGGTTATTTCCAGGGACTCGGAATCATGCATTTTACCGCATTTTCTCAGGTTCTTGAGCAGATAATACTTGTAATAGTATCTTTATCGGCAGCAAAACTTCTCTTTGGTGTTGGTACCAAATACGGCAATCTCATGATGAATGAGAATTACGCGTCGGCTTTGGGTGCGGCGGGTGCCACCATCGGCTGCGGTGTTGGTGCTTTGGCCGGACTTCTTTTGATGATTTACTTTTACATGCATAACAAAAATGCAATCGAAAGAAGAGTAATAGCCGATACTTCCAAGAACAGGGATACATTTCTTGATGTGCTTATTCTTATTTTAAGAACTGCCATTCCCATGATTCTCTGCTCGGTTATGTACAATATCTGCGGTGTAGTCGATCAGTCTGTATTTAACCATCATATGATTAAAGTCGGCGAGAGTGATTTAAAATCATTTTACTGGGGTGTTTATTCCGGTAAATACAAGCTTATGATTACACTTCCGATTGCTTTGGCAAACGCAATGTGTTCGGCAATTATTCCATCCCTTACCGGCAGTATCGAAAACAAGGATTATGTTTCTGCCAGAAGCAAGATGGCTACTGTTATCAGAGTTACGATGATTATTTCAATCCCTGCTGCATTCGGCCTTGCAATCTTAGGAAAACCAATCATTTCACTTTTATTCAAAGGTGAAATCGACCTTGCTGCAATAATGCTTATGTACGGTTCAATCAGCGTAATATTCTTCTCGTTATCCACACTCGGTAACGGTATTTTACAGGGACTTAATAAGCTTAAAACACCCGTACTTAATTCACTTATTGCATTTGTGCTTCATTTCCTTGCACTTTTATTAATGCTTAAAGTATTTAAATGGGGCATTCATTCTGTTGTTATTGCGAATCTTTTATTTGCTGTGTTCGTAAGTGCACTGAATCATTTTGCGATATACAGAACAATTGCATACAAACAGGAGATAAAGCAGACGTTCTTGATTCCGCTTATATCATCAGTGATAATGGGAGTATTTACATTCCTTTCATACTTCCTTATCTCCAAAGTGGTTGATTACAGAATAGCTTTATTCATAGCAATGGCAATCGCGATAGTTATTTACTTTACAGCGCTTGTATTGCTTAAAGGTGTTAATGAATACGACTTATCGTTAATTCCTTTCGGTTCAAAGATATATTCGGTTCTACATAAACTCGGAATTTATAAAGATATTGATTAAGTTAAAATTTTAGGTGACTTACAGACTTTTATGATAAAAATCGATTCTATTAAAATCAGTGCAAAACAAAAAATCGACATAAAAGAATATGTCACTTCAAAATTTTGCCCAAACTCTGAGATATCGAACTTTCAAATCTTAAAAAAATCGCTTGATGCGAGAGATAAAAGCGATATTAAATATGTTTATTCCGTATCTTTAGAAACGGAAGACAAAATCGAGAAATATCTTTTACGAAAATATAAAAACATTTCCGAATACATAGCTAAACCTTATACAGTTCCTAAAAGAAATAACAACAACGATACCAACATTGTTATTGTAGGAATGGGCCCTGCAGGACTTTTCGCGGCACTTATTTTATGTGAAGCAGGTTTTAAACCTTTAATCATCGATAAGGGAAAATGCGTGGAAGAGCGTATAAAAGACGTTGAAAGCTATTTTGAAGGCGGAAAACTTGATGTATTCTCCAATGTACAGTTTGGAGAAGGCGGAGCCGGAACATTTTCCGACGGCAAGCTTAATACAGGTATCAAAGATCCTGCCGGAAGAAAAGAATTTGTATTAAATACATTTGTTAAATACGGCGCTTCCAAAAATATCCTTTACGATTCTAAACCGCATATAGGAACGGATGTTTTAAGAACAGTCATTAAGAATTTAAGAGAAGATTTAATTAAAAGAGGCGTTAAATTCTTATTTTCAAAAGAATTTGTTTCCTTCAACGAATCAAACGGAAATATAAAAGAAATAATCATAAAAGACGTATACACTTTTGAAGAAAGCGTTTTACCATGTGAAAAATGTATTCTTGCAATAGGTCATTCATCCAGAAATACATTTGAGTATCTGGCAGGCAAGCTTTCGATGGAAACAAAGCCCTTTGCAATGGGCTATCGTGTAATACATGAGCAGTCTTTTATAGATAAAGCACAATACGGTTACGATTTCGAAAATCTTTATGAAGATCTTGAACCATCTCCATATAAACTGACGCATCAGGGTAATCGTGGAGTATACTCATTCTGTATGTGTCCCGGCGGATATGTGGTAAATGCATCCAGTGAAGAAAACAAACTTTGCGTTAACGGAATGAGCGAGTTTAAGAGAGATTCGGGATACGCAAACAGTGCTATTATTGTCCAGATAAACAAAGAAGATTTAGATAATTCGGATGCTTTATCAGGAATGAAAATGCAGAGGGAAATCGAAGAGAAAACTTTTCATGCAGGTAACGGATGTATTCCGATTAGTGAGTTAAAGACATTTTTTGAGGATTTAAATTCAGATTATGATTTAGATTTCGAAGAATGTAAGATAAATCCGGATGAAGCAATCAAAGGAAAATATTCATTTACCGATGTAACTGAGATATATCCTGATTTTATAAACAAAGCATTCTGTGAAGCAATGCTTGACTATGATAATATAATAAAAGGTTATGCAAGCGTTAATCCTTTGCTTGCGGGAGCAGAAACAAGAAGCTCTTCACCTGTTAAAATATTAAGAAACGAAAATTTTGAAAGCAGTATAAAAGGTATTTTCCCATGCGGCGAAGGAGCCGGATATGCGGGCGGAATCGTATCCGCTGCAATTGACGGCATGAAGGTTGCGGAAAGTATTATAAATAACTAAAATAGGGGAAAACCACAAAACGGAGAAAGTCATGAATTTCAGAGAAGCTATTAAAGATAAAAAAAGAATTGTAGTTAAGATAGGTTCATCAAGTCTTACACATCCCGAAACAGGCGGAATTGATTATACAAGACTTGAGACTTTGGTCAGAGAACTTTGCAACATCAGAAATATGGGTAAGGATGTTATTCTTGTATCCTCTGGTGCAATTTCTGTAGGCCAGAGAGCTTTACATCTTAAAGATGCAAAGCACAGTATAGCTGCAAAACAGGCTTGTGCCGCTGTAGGTCAGGCAAGACTTATGATGGTATATCAGAAGATATTTGCTGAATACAATCAGGTCTGCGCTCAGGTTCTTATGACCAAGGATACTATTACAAACGATCTTAACAGATTCAATGCACACAATACTTTTGAACAGCTGTTGGAACTTGGTGTTATCCCAATCGTAAATGAAAACGATACAATTTCAACATTCGAAATTAAATTCGGTGATAACGATACGCTTTCAGCTATTGTTGCATCATTAATCGGAGCTGATCTTTTAATTCTTTTATCAGATATCGACGGACTTTTCTCCGATAACCCAAGAACCAATCCCGATGCTGAATTTATCAGTATTGTCGAAAAAATAGATGATAAAATCATCGAAATGGGCAAGTCCGAAACAGGTTCATCCATCGGTACAGGCGGTATGAATACAAAGATTCACGCAGCTCAGATTGTTACCAAATCAGGCGCTGATATGATTATCGCAAACAGTGATGATATCCATATCTTACACAGAATTATGGACGGAAGAGATTTCGGTACTTTGTTTTTGGCAGATAAAGATGAGAATTTTGAACTTGTTGATTTTGTAAGCAAGTTAAGCGAAGAATAATATGGAAATAGAGAAATTAATTAACAGAATAAACGAACTGTATCATAAATCCCAGGACGTCGGGCTTACCGAAGAAGAGACTAAAGAACAGAAGGAATTAAGAGCCGCATATGTTGCAAACATCAGAGCTAATCTTAAATCCCAGCTTGACAGCATCGACATAAAAGAAGCAGACGGAAGCATTACAAATCTTGGCGAAAAACATGCTGCAGAGAATGAATTAAGAGGTAATGACATGTATCTTGAAACATTAGGCAAGAATGCCAAAGAAGCTAAATATACAATCGGTCTTCTTGATGAAAAGACCAGAAACGATGTGCTTTTACAGGTTGCAGACGCTCTTGTAAAAGAAAGCGAATACATTATCGCACAGAATAAAATTGATTATGACAAAGGTGTATCCGAAAATATGAAAGCCGGTCTTTTGGACAGACTTTTATTAAATGAGTCAAGAATTGAAGGAATAAGTGAAGGTATTCGTCAGGTAGTTGCTCTTGAAGATCCTTTAAACAAAGTATTGGATGACAAGATTATGGCTAACGGAATGCATATTACCAAAGTCAGCGTTCCTTTAGGAGTTATCGGTATTATTTATGAGTCAAGACCTAACGTGACTGCTGATGCATTTTCACTTACATTCAAATCGGGAAATGTCTGCATTCTTAAGGGTGGTTCAGATGCAATTAATTCAAACCTTGCTATTACTAAGGTTATCCGCGATGTATTAAAGGCTAATAACCTTGATGAGAATGCAATTCAGCTTATTGAAAAGACAGACAGAGAAACAGCTACAGAATTCATGAAAATGAATGATTATATCGATGTTTTGATACCCCGCGGAAGTGCAGGTTTAATCAAAGCAGTTGTTACAAATTCAACCATTCCTGTTATCGAAACAGGAAGCGGCAACTGCCATATTTACGTTGATAAAGACGCTGATATCGATATGGCCGTAAATATTATTTTTAATGCAAAAACTCAGAGAATCGGTGTATGTAATGCATGCGAATCTTTGGTAGTTCATAAGGACGTAAGAGAAGCTCTTCTTCCTAAGATGGCTGAGAAATTAAAAGAGAAAAATGTCGAAATCCGCGGTGATAAAGATACAAAAGATATTATCGACTGTGTAGATGCCACAGAAGAAGATTTTGCTAAGGAATATCTTGATTACATCATTTCCGTTAAGACTGTTGAATCGGTTGAAGAAGCAATTGCTCATATCAACAAATACAACACAGGACATTCTGACTGCATCATCACAGAGAATGATGAGACTGCAGAAAAATTCTTAAAGGGCGTTGATGCAGCATGCGTATACAGAAATGTTTCCACCAGATTTACCGACGGCTTTGAATTCGGCCTCGGTGCGGAAATCGGCATTTCCACGCAAAAGCTTCATGCCAGAGGACCTATGGGACTTAATGAGTTAACCTCATACAAATATAAGATTACCGGAAACGGTCAGGTCAGAGGTTAAATAATGAATCAGTTTGAAAGTACCGACAACAAAGAAGAACTCGAAAGACAATATAAATATCTCGAACTTCTTAAAAAAGTTGTTGCCGATTTAAAAGAACAAAAGAAAAGAGATATAACCGCTTGCGTTGAAACATTCGGTTGTCAGATGAATGCCAGGGATTCCGAAAAAATCTCGGGCATTTTGAAGTCTGCGGGATTTACCGTAATCGAAGACGAAAACGCAGATTTAACCGTTTATAACACATGTTCCGTCAGAGATAATGCCAATCAGAAGGTTTACGGAAGACTCGGCAGACTTTCAACTTTTAAAAAGCAGAACCCGGATATGAAGGTTGTTCTTTGCGGCTGTATGACTCAGGAAGAATGTGTAATAGAAAAACTCTGTACAAGCTACGGCTTTGTAGATCTTATCTTCGGAACGCATAATATTTACAGATTTGCAGAATATCTCTTTTATGTTTACGAAGGCATTGAAAACAAGGAATTCGATGATTCCGACGCTAACCTTTACAAGAAAGGCAATACAATTGTAAGTCACTGGAACGAAACAAAAGTAATCTGCGAAAATCTTCCCGTAGACAGAAAATATCCTTACAAATCAGGCGTTAATATAATGTTTGGCTGCAACAATTTCTGTACTTACTGCATAGTTCCTTATGTTCGTGGCAGAGAGAGAAGCAGAGAAGCAGATGAGATCATAAAAGAAATTGAAAACCTCGTAAAAGATGGCGTTATCGAAATAATGCTCTTGGGTCAGAATGTAAATTCATATGGCAAAAACCTTGAAAATCCTATATCTTTTGCGGAACTTTTAAGAAGAGTTGAAAAGATTGATGGACTTGAGAGAATAAGATTTATGACTTCTCATCCGAAGGATTTATCCGACGAGCTTATTGAAGTAATTAAGAATTCAAAGAAAATCTGTCATCATATACATTTACCTTTACAGTCCGGAAGTTCAAGGATTTTAAAGAAGATGAATCGTGTTTACGACAAAGAAAAATACCTTGATCTTGCACTAAAAATAAGACATGAAATACCTGATATATCGATTACAACCGATATTATCGTTGGTTTCCCGGGGGAAACAAAGGAAGATGTCGACGATACAATCGATGTAGTTAAAAAAGTCGGTTTTGACAACGCATTTACTTTTATATATTCAAAAAGAACAGGCACACCTGCGGCCGATATGCCTCAGGTATCCGAAGAGTTCGTAAAAGAACAGTTTGACCGTGTGCTTAAATGCGTTCAGGAAACAGCCAGAGAACAGGTTGTAAAGATTGAAGGTCAGACTTTACCCGTACTCGTAGAAGAAGTTAATAAGCAGGATGAAAACCTTCTGACAGGAAGACTTGAAAACAATACAATCGTGCATTTTAAAGGCAATACAGATTTAATCGGTAAGATAGTTAATGTCAAATGCCTTGAATGCAAAGGATTTTATTATTTCGGAGAAATGGTTTAAAGCTAAACCTTTTGGGGAGTTAATATGTCATCATATGATGAGGTAATGAAAAACATCTCGGCTCTTTCGCCGATGATGCAAAAATACCTTGAAACAAAAGAACAATATAAAGACTGTATTCTTTTTTACCGTCTCGGAGATTTCTACGAGATGTTTTTTGATGATGCATTAACAGCTTCCAAGGTTCTTGAAATCACATTAACAGGCAAAAACTGCGGTCTTGAAGACAGAGCTCCGATGTGCGGAGTGCCTTTTCATTCCGTAGAGCCTTATATTACAAAATTAATCGAAAATGGTTATAAAGTAGCCATTTGCGAGCAGGTTGAAGACCCTAAGCTTGCAAAAGGCCTTGTTAAAAGAGAAGTCACCCGTATAGTTACGCCGGGAACCAATATTGATTCAATGTCACTTGATGAAAACAGAAATAATTATCTTATGTCTGTTTTTATTTACATGAACAATATCGGTTTTTCGGTATGTGATGTAACTACAGGTGATTTTTATTTGTCCGAAATTTCAGGCATTAAAAATCTTTATGATGAAATCTTTAAATACAAACCCGCCGAGATAATCTGCAATTCGCAGTTTTTATCAGCAGGGCTTGATATAGAAGATTTAAGAAGCAAAATCGGTACACAGGTTTCCTGTCTTGATGATTATCACTTCGAAGAAAACAATTGCAAGAAGACGCTTTTAAAGCATTTCAAGGTGCATTCTCTTATAGGAATGGGCATAGATGATTACGAACTCGGCGTAATTGCAGCAGGTTCTCTTTTAATGTATTTAAACGAGACACAGATGATTTCGCTTAATCATATTACCACTTTAACTCCTACATCAAACGGCGTTTATATGGTAATCGACAATGCGACCAGACGTAATCTTGAACTGACAGAAACGATGAGAGATAAACAGAAATGGGGCTCTCTTTTATGGGTTCTTGATAAAACTAAAACTGCCATGGGTGCAAGAACTCTTCGAAGCATGACTCAACAGCCGCTGGTCAATAAAGATATGATAATTGAGCGTCTTGATGCGGTCGAATATCTTTACAGCGAAATCATCGTAAGGGAAGAAATCAGGGAATGTTTAAATCCCGTATACGACCTCGAAAGACTGCTTGCAAAGGTAAGTTACAAAACTTTAAATCCCAAGGATATGATTGCAATAAAAGAATCCTTAAGAATGGTACCTTATATCAAAAAAGCAATCATGAATTGTGATGTTCCCCTTATAAAAAAGATATTCGAAGATATCGATCCATTAATTGATATTTTTGAAAAGATTGATAAAGCAATCGAAGAAGATCCTCCTTTCTCTGTAAGAGAAGGCGGTATTATTAAGAACGGATACAATGAGGGCGTTGATTATTTAAGAGTTTCAAAGTCCGAAGGCAAGAACTGGCTTGCAAATCTTGAATCCGAAGAAAAAGAAAAAACAGGCATTAAGACTTTAAAAGTTAAATACAATAAAGTATTCGGTTATTATCTTGAAGTTTCAAAATCATTTATTGATATGGTTCCTGCGGATTATATCAGAAAGCAGACATTATCCAATGCCGAAAGATATACCACGGAGAAGCTTAAAGAATTAGAGGATACCATTTTAAATGCACAGGATAAGCTCTGTACGCTTGAATACGACTTATTCGAGGAAATACGCGTCTACATCGAAGAAAACCTTCTAAGGATACAAAAAACGGCCAAAGCGATGGCTTATCTTGATGTTTTATGTTCTTTGGCATATGTAGCCGAGACAAACAGATATGTCAGACCTTCGATTAACGAAAAAGGCTCGATTAATATCAAAGAAGGCCGCCATCCCGTAGTTGAAAAGATGGTTCCGGATAATCAGTTTATTCCAAACGATACGATTTTAGACAATAAAAAGAATAATATTTCGATTATTACAGGCCCCAATATGGCCGGTAAATCGACTTATATGAGACAGACTGCGCTTATTGTTTTGATGGCTCAGATAGGCAGTTTTGTACCGGCAAAAGAAGCAAGTATCTGTGTATGCGACAGGATATTTACGAGAGTCGGAGCATCGGACGATCTGGCGAGCGGCCAGTCCACATTCATGATTGAAATGAATGAAGTTTCCAATATCCTCAGAAATGCCACCAAGGATTCACTTTTAATCCTTGATGAAATCGGTCGAGGAACATCAACTCTCGATGGTTTGTCGATTGCATGGGCTGTAATTGAGCATATTGCAAACCAGAAACTTTTAGGAGCAAAAACATTATTTGCCACGCATTACCATGAATTGACTGAACTGGAGGGTAAGATTCCAAATGTGAACAACTACTGTATCGCAGTTCAGGAAGAGGGCGACGATATTATTTTCTTAAGGAAAATTATTAAAGGCGGTACGGATCGAAGTTACGGTATTCAGGTTGCCAAGCTTGCAGGTGTTCCTGACATGGTAATTGAACGTGCAAAAGACATTTTATCGAAGCTTTCCGAGAACGATATTATCGATAAAATGCAAGATATCGTCACAATTAGTCCAAATATGACGAAAAAAAAGCAAAAAAATTACGACGAAGTTGATTTAGGTCAGTTAACTCTATTGGACATGACGTCAGATTCTGATATAATAAAAGAGATTGAGGAAATCGATGTTACAAACATGACTCCTCTTGACGGGTTAAACACTTTATACAGGCTACAATGTAAATGCAAAAATAGGATAAAACTATGATCAGAATTCTTGATAATCTTACTATTAACAAGATTGCTGCGGGGGAAGTAATCGAGAGACCGGTGAACGTTGTCAAGGAACTTGTTGAGAACGCGATTGACGCGGGTTCAAAAAACATTTCCGTTGAGATAAAAGGCGGCGGTATCGATTATATCAGGGTTACAGATGACGGTTGCGGAATTTCGTATGAAGACGTTCCGACAGCTTTTCTTCGTCATGCTACAAGTAAAATTGTATCAAGCGAAGACTTATTCTTCCTAAGTACATTAGGATTCAGAGGCGAGGCTTTGGCAAGTATCGCTTCTGTTTCTCATACCGAGATGATTACCCGTACAAAAACAGATTTAATGGGCACCAAAATCAATCTTGACTGCGGCAGCGTAATCGAGATGATTAAAACAGGGGCTCCCGAAGGTACGACAATTATCGTCAAGGATTTATTCTTTAATGTTCCCGCTCGTAAAAAATTCTTAAATTCACCTTCGTCCGAAGCTACGAAGATTATTGAAATGATGGAAGAACTTGTTCTTTCCAATCCTTCTATTGCCTTCCAGCTTCTGGTAAACGGTCAGGTTAAGATTCAGACTAACGGTTCAGGCAATCTTAAGGACGTTATTTTCAGACTCTTCGGAAAAGAAATTCACGAGGGTCTTATTCCTTTGGATTATGAGGATGATTTCATAAAGATTCAGGGCTATATTTCAAAGCCTGATTTATGCCGTCCTTCCAGATCCGGAGAATATTATTTTATAAATGGCAGATATATCAAGAATGATTATGTTACAAGAGGAATTGAAGAAGGATACCGCAATTTCCTGATGCAGCATAAGTTTCCTTTTGTTGTTCTGTTTATAGATCTCGATCCTTTCGGAATCGACGTAAATGTTCATCCCGCAAAGAGTGAAGTCAGAATTACAAACGGAGAATTCCTCGTTGAGATTTTAAATAAGACAATAAGTGAAGCTCTTACAAAGAATGAGCTTATTCCGAGTGCGTTTAAGTTCAAGGAAGAAGAAAAGCCTCTTGAAAGAGCTCCAGAACCTTTTGAAAAGAATTTCAAGAAGGGTGACCTTGTAGTACAGAAAGGCTATGACGGCAAGAAGGGCGTTAATAATATGACCGCTGCCGAATCCGAAGCCTATACCCAGAATGATAAATCCAAAGAATTTACGGTTGAGTTTGAAGAAAAGAAAGACAAGCCCAACAATGAATTTATGAATCATATTACAACCATTCCTTACAAGTCCAAATACGACAAGTTTGAAGAACGTATGAAGAATGATGTCGAAGAAGAGGAAGGTTCTGAAGAAGTTAAAGAAACTGTTTCAGATAATACAGAAGCACCCAACGATGCGTATGATTTCTTAAGAAAAGATACGACCGCTGAGGCACCCAAGAATGTTGTAATTAAAAAGGACAGTCCCAATTATGACTTCCTTACAAACGATACGACAGCTGAAGCACCTAAGAGTACTCTCGTAAAAGAAGAAAATCCTAATTATGATTTCTTAAGAAACGATACAACCGCTGAGGCTCCGAAGAGTACGGTTGCTGCTGAAAAGACTTCATTTAACAAGGTTACATCATTTGCTGAATCCGAAGGCAATATTAAGGATGAAGGTTCTTATGATGCAGCTTCACAGGGCTCATCACTTCTTACAACGAGAATCGGCAGCCATAAAGAAACGGCTGAAGATTATGAAGACAAGGATGGAACCAGAGGTTCTGCATTGCTTAAGAACAGGATAGCTGCCGAAAAGAAAGAATCTGCTGAAGAAAAACCTGCAGATACAGGTTCTCACGGTTCTGCTTTGTTTAAGAAAGATATTTTTGCAAAGGAAGACGAAGTTAAGGAAGAAGTTCCTGTAGAAAATCCTATTCCAGAAGTCGAAGAAAAGACTGATGAAACGGCACCTGAAGCAGTTGAAGAAAAGGCAGAACCTGTAAATATGTTCGAAGAATGGCTTGCATCCATCGAAAACAAGGAAGAAAGCGAAATCGAACAGGAAAACAAGGGTATGATCGTTAAATTGAGCGATATTCCTGAAAACACCTTTGTTACAGATGAAAACGAAGACGATTCCAATGATGCTTTCATGGATTTCAAGTGGGAAAGAAAAGCTGATATTATCGACCGTGTAGGAGAAAAGTCTAAAGAAGATGATGCTGACAGACTTAAAGATACGGATAAGAAATATTCCGTATTAAATGATGATATCGCTCCGATTAAGGCAGATACCGAAGCACCCAGAAAATCAAAGTTTACTTTTAGAGTAAAAGATTTCGATAAAGATACGGATGATGAAGCTGTTACCCCGAAGATTGAGAATGTAGATAATATCTTCAAGAAAGTCGACAGATTCAATTCAACCGGAAAGAGAGAACCTAAGGTAAAGGAAACTCAGAGCGTTCTGTTCAATGAAAAGACACTCGATCCTTCAAAACTTTCGAAATTTACGATTATTGACCAGATATTTGATACTTACTGGTTAATCTCCGTTGAAAACGAACTTCTAATCATGGATCAGCATGCTGCACATGAGAAAGTTCTTTACGAAAGATTTATGGAGAAGTTTAAAAACGACAAGATTGAAACCCAGACGCTTATGCTTTCTCAGGTTGTTAACTTAAGCAAAGCGGAAATGGATGTATATCTTCGTTACAAGAACGAATTTGAAAAATTCGGATTTATCATTAATGATTTCGGTGACAGAGATTTGTTCATCAGAGGTATACCGACTGATTTGTTTGGCTCCGATGCAAAGAGTCTGTTCCTTGATATCCTTTCGGAGCTTATAAATGTTTCACCTTCGCTCCATATCGATATCATTGAGACAAGAATTGCCACGAGAGCATGTAAGGCTGCTATTAAGGGCAACCAGAAGATGAGCAAGGATGATTGCAAGAAGCTTCTTGAAAATATGCTTACCTTAAAGAATCCTTATCAGTGTCCTCACGGAAGACCTACACTTATCAGAATATCAAAGACAGATCTTGAAAAGATGTTCAAAAGGATAGTTTCATGAAAAAGCCTCTGGTAGTAATTGCCGGAGCAACTGCAACAGGCAAAAGCGCTTTGGCAGTAAATATTGCAAAAATAATCGGCGGAGAGATAATCTCCGCCGATTCAATGCAGGTCTATAAATTTATGAATGTTGGTACCGCAAAGATTACGGAAGAGGAAATGGGCGGTATTAAACATTATCTTTTAGATTGTCTTAATCCTAATGAATCCTGTGATGCTTTGCGTTTTAAAACCCTTGCTCTTGAAGCGATGGATGAAATATACAAAAACAACCATATTCCGATTATTTGTGGTGGCACAGGCTTCTATATCCAGGCGGTAACAAGGGATATTGATTTTACAGAAGAGGACGACAATACTGTCCGAGCAGAAATCACTGACTTTTATAATAAAAACAGCGAAGACGCATTGTTTGAAAGATTAAAAGAGATTGATTACGAATCAACTCTTATTATTCCCAAGCAGAATATAAAACGCGTTATCAGAGCTATTGAATTTTACGAGCTTCATCATAAAAAAATATCCGATCACAACAAAGAACAGCAGGAGAGGGAAACACCTTATAATCTTGCATATTTCGTATTAAACCGCGACAGGAGCCTTTTATACGAGAAAATTGACAGGCGTGTGGATATTATGATAGAAAACGGCCTTTTGGACGAGGTAAAAGATTTAATAGCCAAATATCCTTACGATTCACAGTCCGGCCTGTACAATGCCATCGGATATAAAGAGTTAATTGATTATTTAAACGGCGAATATGACTTTGACAGAGCCGTTTATCTAATAAAACAGAATTCAAGACATTATGCCAAAAGACAGGTGACTTTTTTTAAGAGAGAAAGATATGCGGATTTTATAGATATTGACAATAAGACTCCTGCAGAAATCGAAAAGTATGTTTTGGATGTTTTAAAAGAGAAAAATATAATTTGAAACTATTGAGGTTGCAATGAAAAATATTTACAAAGATTTCGGAATTGATGATAAAGTTTGTGAGTTTGCTGAAAATATCCTAAAAGATTTAAAAGTAAGATTTGACGATATCGACAGACTTGCAGATATTAATCAGCTTAAGGTTATAGCTGCAATGCAAAAGAACAATGTTTCCGAAGCATGCATGCTCGGAACCACAGGATACGGCTATAACGATCTTGGAAGAGAAACGCTTGAAAAAGTATATGCTGATATTTTCCATACCGAGGATGCGCTTGTAAGGGCTCAGATTACGTGCGGAACTCATGCGTTAGCACTTGCTCTCATGAGCAATTTGCGCCCCGGGGACGAGCTTTTAAGCCCTGCAGGAAAGCCTTATGATACCCTGGAAGAAGTAATCGGTATCAGAGACAGTATCGGTTCCTTAAAAGAATACGGAGTTACTTACAGACAGGTTGATTTACTTTCTGACGGCACATTTGATTACGAAAACATAAAAAAAGCTATTAATGACAAAACAAAACTTGTTACTATCCAACGTTCAAAAGGATATCAGACAAGACCTTCTTTTTCTGTAAAACAAATCGGAGAACTCATTGCTTATGTTAAAAGCATAAAGCCCGAAGTTATCTGCATGGTTGATAACTGCTACGGTGAATTTACCGAAGAAATTGAACCGAGCGATGTAGGCGCAGATATGATAGTCGGTTCTTTGATTAAAAACCCCGGTGGCGGACTTGCTCCTTTAGGCGGATATATATGCGGTAAGAAAGAATGTATTGAAAATGCCGCATACAGACTTACTTCACCCGGACTTGGAAAGGAAGTCGGCGCTTCATTAACTGTTTTAAGAGATTTTTATCAGGGACTTTTCCTTGCCCCCACAGTAGTTGCAAGTGCACTAAAAGGCGCAATATTTGCAGCAAATATTTACGAGAAACTCGGTTTTGATGTGATTCCAAACTCAACAGAAGACAGACATGACATTATCCAGGCCGTAACATTCCATGATAAAGACAAAATGATCGCTTTCTGCCAGGGCATTCAGGCCGCATCACCCGTTGATTCCTTTGTAAAACCCGAGCCCTGGGCAATGCCCGGCTATGATTCCGACGTAATTATGGCCGCCGGAGCCTTCATATCAGGCTCATCCATCGAATTATCGGCCGACGGCCCCGTAAAAGAACCCTATAGTGTCTATTTCCAGGGCGGCCTGACTTTCCCTCATGTCAAGTTGGGTATAATCAAGTCCCTTCAGACCTTATACGAGAGAGGTCTTGTTCAACTTTAATCAATAAAACTAAATCTGTTTTTTGGCTTTAATATAGAATTTTTTAGCTGTGACCACATGATGCACGAGCGGGTAATTTTTGTCGCCGGTGCTTAATGAGACGAGCACAATTGTGCGAAGTCGAATTTAGCATCCGCTGCGTACAAAAGATTAGCGAGAGCGTGCCCGCGGTGTATTATGTGGTCGCAGCTCATTTTTATGTAAAAAACTAAGCCAAAAAACAGTCGCAATAGTGCATTATTGATAAAATGTGGTATAATAGTAAACTGTATTATTATGTGAAGAAGAAATTGGAGAATTACTTTGGCTAACAATGCTTTCGGTATCGATTTGGGTACCAGTAAAATTTGTATTTATAATCATGAGAAAAAGCGCGTATTTGTTGAGCGCAATATGATTGCAATTGAAAATAAAAAGAATGTTATTGCTTATGGCGATTCGGCTTATGAAATGTTTGAAAAAGCACCCGATAATATTGTGGTATCAATGCCTCTTAATAATGGTGTTATTTCCGATATCAACAATATGCAGGATCTTTTAAGACTTTTTATTTCGGAGATTACAAAAGGCAATTACAAAAATTCCGACTATGTAATGTCTATTCCTCACGATGTTACAGATGTTGAAAGAAGAGCTTTCGGTGAGCTGATTGAAGATTCTTCGATGAAGGCTCACAGTGTATCGGTTGTAGAAAAATCCATCGCCTGTGCCATAGGACTTAATATTGATGTTAAAAGCTCTCAGGGCGTAATGATTGTCGATGTAGGTTACAATACCACGGAGATTTCAATTCTTTCATTCGGCGGTATCGTAAAGTCCAAACTTGTCAAAATCGGCGGAAATAAATTCGACGATATCATAAAAGCAACTGTCAGAAAGGAATACAACCTTCATATCGGCTCAAAGTCGGCAGAAGCATTAAAAATGCAGATTTCAGAGCTTAAAAGAAGCGGAGAGAAGGGTGTTGTTTACGGAAGAAACGTAGCCAGCGGACTTCCTGTTGAATGTATGGTCGATCCGGTTGTGCTTGAGAACTGCTTAAGAGAAAGCTTTTTACAGATAACCGATAATGTAAAAGAACTACTTGAAAGTACTCCTCCCGAAATCGGTGCAAATATTTACAAGCAGGGTATTTATATTACAGGCGGCGGAAGCCTTGTAAGTAATCTCTGCCAGAATGTTGCAAACGGCACAGGCCTTAAAGTAAACACTTCAGACAGTGCGGAAAACAGTGTAATTTTCGGACTTGCCGAGATTATCAGAAACAATAAGAAGTATAAGAATTTAACTTTTGAAGTATAATGAGCCCTTTAGTCAGAAAACCTCAGGAAAAATATAAACTGCCTACCAAATACTGGTTGCTGATTCTTTCAGCAATCTGTGTTGTTTTGATGCTTTTTACCTTCGTTTTTGACATTCCCCTAAAGCCTTTAAACGAAGTTGTATCCGTAACTGTTGTTCCTCTTCAGAAGGGCATCAGTATTGTGGGCGAGAATCTGTATTCCAGAAAAGAAATGGTTAAGCAGATGAATGAACTCGTTGACCAGAACAACAAACTGATGAAGCAGGTTAATGACCTTACAATGGAAAATGATATCCTTATGCAGGATAAGATTGAGCTTAATTCATTAAGAGCATTATATCAGCTCGATCAGACATATTCGGATTATCCCAAAACCGGTGCCAGAGTTATCTCGGGTTCTACAGGTAACTGGTTTTCTACTTTTATAATCGATAAAGGTTCCAATGACGGAATGAAAGTCGGTATGAATGTTTTGGCAGGCGGCGGACTGGTAGGACGAATCACCGAGGTCGGTGCAAACTGGTCCAGAGTTTTAAGTATTATAGACGATACAAGTAATGTTTCATGCATGGTTTTAACGACTAACGATCATTTAATGGTTTCAGGCAGCCTTTCAACCATGGAGAACGGATATATTACTTTTAACCAGCTTTCTGAAAACGCAAAAGGCGTGGAAGTCGGGGATAAAATAGTTACAAGCAATATTTCAGATGTATATTTACCCGGAATTCAGGTTGGCATCATTTCCTATATGGAAAAAGATTCCAATCACTTATCCGTTTCGGGATATATTACCCCGAGCGTTAACTTTGAGCATATCAGTGAAGTGTTGGTAATTACCAAACTTAAGACCGAACTCGAATAAGGAATGTAATGAAAAGATTTTTCATAGATGTAGCTTTAATACTTGTCTTTTTCGTATTGCAGACGACGGTCTTTCCCATGTTAAAAATATCAAGCATTATTCCGAATATACTGATTATTTTAGTATCATGTTCGGGCTTTATGCAGGGTGACAGGGAAGGAATGTTTGTCGGTTTTGCATGCGGTCTTTTGCTGGATGTCTGTTCCTTTGATATTTTCGGCTTTTACACAATACTTTATATGTTAATAGGTTATTTAAACGGTTTGCTTCACAATTTCTTTTACTTAAAAGATTTTAAATTACCGGCAATTATGATTATCAGCAGCGACCTTGTATGCTGTTTTGTTACATATTTCTTCCTGTTTTTGTTAAGAAGCAGGTTTGAATTCGGATTTTATTTTTTAAATATCATTTTACCCGAAGTAGTTTATACACTTTTGGTTGCGGTTATAATTTATCCTTTGCTCTGGGTAATTGAAGCGTACGTATTTAAAAAGAAAAACGCGGAGAGTTCATAAATGTTTGAACGTTTCAAAGAAGAATTAAAGAGTTTTTTAAAATCGCGTCTTCTTTTGCCGATTTGCCTGTTTTTGGCTATCGGTGTTGTTCTTGTTGTCAGAATTTTCAACCTTCAGATCATAAAAGGTGAAGAATACGTTAATAACTACGAACTTAAAATCATCCGTGAAAAATCCATAGACGGTATCAGAGGTAATATTTATGACCGTAACGGATATCTTCTTGCTTATAATGTCTTATCCTATGATGTTAACTTTGAGGACGTTATTGAATCCGGAAAAAGCAAGAATATGCAGCTTAATAATACCATTTATGAGGTATATAAAATATTAAGCAAAAACGGCGATGATTTTAATATGGATTTTAAGATTTACGTAAACGAAGATGATGAATATGCATTCAGCGTCGAAGGTACGCAGCTTTTAAGATTTTTAGCCGACATATACGGTCATGCCAAAACACAGGATTTAACATATCAGGAAAAAAATTCGACACCCGAAGATGTTATCAATTATTTCTGTGCCAGAAAAAAATATGCTATAGGTTATTATGAAAATCCTAATGATAAAGAATCGTTTGTTGTTGGCGGCGGATATACAAAAGAAGAGATTGTAAGAATCGTCTCTGTTCGTTATGCTCTTTCGTTAACCGGTTATCAGAAATACATGGGAACCACGATTGCAAAGGATATTTCGGAAAAATCCGTTGCAAGTATTTTAGAGCACGAAGATACACTTCCCGGAGTAACCGTTAACCAGAATTCAGTCAGAAAATATAACGATCCTTTCTATTTTTCTCAGATTATCGGTTATACAGGTATGATTTCTCAGGAAGAATTTGACCTGTATTCTCAGGAAGAAAACAGCGATTATACTTTAAACGATTATGTGGGAAAAACGGGCATCGAATATTCGCAGGAAGCCTATTTAAAGGGTGTTAAAGGCAAAGAGACAGTTTATGTAGACGTTCTCGGCAAAGTGCTTGATTCCACCAAAACCAAAGAAGAGAAGACCGGTAACGATATATATCTGACAATAGACAGAGATCTTCAGATTGCTATTTATGACCTGTTAGAGCAGCGTATTGCAGGTATTCTTGTATCTAAAATCGACAACATAAAAGAATTTACAATGACTGAAAATACCAAGCAGGCGGATATTAAAATTCCTATCGATGATGTGTATTTTCAGCTTATCAACAACAATATTATTGATTTGAATCATATTTCAAAACCCTATGCGTCTGAGACAGAAAGAGAAGTATACGATGCATTTGTCGCAAGACAGGATTCGGTTTTCGAAGAAATAAGAAACGAGCTTTATGAGGAAAAGCCTAAGGCTTATAAGGATTTACCCAAGGAATATCAGATTTATCAGAGTTACATAGTAAACTATCTGATGTCCGATAATGTAAAAATCCTCGACAAAGATTTAATCGATACCGAAGATGAAATGTATATTGCCTGGACCACGGACGAAACGATTTCTCTTAAGGATTACCTTACATACTGCATTAATATGAACTGGATAAATGTCAATAATCTTAACATGAGTACAAAGTATTCCGATACTCAGGAGATTTATGACAAGATAGTTGATGTTACGCTTGAAAAGCTTAGAAACAACAAAGAGTTTTCCAAGAAAATATATAAATATATGATTGCAGGCAATTATATTTCCGGCAAACAGCTCTGTATCATTCTTTACGATCAAAACTTAATTGATGTTCCGGGCGATAAAATTGCCGCACTTAAGCAGGGAAGAATTTCGTCATATGTATTTATGACAGACCTCATAAAAGAATTAAAAATAACTCCCGCACAGCTTGCACTGGAGCCTTGTTCGGGTTCGTGCGTCGTAACGGATGTAAATACAGGCGATGTTCTGGCACTTGTTTCATATCCTTCGTATGATAACAACAGACTTGCCAATTCGGATAATAATTATCTTGCGGCTTTAAATAACGATTATTCCAGACCTCTATGGAATTATGCCACACAGTACAGAAGTGCTCCCGGTTCTACCTTTAAACTGGTTTCTTCGGTTGCGGGCCTTGAAGAAGGTGTGATCGATATGAGTTCTACCATCCAGTGTAAAGGTTATTTTGACAAATTAACCGGTGTTGTGCATAAATGCTGGATTTCTCCCGGAGCTCACGGAAATCTTAATGTAGAAGGCGGTATCGCAAATTCATGTAACTGTTTCTTTTATGAGGTTGGTTACAGACTTGCCAACGATAACGGAACATATAATTCCAGACTCGGTATAGAAAGAATGGCTGTATATGCAGATATGTTCGGTTTATCGGAAAAATCGGGCGTTGAAATAGCGGAATCCGAGCCGAATGTATCCGACGATCTCCCGGTTCCTTCCATGATCGGTCAGGGTACTCATGCATATACAACAGTAGGATTGTCAAGATATGTAACCGCAATTGCCAACAAAGGAACGGTTTACAATTATACTCTGATTGATAAAATTTATGATTCAAACGGTGAACTTTATCTCGACAATTCCGCAGAGGTCAGAAACTACATTACTCTTGATCAGTCTGTATGGAATATGCTTCAGAGAGGTATGAGAGAAGTTGTAGAACATAAAGCTTATTTTGACTACGATCTTGAGGTTGCGGGTAAAACAGGTACCGCACAGGAAGCATGGAATGAAGCCTGCCACGCTTTGTTTATATCGTTTGCTCCTTATTCAAACCCCGAGATTTCTGTTACCGTAAGAATTATGAACGGTTATGATTCAAACAATGCAGCTCAGGTTGCAAAAGACGTATACGCTTATTATTACGGCATTTACGATCAGGATGAACTTTTAAACGGACAGGCTAACACACCTATAAACAACGGTCAGGCCGGAGATTAATATGTTTAAGAATTATAAGTTTAAAGACTATGATTTCAAGTTAATATTGTATCTTTGCGTAATTACCGTACTGGGAATTCTGCTTGTTAATTCCGCTCAGCCCGAAAATACCAAAAAACAGCTGATGGGATTTATAGCGGGACTTGCCATAATGATTATTTTGTCTTTTATCGACTATCATATATGGCTGAAAATATGGCCGGTTTACTATTTTTTGATGATTGGACTGCTTGTTGCGGTGCTCGTAAAAGGTAATACTGCTCTTGGTGCAAAGAGATGGTTTACTCTTTTTGGTATCAGATTCCAGCCTTCCGAAGCGGCAAAAATTTTGTTGATTCTGTTTTTTGCACAGTTTATAATGAAGTTTAAGGAAAGAATCAATCAGTGGTATATGATTTTGATCATGGTTATACTGGTTGTACCTCCTTTAGCGCTTATATTTAAAGAGCCCGATTTATCTACTACAATTGTATTTGCTTTAATATTCTTAAGCATATTGTTCCTCGGTGAAATAAATTACCGCTACTTCATAGCATTGGCCGCGGTCGGAATTCCGGCATTTATTATTGTATTTCTTTTGCTGATACAGCCAAATTCAGTACTGGTAAAAAACAGTGAAAATGATAAAGGCCTTGTCGAAGGATATCAGCAGCTAAGAATATTGGCATGGCTTCATCCGGACGAATATGAACTCGAAGAAGCTTTCCAGCAGCAAAACTCGATTATGGCAATCGGTTCCGGCCAGTTAACCGGTAAGGGCTTAAACAATACAGGTGTTAATTCGGTTAAAAAGGGTAACTTTATTTCCGAACCTCAGACAGACTTTATCTTTACAATAGCAGGAGAGGAACTTGGATTTGTCGGCTCCGCGACAATTATCATTCTCTTAATGCTGATTACGATGGAATGCTTTATCGTGGCCTTTAAAGCTGCGGATTTGCCCGGCAGGATAATTGCCGGGGGGATGGGAGCTTTTATAGGTTTCCAAAGCACAATTAATATCTGCGTAACTACCGGACTTTTCCCGAATACGGGTATTCCGCTTCCTTTTGTAAGTTACGGCCTTACTTCTTTGCTTGTTATTTATGTGGGTATGGGATTTGTAATGAATGTCCGTCTTCAGAAGCAGAGAAAATTTAACAACGACTAAAAATATTAAGCAAAATATATGGGGTAAAAACTATGAACATTGCACTCATTGCACATGATGCAAAAAAGAAACTGATGCAGAATTTTTGCATAGCATATCGGGGGATACTTTGCAAAAATGAACTGTATGCTACCGGAACCACCGGAAGACTTATTGAAGAGGTAACAAACCTTAATGTACATAAGTTTCTGGCAGGACATCTCGGCGGTGAACAGCAGATCGGCGCACAGATTGAGCACAATCAGATTGACCTTGTTATTTTCTTAAGAGATCCTCTAACGCCCAAATCACATGAGCCTGATCTAAACAATGTTATACATCTTTGTGATGTACACAATATTCCTTTGGCCACTAATTTAGCCAGCGCGGAACTTCTTATCAAATCACTTGACAGAGGAGATTTAGAGTGGCGTGAAATGTATAAATAAATATTCTTTATCTATATTAGCTGTTCTTATGTTGTCTTTTTTGTGTGCCTGCAAAAAGGACAACATTCCTTATGCATTTGAAAGAAATTCGGCATCACCCACACTTGCCGTTTCAAATGCGAATACTCTTTATCTTGAATCGGATACTTTTGCAAAAGACTTGTGTATTGACGACGGAAGCTACAAAACCGTGGTTTTGAATTCGTCATATGCTGCAGGTCTTTTTGATATTAACAACAAAACCGTTCTTTACGGTCAGAATATGTACGAAGAACTCACTCCGGCCAGTATAACCAAACTTTTAACGGCTCTTGTTGTATTAAAGCATTATGATTTAACCAAAACACTTACTTTTACAGAAGAATGCGCCGTTAACGTGGCAGGTGCACAGAAGCTTGGACTTGAACCCGGGGATAAATTAACCGTGGAGCAGGCTTTAAATATTCTTCTTTTATTCTCTGCGAATGATGTTGCAAATCTTTTGGCAGTTAACTGCGACGGCGGTTATGTAGAGTTTTTAAGACTGATGAAAGAAGAAGCCGAAGCTTTGGGTGCGACACATACGAATTTTGTAAATCCTCACGGCCTTACCGAAGAAGGACATGCATCAACCGTTTACGACCTTTATCTTATATTAAATGAGCTTACGAAGAATGAGAAATTCTTAAAAATCGTCAACCAGAGCGGTTATGCTACTTCATATACCAAGGCGGACGGCACAATTAAGACAATTGAACTTAATTCTACGAATCTTTATCTTAATCAGTCCAGGGAAGTTCCGGAGGGATTTACGGTTATAGGCGGCAAGACGGGAACCACTGATGCGGCCGGCAAATGCCTTATTCTTTATTTTAAGGATTCTGAGGAAAATCCCTATATTGCGTGCATTTTAAAGTCCGAAGATTACGATACTTTATATGCCGATATGGATACCCTTATTTCAAGTGCGAAATAAGTTTATCTTCTTGTTTTTTGACGCGAAATCAACTATAATATTTACATGCACTAAACTATAATATTTCCAATCGGAGGTGTGTTACAATGGTCAATTTAATAACAGGCAAGAACGGAAAGGGCAAATCAAGATTTTTGCTCGAAAAAGTAAACTCTCAGGTAAAGGAGATTTTAGGAAACATCGTTTATCTCGATACTTCAACCAAGCATATGTATGAGCTTAACAACAAGATCAGACTCATCAATGCTTCGGAATATGATATATCTTCAGGCGATATGTTCATAGGTTTTCTTCTCGGAATTATTTCCGGCGATCACGATATTCAGGAACTTTATTTCGACAATTTCTTAGCATTGTCGCATACTTCTATAAATGATTTGGAAACTATAATAAAGCAGCTCGATGAACTTAGCAAAAATTTCGGAATAGACATTTATGCAGCAATTTCCACTACTGACGGGGATATACCCGAATCACTTAAAGATAAAGTAATGGAAGCATTATAAAATAGATAATAAATTTCAAGTTTATAATAAAGCCTCGGTTTTTCCGGGGCTTTATATACGAAAACAACAATGCAGAGCAGATTTGATTTTAACAACGAAGGCAACAATAAAAGAAGAGGGATTAAGACCGAGAATCAGTCCAAACAAAATGATTCCAAAGCGAAGAATTCAAAGAAAAACGAAGATTCTTCGTCTAAAAAGGGTTCCCTTATTTTCCTTCCTAAAAGAAACATTATTTCTTTCAGGATTATTTTTTATGCTTTCATAGTTTTAATCGCTGCTTATCTCTTTTACAGCGGATACAAATACGTTAATTCCAAGAATATTTCCACATATCAGGTCAAAGAAGGCGCTTTAAGCGAACAGAATTCCTACACGGGACTTATTTTGCGTGAGGAAGAGGTTTACTATGCTAAAAGCTCCGGATATTACAATTTCTATTTAAAAGAAGGCGAAAAGGCTTCTCATAACGATCTTGTATATTCAATAGACGGTTCCGGTAAGATTAAAGAAATGATGACAAATCAGACCGGAGATGCCAGCACGCTTTCTCAAAGCGATTTGACTGATATAAAAAGCGAAATTGTAAAATTCTCTAAAGAATATAATCCTTCTGATTTTGTGGATGTTTATGATTTTAAGGATGACCTTGACAGCATTAGTCTTAAGATGTCAAACCTTTATATTTTAAATAAGATATCCTCTATGAGCATAAACGGCACCAATGTGAACAAGTATTACTGTGCCGATGGTGCCGAAAATGCCAAGACGGGCTATGTCGTATATTATTATGACGATTATGAGGATGTTAAGCTTGAAGACATCAATTCGGCGTATTTTGACAAAGACAGGGAATACACTAAGCATATGATTGCCAATAACGAGATCGTCGAAGAGGGCGATTTTGCATATAAGCTCGTTACTTCCAACACATGGCAGCTTGTATTTCCGATAGAAGAGGAGAAGGCTAAGGAATTTGACGGCAAAGAAATGAAGGTCAAATTCTTAAAGAACCAGGAAACTTTAAAGGGTAAAGTTAAAATTGTTGATGCAATCGCACCCGGTAAGAACACGTCCATTGAAAAGATTTGTGTGGTTACATTTAATACTTCCGTTGCTGATTATTTAAACAACAGATTTATTGATTTTGAAATTTTTATGAATGAGAATTCAGGATATAAGATTCCTAAGAGTTCCGTAGTTGAAAAGGAATTCCTGCTTATTCCCGATACAATTGCTTTTGATTTTAACGAAACGACAAATACGGTATGTGTTAAACTTGATAAATATCTTGAAGACGGTACCAAGACATTTGTTACAACCGAACTCAATGTTTACAGAATTGACGGCGGAGAATACTATGTCGACGGAAATGTTGTTAAATTAAACAATACCGTTTACGGATCGGATGAAGTTACTTCATATACAATTAACCGGACTGCGACTCTTTTAGGAGTATATAAGATAAATCAGGGCTATGCAGATTTTAAGAACATCAAGAAACTTTACGAGAATGAGGAATACATCATCATTGATCCACAGTATACTATGATTAAGCCTTACGATTATATTGCTCTTGATGCATCAAAAGTAAAAGATAACGAATATATTTATGAGTAAAAAATGAGCGAATTACTTGAAAACATAAAAGACGTAGAAAAGAATATCGATATGGCAGCCGAAAAAGGCGCTAGATACAGTGAGGATATCACACTTATAGCTGTCAGCAAGACAAAACCCATTGAAATGATACAGGAATTATATGATATCGGCTACAGGGATTTCGGCGAGAATTATGTTCAGGAACTGGCATCTAAAATGGATGCTTTGCCCGAAGACATTCGCTGGCATATGATAGGACATCTTCAGACCAATAAAATCAAGTATATTATCGATAAGGTATACATGATTCATTCTGTGGACTCTGTTCATCTGGCAGAGGCTATAGGCAAGGAAGCCCGTAAAAGAAATATGACTGTCAAAATACTTCTTGAAGTAAATGTGGCTGAAGAAAATACAAAATTCGGGTTTACAAGTGCTAATCTTGAAGAGAATTTTAAAGAAATAAATAAGATTGAAGGCATTGAAGTTTTGGGACTTATGACGAGTGCGCCATATGTTGAAAATGCCGAAGAAAACCGTCAATATTTTGTGCAATTGCGTTCTTTAATGGTTGACCTTAAAGATAAAGGATTGTATAATAAAAACAGGTTTTTTCTGTCAATGGGAATGACTTGTGATTACACGGTGGCCATTGAAGAAGGTGCTGATTTTGTAAGAGTCGGAACCGCAATCTTTGGTGCCAGAAATTATGTTTAGGAGGAATTCAAAGTGGTTAGCAGCGTAATGGATGTATTTGACGACGATAAAGAAGAAGGAAAGAAAAAATCGGGAGGATTTTCATCATTGCTTAAGAGATCTTCAAACAAAAACAGCGGTTCAGGTTCAAGCAGTTTTGAAATTTGCAATATTATTGCAAGTTCTTTTGATAACGATTCATACGAAATTGCTGATACTTTATTAAACGGAAGAGCAGTTATCCTTGATTTATCAAAGGTTAACAAGGCAGTAGGCCAGAGACTTATCGACTTTACAGCAGGTTCTGTATATGCGATTGACGGCTCAATGCAGAAGATTTCCGAGTTCATTTTCCTTATCTGCCCTGCAGAGGTTGGTATAGTAGGAGATAAGAGAGAAGAAGACGAAGATACCGAAGGCATGCTGTAATTAATTTAAAAATAATATGGGCAGGGAAATTCCCTGCCCTTTTTTATAATAATTTACTTAAGGACAAATATAATGATTTCAAAAGAAGCTTTTAAGGATTTAAACGTAGAAAATATCAAGGGAGCCGATCCCAAAGATTACATTACATTAATGTCACATGCATTACGACTTGGTGCATTATACAAAGCAAAGTTTTTTATGTGGCTTGAGAACAACAATTATGAGCTTATAGCGCAGGATGAAGAGACACTTGAACATTTTATCAAAGAAGCCTTAAACGTGCATAAAAAGGCTTATGATGAAGATAATGAAAGCGATATATATTTCGCCGATAATATCTTTTATGAGGTATTAAAAGAAACAGGCAAATTCACAGAGGCTGACTGCGTATCGTTAAGCCTTGTTTTGCTGGCATTTGTATCTTTTAAGACTGATTTGATTTCTAATGAGGAATATTTGGAAATAAGAGACCTCTTAGTTCCTTACAAAGTAATGATTTCGCAGTGTAAATGCAAAGCGAAGGATTTATTTGATATATATAAGAAAACTGTTGCTAAGAAAGATAATAATACGAAGCTTTTATGCAAACTCGGCAAGGGTATTGAGACTAGCCTTCCCGGCGATGATGTTATTTTATCAGCATTCGAAGAAATAACCTACGACGAAAAGTCCTGGGAAAAAGAATAAATGAGCGATTTTACAACTTACAAATTCATAGCGGACGATAATGAAGAAAGAATTGACGTGTTTTTAAGCAATGTCTATAAAGATGCGTCCAGAACTTATTTGCAAAAGCTCATAAAAGAAGGAAACATTATCGTAAACGGCAAAGTTGTTTCAAAATCTTCGTACAAATTAAAAGAAGATGATGAAATTGAATTAAATGTTCCCGAGCCTTTGCCGCTTGAGATTCTTCCCGAAGATATTCCTATTGATATCATCTATGAAGACGATGATTTTTTAATTGTAAATAAACCTAAGGGAATGGTCGTTCATCCTGCGCCCGGACATTTGAACGGAACGCTTGTAAATGCGGTTATTTTTCATTGTAAAGACAAGTTATCCGGAATAAATGGAATCTTAAGACCGGGAATCGTTCACAGAATCGATAAAGATACTTCAGGTTCGCTGATTATCTGTAAAAACGATTCTGCACACAGATTTATCGCAGATCAGTTAAAAGAACATTCGATTACCAGGATTTATCAGGGTATCGTCACAGGGCATTTAAAAGACTATGAAGGCACTGTGGACGTATTCTTAGACAGAGACAAAAATGACCGCAAAAAGATGTCTGTATGCGATAAATTGCACGGTAAGCACGCTGTAACGCATTATAAGGTGCTTGAATCATTCGACGGCTATGATTTAGTTGAATTTAAACTTGAAACCGGCAGAACGCATCAAATTCGTGTGGCAATGAAGTATTTAAATCATCCTTTGCTCGGTGATTATACATATGGGGCGGCAAATAACAAATTCGGAATCGAAGGACAGGTTTTACATGCAAAGACAATAGGATTTATTCATCCTTCGACCAAAGAATATGTTGAATTCGAAGCACCTTTGAATAATGAATTTGTTGAATTATTAAATAAATTAAGAAAATAAAAAGTTTTGATAAATTACTATAAGGGGGACTTAATTATGGCAGAAAACAAATTTATCATTTCTATCGGCAGACAGTACGGTTCAGGCGGACATGAAATAGGAGAGAAGCTGGCAGAGAGGTTAGGCGTTAAATTCTATGATAATGCTTTGATTGACCGTGTTTCAAAAGAATCAGGACTTTGCAAGGAAATAATCATGGAACATGACGAAAAGCCCACATCCAGTTTTCTATACAATCTGGTAACAGATCCTTATTCGATCAGTTTTAACCGCGGTTCAGTAACAGATATGCCTTACGGCCAGAAAATCTTTTTAGCGCAGTATGAGACCGTAAAAAATATCGCAAGCGAAGGTCCCTGTGTAATAGTTGGAAGATGTGCGGATTATATCCTAAAAGATAACGAAAATCTCTTATCTATTTTCATTTATGCAGATAAAGACTTCCGTCTTAAAAGAATCGCTTCCGAAAAACCTGATTTATCGGAAAATAACTTAAACGGACTAATTGATAAAAAAGACCGAGCACGTGCAAGCTATTATAATTATTATTCGGACAACAAATGGGGCCGTGCATCGAGCTATGATTTATGTATAAACTCTGCAAAAACAGGTATTGAAGGAGCCGTTAAGCTTATAGA
The DNA here is from genome assembly GCA_017618075.1 of Lachnospiraceae bacterium. Taxonomy (GTDB): domain Bacteria; phylum Bacillota; class Clostridia; order Lachnospirales; family Lachnospiraceae; genus UBA3766. The sequence continues at coordinate 74,648 of JAFZUY010000047.1, forward strand.
AGATTACGTGCAACTATTCGCAAAAGAATAATTTAACGCAGAGTTAAGGCTCAAAAGAATGGTTTTCAGGTATTGATAAGCCGCCTTAACTGCTGCGTTAAATTATTGAATATACAGTAAATTAAAAAAATACAGTCAATTAAGGCTGTATTTTTTGTTTTATTTATAACTCTTCGTTTTTTATATTTTATAATTCATTATCATTGAAACTTTATTCAAAGCTTCATTCATAAAAATTTCTATTTATTTGTCTTAAAATCTTAAAAAATCACATTTTATTCGCTTTTTTCTTCATTTTCAGGCTCTTTTTCCTCTTTTACTTCAGATTTCTCGTTTTCAGAGGCTTTTGCGTGTTTTTTTAATTCTTTTGCTTTCTTTTTCTCTTCAGCTAATTTCTTCTTTTCTTCTTTTTTCTTGGCTAATAAAACACTTGTTAATTCGCGTTCAACGAATTCTTTATTTTCATTATCAATATGATCAAGATAAATATAATCGTTTGTATCACGCGATAATTCTTTGTTTCTAAGCGTTATATCAAGTATTGACTGAATTAATGTATAAATTACAGCCATTAAAGGAACGCCGATAATCATACCGGGAATTCCCCAGAAACCGCCGAAAATCGTAATTGCAAAAATAACCCAGAAACTCGAAATTCCTGTAGATGAACCGAGAATCTTCGGACCGATGAAGTTTCCGTCCAGCTGCTGCAAAATAATAACGAAAATAAGGAAATAAAGCGCATGTATGGGATTAATTACAAGTAACAGTAAAAGACATGGAATTGCGCCGATAATTGGTCCGAAAAACGGAATTATATTGGTTACGCCGATGATTAAAGCAATCAGTACGGGATATTCAATACCGATTATTGAGCATCCTATAAAGCACAAAACGCCGATAATCATGGAATCGACTATTTTACCGATTATAAAGCCTGAAAATTTATCTGAGGCCATACGAACGTTTTTAATGACTACATTACCGTTTTTAACATTGAAAATTGAATAAACGATTTTCTTTGCCTGACCTTTGAAAAGTTCCTTTTTGGATAAAACATAAATCGAAACGATAAATCCGATAACAATATCTTTTAAGGCTTTAAAGAAAGTTAAAAGATAAACAGATGATTTAGATGCTAAAGTTGTTAACCACGGAACAAGCGTCGTATCGGTCCAGTTATCGATAATTTCTTCATTTTCTTTTATGTAGTTGCCTAAATATTTATAGATTTCAGGATATTTGCGAGTAAGCTGGTCGAACCATACCAGGAAGTTTTCTTTGTATTTAGGGAATAAAATCGAAATATTTACAATACTTTCACTGATTTGAGGAATAACCGCAACCACAAAGCAAGCGGTTAAAACAAGAATAACCACATATGATAAAACCATTGCAAGAATTCTGTATAAATTCTTTTTCCATTTAGGTAAAAGTCTTCTGTTGGGAGCCTGTTTGTCAAAAATAGAAAATACCGATTCTTCAAACCATTTCATTAATGGATTTACCAGGAATGCAAATACAAATCCTAAAATAATCGGAAGTAAAATCTTAACAAGTTTACCGATTGCAGTTCTTATGGCCAGATTGTTGTTTAAAAGGAAATTAAACAAAACCACAATTGCCAGAACAACAAGTGCGGTTACGCCCCAGTATAAATATTTCTTATCCCATTTAAATTTCATGCCTCTTCCTCTTCTACCAAATCTTTAAAAAGTTCATCTCTTTTCTTATTTATAGCCTGTTTATAAAAACCTTTTGAAGTTGACTTTTCAGCTTCGATTAAAGCGTCATTATAAGTTTTTTCAATAAGCTCCTTATCTTTTACATTTGCGAATTTATACTTATCAAGCAAAAATGCATGGTATAAAAACGGTTCGTTAGATTTTAAAATATCCAGGATTGAATCAGCTTCGTTGAACTCTTTTTTAAATAAAAGATATTTAAGTTTGGTTTCGTATAAAACATTGGTTAAATATTCATATTTAGCAATACTAAGATTAAATAAAGGATTGAAAATCGAATATAATTCTTCAACTTTTTCTGCATTGCCTTTTTCAACATATAAGCTGATTGCGGTATCCAAAAGACCGAAATATGTGACCATATTAGCTCTCATGGGATTATTTGATTCGATCTTCATCTTATCTTTTAATTCTATGAAATCAAACTCATTAAGCAGCTCTTCTGCTTCGTCGAACCGCTCTTCTATCGCCAGATAATTTATCATCATATTAACGCTTCCGACATAACCGACGCTGGCTTTGTTTTTCTTATAAGTATTTTTTCTTTTAGAAGCTGCATTGTAAACGGTTTCTGTAAGTCCGTTATACATTAATTCATTGTTAAAGAGCTTCATGAAATTAAACTCTTTTATGGTTGAGATTCCGACATAAATGAAAACAACCACAAAGACTATACCGATAAAAACCCATAACAGGATTTTCATGATTGACCATGTAAGATCGTAATATTGCGGAGCAACTATTTTTACGAAGGCTAAGATAAATCCGCAGAGAATTCCGCAAATTACACCTATAGCCAGAGAAACTATCAATTTTACTATATTTTTAGCCATTATACCCTCTTGTTATTTAATATAAATACAATAAAATTATAAACCATAAATTATTATAATTCTATATAAATATGATATAATCAGTATGGTAAAAAAGTATTAAAAAGGTTAAAAAATGAAACTTCAGCAGATAATGTCAAAAACGCGAAAAGCGGTTGATGACTACAATATGATAAATGAAGGAGATGTAATTGCGGTAGGCATTTCCGGCGGTAAAGATTCCCTTGCTTTGCTGCATTCTCTGGCAGGCATGAGAAGGTTTTACCCTAAGAACTACTCTCTCATCGCAATTACATGCGATCTTGGATTTAAAAACGTTAATTTTGACGATATTAAGAATTTATGCGATGAACTTGAAGTCGAATATGTAATCGTAGAATCAGACATTTCTGATATCGTATTTAACGTCAGAAAAGAAGAAAATCCCTGTTCCTTATGCGCCAAAATGCGTAAAGGTGCAATGTATAATTATTTAAAGGACCGCGGAATCACTAAAATCGCTTATGCTCATCATCAGGACGACGTGGTCGAGACCTATATGATGTCACTTATATACGAAGGCAGACAGAATACCTTCTCACCCGTTACCTTCCTTGACAGAACGGGCGTAACGGTTATCAGACCTTTCATTTATATGAAGGAAGCCGATATTATCGGATTTGTGAAGGCCAATAATATACCTGTTTTAAAATCTCCATGTCCTGTTGACGGTTTTACGAAGAGGCAGTATGCAAAAGACCTCATAAAAGAAATAAACGACGAAGCTCCGGGCGTCAGAGAAAGAATATTCACTGCTATTCAGAATTCTAATATAAAAGGCTGGAATAAAGGAAACTGATGGAAAAGAAGTCTTTAAACTATCATGAGAGTTTAAAAGCGAAAAACGTCCTTAAATTAAGGGAACTTTTAAAAAGACTCCCTTCTTTTTGCGCGGATTATTTCATCGGTAAAAACGATGTTATTTCTTCGAGAACCAAGATTGCTTATGCTTACGATTTGATTGTTTTCTTTGAATATCTGCATGATAACGAAGATAAATTCAAATATCCGATTCAGGATTATAAAATAACAATTCTTGATGAAATCACAAGAAACGATATTCTCTTTTATATGGAATATTTATCTTACTACGAAAAAGACGGTAAGGTATATACTAATGACGAACGCGGAAAAGCCAGAAAACTTGCTTCTTTAAAGAGCTTTTATCATTATTATTTCGTAAATGAACTCATAAAAACCAATCCTGCTGATTTAGTTCCGATGCCTAAGCTTCACGAAAAAGAAATCATCCGTCTGGATGTAAATGAAGTTGTAGATTTGCTTGATCTTGTTGAAAACGGGGCTAAGCTAACCAAAGGCGAAGCAAGATTTTTTGACAGAAACGCTACCAGAGATTTTACGATTCTGACAGTTATGCTCGGTACCGGCATCCGTGTATCTGAATGCGTAGGTCTTAATATATCCGATGTTGATTTGGACGAATTCAGATTTAAGGTAAGAAGAAAAGGCGGTAAGGAAGCGATTATTTACTTCGGAGATGAAGTCTGTGATGCTCTTTCCAATTATCTTGATTTAAGAAACACTATTATTCCTGTTGAAGGAAATGAAGATGCGCTTTTCCTAAGCATGCAGAACAAAAGAATGTCTGTACGTGCAATGGAAAACATGGTTTCCAAATATACGAGCAAGCTAAATACTTTAAAGCATATAACGCCCCATAAGCTTCGTAGTACATTTGGTACGAATCTTTACCGTGAAACAAATGATATTTACCTTGTGGCAGATTTCCTTGGCCATAAAGACGTAAATACAACCAGAAAGCATTATGCTTCGATATCTGACGATACAAGGCGTAAAGCTATAATGAATTTCAAATTACGCGAAGACGAAAATGATATTTCTCCGGATAAAGGAAATGACAAAAATGATGAGGATTAAAATTCCTCATCTTTTTTATGAGTTTAAATCGAAAATATGTTTGCTATTTGTATTTCAATATGATATGATATAGAAAATATGTTCGATTTATTTAGGGAGATATGTTATGTCCAGAGAGAAGAACAAGCTTACAGAAACTGATTATGCATTGCTTGAGTACATAAAAGAAAATATCATGAAAAAAGGCTTTCCGCCTACAGTTCGTGAAATGTGTAAATTTACAGGTCTTTCATCGACTTCAAGTATTTTTGCTCATTTAAACAAGCTTGAGGCTAATGATCTTATTAGAAGAGATCCTGCAAAGCCCAGATGTATTGAAATTATTGATGATTCATTTAATTCAATCAGAACAGAAACCGCTTCTGTTCCAATTGTTGGCCAGGTAGCCTGTGGTGAACCGATTCTTGCAACACAGAATATTGAAGGTTACTTCCCTCTTCCTGTAGAAATGCTTCCTAACGATGAAGTATTCGTTCTTATGGCAAAGGGCGATAGTATGATTAATGTCGGTATCTTCGACGGGGACTATGTTTTTGTAAGACAATGCAATACTGCATCAAATGGGGATACTGTTGTTGCTCTTCTTGAAGACAGCGCTACAATTAAGACATTCTTTAAATTTAAAGATCACATAGAATTAAAGCCTGAAAACGATTCCATGGACCCTATAATCGTTAACGGTAATATTCAGATTTTAGGCAAGGTTTTCGGAGTTTTCAGACTTTGTAAATAATATTTGTTACGTTCATACTATTTTCTCAAAAAAAGAATACCTTTTCGGAGGTATTCTTTTTATTTATTGTTTCTTTCGTTTATCAGATTTTTGTAAAACGCATATGTTTCTTCTGTAAGCGGATCAATTTCTTCGTTCAATGATTTCAGGTAATCAAGTGTATCTTTTAGGATGTTCATACAAACTAGATTTATATCTGCCATTGCTATCATTCGATACATCGGAAGTTTTTCTGAAAAGTCTCTTCCGGGTTCAATGAAGTCAGATACAAAAATAATCTTCTCAATTAAAGACATATCAGGTCTTCCGGTAGTATGATATTTAATTGCGTCTAAGATTTCTTTATCTTTTATGCTGTATTTCTCATACGCAAGGCATGCACCAGCTTTTGCATGAAGGAGTGAATCTTTTGATTTTTCCAGATCGTTTAATTCAACAAAATTCCTCTCGCATATTGCTATCATATTTTCAAGCGGCATATATTTGGCACAGTCGTGTAAAAGTGCTGCTCTTTCACATTTTTTTATGTCTGCATGATATGCTTTTGCAAGTGAGGTTGCGGTATCTATAACACCGAATGTATGCATTAATCTTGATTCTTTTAATTCTTTTGAAAGAAGCGTTATCATTTCCGCATCATTCATTTCTTTGTACAGATGGTTTTCTTTTATATATTCAAATACCTTCTTGTCAAAGAAACGGTTATTGAATTCATCGTAACTCTTATTGTCGAATTCTTCACGAATTTCGGTTGAAGAAATATCGATTATATCGTTATGCATGAAACGAATATCTGCGTTAAATTTCTCTTTTAATTCTTCTGCTTTGGCAACACTGTCGGCGTCGCCTCTTTTAGCAACTATAAAGATAAGATTTTTAAAAAGATACTCCGGCATATACCATTTTTCAAGCATAAAAAGAGTATCAGTTCCTATCAGGAAATAAAGCTCATCATTAGGATAATTCTCTTTAAAAAAAGCTACGGTATCTTTAGTATACGTATATCCTGCTCTTTTAATTTCAAGATCGCTTAATTCGAATTTATCAATACCTTCAATTGCAAGTTTTAGCATATTGTATCTGTGAATTGAAGGCGTGACATCGCTTTTCATATATGAATTTCCTGTGGGCATGAAAATAACCTTGTCCAGATTAAACTGTGACAAGGCGATTTTTGCAATCTCAATATGTCCGTTGTGAATGGGGTCAAAAGTACCGCCGGAAATACATATTTTCATATAATTATTCTAATCTTCTTTTCTTTCCTTTGGAAGAATAATCACAGGATTATCCTTAAAAGGTTTGTATAAAATAAACTTTTTGCCAATAACCTGAACGAGTTCGGAATGAGTTCTTTCAGCAATTGTAATACCGAGTTCCTTAGGATTGTCCGGACAATTCTTTAATACGCTTAATTTAATAAGTTCGTGTGTATTAAATGCCTCTAAAACCGCTTCATTAAACTCGGGTGTTAAACTAGATTTTCCGACCATAAATAAAGGTTCAAGATTATTTGCAAGAGATTTTAAATATGCTCTTTGTTTGCTTGTCATAATTTCTCCTTTTATTTGAAGTACTCAAAAGCATAGCCGTATAAACGAACCGTATCGCCTTCTTTTATGCCCAAAGCCTCGAGTTCGTCTAAGATACCGTTATCTTTTAGGAAGTTTTGGAAGAAAGCAAAGCCTTTTTCACTGTCAAGGTTTGTATATCCGAGCATCTTTTCGATTCTCGGACCTTCTACAACATATTCGTTTGCGGAATAGTCATATGATACGCTGTAAGGTTCATCAGATATAGGCATATGAACTTCAGGGTCATATTCCTGTTCGAATACAACAGGTGTCTTATCAAGTGAATTAAGGACGTCTGATACATAGTAAAGTAATTCCTTTACACCTTCCTTTGTATAGGAACTGATGGGGAATACCTTAAATCCCAAAGGCTCATATTTGTCTTTTATTCTCTGAACATTGTAATGTTCCTCGGGATAAATGAAATTACCGTCTTCGTCAATATCCGAGGGTTCGTTATTTATAATATCAATCTTGTTTGCCGCAATTACTATAGGTCTTTTTAAAAGATCGGGATTGTATTTTTCAAGTTCTGCGTGAATCTTTTCGATATCATCCAAAGGGTCTCTTCCCTCAGAGCCTGATGCATCTACAACATGAATAAATACTTTTGTTCGCTCTATATGTCTTAAGAAATCAAAGCCTAAGCCGATTCCTTCGCTTGCACCTTCAATAATACCCGGAATATCAGCCATTACGAAAGATGCACCGTCCAAATCCACCACACCTAAATGAGGCGATAATGTGGTGAAATGATAGTTAGCTATTTCAGGCTTTGCATTCGTACAGCTTGATATCAATGTGGATTTACCAACATTAGGAAAACCTATAAGTCCGACATCAGCAATTACTTTTAATTCAAGGAACAAATCAAGTTCTCTTGCAGGCTGGCCGGGCTGAGCATATTTGGGGGCTTGCATTGTACTTGTCGCATAATGCTGGTTTCCGTTTCCTCCTCTGCCGCCTTTAAGTATCTTAAATTCCTTGGTATCGCCTGACATATCTACGATTACTTTACCTGAGTTCAATTCTTTTATGACTGTTCCTTTAGGAACCTTCAGGTAAAGATCTTCGCCGCTTTTACCCTTGCAGTTTCTTTTGCCGCCGTCCTGGCCGTCTTCAGCTTTATATTTTCTTACATGACGATAATCAGCCAAAGTGTTCATTCCTTCATCAACTACAAAATAAACACTTCCGCCGTCTCCGCCGTCTCCGCCGTCAGGACCGCCGTCCGGAACATATTTTTCTCTCCTAAAAGAAACGTGTCCGTCGCCACCCTTACCGCTTCTTATATATATTTTTGCTCTGTCAGCAAACATAGCTTTATTTCCTCATTAAAAACGCCTCAAGAAAATCCTTGAGGCGTTGTTCTAATTACTGTTCTACAGGATATACACTTGCCTGCTTTTTGTCACGGCCTTTACGCTCGAAACGTAATACTCCGTCAACTTTGGCATATAATGTATCATCACCGCCGATACCAACATTCACACCGGGATGAATTTTAGTACCACGCTGTCTATATAAGATATTGCCGGCCTTAACAAACTGACCGTCAGCTCTTTTAGCTCCTAAACGCTTAGATTCTGAATCTCTGCCGTTCTTAGTAGAACCAACACCTTTTTTGTGTGCAAATAATTGAAGATTCATCTGCAGCATAGGTTTATACCTCCTTAACCGAAATTTTCAAATATTTTCCGTTATCCTTTGAAATCTCTCTTAATCCCAATTCCAAAGATTTTACAAGAAGTTCTGCGTCATGTGAAATATCGCTCTTTAATTGTAAACTCGTTATACCGTCTTTGCTTGTTTCGGAAGAAACGAAGTCTTCGGTAAACTGTTCGACAGAATTGAAGCAGTTAATGACCAGTGCAGAAATAGCTGCACATACAATATTTTCACCTTGCGGTGCATCTCCGGCGTGACCGGAACATTCAATTCTGTAATATGAACCGTTTTTCTTGTAAAAAATAACAGATACCATAATTAAGCATTAATCTTGTCGATTTTAACTTTTGTAAAGTACTGTCTGTGTCCGTTTTTCTTATGATAACCGGATTTTCTCTTGTACTTGTATACTATAACCTTCTTACCTCTGCCCTGCTCAAGAACTGTAGCTGAAACAGTGCTGTTAGCGCAATCATCACCGGCTTTGAATGATGAATCGCTGATTGCAAGAACGTCATCAAAAGTAACAGTATCGTTTACTTCAGCTTCGATCTTCTCAACGTTGATCACATCGCCTTCAGAAACCTTGTACTGCTTACCTCCTGTTGCAATAATAGCGTACATAAGGCACCTCCTTATTAACAATCTCGCTAACTGTGGTGGGCAAAAAGCCTCTTTTACCTCGTTATGCGGCATACTCTAATATAATAAGTGATTTTGTTTCTTATGTCAACAAATAATTTAAATTATTAAAATCGGGTATGGATGATGAATCTCCATACCCGTTGCGCCGGCCGCATGCTGCGATGCAGCAAATTTCATTTTGCGGCCGCGTGCATAAAATAAAATAAAAAAGACTTGCTTTCGCAAGTCTTTTTCTATTTTATAATTCGCTCATTAACTTCATCTTGTAGTTAGTAAATTCATCTGTTGAAAGCATTCCGGTCTTTTCAAGATCCATGAGTTTCTTAACCTTGGTCTGGAACTCTTCTGTAGATCCGTTTCCGGGAGCAAAGATTTCATCAACGAATTCCTGTTTCTTAACTTCGAAGTCGCCCTGTGAAATAAGACCGATCTGAGGAAGTGCTAAGTAAAGCTGAACCTTGGTAACGTAATCTTCAACATTAGCAACCTTTCTGAGAAGTTCAACCTTCTTGGAATGGAAGTCAAGCTCTGAAAGCCATTCGCAATCCTTGAGGGCCATAAGTCTTTCAACAACAACTGTGAAGCTGGGAACGTCGCTCCAGGGAGCATTTGTAAATGCATCGATAACGTCGTTCTGTTTTTTCTTGAACTCGCCTTCTGAAATAAGCTTAGCCTGTACAAGAAGGGGCCACTTTTTAAGTTTAGCACTGAGTAATTCGATGCTGTCGAATTCAGATACATCGATGTGATCAACAAGCTGCTGAACTTTAATCTTGAATTCGTCTTCTGTAAGCATTTCTGCATCACGAAGAACTGGCCATCTTTCGAGTTTCTTTAATGTAACTTCATCGGGATCAAGATCTGAATACTCAACTTCTGCAAGTACTCCGTTCTTCTTCTCAATGAATTCAGCTTCATCAATCATGCCGCCGAGTTTAAGATAAGGAAGTCTCTCAACGTTTCTCTTGTATTCGCCGAGGTCTTCAACATCTGTTGAACAGCACTCTTTGATGATATCAACTTTTCTGGAATCGAATTCTTTTTCGGAAAGCATTCCGCATTCCTTAAGAACAACGAGCTTCTGAACCTTTTCGTTGAAGTCTGTCATTCCGCAAAGTTCTGAAACAAGTTCAAGTTTCTTTGCATCGAATTCTTTATCTGTTAACATTCCGCAATCCTTGAGAACGTAAAGTTTTTCCATTCTCTTCTGGAAGTCCTCGGAATCGTTCTTTTTCTGCTGCTGAGGAGTAGGCTGTGCTGCGGGTGCGGGAGCAGGTGCGGGTGAACCCTTCTGCATAACTGCGCTTCCTACGGCATTGGAAGCTGTTCTCATGGGCTCTGCGGGTTTTCTGTTAAGAAGTGCTCCGCCGATTGCATCGCTGCCACCGATACCGGAATCTTTCTTAACAACAACACTCTGTGTAACTTCCTGCTTGATACTCTTTGCATCGAGGCTTGCTGAAGGAACAGGTGCTGTAGGAACCTGCTGTGTTGCGGGTGAGGGAGCGCTGGGTGTAGGAGCTACAGGACGAGCGATAGGCTGGCTCTGTGTTGTAGCTGCTCTGGGTGCTCCGCCTGTACTGCCTGCTGCAGCTGTCTTTTCCTTTAATTCACCAAGGATCTCAACTACAACATCGATATCCTTAATTGCAGGGAAAATAGTCTGAGCTTTTTTGGTTCCGTACAAACTGGTTATACGTGTATTCATAATAAGAGCCACATCACCCTGATAATCGCCCTTATATACTTCTCTAACATCATTAATAGGATATTCGAAGTTATCGATATATCCGTTACGTCCTTCCTCGTTACAGATGAAAGCCTTTCCGGAAATCTTTGTGTCCTCAATCTTTAAGAACAACTTATCTCCGCCTTTAAGCAACTTATTCTTGATGCTGCCGCTGTAATTACAAGAAAATACCTGAGCAGTTGCCATTCCTTAACCTCCCTTTCGTTCCCCTTTAGCGTGGAATCATGAAAAATTATTATAAAAGCGAAAAAAGATAAAATCTAACATAATTAGATTCTCTCTTGAACGCTTATATCACTTAATTATATTACCAAATTTTGTGTATATATTCAAGAACTTTTTTGAGTTATGCAAACTTTAATTTTTTAGTTCCATATATTGTGTCAAAAAAAGCAAAATTAGTAATCACTTAACAATATCGCTTAATGTAATGCCTTCTTTTTTACGTGTTATTTCAGCGATTCCGAGTGCAGTTATGTCAACCACTTTGGTAAATGATTTCTGCTTTTTTGCCAGATCGTTTAATTCATTCAGAAGAATTTTATACTCTTCGCGCTCAAGATTGATGAAATCAATCAGTATAATGCCTGACAAATTTCTTAAATTCATCTGTCTGAATATCTCAGCTGCAGCTTCCTTGTTAATCTCTAAAAACGAATTACTTTTCTTATTGTCTTTTTTGGCGGAATTTACGTCAATTACGGTAAATGCGCTTGTTTCTTCTATAACAATATTCGCTCCGCTTTTAAGCCAGATTACCTTTGAAGTAGCCTCTTTTAATCTGGCACTCACCGAATATAAAGTACTCAGTGAAACCATTAAATCATTATACATAATAACCTCGGACAAATCAATGACATTGTTCGAATTTATAAATTCTTTAATTTCTTTTAATATATTGTCTATATCGGTCAAAATCCTGTCAAATTTATACTTTAAAAGAAGTTTTTCGTAGGTTTTCGAACCCTTCTCAATGATAGACAAATCGGTTCTGTGTTCAATATCTTCGTTTATCAGAGTTACGGACGGTAATTTTCCTTTAGAGGATGCTCTGGTTATCTCGACAGCAATATTCTGCTCACATTTAAGGTCTGCCGGAATATTTTTTAGATAAGCAGTATTTTTGTCAGGCAGTAAGATAAATGCAGAATTAATATCCTTTGCTATTTTTGATACTTTTCCGACGCATTTTGTACCGACAGGTAGTTCGTTTTCTTTTTCGAATTCAATATCAATTAATTCTTTATTTTCGAAAACAAGATAAACAATGCTATCGTCTTTTTTAACGATAACAAGCTCAAGTCCGGAGGAATTCACATATTTTTTTGCATCTTCGTTTTTTACTGTAGGTTTAATCATAAAATAAATGTTTCACGGCATTTTTAAAAGAAAACTTCGCCCTGATCTCTTAAACTTAAAAACCTACCTTCAGAATCTGTTGTATAAAGATCCGATCTTTTGAATTTAAGGCATTTGGCCTTAAGTCCGTATTTTTCCAAAGCTTCGATTACAACATCGGCTTTTAAGTTACCGGCTGACGATGAATTAACTTTTACCAGAAGTTCATTGTCGGATAAAATCTTATATTCGTAAATATCTTCCATAAGATCTTTAACTTTTGTCTTTTCTTTTCTGATATATTCGAAGATATAAGTTTCCTGAGAGAAAAACTTATCCAAAAGTTCTTTTTCTCCTAAAAGAGAATCAAATGAATAAATGTAATCAGCCGCTTTAACGCTGCTCATACCGTTTTGGACATCATCATTGAGCAATGTGACATTTAAAATCTCGATACCGTCCACGCACTGCTTATTCATCCCTGATACAAGCGTATTTAAATCAGGCAGAGTTTCCATTTCAAGGTCGAAATAATCTCCGTCTGTTTCTACACCAACGCTTAAAGGCTGTGCAAAGCTTAACTTAAGATGCGGAGAAAAACCTTCGGTATAAGCCGCATCGATACCGCTTCGTCTTATTGCCTTTTGGAAAAAACGCATTATATCGAGATGTCCGATGTATACAATCGGTCCGTACTTTTTAAATTTGAATCTTAATACTTTCTTATCTTCCATCTTTATTTAAAACAAAACTTTCCGGCTCCGTAAACATTTGCGCCGCAGCCGTTACATTTAATCATGCAGTTTTCGGTAATTTTGCCTTCTTTGGCACGAAGCCACTCTCTTTTAAGATAATTCTTCGTAACACCGATATCGATAAAATCCCAGGGAAATACTTCGTCAAGTTCCCTTTTTCTTGTGGTATAAAACTTCATATCGATATTGTTGTCATCAAACGCTTTAAGCCAGATATCGTAATTAAAATAATCGTTCCAGGCATCATACATTGCGCCGTTTTTATATGCATCATATATAACTTTGGCAAGTCTTCTGTCGCCTCTTGCAAATACTCCTTCCAGGACGGATACATCTGTATCATGCCAGTTATATTTAATACTTCTCTGATTAAGCTGATTCATAATACTTGTACGCGTCAGATATGCTTTATCCCTAAAATCTTCGAGCGTAAACTGTGAAGCCCACTGGAAAGGCGTAAAAGGCTTGGGAATAAAGAATGAAGTTGATGCCGTGATGGAAACTCTTTGCTTTCTCTGCTCCTTAGGGAGCGTTTCGTAATATTCCTTTGCAACTTTTTCGCAAAGTTCCGCAATTGCAACGACATCCTCGTCCTCCTCAAAAGGAAGACCGAGCATAAAATAAAGCTTAACCTTATTCCATCCTCCTAAAAAAGCAAGTCTCGAGCCTTCAAGTATCTGCTCTTCGGTAAGGCCTTTATTAATAACATTTCTCATTCTCTGAGAACCGGCTTCGGGCGCAAAGGTAAGACTTGATTTCTTAATATCCTGAACCTGACCCATTACATCCAGCGAAAATGCATCGATTCTTAGAGACGGTAAAGAAATATTTACTTTCTTTTCGTTGCAGTAATCAATCAGATATAAAATCAGTTCTTTTAATTCGGGATAATCCGATGAAGAAAGTGAACTTAGGTTAATCTCTTCATAACCTGAATTCTCAATCATTTGTCTTGCGTATTCTTTTAAGACTTCAACATCTCTTGTTCGAATCGGTCTGTAAAGCTGTCCTGCCTGGCAGAACCTGCAGCCTCTGGGACAACCTCTCATGATTTCAAGAGTAATTCGATCCTGCGTTGCTTTTATAAAAGGAATAATAGGCTTAACGGGATAAAATGAATCGTTTAAATCTGTTTCGACTTCTTTTTTAACTACTGTACGAACGCCTTCTTTTACGGGGAGGAATTCTTTTATAGTGTAGTCGTCGTTATATTCGACATTAATTAGTGACGGCACATAAATACCGTCAATTTTAGTTGCTTTATAAAGAAAATCCTCACGTGAATATCCTTCTTTTTTGCACGCTTTATACAAATCAAGCAGTTCTCTGTAGGCCACTTCGCCTTCACCTATATAGAACATATCAAAAAATTCTGCGATTGGTTCGGGATTATATGAGCAGGGTCCGCCACCGATTACAATGGGATCGTCTTCGGTTCTGTCCTTTGCCCAAACAGGAATCTGAGAAAGCTCCAAAACCTGCAGAATATTCGTATAACACATTTCGTATTGAAGCGTAATTCCGAGGAAATCAAAGTCTTTTACGGGGTCCTGACTTTCAAGCGAAAAAAGAGGGATATTTTTATCCCTCATTATTTTGTCCAAATCAGGCCATGGAGAATATACTCTTTCGCACCATGTATCTTCAAATGAATTAAACATGGCGTACAAAATCTGAATTCCGAGATGTGACATTCCGATTTCATAAACATCGGGGAAGCACATACAAAATCTGATATCGATATTATTCAGATCCTTCATGACGGAGTTGAATTCTCCGCCGATATATCTCGCAGGCTTGTCGACAGTCATTAAAATTTCATGACTAAGCGCAGTTTTTCTCATATTTATCTTTTAGCAAGTTCGTCAGCAACCTCTTCCCAGGTTACGCCCTTTTCAACCATCAGTACCGATAAGTGATAAAGGAAGTCTGCTATTTCGTATTTAATTTCTTTAGGCTCTTCGTTTTTGGAAGCAATAACAATTTCGCATGCTTCTTCTCCGACCTTCTTTAATATTTTATCAAGGCCTTTGTCGAAAAGATAATTGGTATAAGAACCTTCTTTAGGATTAACCTTTCTGTCTTCGATAACCTTGTAAAGATCTGTCAGAATCTTGGAAGGATTCTTTTCAAGCGAATCGTTTACAAGTACATCGTTAAAGAAGCAGGTATCCCTTCCTGTATGGCAGGGAACACCGATTTGTGAAACGCCGCAAAGAAGTGTATCAAAATCGCAGTCAGCCTTAATGTATTTAACAAACTGGAAGTGGCCGCTTGTCTCGCCCTTTATCCACTGCGAATTACGCGATCTTGAATAATAATTCATAAGACCGGTCTTAAATGTATTGTTGTACGCGTCCTCATTCATATAAGCCATCATAAGGATTTTATCGCTCTTATAATCTACAACAATCGCGGGAATCAAACCGTCTGCATTTTTCTTAAGTCTTTCCCAGGGAATTTCACACTTAAGAGAAAATACGTCAAAGCCTTTGCTTTCAAGCATATTTTTAAATTCAACGGCACTTTCCGTTGATTTGCTTGTATCTGTTAAATAGAAAGTTTCTTTAGCGTTATATTCTTCGGGAGCTTCTCTTAAAATATCCGGATAATTTGATACAATCTCAAACTCTGAAGATATTTCATTAAAATCCTTTTTATATACAACAAGCTTATCGCCAAATCTCTTTTTACCGTCTTCGATTACCGAATCTTCAAGAGTTGTTCCTTCGGAAGCAATTATCTGACAAACGTTTGCATAGTAAAGCTTTTTCATATCCTCAAAATGTGTAACAGGAAATTCAACTATTACTTTCTTTTCGCACATAGAGACAATTTCAATCATATTGTGGAAGAAATTCTCTTTATCTGCATCGGAATATGCTTCGCCCTTTACGTAAAGATAATCATAGCCTTTGACGTTTACGTCTTTTATGATGTCTTCATAATCCCTAAAAGAGGATGAATTGCTAAATTCAATTTTCTTGCCTATTAAAATCATTAAAGAGCTCCTTTCGTGGAAAGAATTCCTTCTCTGTCGGGATTTTTTGAAGCTGCTATTCTCATTGCGTTAGCCATTGCCTTAAATATAGCTTCGATAATGTGATGTGTATTGGCACCATCCATAATTTTGATGTGTAAATTCATGCCTGCGGCATAAGAAACAGAGTATAAAAACTCTCTTAATGTTTCGGTTTCGAAATCTCCTACAGTGTACACATCAAAATCGGAAATTCTTTCGTCTTTAAAATCATATGAGAAATTAAGATAAGGTCTGCCTGAGAAATCAACGGCACAAAGTACCAAAGCATCATCCATGGGCATTACAAACGAAGCGTATCTGTTGATGCCTTCCTTGTTGCCTAAAGCTTCTTTAAAGCATGTTCCAAGCACTATACCGATATCTTCAACTGTGTGGTGACAATCAACGTTTAAATCACCTTTGCAGTCAAGGTCCAAGTTAAAATTGCCGTGCTTCGCAAAGGAATTAAGCATGTGATCGAAGAATCCGATACCGGAATTGATATTACCGATTCCCGAACCGTCAATATTAAGAGTCATCTTAATCTGAGTTTCTTTAGTGTTTCTTTCCTGGGATGATGTTCTCATAGTTTTCCCTTTCATAAAATAATCAATTTTTAAAACCTTAAACATTATAACATATAGTAATTAATTAAACCATCGCAGGAAATCCCGCAATGGTTTAATATTTTACTCAAATCTTACTTCAATGGATTTGGAGTGTGCGTAAAGACCTTCGCTTTTAGCGAATTTCTCAATCTTTGTGTGACATTTCTCAAGTGCATCCTTGGAGAAGCATATTACGCTGCTCTTTTTGATGAAGTCGTCAACAGAAAGAGGTGAGAAAAACTTCGCTGTTCCGTTGGTGGGAAGAACATGATTGGGTCCTGCAAAATAATCACCGAGAGGCTCGGATGAGTATTCTCCGAGGAAAATAGCGCCTGCATTCTTAACCATACCCATGGTCTCAAGAGGATTCTTGGTTAAAATCTCAAGGTGTTCGCTTGCAATATCGTTAACTGCATCAACTGCATCTTTGATATCTTTTGCTACCAGAATAAATCCGAACTTATCGAGAGATTTCTCAAGGATTTCTTTTCTGGGTGCGTCTTTTAAGAATTCTTCTACGTATTTTTCAACATTGTTTGCAAGTTCTTCGCTTGTGGTAATAAGAATACCGCTGGCCATTTCGTCATGTTCGCACTGACTCATTAAATCTGCGGCTACAAATTTAGGATTTGCTGTTTCGTCTGCAAGAACGAGTATTTCACTCGGACCTGCAATCGAATCGATTGATACATGTCCATATACGTATCTTTTAGCCAAAGCAACGAAAATATTTCCTGGGCCTACAATCTTACTTACCTTGGGAACAGTTTCTGTACCAAAAGCTAAAGATGCGATTGCCTGAGCGCCGCCTATCTTATAGATTTCGTTAATTCCGCATATTTTAGCTGCAGCAAGTGTTGTATCGCTAACTTTTCCTTCTGCATTGCAGGGAGTTGCCATCACGACTCTTTTACATCCTGCAACAAGTGCGGGAACGATATTCATTAATGTGGATGAAGGATAAGCAGCCTTTCCGCCCGGAACATATACGCCGACAGTTTCGATAGGAAGTATTCTTTGGCCTAAGAATGTTCCGTCTTCCGTTGTATCAAAGAATGAATTACGAACCTGTTTCTCATGATAAGCTTTGATATTTTCAAAGGCTTCTTTCATAATCTCAAATAATTCGGGATCAAGGTTCTTAACTGCTTCGTCGATTTCATCTTCTGTAACTCTAATATTGTCTTTGTTTAAGGCATATTTATCGTATTTAAGAGTATATTCGAAAAGAGCTTCGTCCTTTCTTTCCTTTACATCTTCACAGATAAGTGCAACCTTCTTTTCATATTCGGGATAATTTGATGTGCTTCTTTTAAGAAGATTGTTTAAGAGATTCTGCTTATTCTCTTCGTTTAAAATATATTTATTCATGATTAGTCCTTTCAAATTTTATAAATTGGCTTTTATATCCTCTACCAGCTTTTCTATTCTTTCCTTTTGCATCTTCATGCTTACTCTGTTGACAATAAGTCTTGAAGAAATCGGACAGATTTCTTCAAGAACTTCAAGGCCGTTTTCTCTTAGGGTGGAACCGGTTTCAACGATATCTACGATAACGTCGGAAAGTTCTACGATGGGTCCTAATTCAACTGAACCATTTAATTTTATGATGTCAACGGTCTGATATTTTTTATTGTGGAAATAATCTTTGGCTATAACAGGATATTTGGTTGCGACACGAATCTGCTCACGATGTAATAAAAGCTCACTGGCATCCTTGGGACCGCATACGCACATTCTGCATTTTCCGAATCCAAGATCCAGAAGCTCGGTTACTCTCCTTTGCTCTTCATCTATTATATCGCTTCCCACAACGCCTAAATCGGCAGCTCCGTATTCCACATATGTGGGAACATCGGGTCCTTTTGCGAGGAAGAATTTAAGCTTATTCTTTTCGTCCGTAAAAATAAGTTTTCTCGTGGACTTGTCTTTTATTTCATCACACTTAATGCCAAGCTTTTCGAGAAGCTCCATTGTCTGGTTTGCAACCCGGCCTTTGCAAAGTGCAATTGTCAAATATCTGTCGTTCATAAAAATCTCCGTTTAGCAGGTAATAATTTCATAACCGTTTGTATCACACATTTCTTTTAATTCATCATCAAAAAGATTCTTTGCAACGGTTATACATTTAATATTTTTGTCTCTTAATTCGTTTGCTTTTTTGATTGCTTCGATTTCCTTGCCTTCTTCGTATACTACAAATGAAACTTTTTTAGCATCGATATCTGTTGAAATCTTCTGCTTCTTCATGCTCTGTAAGATATTGTCTACAAGGAATACACATCCTACAGCGGGTGCTGCGTCTCCGTATTTTTCAAGGAGTGAATTGTATCTACCGCCCTTACAGATTGAGTCGCCTACGCCGTATGTATATACCTTAAACAGCATTCCTGTATAATACTTGAAGTTTGAATCGATATCGGGATCGTATGTTACATATTCCGAATAACCCATGCTGTCCAAAAGCTTTAACATCTTATCCAGTCTGTCAGTATTGCTTTCCTTGGTGTTGACGCAAATTTTGAATTCTTCAAGTCCGATTGAAAGAAGGTTTTTTATAACAAGTTCAATTACTTCGGCATCACCCAGGACGGTATCGTCTTTTAAAAGTTCAATGCCCATCTGGGTAACTTCGATTGCCTTGCCTTCGTATTCGCCTTTGTTTGAGAAAGCATTTCCCTTATAAAAGAATCTTAAAGGCTTGTTTTCGTCGGAAAAGTACTTTACAGCACATCTTGCAACACCGGGTGTATAGTCGGGTCTTAAAACAAGTGTGCTACCGTCTCTGTCGATAAATCTGAAAGTCTTTGATTCGAAAGCTACATCTTCGTCATCAAGAAATACATTCAAGAACTCAAGAGTCGGCGTCTGAATTTCATCATAACCGTAAAGCTTTATATTCTTTTCAAATTTATTCATTATGTAGTTTTTTAAATCAAGCTCGGCTCCATAAAAATCTCTTACTCCGTCGGGCGTATGTAATAATGATAAGTTCATTTTTTATCCTCGTTTACTTTAGCGCTTTAAATTGCTAACCAATTACCAAATTACCAAACTATTGTAACAAAGTATAACGGACGCTAAATTAATTGTCAACATTTATTTTGATTATTTTTTTGCTTAAAGAATTCCAGGCATCGTTTTCATCGAATTTGGGAAATACGAGTTTGTAGGCAATAAGATCCTGATAATTATTGCTTTTATCAGTTTTACCGCCGTACTTCTTATCTCCTAAAAGAGGAAATCCAAGATATGATAAATGAGCCCTTATCTGATGGCTTTTACCTGTTATAAGTTCTATTTCAAGGAGTGAAAAGTCTATTTCGGATTTAAGAACGTTTATCTTTGTTGATATCGGAGAATATTTAATATCTTTGGGTATATTCTTAATATCATCATATATTGTGACTTTATTACTCTTCTCATCCTTGCTTAAATAAGCCTTGTAAAGACCGTTTAAATCGCAGCCGCCTTCGGTTTTGGCGAAGTAATATTTCTTTAAATCGCGCTTTTTGATAAGCTCAGAGAGCCTCTGTGAGCCTGCGAGGGTCTTTCCGAATATAACCAGGCCTCTTGTATTTCTGTCGAGTCTGTTTAATACAGAGGGCTTGAATTCTTTTAGGGACTTTTCATCTATAAAGTTTTTGGACAAAAGATATCCGATGCACCATTCGTTTAATGAAGGAATGCTGCTTTTATCTTTTTGCGTCAAAACACCTTCGGGCTTATTTACAATCATAAAATCTTCATGCTCGAAGATAATTTCGACGTTTTTTATGTTTTTGTAAGCATCAAGGAAAATACTGATATCTTCTTTTACGGATTCAGACATTTTTAAGAATGTATCATCAGAAAAGAAGATTTTTATTGAATCGCCGGATTTAAGAATTTCATCACCCTTTGCTCTCTTGCCGTTAAGCTCGATATTTTTCTTTCGAAGCATTTTGTATAAAAAAGAATTGGATGATGCGGGAAGAATTCTTTTAAGATATTTATCCAGTCTTTGGTTTTCGTTTGTTTTGTTGATTATAAATTCTTTCATAAATTATAAAGAAATACTCTTAATCAAAGCATATGCGGACAGATCTGCTTCGGATTTTACATAATCTGAAGCTACACTTTTTAATCTGTCAAAATACTTTTCCTTATTTTCAAGAATATAGACCTTAAAGCCGTTAATTGAATTGTTGGCAAGATATTTTTCAATATGCTCCCTGCATTCTTTTGCATCCATCTTTCCGTCACCTGACAGGCAAAGAATAGAGCCGTCATATACGAATACGGAAAGAAGCGGGAAATTCACCTTATAGCTTGTAAGATAAAAATCATAGCCAAGGCAGAAATCCTTATTATCTGCGATTGTTTCTATCTCATTTTTAAGTTCCACACTGCAGGAATACTTTTCTGCACGCATATACATGATAAAAGAAACGATAAGCTTTGCAACGGGCAAAAGGCCGAGAACAGCTATTATCGTAAATACGTTCTTTACATCACCTTTATTGATATAACCAATCATAAAAACACCTGCACACATTGCAAGTAATAAAAGAGTTAAAAGGCCTATTCTTACAGGCTGTTTTTTCAGGTATTTGAATTCACCTTTGTGGTTTGAAAACATAAAATCTCCTATACGCATTAAAAATGACCTCTTAGTTTAAGAGGCCATTTATTTTAGAAATCGTCTTCATCAACAGGCTCGCCGTCTTCATATTCCTCTTCTTCGGGAACGTATTCAGGCTCCGGTTTAATCTGATTGGTAGGTTCCGGAACATTTTCTTCAAGTAAAGGAGCAATCTCAGCTCTGTTATCTTCTATCTTCTGATACAAAGCATCAAGTCTTGCCTGTGCATCTTCAAATGTTTTATTGTTCTTAAGCATTACTTCTTCGATGGCTTTCTGCATATCTACAAGAACATCATCCATATAGAAGTTCATGCTCTTAATAATGTCTTCTTTGTAATCTTCAGCTTCATCAACGCTTCTCTGTGAAAGAACCTGAGCTTCTTCTACGAGAGCATCTGCCTGCTTCTGAGCTTCAAGCATAATTTCGTTTTCGGAAAGCTTATTCTGAAGCATTTCTTCTGTCTCAGCAGCTTTTTCCATAGCTTCCTGCTCGATTTCGTAAGCTTTTGCGTTAGCTTTGTCAATCTTATCATGAGCAAAAGCTTCCGCGCTCTTTAAAAGCTTTTCTCTCTTTGAAAGAACGTTGTTAGCAAGCTTAATCTGATCGGGAATCATCGATTTGAGTTCTTCGAGCTTCTCAAAAATAAGATCGATTTCAACAAGAATCATTCCTTTTTTTAATTTGGAAGGCTTGCTTTCTTCAAGAATTTTTTCGATTTCTGAAATCTTGCGTTCCAGTCTCTGAACATCAACATTATCTTTTTCAGCTGCCATTGAATTATCCTCTTAATATCCAAATTTTTTATACAAACTTTCAGCCACGCATTCAGGTACGAATTTAGAAACGTCACCATGGAAACTTGCAATCTCTCTTACTGTTGTTGAAGAAAGATATGAATATTCCAAATCTGTCGAAAGAAAAACAGTTTCAAGCCATCCGCCGGAAATCAGATAATTTGTCTGAGCCATGTGAAGCTCGTATTCGAAGTCCGTGAGAGCTCTTAAACCTCTTAAAACAACGTGAACGTCTTTTTCTCTGGCATAATCAATTAGAAGTCCCCTGAATGTGTCTATTATGACATTGTCATAATCTTTAGTCACATCTTTTAACATTTTAACACGTTCTTCAACTGTAAACAAGGGACTTTTTTTATTATTGTCCAAAACGGAAACATATACGGTATCATAATTTTTTGAAGCTCTTTTGATAATATCGATATGGCCGTAAGTTACAGGATCGAAACTGCCGGGATAGATGATTGCTCTGCTCATTTTACTGCCTTTCTATTTCTTACAAATAAAAACATGTTTGTTTGTTTTATATTCTTTTTCTTTAAATATTTCAAGATTTAAATCATCCAGAAAATCAAAGTTTGAATCATAATCGCATTCTACTACAATTATCGTTTCTTCGCCAATTAATTCTGAAGACACAAGCAAAGGAATGATATCTTTTTCGAGATGAAGCTTAAAAGGAGGATCTAAAAAGATAATATCGGGTAATTCTTTTATCCTGTTTTTTACGAAGAAAGAAACATCTTCTTTGTAAACGACAGCTTTATCCGCAAGCTTTGTTTTGCTTAAATTTTCTTTAATACAGTTAATTGCTTCCTTGGAATTGTCACAAAAATATGCTTTTGCCGCACCTCTGCTTAAAGCTTCGATACCGATAGCGCCGGAACCGGCAAATAAATCAACGAAAACACAGTTGCCTACATAGGACTGCAGGCAGTTAAATAATGTCTCTTTGTATTTATCTGTTGTAGGCCTTGTATCAAAACCCTTAGGCGTTATTAAAATAATACTTCTGGCAGTACCTGCAATTACTCTCATATTAAAGCCTCAACTTATTTCCTTTGCCGTCACGGTTGGCAAGCTTAATCTTTCCTGAAGGAATGTCAGTCTCATTATAATGGATAACAGATTCTATTGCATTACCTGTGAAGAATACTTTGTCGATTAAAGCGTCGTCGTTTAACTTCATGCCTCTTACACCGACAGCCATCTTCTTCTTTTCGGGAATCTGTTCCATCGGGAATTTGAGGAAATATCCGTCGTTTGAAACAAGAATAATATTCTTCTGCTCGTTATAAATGCTTACTGAGCAGATTCTGTCACCGTCCATAAGTTTTGTGGCCTGTATGGTCTTTCTTGTTACATCGAATTCTCCGCCGTCCACAATCTTCATATAACTCATCTTAGATACAAATATCAGTCTGAAAAGATTTAAATCGGACTGTGAGCATAAAAGAAGTATCGATGAATCATTAGACGTGTAGGTTGTAATATTATCGATAGGAATACCCTTATCTCTGATCTTTCCAAGCGGTATATCGGAAACTTTGGCGGTATAAAGCATACCGTTATCACTGAAGAGACAAACTTTACCTGTATTCTTGCAGAGTACGGCAAATTTGCTTTCTTCTTTTATAGACTCGAGGTTTCTTTCGTATGTAGGAAGATCGACAGCTTTAACATATCCGAATCTGTCCATAAGAACGTAAACGTCCATCTCTTCCATCTTCTTTTCTTCGTATACGGCTTCGCCTTCGTTAGTTATAACGGTTCTTCTCGGAACTGCGTACTGCTTTTTGAGTTCTTTTAATTCCTCGGCAATAACCTGAGTCATGGAACTCTTTCTTTCTAGAATATCCTCGTATCTGAAGATATTAGCCATGGTCTGCTCGTGTTCTTTTACGAGTGCATCAAGTTCAAGACCTATAAGCTTATACAGTCTCATCTCAAGAATAGCGTTGGCCTGCTTTTCCGTAAACATAAGCTGCATGGCCATAATCTTTGATTCTTTGCTCTTAAAATGAATGCCGTCAGTAATACCTTCTACAAGGCATTTCTTAGCCATTGCACGGTCTTTTGAACCTCGTAAAATCTCAATAATAAGGTCAATTACGTTGCATGCACGAATAAGACCTTCCTGGATTTCGCGCTTTTCTTCTTCTTTGGCTAATAGATTAGTGTATTTTCTGTTGTTAAATTCATAAGAAAACTCAACACAGTCGGCAATTATATCTCTTAAAGACATTGTTTCCGGCTTGCCTTTGGAAATTGCAAGCATATTTACGCCGAATGTATCTTCAAGTTTGGTTTTCTTGTAAAGCATGTTCTTGAAGTTTTCGATATCGGTATCTCTCTTAAGTTCGATTACGATTCGAATGCCTTCTTTTGAACTCTGATTGGAAATATCAACGATATCAAGGGCTTTCTTAGATTCATAGAGCGCTGCGATATCGGATAAAAACTTCGCGATATTAGCGCCAATCATCGGATAAGGAATCTCGGTAATCACCAGATTTGTCTTACCGTTCTTGCCTTTTTCTACTTCGACTTTTCCGCGGACCTTAATCTTGCCTACACCTGTTTCATAAATATTTAAAAGCTCGTCTTCGTTTATTACGATACCGCCTGTAGGAAAATCCGGTCCTTTGACATATTTCATAAGATCCTTTGTTGTCATATAAGGATCGTTTAAAAATGCAAGTGTCGCATCGATTACTTCACCTAAATTATGAGGAGGTATGCTTGTAACCATACCAACAGCAATACCTTCGGAACCGTTTACAAGGATATTCGGGAATTTAACCGGCAAAACACTCGGTTCTTTTTCCGTTTCATCGAAATTGGGTACGAAATCAACGATATCCTTGTCAAGATCCGCAAGAAATGCTTCTTCGGTGATCTTTTGAAGTCTTGCTTCCGTATAACGCATTGCAGCGGCGGAATCACCTTCTATATTTCCGAAGTTACCGTGACCGTCTACCAATGCTAAGCCTTTCTTAAATTCCTGAGTCATTACAACCAAGGACTCATAAATCGAAGAATCGCCGTGAGGATGATATTTACCCATTGTATCTCCGACAATTCTTGCGGATTTTCTGTAAGGCTTGTCGTGTTTGATACCGAGTTCATGCATATCATAAAGAACTCTTCTCTGAACGGGTTTTAAACCGTCTCTTACATCGGGAAGTGCTCTTGCGGTAATAACACTCATCGCATAATCCACAAAGGATTTGCTCATTACTTCGGAATATTCACTTTTTATAATTTTTCCGGCCATATTAATTTAAATTCCTTAAATGATTTATAACTATTATTTACAGTTCTGACTGTATTAACTTCAAATTAAACATCAAGCTCAGCTTCATTTGCATGCTTGTAAATATAATCTCTTCTGATGCCTACGTCATTGCCCATCAAGAGTTCGGTCAGTTTAGAAGCCATAGAAGCATCTTCAATCTGTACCTGTCTTAAATTTCTTCTCTCCGGATCAAGAGTGGTTTCCCAGAGCTGCTCTGCATCCATTTCACCCAAGCCTTTGTATCTTTGAAGAGTAAAAGGACCTTTATGTTTCTTTCTGTATGCTGCAAGAGCTGCATCATCATACAGATACTCTTCTTCGCCCTTAGAAGGAATTGCCTTGTAAAGAGGCGGCATTGCGATATAAACATGTCCTTCAAAAATAAGCTCGGGCATAAATCTGTAGAATAATGTCAGCAAAAGCGTACTGATATGAGCACCGTCGACATCGGCATCTGCCATAATAATAATCTTGTCATATCTTAACTTCGAAATATCGAAATCATTGCCGAAACCTTCGGAAAAACCGCAGCCAAAGGCATTAATCATGGTCTTTATTTCTGCATTTGCAAGAATTTTATCCATACTTGCCTTTTCAACGTTAAGGATTTTACCTCTGATAGGAAGAATTGCCTGGTATTTTCTGTTTCTGGCAGTCTTTGCGGAACCACCTGCCGAATCACCTTCGACTATAAATATTTCGCATTTTTCGGCTTCTTTTGACTCACAGTTAGCAAGCTTTCCGTTTGAATCAAAGGAAAACTTC
Source organism: Lachnospiraceae bacterium (assembly GCA_017618075.1). Taxonomy (GTDB): domain Bacteria; phylum Bacillota; class Clostridia; order Lachnospirales; family Lachnospiraceae; genus UBA3766. The sequence goes on from JAFZUY010000047.1 coordinate 100,741, forward strand.
TGTTTTGTGAGCATATTTGTCTTGGCTTTTTCTTCGGCCTTTCTTATCTTTGCAGCCTTTTCCGCACATCCGATAATTGTCTTTAAGGTTTCAAGATTTCTGTCAAAGAAAAGCTGTGCTTCATCATTTATAACCTTGGAAACAGCTTTTGCTGCATCCTGGTTGTCAAGCTTAGTCTTTGTCTGACCTTCAAATCTGGGTTCGGGATGTTTGATTGAAAGCACGCATACAAGACCGTTTCTGACTTCGGCACCGGTAAAGTTAGGATCTTTGTCTTTTAAGATACCAAGCGATCTAGCATAGTTATTTATAATCTGCGTGAATATTGTCTTAAAGCCTGTAACATGCGTACCGCCTTCAGCGTTGTAAATATTGTTACAAAAGCCGAGTACGTTTTCATGGAACTCATCTACATACTGGAATGCACAGTCAACTATTACATGCTCGCTCTGACCGTGAAGACATATTACGTCATGCAAAGCATCCTTTTCATCATTTAAATCTTTTACGAAGCCTTTAATTCCTTCCTCTTCGTGATAAACGATTTTTTCTTTTACGTCGCGTTTATCTTCGAATACAATCGTAAGTCCGGGGTTTAAATATGCAGTCTCATGAATTCTGGATTTAATGTCCTCGGATCTGAAATATGTTTTTTCAAAAATAGTATCGTCCGGCATAAAAGTAATGCTCGTACCCGTTTCTCTGGTTTTGCCGCATACGGGTAAAAGTCCGTCTTCAAGTTCCATTACAGGTTTGCCGAATTCATAAGCATCCTTGTAAATACATCCGTCTCTTTTTACTGTAATATCAAATCTTTTAGACAAAGCATTAACAACGGAACTTCCGACACCGTGCAGACCGCCGGCATTTTTATATACGTCATTGTTAAACTTACCGCCCGCATGAAGCGTGGTAAGTACAATTCTTTCTGCTGTTATACCTTTTTCGTGTCTGTCAACAGGGATACCACGTCCGTTATCCGATACAGTCGCAGAACCGTCAGCATTCAAAGTAACGGTTATTGTATCGCAATAACCTGCCATATGCTCGTCGACCGAGTTATCCATTATTTCGTATACAAGATGATTAAGTCCCTTGGTAGATGTCGAACCGATGTACATTCCCGGTCTTTCCCTGACGGGTTCAAGGCCTTCAAGGACCATAATCGAACTTGAATCATAAACTTCTTTTTTAGGTGCCATTTCTTTCTCCATATATTGAATTGCGTTCAAAACGCACATATGTTCGCATTCTCTCAAATTATATCATAAAAGATATTCAAATAAAAGAAGAAAATACACGATATGGTGGATTTTAAGGCGATTAACCACATCATGTATTTTGTAATAAAATCAAATAAAAAATCCGGGGCTGGATTTTCTGCCCCGGATTTATCCAAATATCGAATATTATCTTAAATCATATATGGGTAAATTCTTTTCGCTCACTTCTTGATAATATTCGTCGGAATACAAGTTTCCGCACTCCATGTCAATATAATAATCATTTTCATTTATATGAATTTCGTAGATAAAACTTAAATCGTCGTCTACGGTATTAACTATAATGGCGCAGTCTCCAACAGGCAAATCGGTAATATCTTCATAAACGATTATTCTCTGCTCGGAATTGTAAACCCAGCCGGGCCAGTCAATACTAAATATTCTTCTGTTATTTTCATAATCGTAAGCTACATCAGTTAAGGCATTTTTGACTGCATCGATATCTGCTTCATCTGCCGCTGCTTTTAATGCTTCAAGTATCTGTGCTTTTTCAACGGGACCCTGGTATTCTGTAATCTGCCATAAAAATCCACCGCGTATTGCATAATAAAGTTCTTTTGTAGTTTCACCTTCATCAACACATGCTGATAAATTAATAAAATGATTGGTTCCGTCACTACCTTTAACTTTTAAATACAAAGAATATTCTGTCTCACCCTCATTTGCAGGTCTGTAAAAAATAACATCATCTTCGGTATATTCAATACAATCCACATTTTCACCGTCAACTTCGATTGTATAAACCTGAGTATCGCTTCCGTTATCGAATACAAAATATCTGCTGTCGATTACACCTCTTAAATATCTGATAATACCGTTATCCGTAGCAGCATTTGCGATAATGCCGGTACCAAGAAGTACTACAAGAAACGAAGCAGCTATGGTTGCGGCTCTTAAAACAACAATATTGGTTTTTTTCTTACTAACGTTTTTAAGAATTTTATTGTTTAATTCATCTGAAGCAGAAACGTCTGATTTCAAAGCTTCGCGAATCATTTCATCTTCTTTACTCATAACCTTTTTCCTCCAGTCTGATCTTTAAAGCATTTTTTGCAGTATTCAGTCTGCTTTTAACAGTTCCTTCGGGTATTTTTAGTAAGGAACTTATTTCTTTAACAGACATATCAGCAAAATAAAAGAGATAAATAACATTTCTTTGTTTAAGGGGCAGTGAATGAATGCAATTCCTTAAAAACAAATTAATCTCATCTTTTTCTGCCAGTTCCTCTGTGTTTGAATCAGACGCAAATTGCGTATTATAATCAAATTGTTCATCATCCAGTGATTCTTCCGCATGTCTGATTTTTTTACGATAAATATTTTTATAAAGTCTCGCAGCAATTCCCAGACAGTAATTCCTTGTGTTTTTCAGGGAAGATTCATCATTCGGATCTTTAATCTTTTTTCTTAATTCAAAAGCTTTGTAAAGAGTTTCCTGGTACAGATCGTCTGCATCATCACGACACCCTGTTAAGTGATAACAAAACTGATAAATATCTTTGCCGTATGTATAAATCAGTTTTTCCAAATCATTTTTGGTCATTTTGTACCTCTCGCAGTTTCTTGAAAGCTTTCACTTATATAATGTCGTGTAATTAAAAAAGGTTCATAAAATTTATAAAAAAAGGGTTTCTCATAAAAGAACCCTTTTTAATATAATTCGTCAGCGTATTTCTTTGCTTTAAAAAACAAATCTCTGTCTCTGTAAATATCGGCTATCTTAAATCTTACATCGCCGCTTTGTCTGACACCGGTCAAATCTCCGGGACCTCTTAATCTTAAATCCTCGTCGGCGATATAAAAGCCGTCGTCCGATTCAAGCATTACATTTAATCTCTCGTTCTCTTCTTCTTTGCCGGAGCCGTTTATGAGTATACAGAAGGATTCAAGTTTACCTCGCCCTACTCGGCCTCTTAACTGATGGAGTGTCGCAAGACCGAATCTTTCGGCATTTTCAATCAGAATAACGGTTGCATTAGGAACATCGATACCTACTTCTATTACAGTCGTTGAAACAAGTATATCTATATCTCCGTTTGCGAAATACTGCATTACGCGGTTCTTTTCGTTGTTTTTCATTCTGCCGTGAAGAATACCTATTCTAACATCCTTTGGCATTAAATCTTTTAGGAACTTAGCGTAATCGGTAACATTTGAAAGATTTGTATCTTCGTTTTCTTCAATCATCGGACAGACAATTATTGCCTGCTGTCCCGCTTTAACCTTTGTATATAAGAATCTTAATCCGTCCAGTCTGTCGTTTGCAGTTCTTAAACCTGTTTTAATAGGAATTCTGTTTGAAGGCTTGTCTTTAATAACCGAAACCTGAAGGCCTGTATAATAAACCGAAGCCAAAGTTCTGGGGATAGGTGTTGCGGAAAGGCTTAATACATGAGGCGTATTGCCTTTTTCGTTTAAGGTTTCTCTCTGCAAAACACCGAATCTGTGCTGTTCGTCTGTTATTACAAGTGCAAGATCTTCGAATTCAATTTTATCTTCAATTAAAGCATGAGTTCCGACAACTAGATTAATGCTTCCGTCGGAAAGTCCGCTTAATATATCTTTTCTTTGAGCGGCTGTCGTTGAGCCTGATAAAAAAGCTATATTGAGATTTAATGAATATCTCTCATTAAATTCTTTGAATTTCGTAAAATGCTGTGCTGCCAGAACTTCCGTCGGAGCCATAAAAGCACTCTGATATCCGTTTGAAGCACATAATACGCATGAAAGGAATGCAATAATTGTCTTACCGCAGCCTACGTCACCCTGAACGAGTCTGTTCATTACGTATCCGCCCGTTAAATCTTCTAAAATATCATTTAAAGCTTCATTCTGCCCTTTGGTTAATTCAAACGGAATCTGCGTTTTAAAACGCGCATATTCGGCAGTCTCTATGAATACATAACTGGATTTTAAACGATTGTAAGCTTTTTTGATTTCGTTTAATTCAATGAAGAAATCATAAAACTCTTCAAACGCAAGTCTGTTTCTTGCATTAATGTAATCTTCGGAATCAACAGGAAAATGAATATCAGCCAGAGCTCTTGATAATGTCGGGAAATTAAATTCTTCTGTTATCTTTTCACTTAAAGAATCATTAAAAGGCGAATAATGCTCTATTGATGAATTAACATATTTTGAAATAGTCTTTGAATTAATGCCTTTCGTCAGAGGATAAACCGGCTGGAGATTTTTTAAACTTTCAATGTATTCGGATATTTTATGAATTTCAGGCATTTCAAAGGCATAATGTCTGCCTTTTCTTTTAACAACACCTAAAAATACCCATTCGCTGCCTTTTTTCAGAAGGTTTCTAAGATATGTGACTCTGAAAAAAATCATGGATACTTTTCCGGTTGCATCATATCCGGAAACTGTTGTAACCGCATTATTGGCAGTTTTCTTAAAATAAAAATCATCGTCTACAGTAAGTCTGACCGCACAGAGTTCTCCTTCTTTTAGTTCATTTACCTTTGAAAGAGGCGGCATTTTCTTATACGTTCTCGGAAAATAAGAAATCAGATCGTATACGGATTCTATCCCTAAACGCGCAAAAAGGGCGGCGTTTTTATCGCCTACCCCTTTTAATTCTTTGATTGATACATTCTTTAAATCGTTTAAATTCATTGAATTACTCTACTGATACGATGTAATAATATATCGGCTGTCCGCCTATCTGGATTTCAACTTCTACATCTTCGTAAAGCTCTTCCAGATCGGATTTTAATTGTTCATAATCTGCTTCTGCAACATCGGAACCTACATAAACGGTAATAACGCAGGTGTCTTCGTCTACCATTTCGGCAATCATTTCCTTGGTAACGGAATCTCTGTCGGAACCGACTGATAAAATACCCTTATCGCCGATACCCATGTAATCGTCTTTCTGGATTACCTTATCATCAATTTCCGTATCTCTTACCGCATATGTAACCTGACCTGTTTTAACGTTATTGGCGCCTTCGGTCATGTTTTCTGTATTTTCTTCAACAGAAGAATCAGGTAAGTAATTAATCAAAGCTGCAATTCCCTGAGGAACAGTCTTTGTAGGAATTACGATTACTTCTTTGTCTTCCGTTAAATCTCTTGCCTGGTTTGCGGCTAAAATGATGTTCTTATTGTTAGGGAAAATGAATACATGCTTGGCATTGACCTTCTCAATTGCATTTAAAACATCTTCCGTCGAAGGGTTCATTGTCTGGCCGCCTTCGATGATATAATCGGCACCTATGGACTTAAAGATTTCGCTCATTCCGTCACCGACAGAAACAGCAATAAATCCGTATTCCTTTGCTTCTTCTTTTATCTCGGGCTTAGCTTCTTCTTTTACGATATTTTCTGTCTTAACTTCTTCAGAATCGCTCTCTTTATTTTCAAGCTTTAAGTTTTCAATCTTAATATCGGTTAATATACCTTGCTTTAAAGCTCTCTGAACGATTAAACCGGGATCGTTGGTATGACAGTGAACCTTAATGTTACCGTCCGAAGGAGTAATGCTTATGTTTCCGCAAAGAGCTTCGAGGAAATTATTAAGATCCTGCTCTGTCTTTGCATTAAAGGGTTTGTTTAAAAGAATTATAAAATCAGTACTGTAATTGTATTTAAGTTCGTTTGCAATACTGTCCGAAGCTTCTTTCTTTTCAGCTTTACCGGCTGCTTTCTGGGAAGCGATATTGGTCTCAACATCTTTTCCTTCAAACAAATCAAGTGCACCGTGTAAAAATTCCATCAGACCCTGTCCGCCGGAATCTACTACGCCGGCCTGCTTAAGTACGGGTAAAAGATCGGGAGTTTTTAATAAAACTTCATCGGCGTAAGCTATAACTGTTTCAAGAAATACAGTTAAATCGGTTTCGCCGTTCTTTCTTAATTCTTCCGCCTTATCATAAACTCCTGAAGCTACGGTAAGAATTGTACCTTCCTTGGGCTTCATAACAGCCTTGTAAGCTGTGGCTACCGAGTTTTTGCAGGCATCTGTAATAATATTGATATCAAGCTCTTTTTCTTCGCAAGCAATCTTTGTAAAACCTCTGATAAGCTGTGATAAAATAACACCGCTGTTACCTCTTGCACCTCTTAAAGAACCTGAAGAGATAGCTTTACATGTTGCTTTCATATCGGGATCTTCAAGATTGTTAAGCTCTTTATAAGCCGACATGATCGTCATTGTCATGTTTGTACCTGTATCGCCGTCGGGAACGGGGAAGACATTGAGCTCATTTATATAATCTTTGTGTTTTTCAAGATTACATGCGCCAGCCATGAACATTCTGGCAAGCATTTTTGAATCGATCGTATTCTTAGACACGATAATCCTCCTTATTCAACAACGCTGACGCCTTCGATGAAGACGTTGACTTTTTCAACATCCAAACCGGCGAACTGTTCAACATTGTATTTAACTTCACTCATTACGTTATTTGCTACGGCTGTGATCGAAACACCGAAAGCTACGATGATATGAAGATTGATAGTAAGTTTATTATTGTCAAGAGAAACAGAAATACCCTTTGACATGCTGTCTCTTTTAAGGATGCTGGCAACACCCTCGGCAACATTTATCTGTGCCATGCCTGCTACACCGTAGCATTCCAATGCTACATTACCTGCATATTCGGCTATGACATTGTTGTTAATGGAAACGTTACCTAAATGCGTATCAAGAGTTCCTTTCATATAGTCCCCTCCTCGTTTTTTAACACACTGCTACACATTATATTACCAGTATTCAAAAAAATAAACAATATTCACATAATGTTAATAAAATTTACAATTTTTTCAATTTATAGTTGCCTTTTTAAATTTATTTGGGTATAATACTAACGTTGTGGATTGTGGAGAAGCATTCTCCTTATCCTTTTTGTCAGTTTAAGGAGGTGTTAAAAATGGCTAAATGCGATATTTGTGATAAAGGCGTTCATTTTGGTAACAACGTAAGCCATTCACACAGACGTTCAAATCATATTTGGAATTCCAATATCAGAACAGTTAAGTGTAAGGTAAACGGTACCACAAAGACCATGCATGTTTGCACAAGATGTTTAAAGTCAGGCTTGGTTGAAAGAGCGTAATTGTTACTAATGATTATTCGTGCTTGTCCGATTGGGCAGGCACTTTTTTTATACACCAGACTCACGAGGTGTGTCTGGCTCATAAAAGAAAAAGCAGGAAATTTACTCTCCTGCTTTTATGCTTTCATCTGTATATCGTGCAGCAATGTCTCATATTCTCTGGTAATATTCTGCAATGTATAAGTATCTCCGGAGTCTGTGTCCGGATGAAAAACCTTGACGAGATCTTTATATCTCTTTTTAAGAGCCTTCTCGTCGGTTATACCCTTAAAGAAAATTCCCTGTCGGTATTCCAATTGCGGTACTTTTCTTAAAGAATTGCTGCGATTTTTTAAATTTTGAAATTCTGCTTTTTCGCGGTTTAATTTAAGCCTGTCTTCATCCAGTTTCCTGATTTCATCCTCGAGTAAACCTTTTCTGATATTGTAGTCATTAATATCTTCTTCAAGATTTTTTCTGGATGTTTCTATAAGTGCATTTATTTCATCGGCTTCCTTTTCGAACTGCCTGCGGCCTTCCTCGAGTCTGGCCATGGATTCTTGAAGTTCTACTTTTTCTTTAAAAACCGATTCTCTCAATTCCTCAAGATCAGCCTTATCGGTTTTGATTCGAACATTTTCTCTGTAAAGTTGAACTTTTAATTCCTCGAGTTCGGGAAGAGAATTTGAATCGCGAAGTATTGAGATGAAATTATCCATATATTATTCTTCGTCTTCCTTAGGGAATGCAGTCTCAATCGCATTCTCGTCTGTAACTCCGTCCTTATTCTTCTTAACAGCAATACGGTCAAGAATATCGGGAACGAGATCGATTAACTTGGTAACAGAATCCTGGTTCTTTATATTAACAAGTCTTGTATGTCCGTTGGAAATAACAAGAACTGCGGAAGGAGTCATCTTTCCTGATAAAGCACCCATTCCACCGTTTTTCTTATCGCCTTTGGCAGCACCTGCGCCGACACCGAAGGAAACATCCACAAGGGGAACTATAATTGTATCTCCGACTTTGGTAGGATCTCCGACAACGGTTTTTGTTGATAAAAATCCGTCCATTCCTTCCATCAAAGAATTAATCAAGCCGTCAAAATTATTTTCTGCCACGAAGTTTTCCTCCTTTTAAAATCAGTATAACCAGTTTTCTTAAATGTTTGTTTGCAAATACCTTAAATGCAAATCCTAAAAAAACGATTAACTGTACTCTTCCACTTACGTATCCGTCAAATTCAAATACATCTTCATCCCAGACGGGAGTAAAATCAATTTCTCTTCCAAACAATCCTCTAGCCATGCATATGTAACCGTGTACTTTGCCGGTAAGATAAGGATCTTCATCGCCGTACTTAATCTTAAGTCTCCACTTTCTGGGCCATATATGTTTCATGAACTTAAGCATTAAATCCCAGAACAGTTTAAGCGTAGGTTTTACGGAAGGATGATTAAGAACTTTCCAGTAATACTTGATGTATTTCTTGGTCTTGTTCCACTGGTCTATTTTTTCATTTACAAACCTCTTAAAATTATACCACTTTTTCCTGATGTTTAAAATAAAATCTTTTATGGAAGACAGAAATGTTATGTTTTTTTCAAAAGCATTCATTTCGTCTATTTCATCAGGCTCATTTAGGAATGCTTCGACTTCTTCCTCAGTAATGGTATATTCTTCTGTATCGGTCTCGGGAATTGTATCCTGTTCGAGGTTTTCTTCATCGGTTTTGGCCGCTTCGGTAGTTTCCGTTTTAGACTTTTTGTCTTTCTTCGAAAGCTTTTCAGAGAGTTTCTGAACAAATTCAATCAGTTCCGGAATTTCTTTATCAAAGATTTTGATTCCGAATATTCTCAGTGACATCCAGCCCATCATTTCTTTGTAATAAACCCTGATTCTGAAGAATGATAGGAAAAATGTCATCAGAAAATAGAAATAAAGCTTATCCTTATTCGATCCGCCGATTTTATATCTGAAAGGTACAAACAGAAAGATATTTAATATAATCAGTGCCAGAACAAGTAATGCTCCGAGTACTATTCCGATAATAGCAAGAACTTTAAGCATACATCTTTCCTCCGGAAATCTTTAACATTTTCGGAAGTTGGGTACCTTCTTCAATTTCGGGAAGGGATGCAAGATATGCTATATAATCAAGATTCTTTACCTTAATAAGGCAGTTCTCTATCATATGGCATGTAAGTTCTTCTGCCGAATCATAATCCTTAGCCAGTCCGACAACAAGCGGAGGATTGTTTTTATAGTGTCTCTGAAGCATAAACATCCAGTCGCAGAATTCGAGTTTTGAAGTATATTCATTTAAGATTATTACAAAAAACGGATCTGTAATAATCTTCTTTCTTTTTTCCATATTCTCTTTTATTTCGTCGAAGTTTGAAAAGCAGTAATCATCGACATAAATATAATCAGAGAAGTTCATAAAACGTCCTAAAATATACCTTTAAATAAATGATTCTTAACCATAAAATTATACAATAAAACGTACTTAATTGGAAGATATCTATAAAATACCGTTCTTCATGTGATAGGCCGTAAAATCATACGGAGGCTCTGTATTAATGCCGTTAAATATATTCGTAAAGAAGTTAGTAATCTTTTCAATTTCAGATGTATTTTCGTCCGTAAAAGAGAAAATATATGATTTTACTTTTCTGTCTTCAAGGCGTTTAAAATACTTATGCAAAGAAGTCGGTTTAGAATTGTAAATTGTATTAAAGCAAAGTGAATCGTCGCATTGTGTATAAACTTTAAAATCAATTCCGAGTCTGTCTTTGATAGTCACAAAGTTTTCTTTATCAGGAGAACCTTTCCTGCATTTGCCTGTAGTCTTTAAAACACAGTTTGCGGTATGCATTAAAGGTGCCCTTCCGTACATCATAAAGCTAAAACCGGTATTAATTTCAGGAATATCATAAAGGTTTAATTCAAGGGGTGCCGTAATCTCATCAAATATCTTTAAATTTATAGAAGCACTCATATTGTTGTAACTGTAAATGTTTGCATTTGAACAGATTTCTTTTTTGAAACTTTTTTCTTTTAGAAGTTCATATGCATCATACTGATTGGCATAAACGCCTTTAATCTTTTCGTTACCTGATGCGTATTCAATCAGATCTTCAAATTCAGACTGATTCAAAGATCTTAAAACAGGAGGAAGCTCAAGATATAAAGGTTTATTGCTGTCTTTGATTAATTCTTTTGATTCAGGATTATTAATTATATCTTTGTTAATCACAGCCGAATCATAAAAAGAATTATTTAAAACAAATTTAAACTGATCAATTGTTTTAACAAATGCTCTTTTATCAGATTTTTTATTGTCTGACTCTCTGTTATCAATACAAAAGCTTTCTGTACATGTATACTCAGAATTATCTTCCGGTTTCAATAATTCAAGAGAATCACGAGTAAATTCACTTCTTCCGGTAAAGTCTGAATTATAAATTTCAATTTCAAGCAGTTCAACCACTTCTCTTCTAAGCTTATTAACAAGCGATGAGGGAACAAAAGAATTATCCACTGTAATTTCTGCATTTCCCAATTCAAAATCGGTATTACCGAGCTTTTTAAGCTGTTTTAAGATATCTTCTTTGGATGACGGAGCCTTTTGAGCTGTATCGATTATTTCTTCCGAAACAGTTTCAGCCTTATATTCTTTTCCGTTTACAAAAGTATTAACTTTTAATACGGCATTAACACCGGGAACTGCTTTGAATTCAAAATTAATTTTTTGTTTTAAAGGCGTATCGATATATTTTTCGATTATCTTTTTCTCAAGAACATCATCAACTTTGGCATAAGCACCTTTTTCAATTGTAACCATTTTACGGGAAGATACTCTGTCATAATATCCTGTGCCTGTAGAGGTTCTTGAATAAAGCGTTTTAAGAATATTCTTATCTTCCTCGCTTATAATTAGTTCTTTACCGGGATTTTCAAGACAGAAATCGATATATTTTCGATAAATAGCAGTAACCCCTGCAGCGTATGAAGGACTTTTAAGCCTTCCTTCAATCTTGAACGAATAAATACCGGCATTAATAAGTCTGTCGATTATTTCAACAGTATTCATATCCGCAAGGCTTAATAAATATGCTTCTTTGTTATCCAGCACATAAGGCTGTCTGCATGGACCCTTGCATCTTCCCCTGTTACCGGAATTACCCCCTAAAAAAGATGAGAAAAGACACATGCCGGAATAAGAATAACACATTGCTCCGTGAATAAAGCATTCAGTTTCGATTCCGGTTGAAGTAATTTCTTTTACTTCAGGCAAAGTTAATTCTCTGGCAAGCACAACACGTGCAGCTCCAAGCTTTTTATAAAACTCAGCTCCGTATTTACTCGTAACAACAGCCTGTGTGGAAACATGAATATCAAGATCTTTAAATGTTTCTTTTATGTATTTAAAAACACCTATATCCTGAACAATAACCGCATCAAGACCACTCTGATACAAAGGATTTAAAAAATCTTTTAAGTTTTCAAGTTCATTATTCTTTGTAAGCGTGTTAACGGTTAAAAATACTTTTCTGTTAAACAAATGCGCGTAACGAATTGCTTTTATGAGCTCTTCATTCGAAAAATTGACCGCACTTGCCCTGGCGCCATACATATTGCCTGCCAGATATACAGCATCTGCGCCTGCATTTATCGCACCTAAGAACGAACTGTATTCACCTGCGGGAGAAAGTAATTCTACCATTTCAACCTCATAAAAGACATGAAAAAACCGCATGAAAAATCATACGGTTTTATTTTTATTTATTCCAATCGCCTTCAAGTCTTGCTATCATGTTATCCTTCGATATGATTTCGGTCTTTGCATTATCTAGCTTTATCTGCGTTGAAATAAGTTCGTGCTTGATATTGCATAAATCGTTATCTTTCGAACTGAGCTCTTCTTCAAGCAAATCAATTCTTGCTTTGGCTTTGAAATAGTCATCAGCCATGTTTAAAAGCAAAAGAAGATTCTGATACTGACTGTTCAGTCTTTTATATGCATCTTCGCCTTCAAAATCACTTATTTTGGAATTTATGTAAGATGCAACCTTCTGTAAATATTCCTCGGATTCATATCCGGAAATATAATAAACCTTGCCACCAATAATTACTTCAATTTCGCTTTTGCCGGTCATTTAAACATACCCCGTTTATATTTTAAATCAAATAAAAGTATACAAAAATAATTAATCCTTTTCAAGCCCAAGATGTGCATAAGAAAGGTCGGATGCGACTCTACCTTTAGGGGTCCTCTGAATAAATCCAAGCTGTAACAGATAAGGCTCGTAAACATCCTCAATTGTTTCGGTTTCTTCTGACAAAGAAGCAGCCAGTGTTTCTACACCTACAGGTCCGCCTTTAAAACGTTCAATTATCATTTCAAGGTATTTTCTGTCGGTAGCGTCAAGACCGTATTTATCAATATCAAGCATATCCAGACACTCGTCTGTTATCTGCTTTGAAATGATACCTTCGTTAGCAACAAGCGCGTAGTCTCTTACTCTCTTTAAAAGTCTGTTGGCGATTCGAGGGGTACCTCTCGATCTTCTTGCAAGCTCCGAAGCAGATTCGATATCCAAAGAAGTATCGAGTCTGTTGGCGGATTTCATCACAATTCTTGAAAGCTCGTCTATCGAATAATATTCAAGCTTGTGAATTTCACCGAATCTGTCACGAAGAGGCGCCGTAAGCATGCCTATACGTGTTGTAGCACCTATCAGAGTAAATTTAGGAAGCTTCATTCTTACACTTTTAGCAGCAGGACCTTTTCCAATCATAATATCGATACAGAAATCTTCCATAGCAGAATAAAGTACTTCTTCAACCACTCGGTTAAGTCTGTGTATTTCATCGATGAAAAGAATATCTCCGGGCTTAAGGCCGTTTAGAATCGCAGCAATATCGCCCGGCTTTTCAATAGCAGGTCCTGAAGAAATCTTTATATTAACACCCATTTCGTTAGCCAGAATCTGCGCAAGCGTAGTCTTGCCAAGTCCGGGAGGTCCGTATAAAAGAATGTGATCCAGCGGCTCATTTCTTAATTTTGCAGCCTTAATTGAAATACCGATAGAAGACTTAATCTTCTCCTGACCAAGATAATCATCAAGTCTCACAGGTCTTAAGCCTTTTTCAATCAGTACATCTTCTTTTGTAAGTTTTGTTTCTATTGTTCTGCTCATAAAATATTCTCTAATTAATTATCAAAAAACATCAAAGCCTTGGAAAGTAAATCGGATAAATCCGTGTAATCGGTTACCTTTCTTACCGCAATATGTGCATCTTTCTTCTTAAAGCCCAGTGAAATAAGTGCATCAATACATTCGTTGACAGTCTCGTCATCCTCTGCTTCTTTTATGTATTCAATCTCATCTACGGCAAATGAAGATACTTTATCTTTAAGATCAATAATAATCTTCTCAGCTGATTTTGCTCCAAGTCCGGGGGCTTTTGAAATAGCCTTGGCGTCTTTGTTAACAATGAAAGTAACCAGTTCGCTGATTGTAAAATGAGAAAGAACACTCATTCCAAGCTTAGGACCGATTGAATTTACACTGATTAACAATTTATAAAAATCAAGTTCTTCCAATGTTAAGAATCCGTATAAAGAAATGTCATCTTCTTTTACGGACGTATATGTATAAAGCTTAATCTCGTCGGTTTCTCCGAGCAATTCGTTATATGTTTTCTCAGAGATATTTACAAGATAACCGACATTGCCGGTGTCAATACAAACCTGATTGTTTTTAATATAATCTATTGTACCTTTAATAAAACCATACATAATTATTCACCATTAAGCAAAAGGGGCCAGCGCTCTTCCCAAGCAAACAAGTATAAATATAAGCAAACCAATAATAAGTAAATCTAAAAGATTAATTATCAAATTTAATAAAAACGCAATAATCCAAGCAATAATTAAATGATTTTGAAAACACACCTTGCGAATTATTAATGTATAAATAATACCTATAAAAGATAAAAAAATACTAATTACAAAGAAAACATACCCCTCAATTCCTAATACAGGTTTCCAATAAAATATAAAGGAAATTAACGATAAAAAGCCAATCAAATAAGATAATAATATTAAAAATATTTTTATCATATAAAATCACCTGAATAATGAACTGAAATCACTAAAACACAAATAAGCAAAGCCGAATATTAAAGCACTTA